>JAFZZM010000066.1 GCA_017615755.1 Clostridiales bacterium | reverse complement strand
TACTTCGACAATGTATTCCGTTCCTTCGAGATAAATAACAAGCTTTACCAGATCCCACTGACATTCTATGTCCAAGGTTACGTCGCCAACAAAGATGTGGTAGGAGACAGGGACAGCTGGACTTACGCTGAATTCGACCAGGTTTTTTCCAATCTCCCGGACAAGATGTCTGTATTTGATTCGTACTATAGCAGAAAAGATATGCTGGGAAGCATCCTCGATGCGAACCTGTATGATTTCATCGATTACGATCAGAAAAAGGTCTCCTTTGACGGCGAATCGTTTATGAAGCTTCTGGAGATCTGTAAGAAGTATGGTAATGAAGAGATCGCATATGACGACCCGATGCTTTATCAGGAAGCGGTGATGAGTGGAAAGATCGAGGATGAGGATAGATTCGAGAATGATCTGATCGCTATGGATACGTTGTATCTGAGTGGTTTCCGGGAGTATATGGAGACCCTTTCCAAACGGAAAGGCAAGGTCACGATCATCGGTGCCCCTTCCGACGGAAAGAGCGGACTTGGCGCGTATGCCACACGCTCGCTTGCGATCTCGGCGGCATCAGATTACAAAGAGGATGCCTGGGACTTTATCCGTTTCCTTTTTGAGGAAGAAATGCAGGATAAACTGTGTGATTACGGCGGCGGCTTCCCGATCCACCGCGATGCGTTTACTACCATGGCGAAAGCAGAGATAGATGAATACAACGAAGACAAGAAGAGATGGAAAGAAAATCCGGAAGAATTCTACGATTTTGACGGAAACGATCCGTATCCGCTTGATATGAAAGAAGCGGATATCGACAGCCTGAGAAAGACGATCGAGCGCGTCACCAAGAGTATTGGAGCCGACCAGGTCGTTATGGATGTCGTGAACGAAGAAGTGGCCGCTTTCTTTGCCGGCCAGCGTCCTGCCGATCAGATCGCAAAGATCATTCAGGACAAGGTAAAAACGATCGTAAACGAGCGCTAAATGCAGGAGTTACAGGCGCTTTCGGGAAAGTGACAATTCTGTCACTTAAAGGTCACTTGATAGTCATCCCCGAATGCGAGAATAAAATTGTCGAAGGGAGAGCATCCTCCAAACCCATTCTCCCCTCGATCAAATAGAATGAGAACCTTTACTATCTTCTATTTACTTTCATACCCCGGGAGCGAGGATCACCCCCCTCGCTCCCACCCCCTCCTCATTTATTAGAATACAAACTAAAACTCTTATGATAGAATGTCCTTAATATATGATGTTCTGTCTCTAAATATATGTAACGAAGGAACCTGCTGATGGCCGCACATGAATATAACCCGGATGAAGTACGAAAAAGACGGATTAAAGGAAGACGCAAGAAGAGCGTCCGTGAGTGGTTCATTTTTACAGGTTATCTGACTCCGAGTTTTCTCGGTGTTTTACTTTTCTTCTTCGGACCTATGCTGATCGTATTGGTTCAGTCGTTCCAGAGAAGCGCAACCAATTCCGAATTCGTCGGCTTTGATAACTACGTTAATGTCTGGAACAATCAGGCTTTCCGAAGTGCAGCAAAAAATACCATGATCTTTGCCGGCCTTGCCGTACCGCTGGCAGTACTTCTGTCACTGCTGCTGGCCTTGCTCCTAAGCTCCAAGCTTCCGGGAAAGAGCGCTTTCCGAAGCATCATGCTGAACCCGATGATGGTTCCGGTTGCTTCCATCGTTCTGATCTGGCAGGTCATGTTCAGTTATAACGGTGCCATGAATACCTACATGGGATGGTTCGGGATCGATAAGATCGACTGGATGAAGTCCGACTGGTCCCGACTGGTCATCCTGATCTTGTTCTTGTGGAAGAACCTGGGGTATAACATGGTGCTTTTTATTTCCGCGATCTCCGCGGTTCCGCAGGAACAGCTCGAGTCTGCGAAGATGGACGGCGCAAATGCACTTCGAAGATTCTTCAGCATCAAGCTTCCGTACCTCTGGCCGACGATCTTCTTCGTCGGGATCATGTCCTTGATCAACTCCTTTAAGATCTTCCGTGAAGTTTATCTTCTTACCGGTGACTATCCGGTCGATGCGCTCTACATGCTTCAGAACTTCATGAACAACATGTTTACGCATCTGGATAATGCGAAGCTGACTGCTGCGGCGATCATCATGTGTATCGCCATGATCATCATCGTAGGTGCACTGTTCATCGCAGAGAACCGGCTTGGCCGGGATACGGAGGAGTAAGGCATGAAGAAGAACGCAATTACTCCACTGCAGATAAGAAACGACAGTGCTTTTCACGAAGAAGGCGAGCACGAGCATGCATCCATCCGTGAACTGAAAGAAGTCGAGATCGTACGTCTTTCCGAAGAAGAAATCGAGAAGCGTCATGAAAAGGGAAGAGCCGTAGCCAGACGTCAGGCGAAGGTCAGAAAAGTGACAAGCCGTATCTGGACTGCTCTGGGACTTTTTCTTGCGACATTGGTAGCGATCTTTGCGTTGATGCCGATCGTACTGACGATCCTTGACTCGTTCATGTCTACCGATGAGATCAAGACGAACTACAGCGCGGTCTATAACAGCCTTTCTTCCGCTTCGGCCGAGACGAAGACATATCTTTCTTCTACACCGAAGCTGAAGATGATCCCGGATTCGGTTTCATTCAGCCAGTATAAGACACTCTTGTTCTTGAGCCCGACTTATCTTCTTAAGTTTTGGAACTCTGTTGCACTGGTCGTACCGATCGTGCTGGGACAGATCCTGGTCGGATGTCTGGCATCGTACAGCTTTGCAAGATACAGGAAAAAGAGAAGAGAAGTGCTTTTCTTCTCGTACGTCATCCTGATGCTCATGCCTTTCCAGGTAACTTTGGTGCCGAACTACCTGATCGCCAATAAACTGGGGATCTATAACACCTGGTGGGCGATCATACTGCCGGGTATATTCTCGACGTTCAGTATCTTCCTACTAAGTAAATACATGCGCCAGATCCCGTCTTCCTATATCGAGGCGGCCAAGCTCGATGGCGCCAATGAGTGGAATATCTTCACGAAGATATGTCTGCCGATGTGTAAGAGTGCGATCTACGCGATGGCGATCCTGCTGTTTATCGACTACTGGAATATGGTCGAGCAGCCCTTGATCCTCCTCGAGGATGCAGGCAAGCAGCCGCTGTCGGTATTCCTTTCGCAGATCAATGCGTCCGAGGTCGGTGTGGCCTTTGCCGCTTCGTTTATATTCATGGTTCCGCCGCTTCTGATCTTCCTTTACGGAGAACAGTATCTGGTGGAAGGTATTTCCCGATCGGGAATCAAATAGGATTTGGTGAGAGTTTTCAGGAGGTTTTACGATGTCAGAAGTTAGAACGAAAAAGAAAAGCAGAAAGTGGATCGTTCGAGGATTCATTATCTTTCTCGTCTTAATGGGCGTACTTACATTCTTTTCCAATACGATCATGAACATGACGCTGACACAGGTCAGTACCATGCAGATCTATGGTTCGACACTGAGTTCCATCAAGAAGACGCAGGGAACGGTACAGGCTGCCGTAACGAAAGAAATCAAGGCTCCCGGAAATATCACCATCGATTCCGTGGATGCATATCTGTATTCTGACATAGAAGCGGGCGATGTCATTGCTACGCTGAAAGTTCCTGAGGACAAGAAGGACCTCGAAGAGAAGAAGAAGGCACTCGAGGACAGAAAGAAAGAGATCGAGTACGAAAACCGTGAACCGAACCGTCCGACGGATTACTATGATTACAACTCTTCCGTAGAATCTTCTAAAAAAGCACTGGAAGAAGCCAGAAAGACTCTGGAGCAGGCTAGAAATAAAGATGCGCTGATCCAGCAGGAAAACAACAATATCGCAAACATCAATAATGCGATCGCCAGAAATGCGACGGATAAGGAAAGCCTGGCGGCAAAGAAGCAGGAGGCCGAGGGTAGAAGAGATGAGGCTTATGCTGCTCTTCCGGAACTGAACGATGCGCTTCTTCAGGCGCAGGTCGCACTGAGACAGTGTATCACGGATCCGGATGATCCGATGTTCGATGCAGATAAGCTCACAGCATGCACGAAGGCCGTAGAGGCAGCGCAGCTGGCACTGGATAATATGAATGCCACATATCAGGCGGCAGCAAACCAGGTCATCGAATATGCCAACCAGATCACGGCGAAAGAGACCGAGGCGACACGTCTGGAGACAGATCTGGAAGACGCACAGCAGAATCTCATGATGCTCGAACAGCTTCCGAAGGTAGAAGACGCGGAAAAGTCCGTACGTGATGCAGAGCATTCCCTGACCCAGAGCCAGAATGCACTGTCCGACGCACTGACTACCGACTCGATCAACAGCGATAAGGCAAAGGACAAGAAAGCCGAAACGGCAAAAGAACTCGAAGCCATGGAAAAAGAGATCAAGGAACTCGAGGAGTTCTATGCCCTTACCGAGATCAAGGCGCCGATCTCCGGATGCCTGATCGGATGCAATGTCTCCCGTGGACAGGAAGTGCAGAAAGACGAGATCATGTTTGTTATCGCGGATATGCAGTCCGGTTTCTATATCGAATGTCCTGTGGAAAGACAGGCTGCCGACAGTATGTATCCGGGTATGGATGTGAAGACGGATTACTGTGATACGGCTGTTGTGGATTCTGTTCGTCCGGACCCGAGTGATCCGATGAATTCCTGCATCGTTAAGATCAACGTTACCGGTACGTGGCTCATGCCGGGCACAACGACAGTGAACTGTACGATCTCCACATCGAACCGTCAGTATGAATGTGTCGTTCCGAAGGGCGCGGTGCAGACGGATTCGGAAGGATCTTTCATCTACATCCTCGTTACGAAGAATTCCCCGCTCGGCGAGCGCTATATCGCCAGAAAAGTAACCGTAAAAGTAATTGCAGAGGATGCGACTTCCTGCGCGATCGAAGGATCGGGTATCAGTTTCGCATACTGCATCGTCCGTACCGAAAAACCAATCTCGAACGGAGAACAGGTCCGTCTTGCGCAGGGGGAGAGCAACTAAATGGAAGTTAAGTCCAAACTGAAGAATTTCTTCCATAACCGTTGGGCTTCGCTGTGCCGTACGTGGCACCATGTGGCCATCTCGATCCCGTTTATCGTGGTGGCAGGCAGTATCGCTCTGTCAGTGGCATCCGTGATCCGGATCAACTCAATACTGGACGGACAGTTCTTCCAGTACAGTGCCGAATACTTCGGATCGGAAAACCTTTCCTACCGGCAGCTTACCGTGATCTCCAGAGGACTGGAACAGGATGACGGTTCGGCACCGAGAGCTTGCTCCGAGGGACTGAACCAGGAAAAAGTCCAGCAGCTTCATGAGGCGCTGGCGCTGACGGAGGAGTCCAATAATTCTTCGAGTAAGAGGAATCAGGCCATCATGAACGGACTTCAAAACCTGTGGGCAGATTGTTATTCTTCCACGGCTACGTATCCGGCTAAAGGCTATCTGAATAAGGATGAACGGGGATCGGTCACTTCCGCTGAGATCGTCGGTGTCGGCGGAAACTATGGTATGGTCCATCCGTTCCGTTATGAGAGCGGCGGATTTCTTGCCGCGGAAGGCGGAGACCGATTTGCAATCGTGCTGAATACGCAGATGGCTTGGAATCTTTTCCATTCCTACGAAGTCCTTGGTGCAGAGGTGGAGATCAACCAGACCCGTTACGAAGTTGTGGGCGTCGTTTGTGAGGGCGACGATGCGATCGCGGAGGCGACCGATGTGACGAAGCCGCGTGCCTATGTTAACTTCGGACAGCTGGCCCGCCTGATCAATGGTCCTTCCGTTTCAAAAACAGATTCGGATATAGACAATTCCGTCAAGGAGACAGACCTTGCCGTTACCTGCTACGAGGTGCTCCTGACCGACCCGATCAAGAACATCGCATACAATGATCTCATGAAGGTCTTAGGTGACGAACTGGGTTATCAGGAAGGTAACACGGTCATGGAGGTCGTCAACAATACCGGCCGTTTCAACGTGCTGAGACTTTATGAGAAATACTTCCCGCTGAAAAAGTCGGTGGACAGTCTGAACGGCATCAAGCTTCCGTTCCACGAAAGATCGGCACGACTTGCGGAGCAGTATGTGGTCTTCTGGGCCGAGATGCTGATCGTAGGCGGCATTGGCCTGATCACCGGTCTGTGTGGTGTGTATGCCGCGATCCATGGCAGAAAGTCCAAACATGAGATCATCTATGTCGACAGTGATGATGAGACGCTGATGGATATCCACCGCGTGTAAGTAGGCTCAGAGCAGTTCCTGCCACGTCCGGACAGCGAGATCCGCTTCTTTTTCGATATCTTTCCAATCGTTTTCGGAAACCGGGTCGAAGATGCCTACGGTCTGAAAGCCGCCGGATGCGGCTCCTCGGATCGCAACGAGTATATCTTCGAAAACGGCACAGTCCTGTGGCGGCAGCCCCAGACGTGATGCAGCCAGTTCATAGATATCAGGAAACCCTTTTCCACGGGAGACTTCTGTGGAGAGGGTTATATTTTTGAAAAGAGAAGTAATGCCGTGTGCGCCCAGGACTAAAGCGATATTGGCCTGCGGTTCCATAGATGTGGCGACCGCCATGGGGACCTGATGCTCGGAAAGAAGAGTGAGATACTCTTTGGCATAAGGCTTCATTGCGACACGGTGCGCGTAGAATTCTTCCGACATGGCAAACCAGGTGTTCATGACTTCTTCGGGTGTTTCGGAAAGATGGTATCTTGCAATGGTATACTCGGCGCCTTCCAGCCATCCCATGGCCTTGATGGCGTCGGTGTAATCCTGCGTGCAGACAAAGCCGCGCTGTCGCAGGAACTCCTCGTCGATCTGTTTCCAGATCGTCATCGAGTCGAAAAGTGTACCGTCCAGATCGAAGATCGCCGCTTTTGGAATAAACATACTACGCCTCCTTCGGAACATTATATCATTAGTAGCGTGAGCAATTTACAAAACGTTCACGAATCGGCTATACTGTGCTTGAATCCGGATAGGAAAATAATGAAAATGGCGCTTGGAGAGATGAGGGTATATGACAAGCCAACCGGAAAAGATGAATAAGACGGAACATGGTGAATCCAACAGTTTCATAGAGAGATTTATCGATACGACTTTGCATCCTGAGAGGCAGGTCAAGCATAGCACGATGTGGATCGTGATCTACATCGTGGCTTTTTCTGTGTTTGCCGTTATCAACCCGATCGTCGCCATGATCCCAGAGTTGAGTTTCCTTCATGCATTCCGTGGCTTCCTGACGCTGATCCAGCTTCTGCTTTCCGTTCTGATCGTGCAATGGCTGAACCGTAAAGGTTTCCGTGCGGTCCTGGTGGTAACGATCCTGCAGATGGCCATGACCATGATCAATATCGTAAGATTTAACGACCAGTATGCGGTTAATGGAATGGCAACGACCGCGCTGAGCCTTCTTGTCGTAAGTATCGTTCTTGCTTATAACAGCCGTATCGCAAAAGAGATGGAGAAGGTTGAGAAGAAGACCGAGGATCTCGAGAAGGCGAATGCGGCACTGAAGATCCGTGAGGAAGAGACGAAGCGTCAGAATTCTCTGCTTACCGAGTACAACCGGGTCATGAAAGAGAACGAAGAGCGCTTGTACCAGATGAACCATTACGATACACTGACGGGTCTTCCGAACCGTATCAAGATCGAATCGAGAATGGATCTTCTGATCAGCCTTCTGGCACATAAGAATCTGTCTTTTGCCCTGGTCTATATCGACCTTGATAACTTCAAGAAGATCAACGATACGATCGGCCACCGTGTGGGTGACCTGATGCTGCAGGCCGTCAGTACGAGACTGGCGTCCATTATCTCGGAAGAGGATATGCTGGGAAGATGGGGCGGCGATGAATTTGCCATATTGATCCAGCGTCCGCTTGATGAAGGCGAGATCCTCTCTTATGTGGAATCCGTGAAGAATTCTTTCGCCCAGATGTTTACGCTGGAAGACTCGGACTATAAGATGAGCGCCAGCTTCGGTATAGCGCTTTTCCCACAGGACGGGGATACATCTTCGGACCTGATCAAGTGCGCGGAAACGGCGATGTACAAGGCAAAAGAATACGGCAAGAATATGGTCCAGTTCTACAGCAAGGAAATGAAGGACGAGATCATGCGCCGTATCAAGTACGAAGGTCAGTTGCTGTCGGCGATCGATAACGATGAACTTTATCTTTGCTTCCAGCCTCAGTTCTCGACAAAGGAGAAGAAGCTTCGCGGTCTGGAGGCTTTGTGCCGCTGGAAGAATGAGAAGATCGGCGAGATCAGTCCTGCAGAGTTTATCCCGGTAGCAGAGACTATCGGCTTTATTGTGCCGCTTGGTGAGTGGGTGCTGGAGACAGCGTGCAAGACCTTGAAGGCTTATAGTGAGAAGTATCACTGGGACGGCATCATGTCGGTCAATATTTCGGCCGCGCAGCTGATGGCGCCGCAGTTCATGCAGTCCGTCAAGCGGATCCTGAGTAAGACGCAGGTCGATCCGAAGAAACTGGAATTTGAGATCACGGAGTCGGTACTGGTCTCCAATCTTGACCATGCCATCTCGATCCTGAAAGAGATCTCCGCCATGGGCATTTCCCTCGCGCTGGACGATTTCGGCACAGGCTATTCTTCCATGAACTATCTGCGCCAGCTGCCGATCAGCGTGCTGAAGATCGACAAGTCTTTCATCGATGATCTGCCGACAAAAGATACGCAGCGTCTTATGGTCGGATCCATCATAAGCCTCGTTCACCAGATGAAGATGGTTACCGTGGCCGAAGGCGTCGATGAGGAGAAAAAACTCGAGCTTCTCGCCAAGTACGAATGCGATTTCATCCAGGGATTCTTCTGGGGCTGCCCGATTCCGGAAAGCGAACTTGATGCGCTTTTTGGGGCGAAAGCATAACCTTGCTTCCCACGTTAGGTCATAGTAGTTTGCTTTTTCTTCCGCTTTTTTGCCTTTATTATGCAAAAGCACTTTTTTCTCTTTTCATTTGCCTTTTCTTGGGTGTATGCTATAGCCGTTCTAACATGCTGTATGCTGTGCGAATAGGCGTTGCATACATAAAACCGGAGGTTTTCGAATATGGCAATGAAGCTTGCATTTTCCACATTAGCTTGCCCTGAGTGGTCGTGGAAAGACATTTATCCGATGGCACATGACCTTGGATATGCAGGAATTGAGATCAGAGGACTGGGTGAGGAGATCACCGCGTCCCATGCAAAGCCGTTCCTTCCGTCGGAAGTGGACCGCACAATGGAAAACCTTAGAAAGCTAGGTCTGGAGATTCCATGCTTCTCCTCTAACTGTGTACTTGCTTACGAAGACGGTGCGAAGATCGCACCGACAGAAATCGGTGAATATGTGGCACTCGCAAATAAGTGTGGTGCTTCCTACGTTCGTATCCTTGCTGATGCCCATCCGGCACCGGAAGGCGAAGTCGACGATGAGAAGATCATCGCGATCCTTAAAGATCTGGCTCCGCTCTGCGAAGGCAAGAACGTCACACTGCTCGTTGAGACCAACGGTGTGTATGCAGATACATTCCGCCTGAGAAAGCTCATCGAGGCAGTTGATTCTCCTTATGTAAAAGTACTCTGGGACGTTCATCACCCGTTCCGTTATTTCGGCGAGACAGTCGAGCAGACATGGGCAAATGTCGGTGACCTTGTTTCCTACATCCATGTAAAAGATTCCATCAAGGAAGAAGACGGATCCATCGCATACCGCCTGCCGGGACACGGCGATCTCCCGTTGGAAGAGCTTTTTGAGCTTCTGGATAAGAAAGGCTATGACGGATTCGTATCTCTCGAGTGGGTAAAGAGATGGGCAAAGGAAATCGAGAGCGCCGCGATCGTATTCCCGCAGTTCATCAACTTCGTACGTACCTGGGAAAAGACAAAGGGTACAAAGAAGGTCATCGAGCCGAGCAAGAAGGAGAGCAAGGCGCAGGTTCGCCCGGAGGCTCCGATCGAGGTCGTTCCTTCCAACATCAAGTATGTCGAAAAAGGCAAGGGCCAGAGAATGTTCGAGAAGGACATCCTCGTCGATATGACATTCGGTCAGATGCTCGACAAGGTTGCGACTGAGTTCCCGGACCAGACCGCTTTTGCTTACACCATGCGTGATTACACAAGAACATACAGCGAGTTCAGAGATGACGTAGACCGCGTTTCCAAGATGCTCATGGCTATGGGCGTCAAGAAGGATTCCCACGTTGCACTCTGGGCTACCAACCGTCCGCAGTGGTTCCTGACATTCTGGGCCTGCGTTCGTATCGGTGCCGTTCTTGTTACCGTAAATACTGCTTATAAGATCCACGAGATCGAGTACCTGCTGCGTCAGTCCGATTCCGACACGCTCGTCATGATGGACGGCTACAAGGATATCAACTACGTAGACATCGTTAACGAGATCTGCCCTGAACTGGCTAAGTCCAAGCCGGGCGAGATGGTCTCCGAGAGACTGCCGTACCTGAAGAACGTCATCACGATCGACAACCATTACGACGGATGCTTCTTCTGGGATGATGAATTCGAAACAGCGGATTCCAAGGTTACGGACGCTGAACTCCGTGCCCTGATCGATGCTACCGAGCCGGACGAAGTCTGCAACATGCAGTACACATCCGGTACCACAGGTTTCCCGAAGGGCGTTATGCTCACACACAGAAACGTACTCAATAACGGTAAGTGCATCGGTGACTGCATGAACCTTTCTACAGAGGACCGTCTCCTGATCCAGGTGCCGATGTTCCACTGCTTCGGTATGGTCCTTGCAATGACCGCTTCCGTTACACACGGTGTTACGATGGTTCCGCTCGATTACTTCTCTCCTCGAAAAGTACTCGCTTCCATCACGGCTCGTCGTGTTACTGCGATGCATGGTGTGCCGACAATGTTCATCGCACTCCTTGAGAATCCTGACTTCGAAAAGACAGACTTCTCTTACATGAGAACAGGTATCATGGCCGGTTCCCCGTGCCCGATCCCGGTCATGGAAGACGTAGTAAATAAGATGAACATGACAGAGATCACGATCGTTTATGGTCAGACAGAAGCTGCTCCGGGATGTACCCAGAGCCGTGTCGATGACTCCATCGAAGTTCGTGTTCAGACAGTAGGTAAGGAACTCCCTGGTGTTGAGTGCCGTATCGTAGATCCGGCTACCAACGAAGTTCTCCCGGATAACGTAGACGGTGAGTTCTGCGCTCGTGGTTACAACATCATGAAGGGATACTACAAGATGCCTGAGGCAACCAAGGCCGCGATCGACGAAGACGGCTGGCTGCATACCGGCGACCTCGCAAGAAGAACACCGGAAGGCTACTACAAGATCACCGGCCGTATCACGGACATGATCATCCGCGGTGGTGAGAACATCTACCCGAAGGAGATCGAAGAGTTCATCTATACACATCCTGATGTTTCCGACGTTCAGGTCATCGGTGTACCGGACGAACAGTACGGTGAAGAGATCATGGCTTGCATCATCAAGAAGGAAGGCTCTACGCTCACCGAAGATGAAGTTAAGCAGTACGTAAAAGATCACATGGCCAAGCACAAGACACCTCGCTATGTAGCCTTCGTAGACTCCTTCCCGATGAACGCAGCAGGAAAGATCCTCAAGTTCAAGATGAGAGAAGATGCGGTGAAGATGTTAGGTCTCGAGAAAGCTTCCAAGATCGAAACAGCCTGATCGTATAATAATAGAAGGAAAAGAAATAACTCTCTCCGACTCAGACAACATTTTGCTATCGCAAAATAACTCGTCGTTGGAGAGTTTTTCTTTTCCTTCTTCTTATATCTTCGGATCAGGGCTGTTTTGATCTTAGGAAACATTTTCGGGGCAAAAAAAAATTCCTCACTGTTAGAGCAACCATTGGGGATGAGATGGTCAAACCGTGAGGAAGAGGATAATATTTTAGTCATACAAACGGGAGATGTCTGTTGACGTTTTTAATTGTAGTGTACAAATGCGTTTCTTTCAATTAGAATAGTCCTTGATACTATAACAATATTTCGAGGTTTCTGATATTGTCAAAGAAAGAACTTGACTGTAAAATGAGCGGGAATGCTGATGTTACAGTGCTTTTGAGGAAAAAGGAACGGTTTTTGGATGGAAAAAGGAATAGAAAATTCGATTGGTGTGAATTATGACGAAGTCGAGTTTCCGGCGGTGATCCGGAGGGACTGGCTTTCGAATTATCCGAAGTTTGAGGTGGACAGCCATTGGCATGATGAAGTGGAGTTTCTGGTGATCCTTCGTGGGCACATGCGCTGTACGGTCAATGGTGAGAGTGTGCCTTTGGAAGAGGAGGAGGGGATCTTCATTAATTCCAGGCAGGTGCACGACATTTCGTCCGGTGGGCGTTTCGAGTGTGAGTTTATAACAGTGCGTTTTCATCCGATGCTTCTTTGTGCGACGCAGGAGATCGAGAACCGGTTCGTGACTCCGGTCATCGAGAATACGAATTATCCGTTTCAGATCTTAAAGCCGGATATGGAGTGGCAGAGAAATGTTCTGGATGCGATAAACCGTGTATACTATATGAGACATGAGATCACGCTGGAACTGGGCGCGCAGGGGCAGTTCTTCCTGATCTGGGAGCAGTTGTTCCTGCATTCAGGTAAGGTGCCGGCGAAGGTGCGAGCAAGTTCACCGCAGCTTTCGCAGCTGAAGGACATGATCTCGTACATTGCTGCGAACTATCGTGGTAAGGTGACGCTGGACGATATCCGTCAGGTGGGTAATATCGGTAAGACGAACTGCTGCCAGTTGTTCCAGAAGTATCTGAACCAGACACCGATCATGTACCTGATGATGTTCCGTCTGAGAAAGGGTGCGGACCTTCTGACGAATACGGACATGCCGGTGGTGGATATCGCGTATGAAGTCGGGTTTTCGGGCGCGAGTTATTTTGCCGAGGCATTTAAAAAACATATGGGTGAGATGCCCAGTGAATATAGAAAGAAACACAGACGTGTGAGTGATGACCGTCGTTAAGAAGAAGTGCGATACGATGGGTAAAAGGTGGTAGAATATGAGCGATTGTGAAAGATGTTCCAATTACATTTTCGATGAGGAGAGCGGGGAGTATTTCTGCGAGGCGCCGATCGACCAGGATGCGTGGGAGCGTATGATGGCGGGACCGAAGCAGAGTTGTTCCTATTACATCGAGGACGGCGAGTATAAGACGGTTCAAAAACAGATCTGAGCCGGAAGAAGCAAGACAATAAAGACAACTTTGGAACAAGACAGAAAGATAAAGGGTATGGGGAAATACAAGCACATTTTTCATGAAATGAAGGACTTCCGGAAGGAGTTCATCATCGGTCCCGCTGCGAAACTTTTCGAAGCGATACTGGAACTTTTCCTTCCGATCCTTATGGGTAAGATCGTGGATACCGGGTTCTCTTCGGAGAGTCGGGGATTTATCGTGCGCACGGCGCTGCTGATGTTCGGCATGGCGGCGATGGGACTTGTCGCTGCGGCGATCTGCCAGTACTGCGCGGCGAAGGCCAGTGCAGGTGTCGGCGCGAGACTGCGTGGAAGACTTCTGACACACGTCACTTCTTTGAGCGTGGCACAGCAAGAAAAGTTCGGTGTTTCCTTTCTTAATGTCGCGATGACTTCCGATGTGAATCAGGTTTCGACCGGTGTGTCCATGTTCATCCGACTGGTGTTCCGTGTTCCATTTATCACGATCGGTGGTGTCGTGGCGACACTCATTCTGGATGCGCCGATGTCGATCGTGATTGGTGTGGGTGCGTTCCTGTTTCTGGTGACGCTTCTTATGATCATCCGCGTGACATTTGTGCGGTACCGTGTCGTACAGAAACAGCTCGACGGAGTCGGAAAGAATGTCAACGAGCGCCTTTCCGGTATCCGCGTGATCCGTGCTTTTTCGCGCGAAAAGGACCATCAGGAGAGTACCGATCGCGCCAGTGAAAAGTATGCAGAGGAGACGATCTCGGTTGCCCGTTATTCGGCACTGCTTCGTCCGATCACGATCCTGATCATGAACTCGGCGGTGGTGTGCGTGCTGTGGGCCGGCGGTTACCATATCAACAGCGGTATCATCACAACAGGTATGCTCCTTACTTTTACTAACTATATCTTCAGTATTTTCGATGAACTCAATAAACTCGGCAACCTCGTTGTCATTTTCTCGCGTTCTTTTGTTTCGGCGGAACGAATCGAATCGGTTCTTGAGATGGAACCGAAGAGAAGCGAGCCGGAGACAGGCGCGGAGGCGGAAGACCAGGACGACAAGGCGATCGTGAAGTGGAAGGATGTATCCTTCTCCTATCTGTCCGGAAAAGACGATAAGGAAGAATACTATGCACTTCGCAATGTTTCTTTCGAACTTAGAAAAGGTGAGAAACTGGGTATCATCGGCACGACCGGTTCGGGTAAGTCGACGATCATATCCCTTCTACTTCGACTTTACGAGATCGATAAAGGACATATCTATGTCGACGGAAAATCCATCAAGACGATCGAAGAAAGCGTGCTCCGCGACAAGATGGCACCGGTATTCCAGACGACAGTGCTTTTTGAGGGGACGATCCGCGAGAATCTGAATCTGGGTAGAAAGACGCCTCTTTCGGATGAGGAAATGCAGGCGCGCTGTAAGGTGGCACAGGCCTGGGATTTCATCAGTGAAAAGGGTGGACTCGATGCGCGCGTCGAACCGAAGGGAAAGAACTTCTCCGGCGGTCAGAAGCAGCGTCTTTCCATTGCCAGAGCACTCTGCACGGACAGTGAGATCCTGTTGTTCGATGACGCAACGGCGGCGCTGGACAAAGATACTTCCGCGAGATTCTCGGAAGCGCTGGCTGAGCATGTGAAGAAGCATGACCGGACCGTGGTGGAGATCTCATCGAAGATCTCCGAGATCGCGGATTCGGACTGGATCATCGTACTGGATAACGGAAGCGTAGTCGGACAGGGCAAGCACAGTGCCCTGCTGAATGAGTGCGAGGCGTATTCGCGCATCGCCCGCTCGCAGGAGATGGGAGGTGTGGAATAATGGCCAAAGACTCGATGCTTAGCGGAATGGGTAATCTGAATCCGGATGCAGCGAAAATGTCTTCCGGCAAGAGCCGCATCTCACTTCGGGATCTGGGCGCGCTTCTGCGCTTCACCGGCACGTCGAAGTTTGCGATCGTGCTGTTGATCCTCGCGGCGGTCATCAGCGGTGGCCTGCAGGTCGTTGCGCCGTACTTCCTGGGTGCCACGATCGACCATATGGGCGATGTAGGCTCGGTGGATTTCGGGTACCTCGGGACCCGGGCAATGATCCTTCTGGGCATGTATCTCGTGGCGGCGCTCTTTACATGGGTCGTCAGCTATTTTGCAAACGTGGTCGCAGCCAAGACCGCTCTTGAAGTGCGAAAAGCACTTTCGCATAAACTTTCGCGTCTCCCGGTTTCTTTCTATGACACCCACCCGCAGGGCGAAACGGCGAACTATTTTATCAACGATGCGGATGCGATCTCCGAAGGTATGCTGCAGGGTATGCTGAATTTCTTCACGGTGCTCGTGACGATCCTGGGCACGGTTGGATTCATGATCTTTATCAGCTGGAAGATGACGTTGATCATCCTGCCGATGGCAGTGCTGATGATCTGGTCGGCGACCACGATCGCGAAGAAGACAACGAAATACTTTAAGAAACAGCAGGGACTGGTGGCGTCCATCTCCGGTGACGTGGAGGAGAATCTCTACGGCAGAAAAGAAATCAAGGCGTTCGGATGTGAAGAGAAGTTCCTCGATGAATTCGGTAAGAAGAACGAGGAGTTAAACGAGGCTTCGGTCACGGCGCAGTTTGCCTCCTCTCTCCCGAACCCGGTGACACGTTTTGTGGACAGTACGACGTATGTCCTGATCGGTGCGCTGGGGGTGTGGTTCGGCGGCCTGACAGTCGGTAACATCATGACGTTCGTGCTTTACTGGAAGAACTTCAGTAAGCCGATCAACGACCTGACGAACATCACGACACAGGTCATGGCGGCGTTTGCTTCACTGGCACGTGTATTTGCGGTCCTCGATCTACCTGAGGAAAGTGAAGAAAAAGAGACGGAAGAAAAGTCGAAGACGGAAGGCAAGGGCGAAGTGCTTTTCGAGCATGTAAGCTTCGGCTATACGAAAGAAAAGAAGATCTTCAATGATTTTTCGTTGACGGTGGAGCCTGGTCAGAAAGTAGCGATCATCGGACCGACGGGCTGCGGTAAGACGACGCTCATGAATCTTCTGATGCGTTTCTATGAGCAGGACGAAGGACGTATCCTGATCGACGGAAAAGATATCCGCGAGATCCCGCGTTCCGAACTTCGCAGAAAGTTCGGCATGGTACTGCAGGAGACGTGGCTGCTCGAGGCATCGATCCGCGAAAATATCGCGTACGGCAAACCGGATGCGTCTGAAGAAGAGATCATCGCGGCGGCCAAGTCGGCAAGAGCACACGGCTTCATCATGCGTCTTCCAAACGGATACGATACGGTACTGGGAAAAGAACTTTCTTTGTCGGAGGGCCAGAAGCAGCTGCTCTGTATTGCGCGTGTGCTCCTGATGGATCCTTCGCTTCTGATCCTGGACGAGGCGACATCGGCTGTTGATACCTTGACGGAAAGACGTATCGTCGAGGCATTCGAGAATATGACCAAGGGCAGAACGGGCTTTATCATTGCCCATCGTCTGTCTACGATCGCAGGAGCAGATCAGGTGATCAAACTGGGTGCTCCGGCGCCTGCTGCTACCGAAAAATCAAATTGAAAACCCAACGGCAATACCATATAATCAAACTAGTGTCATTCTCATAATGATATGAGAAATTGTTTGGAAGTATGTGGAAGTGTTTGGGATGTTTCAATGCCTGCCGATGGGGAAGAGGCGTGTCTTTGACGTATCCTGAAACCCGAATTTGGAGGTGTTGTCGTGTTTCGAATGAGAAGTAGTCTTCGGGGCATTCTCTTTGCCCTGATCGTTGTTTTTGTGTGTCTTCCTGCAGCCTTATTACGCGCAGATACAAAAAAGATCAAAGTTACCAGTTCTTTTGACCAGGCATTGCAATACGGAGATTCGGCGGCTCGGGTCGATCTTCAGTATACATATGGCGATTTTGACCTGACGCAGATGAATGTTTATTTGTTTTCTCCTACGGGTGTGCTTGAGGATAACAATGGCAACAGTATCCCCTTTTCGTTGAGCTGGACGGGAGAAGGGGAACAGCTTTCTACTTTGCTTGCATACAAATATTTGGTTTCCCAAGGCGAGGTTCCGGCACGTGTCCTCGCAGGAGATGCACATTTCTTCCTTCGTATCGAGAAGAGTGAATGGGACAAAGCCGTTTCCGGATCTACCTATGAAGGAGATATCCGTATAGGTGCTCTTGGTGATATCGATTCCACACTTATACATGTGTCTGTTGTGATACCTGAAAGTTCGCAGAGAACAAGTACGATCACATTGGATCCGGGAGAGGGAAGCGGTTCCGTGATTACTTTTAAGGAAACAGATTCTTCCCGTTTCGATCCGGTATCGCGTCCGGAGAGTGACTATGTCAATGGTGCTCTTTTCCAGAGTGATGAGCAAGGTATCCGATCCTACAAGTTTGACTCCTGTCCGTCGACATTTACTGCACCGAGCGGAAAAGTGTTTGCGGGATGGAAGTATTATGACGAGACATTCCTTCCGGGAACCTGCAGAAAAGTGAAGGGCAACATCCGTCTCACCGCAATCTGGAGGAGTGCTGCCGGGACAGAACTGACGTACGCAGTGCCAAGTACGGTTGATGTTTCTGTTGGTGAAAGTGTGATCAAGATCGATTATTCACTCCAGTGCCTTGGTACACCATATATCAAGTTTTACGATGCGAAGATGAAAACCGGAAGTGACGAGAGTTTTGCGCTGAATCTTTCCAAAGAAAATAACGAATATGCTTATACTGAGTCGTATGAATCAGACAAGCAGGGAGAAGGTTCCTTCTATCTGGTGATCAATCCGACCAATGTGTGGTTTGAGGTTCGTCATGGCGTAACATATACAGGAAGCATCAGTTATGTCGTCCGGGATGAGTATTATCAGATCGAGAAGACCGGGGAGATCCGATTCTCGTTCGCTGTGCCGCATTACACTTTTAAGTTTTCTTCGGGAGACAAATCTTTTTCTGCATCGACTTCCGACACTTCCAGGATCAGTGCGGAAACGGATGTAAACAAGTGTCCGCGCGGGTATTTCTGCCACCGGGATGGTAGCGCGGCTCTTACCTATATATTCCCGGATTTCCCTTCAGGATGGACCGTGCCGGCCGGAAAAGAATTCCTTGGCTGGAGAAAGAAGGGTGTTGATACTTCGGGGTATATTGATCCTGGATGCCAGATGGGCGTGAATGTACCGAGTGCTTATGAGCATAACCCCGGTCCGACATACGAGTACGAACCGGCATGGGGCGATGCATTTGTTGTTTCTTCCAATATTGCAGACCCGATCACGATCCCGTATCGTGATGTCTGGACGAAAGTGGAAGCTTCGTTGACCGGAAGAACTGAATATAGTAATGTGCAGACACACTACATGATCATGGATCAGAATGGGAGCACGCTTAGTCCGAGTACCCCTGCTTATCTTTACTGCGGAGAAAAGAAGATCCGCTTCTACATTAACGGGGAGAAGCAGAACCAACAGGGCGGAAGTACATATTACAATGTTTTCTCCGGTTCAGACGTATCTTTCTACATTTGTGTTCCGGAGTGGGAGTGGCAGAAGGCTGAGTCCGGAACGTACACATGCCGGTTGAGATATATAATCTATGATGGTGATCTTCCTTATTCTGACTATTCTACAGAGACTGGAAGAAGCAAGGTGTTCTTCACTACGATCCGTCTTGTTGTACCGGATACACTCTACGATGTTTCTTTTGATGCGAACGGTGGTACGATCACGATCCCGGACCCGGGTAACTACGCTTCGGGAATGACCTACAAACTTCCGGGCAGAAACATGATCCCTTCTTATGTAGCAGCTCCGGATGGATATGAATTCGGCTGCTGGACGGTTATTTCCGGAGGAAATGAAACCGATTACAAGCCAAGCGTTGATATCACGATCACAGGAAAGACAGTGATCAAGGCAACATGGTATAAAGCTACATACAAAATCGTATACTCGCTCGATGGTGGAACGAACCACAAAGATAATCCGACGCAGTATACGATCGATTCCGACACGATCATTCTGAAAACGCCGTCGAAGAACAATTATGTGTTTAAAGGATGGTACGATACCAATAAAAAAGTATATGTATCCGAAATTCCGCATGGGTCTTTCGGAAGCATGTCTCTCAAAGCGATCTGGGAGATCGCATCCGGCGTGACGACGCATACGGTTTCATTCCTGGCAGGAGAGGGAACCGGTTCGATGACGTCTGAAGTCTTCCCTGAAGGAAGCAGCTATAATCTTCCGGCCAGCGGCTTTACTGCACCGACCGGATACACATTCGATAAATGGGAAGTGACGATCGGAACTGACGATGCGGTCCTGCTGAAGAGCGGATCACCGATCACGGTTTCTGCCGATGTTTCCATGAAGGCGACCTATCAGCCGGTCCAGTACCGGATCGTATACAGTAACCTGGGCACAGACGGAATCAATCACGAGGATAATCCGACAACATATACCATTAATGATGAAGTATCATTAAAGGATCCGACCCGTGCGGGATACACTTTCCAGGGCTGGTATACCAATTCGCAGTTTAGCGGTGATCCGGTAACAAAGATCGCAAAAGGCAGCACCGGCGTGAAGACTTTCTATGCGAAGTGGGCTGAGACCTATACGATCACATGGAAGAACGATAACGGTTCGATCCTGGGTACAACTACTGTCGTAAAAGGTGAGACTCCGTCCTGGGGTTCTACGCCGACAAAAGCATCTACGGCATCGACAGTGTATACTTTTAAAGGCTGGACACCGAGTGTCGTGGCCGCAACGGCAGATGCTACATATACAGCTACATACAAGTCTTTTGCCCGTACCTATACGATCATGTTCATGAACGAAGACGGCACGCTTCTGCAGAAGAGTTCCGTAGCATATGGCTCGATGCCTTCTTACATCGGAGCGACACCGAAAAAGGCAGCAACGGCAAAGAGTACTTTTGAATTCTCCGGATGGTCTCCGAAGATCGCGAAGGTAACCGGACAGGCAACGTACACGGCAGTATTTACTGAGCACGCGATCGCTACTCCGACACCGACGGAAACTCCGACACCGACCGTGACAAAAACACCGCCTACGCCGACAGTTACGAAGACGCCGCCGACACCGACCGTGACAAAAGTTCCGCCGACACCGACGGTAACGAAGGTACCGCCAACGCCGACCGTGACAAAGGTACCACCAACACCGACAGTGACGAAGGTACCACCGACGCCAACAGTAACGACGGTACCACCAACACCGACGATAACAAAGGCTCCGCCGACTCCGACAACTGCACCGGAGACGCCGACACCTACGCCGGAGAAAGAACCTTCTATCGCTGACTTTGTTGAGCGTCTCTACACGGTAGCGCTGAACCGTGCTTCGGAACCGGAAGGAAAAGCATACTGGGTCAAGGAGATCGAGAGTGGAAACAGAACCGGTGGTGACTGCGCACACTTCTTCCTGATCGAAGCGGAAGAATTCAGAAACAGAGGATTGAATGAGGAAGACTTCGTCGAGACATTGTATCTGACATTCTTCGACCGTGCTTCTGAACCTGACGGTAAGGCATACTGGGTAGGTGAGCTGAAGAAGGGAACACTGACACGTAATGAGGTCATTTCCGGATTCATCGATTCGAGAGAATGGTGCAATGTCTGTGCGACATACGGAGTGAAATCCGGTGCGCCGACAGCCAAGGCCGAGATCGCTTCCAAGAATGCGACCAAGTTTGCTACAAGACTTTATACATGCTGCCTCGGACGTGATCCTGAGGAAGGCGGTCTGAAGTACTGGAGTCTTGCACTGACAAACCTCGAACAGACGGGCTGCTCCGCTGCGAAGAATTTCTTCACGAGCGATGAGTTTGTGAATTTCAAACTGAAGGACGATGAATACGTCAGAAGACTCTACACGACCTTCATGGGAAGAGACCCGGAAGCAAGCGAGATCGCCTACTGGACAGGAGAGATCAGCAAGGGTACACAGACCAGAGAAACTATCATGGCTTTCTTCGGTCAGAGCGAGGAGTTTACGAACATCTGTAAGACCTACGGAATCGAGCGCGGAACGATCTAAGCACGGATTCCAAAGCCCGCTTGAATAAATAATTCAGATCCAAGATAAAGACGTCAAGTCTGCCGGAGGCACCGCAGAAGCGGCTCCGGACTTGACGTCTTTTCTATGGATCTGTAAAAGAAAACCAAGCGGGCTTTGAAGTCCGCTTTTTCATGCGAGACGGTAGAGATGGATATAAATGGTTGGTCATACCGTCAGATTTCGGCTGCGAGACGGTAGAGACGGATATAAATGGTTGGTCATGCCGTCAGATTTCGGCTGCGAGACGGTAGAGACGGATGTAAATGGTTGATCATGCCGCCAGATTTTGGCTGCGAGACGGTAGAGACGGATATAAATGGTTGGTCATGCCGTCAGATTTCGGCTGTACGACGGTAGAGATGGATGTAAATGGTTGGTCATACCGTCAGATTTTGGCTGCGAGACGGTAGAGATGCCATTAAACCCTTGATCATGCCGAACGTTGAAAAACTATATGCTTGGAGGGTGGTTTATTGTAGTGGTGAATTGTCTGTGCGGCTTACGGATTCAAATCCGCTGCTCCGAACCCGGAAGCGAGGAGTTTACGAACATCTGTAAGACCTACGGAATCGAGCGCGGAACGATCTGATCCGCATCAGAAAAAGAACAGATAATTTTGACTTGAAAACCCAACTTTTTCCTTGTGTTGCCAATCCATTTCGGCTATACTGTATTCGGAAAAAGTTGGGTTTTCGATACCCGGTTTTTTCCTTTGACATGTTTTTCAAAAATATAACACATAAGGAGAGACGCATCGTATGAAAGTAAACATTACAGAGACAGTATTGCGTGATGCGAATCAGTCGCTTATCGCAACAAGAATGCCGTTTTCGGATTTCGAAGCCATTCTTGAGAAACTCGATGAAGCGGGCTACTATTCGCTGGAGTGCTGGGGAGGCGCTACCTTCGATTCCTGCCTCCGCTATTTGAATGAGGATCCGTGGGAGAGACTTCGCAAGATCAAGGCGAAAGTGAAGAAGACTCCTCTGCAGATGCTCCTTCGTGGACAGAACATCCTTGGATATAAGCATTATCCGGATGACGTAGTACGTCTCTTCATTAGAAAATCCGCCGAGAACGGCATGGACATCTTCCGTATTTTCGATGCGTTGAACGATTTCAGAAATATCGAAGTCTGCATTGACGAAGTGAAGAAGTGCGGCAAGCATGCACAGGGCTGCATCTGCTACACCACCTCTCCTGTACATACTCTCGAGAAGTACGTCGAGATGTGTAAGGAACTCGAGGGCATGGGCGTTGACTCCATCGCGATCAAGGATATGGCAGGTATCTGCTCTCCTAAGGAAGCTTACGATCTCGTAAAGGCGATCAAGGATGCGAAGATCTCCGTTCCGCTTTTCTTCCATACACACCACACAACAGGTATGGGTCCGATGACTCTCATGAAGGCGATCGAGGCCGGCGTTGACGGTATCGACTGCGCTATCTCCTCTTTTGCAGGCGGAACATCCCAGCCTTGCACAGAGACCATGGCTTTCACAATGGGCCAGTTCGGCTATGAGTCCGGTCTGGATACAGACAAGCTCAAGGAGATTGCTGATTTCTTCGTTCCGGTAAGAAAGAAGTTCCTCGATAACGGCACACTGAATCCTACAGTAATGGGCATCAAGGCTGACATCCTCAAGTATCAGGTTCCGGGCGGAATGCTTTCCAACATGATCGCGAACCTCAAGGATATGAACGCCCTTGATAAGTTCGACGAAGCGCTGGCTGAGATCCCTGCAGTACGTAAGGATATGGGTTATCCGCCGCTCGTTACACCTCTTTCCCAGATGGTTGGTAACCAGGCAGTACAGAACGTTCTCCTCGGCGAGCGTTACAAGAATATCTCCAAGGAGATCAAGGCTTATCTCCGTGGTGAATACGGTAGAGCACCGGGCGAAGTTAACCAGGAACTCATCGACAGATGCTGGAAGCCGGAAGAGATCGTCAAGGGCAGATTTGCAGATACCCTTGAACCTGCTTTCGAGAAGACTAAGGCAGAACTCGGCAAGAGAGCCCGTTCTGACGAGGATGTCCTCTCCTATATTGCTTTCCCTCAGGTAGCTGAGAAGTATTTCGATTATCGTGAAGAGCAGGAGAGCAACACCGTGAACTACACGATCGAGAAGAAGGAGGATTGATTCCATGAATCCTACATTATTCATGCTTGCTGCGGAAACGGCAGAGAAGACCGGCGATAAAGTTTATGGCGTCGGCGAAGCTCTCGGCGTAGCCCTCTTTACATGGGCAGTCGTGTTCGCAGTTCTTTTCCTGATCTTCGTATGTATCCGCATTTTCGGTGCGGTCGTCGGAGCATTCAGCAAGAAGCCGGAGACACCGGCTGTACCTGCTGCTGCACCGGCTCCTGCTGCAGCTGCTGCCACTGAAGATGCCGGCGAAGAGTTCTCTTCCGGTTCCTTGAAACTCAAGGGCTGTGATGAGAAGACGGCGGCCATGATCATGGCGATCGTAAGTGACAACACCAAAATCCCGCTTAATGAACTTATCTTTAAGTCCATCACGCTGGTGGAAGAAAAGTAAAGGAGAGTCGGCAAATGATTTATAACGTAACAATCAACGATAAAGTATATGAAGTAGAAGTAGAGAAGGGTAAAGCAAACCTTGTCAGAACAACAGATGTTGTTGCGGCACCGGCTCCGGCTGCCGCTCCTGCCGCTGCACCGGCCGCGGCTCCTGCAGCTGCTGCTCCGGCTCCGGCTGCCGGCCCTGTTTCCGGAACACCGGTTCCGGCTCCGCTCCCGGGCACGATCCTGAAGGTCGCTGTAACCGCCGGTCAGGCAGTAAAGGAAGGCGAACTGCTGGTTGTCCTCGAGGCAATGAAGATGGAGAACGAGATCTATGCACCTTGCGCAGGTACAGTAAACCAGATCCTGACCTCCAAAGGCGCGACGGTTGCTACCGGCGACGTGCTCTTAAGTCTTTCATAAGATGGGAGGAGCAAGAACGTGTTTATTGATGCATTAAGAAAATTATGGGAGAGCAGTGGTATTGCAGGCATGGCTTGGCAGAACGGTGTCATGATCCTGGTTGCATTCGTACTGATCTACATGGCGATCGGCAAGAAGTGCGAGCCGCTCCTTTTGCTCCCGATTGCTTTTGGTATGTTACTGAGTAACCTTCCGATCGCAGGACTTTACCATCCTGAGATCTTCGAGGGCGGACATGTTCACTGGGATATCATCGGTGGATCGGATGCCAACCTGGCACCGGGTCTTCTGGACTATATCTATCTCGGTGTAAAACTGGGTATCTTCCCGTGTCTCATCTTTATGGCCGTTGGTGCCATGACTGATTTCGGACCGTTGATCTCCAGACCTTCGTCCTTGTTCATGGGTGCCGGCGCACAGTTCGGTATCTCTTTCGCTTTCGTTATGGCTTCCCTCCTCGGCTTTACAGGTTCCGAGGCTGCGTCCATCGCTATCATCGGTGGTGCTGACGGCCCGACAGCCATCTATCTGACAACAAAGCTCGCTCCGCATCTTCTTTCGGCTATCGCGATCGCTGCGTATTCGTACATGGCGTTGATCCCGATCATCCAGCCGAAGATCATGAAGGTCATGACCACGAAGAAGACCAGAAAGATCAAGATGAAGCAGACACGTTCTGTTTCCAAGGTCGAGAAGGTTTGCTTCCCGGTCATCGTTACCGTTATCTGCACACTGCTCCTGCCTTCTGTAGGCGCTCTGCTTGGTATGCTGATGCTCGGTAATATCTTCAAGGAGTCCGGTGTAACCGAGCGTCTTTCCGAGACAGCTCAGAATGCTCTGTGCAATATCGTTACGATCTTCCTCGGTGTTACCGTTGGTGCTACCGCTATTGGTGAAAACTTCCTGAAGGTTCAGACTCTGTACATCATCGGTCTGGGTCTCATCGCATTCTCCTTCTCCACATTTGGTGGTCTCCTGATCGGAAACATCATGTGTGCGCTGACAAAGGGCAAGATCAACCCGTTGATCGGTTCCGCCGGTGTATCCGCTGTTCCGATGGCTGCCCGTGTTTCTAACGTAGAAGGCCAGAAGGCAGATCCGAGTAACTTCCTTCT
Source organism: Clostridiales bacterium (assembly GCA_017615755.1). GTDB lineage: Bacteria > Bacillota > Clostridia > Saccharofermentanales > Saccharofermentanaceae > Scatonaster. The sequence goes on along the minus strand of JAFZZM010000066.1, from coordinate 28,918 downwards.
CATGCACGCCATGGGTCCGAACGTTGCCGGTGTTATCGGTTCTGCTGTAGCAGCAGGCGTACTCCTCTGCATCTTTGGTTAAGAAGAAACCATTACACAGTTAACTAGCAAGGGACTGTCTCGAAACTACGAGATGGTCCCTTTTCTTGTGGGCGAAAACCCGGTGGTATGGTTTTGCCGGACAGAAGATGGTGCTTCACTTTTTTGTTCACGAGTTCTTTCCCCGCATGAATATCTGATCTGTTTTTCTGCATACCCCCGGGGGGTATACAGACGATTTTGAAGATGTGAACTCATACTAAATTCCATTTTTATCAGAAAAAGTATGCATTTCTTTCCGCTCTGCTGTTAAATTGATGGCCTGAAGTAACAGATCCAAGTGCTTTTCGTACGGGATGAAAGCAGTATCGGTCTTAACACTCTACGATATGTGCCGATAGGGGGGGAGGGGGTATAGGAAAAGTGCATACTTTTGCGCGTTTTTTCCTAAAAAAGTATGTAGACCTCCCGGTTCCACCTGACTGATCGTTATAATTCGGCAGATTGTTTTTGAGACATCGGTCTTTTCTTGTCTTTTTCCTCGGAAGAAACGCCGTGCTATAATGAGGACGTTGGTTTTTTGTATGGAGGAAAGGAAATGACTGATTTTTCGAAACGGCTTGTGTCTGTGCTGCTGGGTGCGGCTTTACTTCTATCCGGATGTACGGGGAAAAAGACTTCGGAAGAGACGGCTGTGACTACGACAGAGGTTACAACAGAGACTACGACCGAGGTCACAACGAAGGAGCAGGTGACGTCGACCGAAGAGACGGAAAGTGAGACTACTTCTGATGAAACAGGATCGACGGCATCCTCGGGAAGTGTTTCTTCAGGAACATACATGCCGCCGGATAATATGATTAAAAACCTTGTTGCCGAGATGAAACAGGACCAGGTTTTGACATCGGATATGGTATTGGTGCTCTGTGAAAACGGGCAATACAAGATGACCAGTGGCTTGAATGCGATTAGAGAAATGGCACCGCTCATGATCGAGTACGATTTTTCCGAAGAACGTCTAAACGATTATAAGGAATATGCCGAGAGTAAGCAGGATATGACTCTCGACGAGTATCGGGAGGCCCAGAAGAAAAATTATACCCGGCAGGACCTCGATAAATATCTTGACGATAACTATCACCTGAAGGAACGGCCGGAAGGGCGGGTATTCGTTACGGTATATTCAGAGCTTGGTGCATCCTTTGACAATGATGCCTTGATAGAAGAATGTATACGTGCAGGCTTTACCTTGTTTGATACTGATCCGAGACTCAAAGAAAGCCTGGATGATGCACTGCATGGAGATTATGTGCATGGAAATACGGCGGAGTACATGGGCGTCCTGCTCGAATTCGATTCGGATATGAATATCCGTGTACAGGCCGGAATCGAGCCGTTCAACGGCAAAGAGATCATGACCGAGACGGTGATTGAAAATTCGAATGCAAAGATCGAGAATCAGTTTCAGGGCACGGCACAGGTCAAAGTGGCGAATGCATTCCGATATAGATATGCGGCAGATGACGTGGATCTGGAACTGAATGAAAATGATGCAAAAGAGCTTTTCGAGAGGCTTGTAGCGCTTCGGGAAGATACTGCTGTCACTTCTTCGGATCTGGAAGGCAAGGTCGGAATGTCACCTTCTGTTATCATCACTTTCGAGGATACATATAAGAGCAGGTTTACATATATAAGTGATGGGATCTGGCAATATACGTCGATGACGTTTCATTTCGATCAGTACTTCCAACCCAAGGATCAGGAAGCGGCCGAACGTCTGCTTGACGAACTGCGAATGCTGGCGAGCCTTCCGGTGATCTCGGATACAAGGGATCTGCCGGGCAGCCTGAAAGCGGATTTTTCAAGGACCTACGATTCTCCGATGCTTTCTGATGAGTATCCGAACGGCAACTATCAGGCGTTGGTCTTTCATCTGCAAAAGGATTCGTACTGGTATTATCTGCATAGCGAAGAGGGTGAAGGAGTTTTCTACTTCGAAGAGATGCATAGTGAATCGTCTGTCGGGACCGGACGGCCAAATGTGATCTCACAGGATGAGTATGAATATGCCGGGATTCCCGGTGAGATGTATTATCGTCCGGATATGACCGATGTTTTCTATCCGGCTGAAGAATTTGCGGGGCATGGTTCGCTTTCGTATCTTCTGAAAGAGAAAGAAGATGCGTATCGGTTCCTGTATGGTATCGATGTGAGTAATGGGACCGAAAAATATCGTGCTGACGTGTATGAGAACACAAAGTACCGTCTGGCGGTCCTTATGGATGAGCAGGGCGTTCCTTTTGCCGGATGGAAATGGAACGACGAAAGGGAAGACTGGGATGCTACGAAAGTGGAGGGCATTTATCCCGGAATAGGCATTATCAGGGACATCGTGACGCAGGATTGGAATCCGGAGATCGAGGAATATCTTGAACATGCAAGAGCACATCTGGCCGGTTCGGGAAGTCAGACGGGACAAAGCGGAAGCAGTGGAAGTAACGGACAAGGTGCGCCGGGAACGGGAAGCGGTTCTGATTCTTCTGCAACGAAATCGGCGGTGGACTGGATACGTGAAGACCAGGATGCCGAGGGACTTCCGGATCTGACGGGTAAGATCAAAAAGGGAGATTCGATCGATCACTCTCCTGTCATGAAAGATTTCCTGGACTATCTGGACAACGACGGACCGTATTCATTAGAGTATTGGGCATTCGGATGTTTTAAGAAGTATCACGGTGTGTTGACCGTCCAAGATATGGACTTTTACCATTCCGAGATCGTGGCATCGCACGATAATTCTTTTGACTTCGACTTCCTGTATGTGGCACTTGGCGACTATGTTTACCAGGGATCGATCGAGGATCCCAAGAGGTATCCGAAGGATGAATACTTTACCGAAAGAGAAGTCCGGCTTCAGCTTCCGGATCCTTTGACGCCGGAAAAGGAACACACTTTCAAGAGAGCCTATGAAGGGACGATCGACGGCCGGGCATATACCATAGAAGAATGGTCAGTTGGAGGAAAAGATGTAATCTACTACTGTCAGGACGGAAGACTTGTCGGATTCCGGTCCGTGGAAAACGGGTATACCATGTTTTATCACGTTGTTGGTTTCTCGGAAAGTGCGGACGAGGATCTGCTTGTGGTTCCGGGCAATTGATTATTCAGTAAATTATTATGCCCGCACAGCGAAGACAAGCATCTTGCGAAGAAAGACATCATAACGAAAAGAAGATGACAGAAATGTCATCTTTTTTTTACCCCTCGTGCTACTATAAATTCGGAAGAAGAGATGAACCGGTTTTTGACCGGTAGAGTTGGAGGGTATTTATGAAGCCGACTTTAAAGAGAGTATTGCCGGCGCTTCTGGCAGCTTCTATGGTGCTGCCTGTTGCCGGCTGCAAAAAAAGAAACACGAAGGTGGAGTCTTCGGGAACGGAAGAATCTAGCGCGCAATCCGAGACCGAAACCACAGCATCCGAGAACTCTGCTCCCGGAAAGGTGAGTATCGAGATGCCGGACGAGAATTACTTCAGGAGCATCCGTGAGCAATATGAAGAAGCAGGTTACTGTCTTGACGATACTGTCATAGGGGAGAACGGTCGTTATCGGAATGTGAATATGACCTATGTCCCGGATCCTTTTCAGACGGATATGTATGTTGCTTTTCTGTTTTCCGAGGAAGGCTATGATTTCATGAAAACCAAGGAGCCGCTATATTCGCAGATGTCCTTGGACGCTTATCGTGAGAACATGATGAATCTGTATCCGAAATACAAAAAGATCCTGGACGACAACTTTAACCTGAGCAGATTCCCTGGTGAAAGGATCGCCATCACTACGGATCCGGAATTCGACCTGGCCTCGATGGATCTGGACAAGTATATGGAATGTCTGGAAGAGGGATTCCGCATTATGACTACGGATCCGACGATAAAGACAAAGATCGAAGATACGCTGAATTCTAAAACCATAAGCGGTGACACCGTTCTTGAAGTCCGCATGCACTTTTCCCTTGATAACAAGAATGATGTTGTTGTCTCGGTCGATGTGGTGACGTGCAAGCAGGAGACTCCGGTCGATGCACAGAAAACGGTTGCTTTTGGAGCGGAATTAGAGAATACCATGCTCGGTGTTCCCTATATTACGACACTGCATGCGTTGTCCGGATTTGAGGAAGCGGCGAAAAAACTCTACATTCAGGAAAACCTTTACACTTCATACGCACTCCGGGAAGAGGTGGAAGCATTCAGCGCGGACTATGGAACAAATAAACAGAAAGTATCGGATCTGCCGACCGGCGAACTGATCTGTGTCGAATTCCAGGATGTGTACAAGAGCAGATACTATTACTATGGCGAAGGAAAATGGGCTTACACGAGGGAACTCTATGGGGATGTGCAGACTTTTGAGGTCACGGATAAAGCGGCAAACGATAAGTTTGTCGATGAGATGCTGGCACGCCTCGCTCTGATTCAGCTTAGTCCGGAACTCCGTCGTGCGGAGTTGATCACTTATGACGCGGATTCGTTCTATTCCGAACCGAAGCTTTCTAAAGAGTATAAGAATGCAAATTCACAGAGCGTGTCTTATTCTCTCGGCTATTCAACGACCTGGGATTTTTCCGTCCTTCGCGAGGGAGAAAATCTTCTGTATAGTGAGAAAGAGACTTTCCGCACAACGAATAACAATGACGGTATCCAGGAGAGCGTTTATAACGATTATTACGAGTATGTGCAGCAGGGTCAGGAGAAGTATTTCAGAGAATCCGCGATTCAAGATTTATACAGAGAAGCGGCAGATTATCAGGGTAGAGGAAGCCGGTATCTTCTCATGCAGGATCCGATTACAGACTACTCCTTCGAATATGGTTTTACGGCTACGGACGGAGAGGAGCATATTAACTGTGAAGTCTATTCGTCAGAGGATTGCAGGATGACTTTGCTTCTCGACAAGGACGGCATGCCGTTCGCAGGTTGGAAATGGTTTGCTAAAGCACCTTGGACAGAAGAATCGGGTAAGAATTTCTTGCAAAAAGGTCTGACGCTCATGACTTCGATCATCACACAACATGTTGATACGAATATGGATCAACGTTTTGATGACATTAAGAAGAATGTGGTAAAAACAGGCCAGACCGGAACATCTCGTTCCAAAGAGGACGTGCTCCGTGAGTGGCTGAAGGAAAATAACCTTCCGGATCTGGACGGAACGATCGTCAAGGGGAAGACGTACAAGGAATCCCCTGTCGTGCAGGCTTTCCGGGATCATCTCGAGCAGCATGAAGATTTTACGGCCGAGTTCTGGACATGGGAAGAAATCTGCTTAACTCAAACTTCGGTGAGCACGAAGGAGCAGGATTTTGTCTATGTTGAGTCTGTGCGTTTTTATGACTTTTTCGACGAAACATACGATTCTGTTTGGAAAACGACGGGCGTGGAGCTGGGTATGGGAAATACGGAGGAGATTGGTGAACCCGGTAAAAACGATCATTTCTGGAATACTTGCAACAGTTACGGCGTGATCAGATGGCCGGTTGCATTGACGATCTACAAAAGAGATGTATTCGTTCAGGCCTATGAGGCCACGATCGATGGAGAAGAGTATATCATCGAAGAATGGGGCCTGCGGACCGGAAATGCGAGAGATGAAGTGGATGTGATCTACTTCTGCAAGGACGGAAAGATCATCGGATTTAAAGAAAACGAATTTGACCAGATGAAGACCACCTATCTCACGGAGTTCAGAGATGGTACAGATGAAAGTCTGTTTAATATGGACGCTGCCGGTAATACCTGATCTGTAAGAAGAAAAAGAATAAAAGGGAAAAAGAAAAGTATGAAAAAGACAGGAAAGATGACAGCCTGCTTGATGGCGTTGTTCATGCTTTTGCCGCTCAGCGCGTGCAAGAAAAAGAACAATGAGAGCGATAAGACGACGTCAACGACACGGAAGAGCGGTGCTGCTGCGGCCGAAGTGACGGATGACTATTTTGAGGCAAAGACTACTGTGCTGAAGGTCCCTGTGGATGAGAATAAGACTGTGGCTGCCAATAGTATTCTTTCAGCGGAGTTTGTCGGGGAAATGATCCTGGCTGATTACTATCAGGAATACGAAAAACCTGAAGATTTCGATGAGCTGCATGCGACGCTTCAGGAACAGGAGAAATACTACAGACGCGGACAGGCGCTTTTTGATCTGGATGGAAATCTGATCAAAGACATCACATCCGACTGGTCGGTACTTGGTGCTGCGTCAGATAAAGACGGAAAACTATGGGTGCTGGAAGCATCGTATGCCGGACACGATGCGACCTATCTTCGTGTGTGTCCCTTGAAGGACGATGGGAGTACAGACACGGAACGGGAGGTCCGTTTTGAGACGACGGGAGCAGAGTTTTACGAGAAAGGCTATCTAAAGATAACGAAGGAAGGGTATTTTGTTGTTTCTGTCGGTGAAGGTCTTACCGTATATGATGCGCAGGGTACGAAAAAGTATACGATAACGGACTCGCAGCGACAGGTCCAGGATGTGCTCTATGAGCAGGACGGTAAGTACTATGTGATATCTGTAAACTATACCATGGATGAAAGCTCTTTTTCCGCCGATGCGATGCTAAAAGAACTGGACATTGAGAGTGGCAAGTTCCTAAAAGAGAAGAAGTTCGATTCGTTCCTGACTTCCGGCTCAATGGTTGCGGGCAAAGAGGGCATCTATGCTTCGACTTCAGAAGGCATCTTCAAGGTCGATCCGGAGACGGCAGAATGCACGCAGGTCTTCGACTGGAATGATACGGATGTGAGAATGTCGGTCATGTCGAGTGCGAAATGTATTCCCGTAAACGAGAATGAGTACTATGCACTGGGAACAGATTTTTCGAGCGAGTCTTCTATCGGAGCGGGATACGATCAGCTCCTGGTCCACTTGACGAAAGCGTCTTCGAATCCGCATGCGGGAAAGAAGATCATTACGGTCGGTTCCATGTACGCCAACGACACGTTCCTGGATTACGTGTATGAATACAATACGGACCACAGTAACAAGTATAAGATCCAGTTGATCGCATACGATGAAAAACTCGAAGGCGTCGATGGAACGGAAGATACCGTGCTTCTGGACCTTATGGGGGAGAATCCACCGGACATCCTTCTGAATTTCGATGGCTGGGTGCCTTTTTCCACCGAGTCGGCCATGGTGGATCTGAATACATATATCGACGGACCGGAGGGACTCGACCGTTCGCAGTTCTTCGATAACGTGTTCCGTGCCTGTGAGACAGATGGAAAAATGTTCCACATTCCTGCGGGTTTCGGAATCGAATGCTTTGTTGCCAATGGCAAGTTGATCCCGAAGCGAGACGGATGGACATTCGACGAGTTCGAGAACATCGCGAAGAATCTCCCGGATGATGTGACATTCCTTCCGCAGATCAAGAAGGAAGATTTTCTGACCAATCTGGTGGGGATGTCTTTGGATAAGTTCGTCGATGCGAAGAATCAGAAAGTAGATTTCAATAACGATACGTTCAAGAAGTATCTGGAGATCGCCAACACATACGGCTCGGTGAACGGAGAGGATATGAGCGGTGCCGATATCGAATACATCGGAGACGGCATGTTCGCTATCGGCGGTGACTATATCACGAATTCCGACAAGTTCCAGGAAGGCCTTCTGGCACTGACAGATGAGAATATTACCGGATTTATGGAATACTGTATGCTGTTCCGAAGCAAGGATACGGAGCCGTATCTGATCGGGTATCCGAATGACAGCGGGGAAGGCCTTCGTGCGGTCGCCTGGTGTTCTCTGGGTATCACGCAGGCCAGCACCCTGAAAGACGGAGCTTGGGAAGTAATACGAGGATTTCTGGATTACGACAAAGTCAGCAGCGGAAGCGGTGTTTCCGGATTCCCGGTTTCCCGTAAAGCCCTTCGTGCTATGTGTGAAGAGGTGATGGAAAGTAACAACGAGAGGGCCAAACAGGATGAAAAGTACATTCAGTCGGGCTGGCTGTCTCCGAAAGATGCTACGATGAAGGTCGAAGCTTCCGATATCGACGATTTCTTCAAACAAATCGAAAGCATCAACTGCTCCAGAACGTACGATACGTCCATCATGGAGATCATCGAGGAAGAGGCAAAGGGATACTTTTCCGGTTCAAGATCGGCAGAGGATGTCATGAAGAACATCCAGAACCGTGCATCCCTGGTCATTCAGGAGAGATAAATCAATTATTCGATTCCGGATTGCTTAAGCGAAGAAGGATCGTAATGGTGAGGGATTTTTTCCGCGCCTGACCACTGGCCGCAGAGATGCGGCCTTTGTGTTTTTCCGTGATGGCATTAGCCAGGGAAAGACCGATACCGTATCCGCCTGTACTGGAGTTTCTGGACTCATCTGTTCTGTAGAAACGGTCGAAAAGGTGTTTTACGGATTCGTCAGAGATGACTTCTTCCGTATCGTTTGTCACTTCAAGATGCGCGTGGCGCTTGCCCTTGGTGAGCTTGACCTCGATCTTGCCATTCTCCGGACAGTACTTCACGGCGTTATCCATGACAATGGACAGAAGCGACTCGATCGACTTCTTGTCGCCTGCAATGTGGATGCCCGAAGTCAGCTCCGGGAGAAGTTCTTTTGAAGAGGCGGTCGCGACCGAGCGAAAAGAACTTACCATGGATTCGGTGAGTGCGGAGAAATCAAGATCTTTCATTTCCAGGACCGTGTTGGTTTCTTCCATCTTGGAGAGGAAAATCAGGTCCGAGGTGAGCTCGGCCAGACGCTTGGTCTGCGTCTTGATGTCGCTGACCCACTCGTTTTCTTCGTCCATTTCCATTTCCAGGACCTCTGCATCTGCGGAGATGATGGCGAGCGGAGTCTTGATCTCATGGCCCGCATCCGTGATGAAGCGCTTCTGTTTTTCATAGCTCTCGGCGACCGGCCGGATCACGCGGCCGGAAGCGTAGTAGACGAGAATGAATACCATGCCAAGGCACAGAAGAGAGACGACGATACTGGTGTATAAGAAGGAACGGAAAGTTGTGAGATTGGAGCCGCAATCGCAGAAGACGATGAGGTAGTTGCCCTGGCCGTCTGCCTTGCTGGAAAGATAACGGTAATCGCCGATGAATCCGGAGGTGCTTCCTTTCTTCAGAACACGGCAGGCATATTCTTCGGCCTGCTCTTCGGAAACAGCCGAGATCCTGCCGGTATCGGTGCGGAGGATTTCGCCGTCTTTAGTAAGAAGTACGCTGAAATATCGTGTTTCGAAGGGGAGCTCAGGGGAGTCCAGACGGCCCCGTCCGCCACGTTCCCAGAAGAATCCGGATGTCGTTTTTCTTCCATCTTCATCCTGTGAGATCACGAATCCTTCCCAGTCCTGTCCCTCTTCGTTATTTCCAACCGGAGGCAGCTGTCTTCGATCTTCGGGAAATGTACCGCCGTTACGCATGAGTTTGGAAAGTGTCGCATCGCCGTAGCTGACGACCTGCCGGTAGTTGGACAGGTTGATACCGCCCATCAGGATAAGAAGTACCAGAAGGACGGCAGCCATGGTGATGATTATAAAACGGATACGTAGTTTTCTGATCATTCGTCGATCTCCAGAGAATAGCCGGCATTTCGCGTGGCTTTGATCTTAATGTTGGCATCGATCGATGCCAGTTTCTTTCTTAAGTAGGACAGGTTAGTCCACACTACATTGATATCTGCATCGGAATCCAGTCCCCAGACCTTTTCCATAAAGCGGTCAGTGGAGATGAGGACGCCAGGATTGGCCATGAGGAATTCCATCATCTGGTATTCTTTGGCTGCCAGTTTGACGTGACCGGTCGCGGTCGAAAGTTCGAAGCTCGCGCGGTTCAGGGATGTGTTACCGTAACGAAGGACGTTGTCAGTCGCCGGTGTGACGGATCTGGTGATCGCGCGAAGACGAGCCAGAAGCTCGCGGCTTTCAAAGGGCTTCGTCAGGTAATCGTTAGCGCCGAGGTCGAGGCCTTCGACTTTGTCATCGATCTGGGACTTGGCGGTCAGCATCATGACGGGGAGAGGGAGCTTGTTCTCGCGTGCTTTTCGGAGAACGGTAAAGCCGTCCATCTTCGGCATCATGACATCCAGGATCGCGCAGTCATAGTCGCCGGAAAGAAGGTATGTCAGTGCATCCTCGCCATCGTAGACCGCGTCAACGGAGTAGTTGTTTTTGGTAAGTATCGCGGTCAAAGCTCTCGACATCGATTTCTCATCTTCAGCAAGAAGTATGCGCATGTTTGTTTTCTCCTTTCCGGTATCTTGTCTTCATTATACAGGATTGCTACCCAAATGACAGGATGCTCTTTCAGAGGTTGCTGCTGTTGGTGTTGTCACCGTTGTTCTGCTGACCGGGTTTGCCGTTGCCACGTCCTTGACCCTTGCCCTGACCGTTGTCCTGACCGCCACCCGGGAATCCTGGGAAGCTGCCGTCAGAAGGGAAATCACCACCGGGGAAACTTCCATCGGAAGGCATTGTCCAGTCAGAGGGGAAACTTCCGTCGCCCGGGAAGTTACCGTCACCTCCAGGGAAATTGCCGTCGCCACCAGGAAAGTTTCCATCCCCGCCGGGGAAGTTGCCGTCGCCGTTGCCGCCACGGCCACCTCCCATTCTCCCGCCGGGACCGCCGCCCATGAACTGGTTCGGGATCGTGTCGGTTTCTGTTCCGTTGATGATCAATGTGCCGCCGTTCTTTTCGGCTGTGCCGTCATAGTCGACCGTGGACTGTCCTGTGATGTCGATCCTGCCGCCGTTGATGTAGATGTCGCCGTTGGAATCGATGCCGTCTGTATCGCCGGCGCCCATCTTGATGGTGATGTCGCCACCGTTGACCACAAGTGTGGCTTTGTAATCTGATACTTTCTGTGCGGCATTGATACCATCATCGCTGGCATTGATATTGAAAGTGCCGTCGTTGATCGTGATGTAGGTGCCTTCCAGTCCTTCTGCGGCTGTGATCTCATAGGTGCCTCCGTCGATCTGCAGAATGCCGTCTGTATGGATCGCATCGTCACCGCACTCGATATTAAATGTGCCTGACGTGATGGCCAGGGAATCGTTGGTGTTGATGGCATCGGTCTTGGCAGTGAGATTGTATGTGCCGCCTGTGATGACCATATCATCCTTACATACGATCGCGTGCTCTGCCTGGGTGTCGATGTTCAAGGTTCCACTGCCGTTAATGGTAAGATCATCTTTGCTGAAGATCACGGCATCGATATCGTTCTCGTCAATGGCCTTGTATGTACCGCCGTTGGAGAGGGTGTTCTCGCCTTCAAGGGTGATGTACACTTCGTCTGCGGATACAACGTAGATGGCGGCAGAGTTTTTGCTGTTGATCTTGGCATCACGAAGTACGAGGTGCACGTCCGCTTCCTCGCCGACATCGATCACGATCATGCCATCGGCGGTCGAGCCGGTCACGATGTAGGTGCCTTCCTGCGAGATCTTCACGGCACCGGTGGTGTCATCGAGGTTGATCTCATTGCTCTTGCTTGCATCGTAGGTGGTTTCTTTATCTTTGTCTGTGATCTTCAAGGCCAGGTCGCTGACGGTGGCATTTCCGGAATTGCCGGATCCACTGTTGGAAGTAGAGGAATTGCTTGCCTTTGCATTCGTGTTGGTATTGTCAGGCTGCGTTTCAGGATTGCTTCCCCGCGAAGCACTTGCGTTCTTTGTTCCTGCGAAGTAAGCGACTCCGCCTACGCCTGCGGCCAGTGCGACACATAACGCGATGGCCATGATGGTTTTCTTGTTACTCATAGTGAATTCTCCTTTCACTTTTCTTTCGTGTTTCTTATTCTTTCTATCTATCAGAGCTCTGTTGCTTCTTTGGACATGATCGTCGAAAGGCTGATATCCAGGTTACCGTTCTTGCAACGGATCTCGTCCATAAGTGCTTTTTCCGAAGAATCGGGTTTCAGAGAGATCTCGTAGCTGAGCTTGAATACCGAGCCCATGCCGGCTGTCTTGCTGGACAGGAGGCGGTGAGAGGTGGTGAATTTTGCAAATGTTTCATCGAAAAGTCCTGCGTAGTCGAGGTTCTCCGGGATCGTGATGCGAAGGTTCCTTCTAAGATCGGACTTTTCTTCGCCCAGACCAATCATGCTGTAAACGACCATGACGAGGCCGACGATCAGTACAAAAAGCGCTGCGTAGATGATGAATCCCATGCCGGTCAGAAGTCCCATGGTCATGGCGATGAAGAGGGCGCCGATCTCACTTGCGGTTCCCGGTGCGGAGCGGAATCGTACCAGGCTAAAAGCACCTGCCACGGCGACGCCTGCGCCGATGTTGCCGTTGACTGCCATGATCACGACACATACGATGGTCGGAAGGATGGCAAGTGTTCCTACGAATGATTTGCTGGCGCGGTATCTGCGCTTATATACCAGGGCAAAGAGAAGGCCCAGAAGGATGGAAGACAGTACCGGCAGCAGGAAGGAAGTGATGGAGATCGTGGTATTTCCCAATAGAGTATCGTATATATTCTTAAGCATAGAGAAGTCCTCCTTCTTTGATGTCTTTGTCGTTGTTGTTTGTCCGGATGTGGTTCATATAGTATTCTCCGTATTTGGAGAAAGAGACTTTACGGATGTGGTGTTCGTTCAGGTATCTTGTGAGCCATAAGGGCATGACGCCCGGGATCTTGATTTCCATGAGTACCTGGTCTTTCGGAAGGATATGGTCTCCGTAGATGCCGGAGGAAAGAGAAATGTTGTAGTCTCTTCCGAGAATGTTTCTGTCGAAGGTGATGCGGATGTCGTCTTTTTCCGGATCGATCGGTGCGTAGGCTTCCCGTTCGTATGTGATCAGGGCCCGTGGGGCAATGCCTGAGTAGAAGTCCCTGAAGTAGGAGATCTCCCGACTGATCTGGCTGTCGTCCGGTGCATCGCCGCCGGCACAGAGCCAGTCCATGGCCAGATAATTTGCGGATTCGATTCTTCTTTTATAGACGATGCCTTCGTATTTCTTCTTGAGTTCCACGAAGACGTTGTCGTCACTGGTGGCGTGCCGGTAGCTGCGGATGCGGATCTTTTCCTTATAGACCGGCTTATCCAGAGAGGCACGGATCAGGCGGTAGTCTTCAGTATCCAGATAGATGTTCCGGATCGTCGTGGGACCATATTCATCGATGTGCATTCTGTCAGCGATGGCGGACTTGATCTCGGCACACTGCTTTGGGGTCAGTATGTATTTGATCTCATATCGTTGAAAGACGCTCTGGTATGTCATCTCCCGGTACCTCGTTTCTTTTATCTTGGCCTTAGTTTAACAGGGCAACTTTAAGCGAACCTTAAAGTCAAAAAACTCGATTTTACACGGGGGAATGCAGGTTTTTTGTATTATCTGTACATATTTTTCTCCTCAGGGTTTCATGATATAATGTGTTCGGTATGGAAAAAAGAAACTTTTGAAGAATAAGGAGAAGAAACCATGAAAAAGAAAATTGCTGCAGTTTTGCTGGCTTTAGGTTTGGTGTTTTCCGTAGCGGCTTGCTCGAAGAAGTCTGATTCCGACGAGACAGATAAAACAAAGAAAACTAAAAAGACAACAGAAACAGAACAAACTGAAGAAGTTGAGGCTGAAGAAGTTGAGGCTGAAGAACTCTTTTTAGATTGTTTCTGGAAACAACACAATAAAGGTGGTAGTGGATTCTCTTTCCGCTTCTATGAAGATGGCACTGGTTATTTTGCTTCGTGGGAAAATGAAGACGACGAAGAAAATATGGGATATAAAGCCAGCAGATTTGAGTATAAAATTAAGAAGGACAAAATGACTATTACTTGTGAGGATAATGATGAACTTGCAGGTAAGTATGATATGTCTTTTAACGATAGAGGGAATTTAATTCTAGAAAAAGATGACACTACTTATACTCTTCGTAAACAAGAATTTGATATTGAAAAAGAAGACTTTGACATGAGCCAGATATTTGGCTACAAGTGGGAGTATATTACTGGTGGTGAAGTTCGACAATGTTTTGAATTCTTTGAAGATGGCACAGGTACTTTCACTTCTGGTGGCGGTGATAAGGCAAATGCTATTACTTGGACAGTCAAAGGAAATAGATTGTATGTAACTGATAGAAATGATTGGACAGATGAGTATATCATTTCTTTGGTAAACAGAGATGCAATGAAGTTAACTAGGACAACCGATGGTATGTCAGATTGGTATATTAGAAATACTCTACCTGCAGAAACTACTGAAGAAACAACTACGGAGACAACAACAGTTGCACCAACAACTACAACAGCCGAACCAAGTGATACAACTGCAGTTCCAGTAGATACAACAGAAGAGTCTACTGAGGAGACTTCCGGAAAAGAGACAAGTGCTTCTGAAGAATCTTCCGAGACAGCTGATTCTTCTGCGGAAACATCCAAGCCGGGGGATGCTGCTTCCGGCAACTATGTAAACTTTGACGATATGTGCATCTACGTAAACGGTAAGAAGTACGTTTTCGGTAAGGTCACACTTCAGGAAATGATCGATGACGGCGTTCCGTTCGATGAGAGCTCCATTGAGAATGCCGGCAACAACGTAAACAAGAACAGCCAGGTAAAGTTCAAGCTGAAGTTCGAAAACAACGCTTATGTTTCCCTTTACTTCCTGAACGACACAGATGCAGGTAAGCCGGCTTCCGAGTGCCTGCTCTGCGAACTGTACTATTCCAACATCTCCAATGAGAAGACACAGCAGGACATCCTGAAGACAGATATTCCTTTCGATATCACAATGGAAGAACTGATCGCTGCATGTGGCGAGCCGGACGAGAACAGACATTATCAGAGCGATAGTGATCCGGATTACTACACAGATACATTCACATGGTCCAAGAAGGCTACCAAGTACATCGGCAGCTCCAAATTCGAGTATCAGTTCAAGAAGGGCAAGCTGGACGACATCAGAATCCAGTATGTTCCGTAATTTCTGACAAGACAGAGAATGAATGACGAGGACCGGTTCGAGAGGACCGGTCCTTTTTTGTATATGGGACTGCGAAACGGCCATACAGTCGTAATCACGAAAAAGTGCTTTTGCGCCCGTATTTTTAGGCCTGTTTTTCAGCAAAAGTCGGTCGGAATCCGGAAAACCATCGAATACGACCGACTTTCTCAAGGAAAAAACTCGAAAAACATCGATTTGTACGGTCGAAAAGCACTTAATCGTCCATTTCGCCTGCCACCCCTTCTCTCAGGTACGGGCGCAAACCACAAAATCCTCCATTATGACCGACACTGTACGGGCGCTAAGCTCCAAATTGCCGATTTCGACCGACAAGCCTCATAAAAAGAGCACCCGAACTTCTGCCCGGATGCTCTCTCTTCATTTTCTTCTCCAAAAGCACTCAAATCGTGCCGCGATCGATTCCATACTGTTTGCATATCTTCGTGAACTCTTCGCTCTGTCCGAAGAATGCCATGACGCTGTCTTTTGTCTGGCGTCCGGCCTTGATTTCGCCTACCCAGTATGCGATCTCAGAAGCTTCCGGATCACGTCCCATGAACGTCGTATACAGTCTTCTTACATACTCGTCGTCCTTCAAATTGAAGTTCACAAACTCATCGCTCGTGAAGAACAGTTTCGCAGCGGAGCATCCTGTCTGCTCGAGATTGGTCAGCGCCAAACTCCAGTACTTCAAGCCGCCATTCTCAGGCTCTCTTCCGAGACAGCAAGTATAAAGACGTGTCGCAAACTTGATCGCGTTCTTAGAAGCAAACTCTGCCTTCGCATGCGGTGCGCCGGACTTAACTCCGTATGTCGCACAGACATTACACCACTCGGTTGAATCGATGAATCCGTTAATGACGTTTTCTTTCGTCATCTTTCCGCTCTTGAGCGAATCGACCCAGAATTTCTTTCCGGCCGGCTCAGACGCGCGGTCGAAGAAGGTAAGGTATAAGGTCTCGACGAAGTCTTCTGCTGTCAGACCACGGTTCAGGAATTCCTGTGCCTCGATCAGGAAGAAGTGAGCGCAGTCACCACCGGTTCTATTACCACTTTCGATCTCATTGACCCAGAAGGCTTTTCCCTCCGGCTCGGACGGACGATCCAGAGCGATCGTGTAGAGACGCTCAACGAAATCCGCGATCGAAGGTTCTTTTTCCGGTGTCGGCTTCGGAGTAGTTCCTGTCGGTTTCGGTGTAACTCCCGTCGGTTTCGGCGTGACACCTGTCGGTTTCGGCGTAACACCTGTCGGCTTCGGCGTAACACCTGTCGGTTTCGGCGTAACACCTGTCGGCTTCGGCGTAACACCCGTCGGCTTCGGCGTGACACCCGTCGGTTTCGGAGTAACACCCGTCGGTTTCGGCGTAACACCGGTTGGCTTCGGCGTGGTACCCGTTGGCTTTGGAGTCGCCCCCGTTGGTTTCGGAGTAACACCCGTCGGACGCGGAGTAGATCCTGTCGGCTTTGGCGTAACACCTGTCGGCTTCGGTGTTGCACCCGTCGGCTTCGGCGAAGGGATCGGCGTATTCGTCGGAGTCGGAGTCGGCGTATTTGCCACGACCTTGGCCTTGTCCGCTACCGTTGTTTTGTTGGCGTTATAGATGTAATGTGCGTCACTTCCGAGATTTCCTCCGGTCGGAATTGCGATGTGGAGTTTATCGGAAAGTGTGATCTTGCCGTTCTCACATTTGACTGCACCAAAACCGGCCGCGCTCTCAGAAAGCACAGACTTGATCTTGTCACCGAAAACAAGCGAACTTTTAGCACAGAGCGCACTCTTGTCGTTGCTCTTAATGCTCAGCGTGCCACCCTCAATGACGATCTTATCTGCCGAAATCGCATCATCAGTATAGATGTCTACATCAAGGACACTGTTCTCAGAAAGGGTCAGTGTCTTGCCGGACTTGAAGAATCCGCCTCCATCGTGCACCTTCGCATTTCCCTCTAAGGTCATATCGTTTTTGCAGGAAAGAAGGTATCCTTCCTCTGTCCATCCATATTTTGCAATTTCTTTGCCGATTTTCGTTGTGGAAAGATCCAGATCAAGGAAACGCACGATCTTCTTCGAAGGGATATAGCCGACCTGACCATTGAATTCCCAATATAGATCTTTGAAACTGCAAGGATTCTCAAACAGATACAGGTCGCTCTTTGCATATTCAAAAGTACCTGTCCACGGCTTAGCAGATAAATACTCCTTGTAGCCGACCTCTCTACACGCTTCTATTCGGACATCGTAGGTGCCTTCCGGTAGACCTGCTTTTTCGCAATCGTCCTGTGGAAAAGCAACACCATTATAGTATTCTGCAGTTGTCAGAGTCTGCCCGTCTTTCATGATAAAAACAGTCGCGCTACGTGCAGAAAACTCGTCAAATTTCAGCACGGAATACTCATCGAGAGTGGCAGTTGTTTCCCGGTCGCAGGAATAATCGTACAAGTATTCCCACACGGTTTCACTATCCGGAAAACCATATCGTCTTGCAGTTAATCTGACGTAATATGAATGTGTACCATAAAGCAGATCATTAGTAAGATCCAGAGATGTTTCCGTGTATTTTTGTTTGACGTAGATGTTATGAAAGAATGAATCTCCTTCCGGACGAACCGCGATCGCCAGATCACATTCTGCTTGTGGATCCGGCATCTCCCATGAAAGCACTGCTCCGTCCCACTTAAAGTTCGTCGGCGGATCGAGCTGGGGTCCTAGTGCAACATAATCATAGGTAAGATACTGTTTCGACTCTGCAGCCTTTGAAGAACTCTCCGATGCAGATGCATAACCATAAACCATGATCTTGATGGTCGTGCTCTCGTATCCATAATGCGCCGCCTTTTCTTTAACATCCAGCATCCTTGTGTCAGCCTCGACCCAAAACCTATCAGAGGAACTCGCCATGTATAAACCGACAGAATAATGGTGTATGCTTACACCCGGTACGGCATCCCAGGTTACGATGCCCTCGGCCGAAACCTTGAAATTCGGAATGTCAGGGAGTTCATCGCCGTCCGCAAGCACACGCCCGCCTCCGGTAAGACGCGAAAACGGCATCATGGACAGGATCATAAGTAGTGCCAAAAAACTGCTCCAAAAGGACTTTCGTGTATGCATA
Organism: Clostridiales bacterium; assembly: GCA_017615755.1. Lineage (GTDB taxonomy): Bacteria > Bacillota > Clostridia > Saccharofermentanales > Saccharofermentanaceae > Scatonaster. The sequence continues at coordinate 10,792 of JAFZZM010000066.1, read as the reverse complement.
GGCGGTCCTCCTTATCTGGTCTTCTAGCGTCATTATATCCCAGATAACCCCCGTAAACAAACAAAAAACCCCTGGCACGCGAACGCACCAGGGGATCGGTTGTTTTTTCTGTTTATCGATTACAGTCCGAAAAGAACTTTCACAGCGTCTTTTTTAACGTTGGCGCCGATAACGCAGAGCTTGCCGGTTACATCAGCGGCACCGGTTCTGACATCAGCCTCGCCAGGTACGTAGTCGAAGTGGATCCAGTTTCCGTCTTCCCCGGCAACGATGCCCTTGGCACGGAGGATCATGCCGAACTCACCGCTGTCCAGTTCCTCGAGAGCGGCGCGGATCGCTGCTTCAGAGAAGGACTTGGAAGTCTCAAATCCGATGCTGTCGAATACTTCGTCTGCATGGTGATGGCCTTCGTGGTCGTGGTCATGGTCGTGGCAGCCGCATGTGCAGTCCGGACCATGGTCGTGGTCGTGATGATGCTCGTGATCATGATCATGCTCGTCATGGTCGTGGTGGTGATGATGCTCATGCTCGTCGTCATCATCGTCGTGATCGTGGTCGTGGCAGCCGCATGTGCAGTCCGGACCATGGTCGTGATCGTGATGATGTTCATGCTCATCGTCATGATCGTGGTGGTGATGGTGGTGGGCATGCTCTTCGGCTTCAAGAAGGGCAGCCGCCATATCGGAAGCGGTGAGAGGACTCTCGATCGCAGAAAGGATCTGCGCGCCGGAGAGCTTCTCCCAAGGTGTCGTGATGATCTGAGAGTGATCGTTGATCTCGCGGATCAGGGAGATGGCTGTATCCAGTTTCTCCTGTGCGATGTTGCCTGTACGGGACAGGATGATCGTGCCGGCGTACTTGATCTGGTTCTCGTAGAACTCCTTGAAGTTCTTGAGGTAGATCTTGCACTTGCTGGCATCGATGACGGTAACTGTACCGCATACTTCGGTGCCCTCAACTTTTTCGACAGCTGCAACGACATCGGAAAGCTTGCCGACGCCGGATGGCTCGATGAGGATACGATCCGGAGAGAACTTGTCGATAACTTCTTTTAACGCGGTACCGAAATCGCCTACGAGAGAGCAGCAGATGCAGCCCGAATTCATCTCGGTGATCTCGATGCCGGCTTCCTTCAAGAAACCACCGTCGATACCGATCTGGCCGAATTCGTTCTCGATCAGAACGATCTTCTGTCCGTTATACCCATCGGAGATGAGCTTCTTGATCAGCGTAGTTTTACCTGCGCCCAGAAATCCTGAAAAAATGTCTACTTTGGTTGCCATTGTTTATTCCTTCTTTCTTTTGGCTCTTTAGCTGAAATAAATGACCTCGTTATCCGGCATGTCGGTGAGACGGTAATTCTCGACCTGAAGACAAGGGATCGCGACCGGTGTGCCCTGGGTGTTGTCCTGGAAGAAACCGATGCGGCCGGTGACCTGCAGCCACTTGTTTTCCGGGAATCCCGAACGGACCTTGAACAGACACAGAAGGCTGATCATGCCGATATCAGCGGCGCAGCAGGTGTATGCCTTACGCTGGAGCACGAACGCTTCCTTTCTGTGCTCACGCATGAGCACAGCCTGTCCGGTGACGGTGATACGCTTGCCGTTATAACGCTTGACATTGTCGAGCGCGTCGGTATAGAAGAGACCAAAATCATCCGGAGCGATCACGCAGGGATCGGTATCCAGATCATAAGGGAGATATTCTCCGATATCGATCATGTTTCCGTCCAGTCCGAAGAAGGACAGATTCATGGCGGGGTTCAGTGATTTTACCGAACCACGTAACTTAGGTATGTTATTGACGTTAGGATCGACGCGGTTGAAGATCACGTTGTCGCAGAAGCGATAGTAATCCGCAAAAAGCGTCTGCATATTTCTGTAGTAATCGCCGTAGGTCGAGGCATCTACGATCGTGATCGCCGCTGCCAGCGCCCAGCGTTCCGGCACATCCACTTCGTCGAAAAAAGCACTTGGGCTGACGGATCCGTTCCACTCGATGAGTACAACGTCCGGGTGGTACTTTTCTTCGAGAGAGTAGGTGTAGTCTTTGTTTACATCATCGGTCTCGCATGTCACGATATTCAGTGACTTGCAAGGTGCACCCTCGACCGGAGGGAACTCCACTTCGCCTTCTTCTGTAAGAATGATCAGGACCTTCTTGTCACGGAAACTGCCATCGGAAAGCCATGAAAGGATAAACGATGTCTTGCCGCTGTCGAGAAAACCTGTGAAAAAATATACTAAACAATCTTCCATGTTCATCCGCCTTTCTACCACATAGTATTTTCTTATGTAACAGAAAGTTTTTCAAGCGTTAAAATACACAAATTGCTTTTACATATGCGCGCTAGTATAATATTTAGTAGAATTCCCGTGGGAACGCAAGCGATTGCGTCGGGAGGAGGCGAACAAGGTTTGGTAGACTTCTTTGCAGTACAGGTTGCATTTCTGCTTTTTGAGTCGATATTCTGCTTTATCTCGGCTATCGTTTCTGCGGCCAAGAACAGCCGGGATGCCAAGGCCAAGCACGCCGTTGTTTTTCTGAATGTTCTCGCCGGATTATTACTCCTTTTTGACTACCTGACATATGTGCTTCCGGGACGTGTGACACCGTTTTCATCATTCGTCATGCGCGCGTCCACTCTGGCCGTATTCCTGATATGCGACCTGTTTCTGGTAGCGATCATAATCTACATTTCCATAGTGCTTTTCGGGCATTTTGATCTTAAACGCGAACAGCGGTGCCGGTTCCGTTTCCTGACCTGCTGCATGCTTTCCGTGGTGGGCATGGCGATGGTCATCATCTCGCATTTCTCCGGACTGTACTACACCATCGACGCCAATAACAACTACAACAGAGGAGAGCTTTTTCCGCTGTCCGTGCTCATACCGGTGGCCGGCATGGCGATCATCCTGTCGATCCTCATGCAGTACAGAAAAGAAACTTCGCGGAGCCGTTTCCTGGCGCTCCTGTCTTATATCATCTTCCCGCTGGTGGGATTTCTGTTCCAGTATTTCTTCTATGGTTTCGCGTACATGGATATCGGCGTGGCCATCTCGGTGCATGTCATGTTCGTGGAGAACATCCTCTATCAGAACCAGCAGATCCGTATCGCGGAGCGCACGGATATCCGTACCGGTCTTGCGAACGAACACGGTTGTATCGAGTGGATCCGCACAAGAAAGAGTGACGTGAATCTGGAAGACTATGCCGCAGTGTATTTTGATCTTGCCAAGTACACCCTGATCAACCGCAAATACGGCGTCGATGTCGGAAATCAGATCCTTTCCTCATACGCAGGTGCTTTTGCCGAGAAACTGGAACCGGATGAATTCATGGGGCATCAGACAGGTGACCAGTTTATCGCGATCGTGAGAAAAGAGAATCTGCCGAAGATCCTCGAACTCATGAAAGGGCTGCCGGTAAACTTTAAAGATGAAACCGGGGAAATCGTGACGGAGAGCATCGCGGCCCGTGCGGGTGTGTATGAGATCGACAAGAAGGACATCAAGGGAGAAGAGGTCGTGACATACTGTAGAACGGCGCTGGATCATGCAAGAAGCCTGGGTAGTAAGCAAGTCGTATACATGACTCAGGAACTGATGAATGCGATCGAGGATCGGAAGAGATTCGATCTGGATATCCGCTATGCACTTGAACATGACGAATTTGTTCCATTCTATCAGCCCAAGGTCAATAGTAAGACGAATATGGTCTGTGGTGCGGAGGCTTTGGCAAGATGGATCCATAAAGACAGGATCATCGATCCCGGTGACTTTATTCCTTTTATGGAGAGAAATGAATCGATCTGTGATCTCGACATGTACATGCTCCGTAAGATATGCGCGGATATTACCCAGTGGAGAAAAGAAGGGATGGAGATTCCGCCAATCTCGGTGAACTTTTCAAGAAGAAATCTTGCCGATCCGGATCTGGCGAAGAAAATCGATAAGGTCGTGAAAGAGAGCGGTATCCCGAAGGAATTGATCGAAATTGAGATCACGGAAACAGTCGATGAATTCCCGCTGAGCACCCTTAAAGAGTTTGTGGATTCTCTCCGCGCCCTTGGTTATGGTACATCCATAGATGATTTCGGGTGTGGAAATTCGTCCATGTCTGTACTTCGTGAGATCAACTTTGATACGATGAAGATAGATAAGGGCTTCATCGATCGTGACGACGTCAAGGATCAGACCATTCTGGATCACATCATCAAGTTGGCGATCGATATCGGATTGAAGATCGTGGCGGAAGGCGTGGAGCAGTCCGCGCAGGTAGAGACTTTGAAGAATCTCGGCGCGAATGTCATCCAGGGGTATTTCTATGACCGCCCGCTCCCGAAAGAGAAGATGTTCGAACGGTTGAAGAACCCGAAGTACGAAATGGATGCCGAGACCAAGGAGAAAAAAGAAGATTGAGAACAGGCCTTCCGAAGGAAACCGAGGAAGGCTTTTTTGTTGCATTTTCTTGCACTTCCGAAAAAAGATTTCTGTGTACATAAAGATTACACATCGATGTTTTATCCTGACTATAGAGCACGATGACGTGCATGAAAACATTTCGGGAGGGCAAGAAAATGTTTGAAAGAAAAACTGCTAAGTTAAATGAAAGAAATCGTCAGATCCTGGTAGAAGAGAAGAAGCGTTGCGGCATTATGGGAAAGAGATTCAGACTTTTGTTCTGGACATCCATTATCAGTGTTGCTTCAACAGCGATGACGATCGTGAATTCCCTTTGCATCAAGAACGAGGATCTGGTTCTTCCGTTGCTCGCGGTCGGCACGATCGCCAGTATTTTCTCGATCATCATTCTGTTTATGCTTGGAAAATACAACGCGAATTTTACAGCCGCAGCAGTGATCTGCATTATGACACAGATCTCGAGTGTATTTGAAGAAATGTCAACGGGCGAAGTCAACACGGTGCTCCTGTTCTTCACTGTTTTCCTGAGTATCGTTTTTGTTTCGAAATACAGCACAGGCATGGAAGAGTCTTGCATGCCTGCAGACGAATACCTTGCCGGTTCCTGGGCATCGTATAGAAAAGCTTATGTCGTGATCAGCATCGGAAAGCTTTGCTGCGTGATGGCAGCCTATACACCTATTCTGGCATTTTTGGCCGTGATCGCATCTGTCCTTTTTGCTATTGCTGCGATCGTGGTCGACATCATCCAATTGAATCTTTTGCATCGTTCTCCTAAGACTATGGCTGCATACAGCCAGGCGCCTGTCTTGGGATAACGATCCGATCTCTCCCCGGAGACGCAAAGGATAAAGAAAGAACCCGGAAGCAACCGCAACGGCTTCCGGGTTCTTTTCATTTAATCAGAGTACTGCATTTAGAAACGCGGATCCGGGTCGATGAGGGTAGTAGATAAGAGCGCATCCCAGTAATCGTCCTTCAGCTTCTCGGCTTCTTTTCCGAGGAGCCGATAGTCGGCTTTGAGTTCCATACATTTCAGGCGAAACGGAAGAACTTTCTTCAGCAGTTGCTTTTTGCGGAGTGCCTTGATAAGTATATAGAGGGCAATCCACAGAAAGTAGGCAATTGCGGAAGAAATGAGAAGGACTCGAGTTCCAAAGAAAAAAGCGGTAAATAAAGCAGCTGCTACAAGAAGACACACAGTTGCTAAGAACAGAAAGAAGTCGGCTTCTTCTGAGGTATTGTTGAAGAAATAGTGCATAAACAAACCTTCGTTCCAGATATTCAGGCGCTTCTCCCATCGTGCGGAAGCATTTAATACCCGCTGTTCTTCAGCGATGACCGCGTTCTGCTTTTGAAGCTGTTCTTTATATTCGATCGCGATATCTCCGGCCTTGCTAAGAGTAGTGAAATACTCTCTTCCACGTTCTTCTGTGTTCTGAAGACACGCCTGAAGATCTTTGTTTCCTGAATTCAGGTTGTTTTTCAGGACGTCGAACGTCTCGAGAGAGGAGACCTGATAGGAAGCGAACAGGTGGCCACGAAGAGCAGAGAAATTCTGTGGCTCTTTGACGAGCATGAAAGAAAAAGCGTCTTTGGCCGTCTCGAAATCCCTTTTGAACAGAGCTTCGTAAGCGAAGTCAAGCAGGTTTCCTTCGGCAAAATACTCATACTTATAGGTCTTTCCACAGTATGGGCAGACGTAGAGCTGCTTTTCGGTATCGACTGCCAACGCGGCTCCACACTTTATACAGTCATGACTCTGTAGGATCGGCATGTTTCACTCCTTATCTTTTAATTCATCCCGCCGGGAGACAGAAATGTCGGTTCCGGCTCGGGATCCGATTCCGAAGCAGCCTGAAGCTCCGAAAAATACTCTTCCTGATATGTTGCATTCGCCTTCTTCAGCTCTTCTATCGAAGATCTAAGTGCATCCCGGTTTTCTTCATGAGATGCCAGGATCTTCTTCAGTTTTCGGATCTTGTCGATCTTGATCGGAAAATAGATGGCGGAGAACACGATCGCCACTCCGATCACAGGAAGAAGAACGAAAAAACCGAGTGCCAGATAACCAATGGCGATGGCCGAGATAACGAGTAGCAGAAAAGTACCCAGGATCGCAATTCCTGCATGCTCGCTTCTCCATCCTCCGGAAAGAGAAGCATAAGCGCGGATCGATTCCAGCATCCATTTTTTGTATTTTCCGATCTGCATACCGGTTTGTACGATTTCTTCTTCTTCGTTCGTGTATTGCTTGCGAAGCGCTTCAAGTTTTTCGTCGTTTTCCAGGTATTTCTCTGAAAGAACTCCTGCGTTTTTTATGTGTGCGAAATATTCTTTTCCGGATTCTTCTGTTTCTTTGATGCAGGACTTTAGTTTCTCATCTTCAGACGGGATACTGTTCCGGGTGATATCCATGGCAGAGAGACCGCCGATTTTTGAAGAGGCGAACAGAAGGCCGCGAAGGTACGAAAAGTTATGCGGATCATCTTTGAGAAGACGAAGAAAGGTTTCTTTGGCTGTGGCATAATCCGCATGTCCGAGTGCCATGTAGGCAGACCGCATGAGGTTTTCAGATTCGAAATAGTCGAAGTCGAAGCTCATGCCGCAGAACGGGCAGAGATAGAGCTGATTATCGGTATCTATACGCATCGCGCCACCGCATTTGGTACAATTGTGACTTTGGATGATCATCCCGTTACCTCGTTCTTCCTTAAAAGCATTTGCTATCTTTGTTAGTTTGATAGTAAAGGATATACCGTGTTCTTTCAAGGTCGGGAACATGCATTTCAAGACTTGTAATTCTGTGTTTTTCAGCATGAATATCTGATCCTTCTTTTTTGCATACCCCCGGGGGGTATACGGACGGTTTTGAAGATGTGAATTCATACTAAATTCAATTCTTTTCAGAAAAAGTATGTATTTCTCTCCGCTCTGCTGTTAAATTGATGGCCTGAAGTAACAGATCCAAGTGCTTTTCTTACGGGATGAAAGCAGTATCGGTCTTTCCACTCTCTGATATGTGCCGATATGGGGGCGGGGGGTATAGGGAAAATACATACTTTTACACGTTTTTTCCTGAAAAAGTATGAAGAAGTCCCGGTATCAGGAAGACAGATCAGATCCGAGTTTCTTGCAAGCGCGAATTGCCTCATCATCAGGAGATTCGTTGCAGATAACGAAATCGGAAACGAGATTTGCGCCGACGGTTTTGCAGCGTTCTTCCCAGGATCTCATCCATTCACCATCGCCCCATCCGTAAGATCCGAAGAGTGCGATCTTCTTTCCGGTCAGAGAAGATTCAAGTTCAGAGTACATCGGTTCGAGCATGTGCCTGATCTTGCCCTGCTCTTAGTAAACATAAGGAAGTATCGTAATTGTCATCAACGCGAAAGTCTAAGATAATAAAAATCCTGAAAGTCAGTAATATCCGGCTTTCAGGATCTTATCTGGTGGAAACTATGGGGTTTGAACCCATGACCCCTCCCCTGTGAAGGGAATGCTCTCCCGCTGAGCTAAGCTTCCATTCACTATGATACCATAAATGACGGAAAATGTATCAGGTCTATTCCAAAACTGAGCAAATCGGATAAAATAGAAAAGATATGAGAAAGATTGCGGGGACAGGGTATGCTGGACGAGGAAAGAAACGAGAATCCGGAAGAACTTGAAGAGGTTACGGAAACTTCTGGCGAGGAAATCGAAGAAAACGAATCGGTAGACGAAGAAGAGGAAGACCTCGACGAGTCTGACGATGAAGAATATGACGAAGAAGATGAGGACGAGGAAGAAGAGGAGGAAGTAGAAGAGGAACCGCTTCTGACGACCTTCTCGGACATCGATCTGGCGGAGTACAGAAAGATGGAGAAGAGGGTCCCGTCTTCCGTACTGGTACCGAATCTGATCCGCGTTCTGGCAGTTATCGCGATCATCGGAGTCGTAGCGGCATTCTTTATTCCACTTATATATGTGCTGCCTGTATTTATCGGCGTGGTGATGATCGCCATCGCAGTAGTTTGTCTGATGCGCGGTATGCTGGCTGACAAGGCCTATAAGAAAATGATGCGCCGTGATCCGTCCGATACACACCGCGACTATCTTTTCTTTGAAGGCTATATGCGCTACAAAGGAAAAGTCACCAATGCGCGTATCCAGTATTACGAGATCATCCAGTGCATCGAGACCGATGACAACTTCTATCTGCGCGTCAAGGGACGCCGTGCGGTCATTATCCTGCAGAAAAAGAACTGCTCTGAGGAACTTATTGCTTTTGTTAAGGGTAAATTCGGTTCACTTAAGTAATTCATACCGGTGGTAGGAAAACAAATCTACGAATTGTACTAGCTGTGTCTTCTTTCAAGATCGCTTACTTGTTATTCTGAAGTCAGAAAGAAACTTCTGAAGGAGATGACGAGTATGAAAGAGACGAAAAAAGCAGAGATCAAAAAGCAGTTAACAAATAGCTTCTACCATAAGAATCATTTTGCAGTTGCAGTGGAAGTAGCAGTAGCCATCGGCGTCGCAGTTATGTCGGTCGCGGTTTCCTGGGTAACACAGAAATTGATGGATACGGCTTCGATGCTTCCGGGATCAAGCCCGCTGTCTCAGTTAACAATCGCCGCCGGCGTATTGACTCTGTTCTTTATCGGACTTCAGCTGGTAGATTACCATGCCAAGCCACGCTTTGTCAGACGGGCCATGAAACAATACAAGGATCTGGCATTCCGAAAGATGACCGAAAAGAATATCTCCTCATTCCGGATGGAGAATACAGCGACCTATCTGTCGGCTTTTTCCAACGATGCAACAGCCATCGAAAACGGATACCTGATCGGCACTCTGGATATCATTAACCAGGTCGTGAATTTTGTCGGAGCCCTGGCCCTGATGTTGTGGTATTCTCCGCTCATGACTCTGATTGCAGTTGCAATTACGATCATCCCGCTTACTGCATCGCTTCTGACCGGTAAGAAACTGATTCCGGCAGAGAAGAAAGTATCGGAAAGAAATGTTGAGTATACATCGACACTGTCGGATTGCCTGAACGGATTCGCCGTTGTCAAAAGCTTCCGCGCAGAAAAAGAAGTACGAGAGCTTTTTGAGAAGAAGAATCAGGAGCTGGAACAGGACAAGTTTGGAAAGCTTCGCGTGCTGACAAAAGTCAACGCTATCGGATGGGTGACCGGAACGATTGCGCAGCTGGGTGTATTCGTCGTCGGTGCTTATCTGGCGATCACAGGACGCGGACTGACTGCAGGTATCGTACTTGCTTTCGTCAACCTCATGAACAATATCCTTGGCCCGATCGGCCGTCTTCCGAAGCTTCTTGCCGGGCGTAAAGCGGCAAAAGCACTGGTCGATAAGCTCGCAGGTGCACTTGCTGCAAACACAGAGACGACGGGTAAAGAAGAACTGTCTACATTGAAAGAAGGCATCCGTCTGGAGAATGTCCGCTTCGCATATGAGGAAGGAAACGATGTTCTGAAGGGTGTGGATGCATTCTTCGAAGCAGGCAAATCCTACGCGATCGTTGGTGGAAGCGGAAGCGGTAAGTCCACTTTGCTGAACCTTCTTATGGCCGGCAGTATGGAGTATCAGGGAAACATCCGTTTTGACAATACGGACCTGAAAGAATCGAATACCGATTCTCTTTACGGAATGATCTCCATGATTCAGCAGAATGTGTTTGTCTTCGATGCTTCGATCAGAGATAACGTGACAATGTTCCGTGAGTTCCCGAAAGCAGAACTTGATGACGCGATGAGTAAAGCACACCTTTCGGAGCTGCTTGCTTCCCGTGGAGAAGAGTACCGCTGTGGTGAGAACGGAAAGGGATTGTCCGGAGGAGAGAAGCAGAGGATCTCGATTGCAAGAAGCCTTCTTCGCAAATCTTCCGTGCTCCTGGTGGATGAAGCAACAGCAGCGCTGGATGCAGACACAGCATTCCATGTAACGCAGGATATCCTGGATCTTTCCGACGTGACACGTATCGTCGTGACGCACTCTCTGGAAGAGAATCTCCTTCGCAGATATGACGGCATCTTCGTACTCCGTAACGGACGGATCGAAGAGAGCGGGACCTTTGATGATCTGATGGAAAAGAACGGATACTTCCACGCACTGTATACTGTGGCACAGTAAAAATATAAACGGTGCTGTCTCAAAACCATACTGCCGGATTATAACGTTCAGTCAGGTGGAATCGGGAGTTCTACATACTTTTTTAGAAAAAAACGTGTAAAAGTATGCATTTTTCCTATACCCCCTCCCCCATATCGGCACATATCGGAAAGTGGAAAGACCGATATAGCTTTCATCCCGTACGAAAAGCACTTGGATCTGTTACTTCAGGCCAACAATTTAAC
>JAFZZM010000009.1 GCA_017615755.1 Clostridiales bacterium | reverse complement strand
TGCTTCATTGATCGCCTTTTTCCGGTTCTTTTCTTCCATCAGGTGATAAAGCGGCCCCATCAGAAATACCACGTCAAAAGAGTTATCCGGGAAGCGGGAAAGGTCCATCGCATCCCCCTGCATCGCATCGATCTTAACGCCGTACTGTCTTGCTTTCTTCTTGGCAAAGCGCACGTTCTCATCGCTCAAATCGATAAGGGTAGCCTTATGTCCCTGCCTCGCATAATGGATGGAATAGTGTCCCGGGCCACCGCCGATATCGAGGATCGTGTCACCCGGCTTGATGTAGCGGTCCATCATGTGAACCGTGATATACTTCTCATATGGAAATCTCTTCTGCAACCGGTCCCATTCCTTCTTCGGATCAGCATTGTAATGTTCTCGTATTGCATCTTTCTCTTCACGCATTTTCTATATCCTCCAAAGCAGATAACACTTTAAGATAATTCTCCTTAAGATCTCCTGCACCATTCAGGGCGATCTGCTTACACTTAAGAAGTTTCTGCCACTCATCGTGCATGGCCTTGCTTCACTCCTTTTCTTTCCTTCAGCAACTTGATTCCCAGGATAAACACTGCCGTACCAAGAAGAATGAAGAATCCCCAAATCAGATTCCAGTATGCGGATTTTGTATCAAACATCTTATCCAGGATCTTCTGCCAGACCTTCATCCCGGTCGCAATTGCAAACAGGTCAAAAAGCACATAACCACCGCCGCAAAGATAAATCCATCGCCACCAGTAATTGTTCGTCCTTTCACGTATAAAAGTGATGATTCCGAGAACACAAAGAAGTGCCAGGATCCCCATCAGGATGAAATAGAATGCACCTTTCTCCTCCATGGTTCCCATCCAGAAAGAAGCATAGGAAGCACGGTCAATCAAAGCCCAGATCCGGTGCATATGGAAGATTCCGAAAAACATAAAGAACCATGGCTCCCATGCGTAAATCTTTTTCATTTGTATCCTCACTTTTTCTTCTTCGGTGCCGGCAGTTCCGGATACATACTTTCCAGAAGTTCTTCCAGAAACTCCCTGTTCTCAACATTATCTACCAGAAGCATCTCTTTTGCGCCCTCGTAGGGAAGCTCCAGTTCCGCATCCGGCATCAACTCCCGAGCCGCTTTCACATCTTTTACAAGAAAACGGTCGTCATAGATCCCACCGACGATTTTACCACAGTAGTAGAGGATGTATTCCCCCATCATCGCCTTATACGTGATGTCCTCCAGCCCGGACAACTGTTCCAAAACAAAGTCCAGATACTCTTTACTCGATGCCATGTTCTTCTCCTCTTCCTGTCACAGTTCTTTCAGCGCGATCTTATAGATCCACATGCCTTTGTTGTACGGATCGTCTTCTGCGCCGAATTCCTCTTTTTCGTATGTATACCCGTTCTTCTCCAGTACTCTCACCGAGGCCTGATTTCCGTGCATAACACGTCCGTAAATCACCTTTACGCCGAACTTCGAAAAAGAAAACTCCGTCATCGCTTTTACCAGTTCCGTGGCGTATCCTTTTCCGCTTGCTTTCTTACAGATCGTGTACCCGATCTCGACTTCTCCGATTCGGCCTTCCACTTCGTTAATACCGGTATCGCCGATCAGTTCCTTAGTCTTCTTTTCTTCCACAGCCAGGACATACGGCAGGTGTTCCTGATTCACGCAGTCTAGAAAGAACCCGATCGCATCTTTCGCTTCAGCCAGATCCGCGTAGCTTTCATTCGGGATCCACTGCTTCACTTCTTCTTCGAGGTGATTGGCATAGAGCGCCTTCGCATCGTCCTCAGAAAACTTTCGGATCACCAGGTGTTCGGTCTCAAATATCGTCTCCATAATCTTTTTCCTTTTTCTTTCGCGGATCTTCAATGCCGTGCCGCACTACAGGATATACTCCATAAACACATCTGCTTTCTGGTTATCATTGTACCGCTTGATGCAGGTGAATCCATACTTTTCATATAAGTTTAGAGCAGCGGTATAATGCGACATGGAATCGAGTACGATCCTTTTGTATCCCTTTTCCCTTGCGTAAAGCACGGCCAGATCGAGCAGCTTATATCCGTACCCCTTCCCGCGTAACTCCGGCGAGAGGTACAGTGCTTTCAGCTCGGAAGTCGTCTCGTCCAGGCGCTTGACCGCCACTGTTCCCAGCACTCTTCCTTCCGAAAGAAGACACCAGAAACGGTCGAAATACTTCTCGATATCGTTATAGAACGCATGCCTTCCATCGGGTTCGAATTCTTTCCCGACACTACGGAAACATTCATCCGTAAACGTAAATACATCATCTTTCAAAGACGCGTTGTAGATCTCGATTCTTTCCATCTGCATCGTTATTGATCTGATTCCATCTTTCTCCAACATTTCTCTTTCAGAAAAGCACTGATTTTCTCTACATCATCGTCCTCGTAGTACTTCACCAGTAACTTCTTGAACTTCGGAACCCCTTTTTCAGGGATCACAAGAAGTCCTGCTCCTTGCGAGATCAGATAATGGTTTGCAAAAATCACGGCTGCTCGTTTATTTCCATCAATGAACACTTGTGTCTTCATCGTAAAAAGGCAAAGTCTGATTGCTGTATCCACATCGTCTTTCCCATTTTTCACTATTTCCCGAATCTTCTCTTTCACATCCGATTCCATAGGAATCGGAGGAATATAACTACATCCTCCGATCGTGACAGGAACACCTCGAATCCTGCCACCATCAGAATAGAATCCTTCGTTAACAAGTTTCGCGATATGACTCAGAAGATAATAGTCGCAGTCAGCCCGGAGAACATCTTCATCCAGTATGAATTCCCACGCATGTTTCAGATTCAGGATCTTCTGAACATCGGTCGCAGTCATTCCGTTAACTGATCCATTCTCAATGATGTCCTCTGTCTGAGGAAATGTCGTAGATACCCCTTCCAAAATTGCCTGATCGTAAATGCACGATTTCATATTCGTTCTGGCAAAATCAAGATTCAAAAGAACACTTCCGGGGAGTTCTCCTGGCGCAAAGCCTAATTCTGCCAACTGCTTCGAGATCCGCCTGATCTGTTTCTTCAGTTCCCGTGATTCTCTCGCATTACGCAGCAGAAGCTGATATAAGTCATCGGAATAAACATCCACATACGTCGAAGTAAGTTTGCTAGCGATCCTTTTTCGGATATACAAATATCTCCCACTCGCGTTCTCCTTTATTTCAGGAGATCCGTCATAAGGAATAAGACGAAGACGTGCTTCAGCCTCTGCTTTCTCCTGAATCAAAGATTGTATCAATTCGAAATTATTCATTGCTCAACTCCATTTTAGGGAACTTTCTATATTGTATTATATGCAAATGTTCCCTAAAACACAATACATTTTAGGGAACTTTCAAATCGTTTCCAATTAAAAAAGTTCCCTAAATCTGTTTCTGCGTTGTTCTGATACAAGATTACACTTCAGTCAGATCTTTCTCCTCATATGGCTTATTCCAGGAACCGATCTCGATCAGATTACCTTCCGGATCCGCGATATAGCATGTTCTCTGTCCCCAGGGTTCCAGCTCAGGTTCAAGTACAGCAGTTGCGCCATTTTCGACCGCATTATTAAATGCCGCATCCACCTCGTCAAAAGTATCCACATAGAGTGCGATCTCGAAGTGTCCGTTCAGACCCTTGATATACTCATACCTGCGACTCGTCATCTTCTCAAAATCTTTTCTTCCATAAAGAAGGAAAAGCGTTCCGTCCTTCACGAGATATACATTCGATGTATCCTCCGCTTCCTTGATCTCAAATCCGAGGACATCCCTATAGAAGCGTACCATCGCTCCCATATCTTCAACTAACAAACCAAAACCATCTAATCTCATTTTCACTTTTTCCCTTTCTGATCCAGTTTACTTGTAATTCTGCACATCGCCTCGATATGCATGATCCAGTGCCGGCTGAAAGGCATCTTCACAAGGCCACGGAGATCCTTCCCACACCAGTAATCGATCAGCCAGATCGCACTCTCATCGGTACTCACGCTGCCACTGTCGAGGATCCGCTTCTTATCGTCCTCCGTGAACTTACGCTTCATATCCTTATACGTCAGATTGCGGAGGATCTCGTTCGAAGATTCCATAACGGCCCTGCAGTATTCATACACTGCCTTCACATCCAGTTTCTTCGAAAACTCCGCGATGCCCTCATCATGAAATTCATTGCCGGTAGTAATGACCGGACTCTTCGTTTTCTTCAGCCGGTTCTTCGTAAAAAGCACTTGCTTATCTTTGGAGATCAATTCATGTGCCACGATATCCTCGATCCTAAAGATATGCCACATCGAGTAGACGAGCGTCTTACTATGGTAGCCTTCCGCCCCGGCAAACGGCATCAGAGAGAATGCCTCTTCCGGATACTCATTCACGATCGATGTGATCTTTTCGAAGAGGTCGTTTCTAAGATCGATAAGTACATCGATGCCTTCCGAAAACGTCGCTTCTTTTCCAATCAAGGTCTGCATCTTCTTGTTCTTTTCTGACCAGTCTTTATTCATGTGTTACCTCCCGTACGTCTTCTGCAATGCTTTGACAATTCTTCGGACTTTTTCTCTGGCTTCTTTCGGTTCAAGTATTTCCGCTTTCTCGCCAAAGCCCATTATCCATGTGATTAGATAATCTATATCTGTGTAATCCGCGGTAAACAGAAGTTTCCCGTCCTCCGTCTCCGTGAAGCACTTCAGCCCGAATTCCTCGATCACCCGCCACTTCACATCCGGCTCGAAAAGCACTACCGCCTTGATCTTCTTGGGGAAGACTTTTTCTTCCGACAGATTCGGCAGCGGAACTTCCCTGGTTTCAAACGTCTTTTCCGACTTTCTCACTTTATCCATGCGGTTCAGTTTGAAAAGCCGTAAATCCTTTCTTGTCTGACACCATCCCCATACATACCAGCTCGCCCATTTGAACACGATATAGTACGGTTCGATCGTACGTGTCCCTTCTCCGGAAGACGAATAGTAATCGAATGTCAGCAGGTGTCTCTCTTCGATTGCATCCTGGATGGTACTGATCTTCGGCGTCAGCGAGTCCTTATACCAGGACGACAGATCGATCAGCATCGAGTCATTTCCGCTGACCAGATCCGAAGATCCTATCTTCAGTTTCTCCATCAGCTGACCGTAGTAACTGCTTCCGCTAACACTGTCGAGGCCTCGAAGACCGGCAAGGATCATCTGCATATCCTTTGAAGTCAGGATCGTCCGATCCACACGGTACCCACTTACAATACGGATACCACCGCCCGTTCCCTGGCGTGTCTCGATCGGTATTCCGGCATAGCAAAGAGTATCGATGTCTCTGTTGATCGTCCGCCTCGACACCTCGAAATGCTCGGCAAGTTCCGGTGCAGTAACCGTCTCCTTCTGCAGCAGTATAGACAGTATTCCGATAAGTCGGTCAATCTTCATCTGATCACACTCCAACTACATGCTAACATCTTAAACATGACATCTCTATGTCATGTTTATTGTAACATCAAAAGATGGCATTATCACCTTTCTCATGTATAATGGAAATAAGATAAAAGATTTCTTATGCAGGAGGAAACCTATATGAAAAAGTGTCCCGTTTGTGGTCTGATGTTGCAGGATGCAGTTATGCGTTGCACAATTTGCAACACCGTACAGGAAGTGAATTTGCCACAGGAACAGCTTGAAGCCATTCAGGCTGCTGAAAGTATAGATCCTCTGGAAGCTGAAATGGAAGCTTTCTTTAACGATCAGGAAGGAGATAATCCTTCACCATTTGCACCGAGAAGTTGATTCTCCTCATGCATGTGACAGATCCGGGAAATAAAGTTTCTCCTGTTCAATAGACCTCAGTGCCTCACCCATGTAGAAAAGCCTGTAATCGTCTCCGCCGTCGTATACTTCGGAGATACACTTCTCTTTGTCCTCATCAAGAGGCGTAAACCCTAAACTGCAACAGTTGATATCCAGGCGTCGCAGAACTTCAGTAAGAGCGACCTTTTTCTTGCTTAATATGGATTGCAATACAGGACGATCACCTGGCTCAAGTACGATAAAACAATCAATATCTTCCTCATAGAAAACATTGTCAAAACCGGATGTATAGAACATCTGAAGTCCGAATTTATTTATCTGTTCGAAAGACGAATGCGGTACACTTTCGCGGACCAGATCCAGATACTGTTTCTTTTTCTCATCACCAAGATCAGCAACCGGCTTGAATCTCGAGGCCGCCTTCTCAGATTTACAGAACTCTTCTTTCACGAAATACCGGTACTGGTTTGACATCGCAAATCCCATCTTCTGATAAAACCCTAAAGCATCCAGATTTCCAAACAGATATATCCCGTCGCATACATCCTTATATTCCTCGATCACACGCTTGATAAGGTCAGCCGCAAGGCCCTGCTTCCGGAAAGTTTCATCTGTCATGACCGTGCCGATCTGGATATAGTTTTTCAGCACTCCATTCTGCATAAACTGCATCCGATTGGCAGATACATTGGAGATGATCTTTCCTTCGTGCTCGATGGAATACGGAATATAATCGCCTTCGAAATACCCGTTTGTGACCCACCCCTCGAAATCAAATCCGAAAGTTTTCTGCGTCAGTTCATTCAGCATATGTCGGGATTTCTCATCCCTCATGTAATTACTTATCTGTTTCATTTCTCAATCCTTAAGGAAGGCATACAGATTTCTTCCCGGAGTCTTGGACTCATAAGGGATCAGTTCGAATCCTTCTCCTGTGACAGCACAGCGGATCATCTTCTTCGTCAGATCCGGGACAGTTTCATCGGTAAGAGCTTCTTCTATATTCATCCAAACAACTTTATCGTTTTCATCTCCGTCAGATCTGGCCTCACCCTCGACATACTGCGCTTCGAAAACAGCATACCAATCCTTCGCACTGAAGCGCATCCCGAAGAGTTTTCCGGCCTTTACGGTAACACCGGTCTCTTCCTGGAATTCCCGTACCAGCGTTTCCTCCGGAGTCTCTCCAAAATCCACATATCCACCCGGTATGATCAGCATGCCCTTTCCTGCTCCATATGTATGGCGTGCCAGAAGAACCTTCCCGTCCTTGATGCACACGCCTCCGACAGACTGACTCCAATTTGTTTTACCAAGATCCACTGTAGCCATGTTTATTCCTTTCCGATATCACGTGTGATTCTCCCGATGATCTCACTCAAAACCGCATCTCTGTTCTCTGAAGTATCGTAGATGTCGAACCCGTGTTTCTTAAGAAGTGTATACATCTCTTCGTTATAGGAAACGGCTTCTTCTGCGACAGATTTAAGTTCATCGTCACTCAGACTAAATGTCCAATCGTTCTCCGTATCGAACTTTCTGAAATCTCTGAAAAAATCTTCGGCTGTTTTCTTTCTTTGCACCAGACCGATCAGGTGAAAACTCTCCTTCATGTCGTTCACACCATACTTCTGTAAAACAGATTCGATGGCACCAAAATCATAGTACGCACCTTCCAGAACGAATCGGTTATTTTCCACTGCTCCATGACTATATCCCAGAAGTCCTTTGCCATCTGAGGAAGAAAACATACCCAGATAGTGACCAAGAAACGGAGCAATATTCTCCGTTGTTTTCTCTCTATCCCAGTTTAAACGGATATCCAGCTGCGGATAAGCGCTTTGGAAGATGCCGACAAGTTTATCGATGCTGATCACATAGTAATTCAGTTCATCATGAATCCTTTTTGCCAATGTCGACTTGCCGGACCGGCTCGGTCCCACAATGATAATATTCTTCATGCTCACCTGTTCTCCTCAAAGATCGAAAGACCCTGATCTCAAGTATCAGTCCGCATAGCTGCATCCGGATCTGTCCGGGCCTTCATTTCCGGATACATAACGCGCATTAAACTCCATATTGATCTCACGGATCTCTTTCTTACCATCGATGTAGTCCTGATACATCTCGGCAAGTCCAACCATACATCCATCGCATGACCCATCCAGATTTCCCAGTGACTCAGCGACGATCTTCGCGCGCTCTTCTCTTGTCGTATCTTTGATTAGAATGCTCATTCTTCATTCCTCCTGTTTCTTCAAAGCGTACATACCATGATGTATTCTTCGCTGTTTTCATCCACCGTCTTAAATCCGGTCTTCTCATACATCCTGACCGCATAATTACTCTTCTGCACAGCCAGAGATGCTTTTTTATACCCCTGATCCTTCAGATGCCCCAGCATCTTTTTCATCAGCTCGGTGCCGATTCCTTTTCCACGGTACTCCTTGATCAGGGAAATGGCAAAGGACGGCGTTTTTTCATCTACATGCCCGTAATCTTCCATGATCCGGGTCCAGACTGCACCCACTACTTTTCCATCATCCTCGGCAACAAAACAGAAGTCCGCTTCGCCTGATCCGAAGTCTTCGTAATAAAGTTTCAGCTCCGGCCGCTCGATAATGTCTCTCGGTGGCGGTTCCATGCCTTCTGGAATAAAGATCGCCTCATAAAGGAAATCACGAAGCAGATCTTTTTCATTGTCTCTTAGTTCCCGTATTACCATATCCGATCCAGAATTCTATCCTTTCGGAATCACTGATCGAACCGGAAGGACATAAAGTCCGCGGCTCCGTCTCCTTCATAGGTGAAGTAAAGCGCGTGCTTTCCGTCTTCTATGGTAAGCGGAGCAGAATAACTTGTCCATCCTACCGCTGGTTTAATTTGGATCCGGGAAACAACAGGGCCGTTTCTTCCGTCTCGCACAACGAATTCACCATCTGCTGTGCCTCTGACCTCCACCGAGATCGTCCTGGCCGTTTTAAAGTCGAAATAGCGGTATCCTGCAGTCGCACCGTCTACCATGTTGTTTATGTACTGGTTCGGGTTATCTTCCCTGTCCTCGCCCTCCTGGGTGAATGCAGGGTGGTTGCTGTCCTGCTGCTCAGCAAGGCTTTCCGTCGTGCCGTTCTTGCTGTAGAGATGGCAAGCGATCCTTGCTTCATATCTGCCCTCGTCTTTCAGCGGGCCGCCGTTTAAGCCGCAGGATGTGATCTCCGCCTGATGGAAGGCTTCACCGTCGAAATAGATTTCCTCGGCACAGGCCTGACGGGAGAAGAAATGACGGTTGGTCTGGCGGTGGTAGAACACGTACCATTTTCCGTTAATGAAAGCCACACTTCCGTGGGTATTGCCACGATAGTTCAGCGCTTCGGTATTGCCGTTTGCACCGATGTCCGCGTTCGAGACCAGCACGCCGCCGTAGTGATATTCACCCAACGGAGAATCGGCGACCGCCCAGCAGAGCTCATGCATCCAGCAGGATGAATAGATAAAGTAATATTTTCCGTTGATCTTTCTTACGGAACTTGCCTCGAAGAAAGGATGCGCCTCGTACTCCGTGCCGTCCGCATCGTTAATGATCGGCAGGTTATGGAAAGGACCGTCCTTGACCGTGATCATGTCCTGTTCCAGTTCCATCTTGAGGCTGTCTTTATCGACCGGTGTCTGCTTATAGCGCGGACTGTTACCGGAGAAAAGATAGATCCTCTTGTCGTCATCGATGAAGATACCCGGATCGAACTGACGGATCTCATTAGGTCTTGATCCGAGGATATCTCCGTTCTTATATCTCACAAAATCCAGGAATTCAAAAGGACCTGTCGGGTTATCGGCAACCGCAACCCCGATCTCCTTAAGAAAATCCAGGCAGTAATAAAGATAGTACTTGCCATCGTTTCCCTGACATACATCCGGCGCCCACAAAGCATGGGACCCATCCGGATTTCTCGGGTCCTGAGTCTTCTTGAAGATTACTCCTTCAAAACGCCAATCGGAGAGGTCGTCCTCCGGTGCTGACCAACATACGTAGTCATTCGCGCAGTACACCTCTCCGTTAAACCGGTCATGGCTGCCATAGATATAGATGCGTCCGTTAAACACGCGTGGCTCGCCATCCGGGATATATTCATAACTGGGAAGATAAGGATTGAATACTTGTTTTTTCATAGCTGTCACCCCAAAGAAGTATTATGAACAAGTCACTCTCCCATTATATCATCCCGGCTGACAGATTAACCCAGTTTTACGTTATTTGTTCCATCCAGGGAGACACGTATCGTCGTTCCCGCCAGATTCATGTAGTAGATGTTTTCCCCGACGATAACAAAGTGTGCGGAATCGCCGATCGAGTCTTTAAGGATCTGTGTCGGAGTAAGATCCGCATCCAGAAGATTCAGCCCCTCGGAAACACTAAGATACTCCTTTCCTTCTGCCGTATTAATCGAAGTCGGAGAGTTTCTGTTGACGTGTCTCAGATCACTTCCGTCAAGGTTTATACGGAGATAACCGGAAACACTCTGATCCTCGGAAGTGCCATAGAAATACAGGCACTTTCCGTCCGAAAAGAACATCTCTCCATTGCATGCAATCACGCCGGAAGGAAAATCAGTCTGGTTCTTTCCATCAAGATCCATGGAATACACTTTTCCGAAGAAGAATCCACCATTTGCAAAATCCGTCGGATCAGAAAAATAGATCTTGTCGTTAGTGATGCAGAATGCCACATCGGCCGGCATTGAAGAATGCTGCTCTTCAAAAAGCACTTCTTTGTTGCTGCCGTCGAGTCCGCATCTTACAAGAGAACTGTTTTCGCTGAAATACAGATATTCTCCGTAAACAGTCAGGTTGGTTATCTCACCCTCATAGATCTTCTCACAGGAACCATCAGCAACGTTCAGTTTCGAGATCGCATTTCTTCCATCACGGAAATACAGAGCATCTCCCTGCAGATTCAAATAATCGATAGAAGAAGCCGTATAAAGTTTCTTCTTTTCGCCGGAGGCATTCTCCTCTTGTGTCAGTGCTTCTTGATCTGAAGAAGGATGCGTGACATAGAAAGAATACAGGCTGTTTCCTGTCGCAAAACCATGGTTAGTGATATTACCTGCACCGAGTGAGATCGTATCTGCAACCGGCGCTTTTGTGGCCGCTGTTGTCTCTTCTTCGGAAGCCGTAGTTTCCGCCTCAGTGCTCTGCTCAGTTGCTTCGGAAGAGGTCTCTTCCGTTGTCGTTTCGTCTGTAGTCGGAATCGTTGTCGTTTCTTCAGTAGTCTGGATCGTTGTGGCTTCTGTCTCGGAAGCTTTGCTTGTCTGCTTCGTGGTTTCCTCTGCCTTCTTGCAGCCGGCACCCAGACAACAAAGTGCGATCAGAGCAACGATTATTCTGTTAGAATTCTTATTTCCCTTGTGCTTCATAGATAACCCTCATTTCATGTTTCTCATGATTTGTTTTTCGCAGGCATAATAGCACATCGGGAAATGTCAAAAGTGAAAGCACTGTCACAAAGATCAGTCAGCCCAGAGGATTCTCGTGCTCCGAATTGGCCAGTTCATCCATTTTTTCTTCCGAGATCCCTTTAAGGAGCACATGGGTCTTATCGAACTCAGGATTACTCATGACATCCGCCATCCGCATGAAGTCCTCAAAAAACATCGTGCCGACTATCTTTTTCTTTTCGTACGAAAAGAGTGTCACCACGAAGAACTCGCACTGAAGCGCATCTCCGATCGCCGGATCCTTAAACCCGAGCGGCGTTTTCGCTTCGATCGGGAAAATGGTATCGGTATCCGACGTGATCGCAAAGTTTCCGAAAAAAGAATTCGGCTTCTTCTTGTTCTTGTAGATAAGCGGCACCGCATAGTACGCATCTACGCTCTGCAATCGGTGAATGTAGTCCGCGAAGCCTTCCTCATCCTTTTCGGTACCGAACTTTTCAAGAAGCTTTATATCTAAATCCAGAGGGAACATCGCTCCGAAGATCGTAACCGCACCGCCCTTTCCTTTGACCAGCTTCTCCACGTCCTTCATGAAGGAAAGTGATGACGCCTTCTGCTCGGTACAGAGTCTGTCTATATCTTCTTCGCCAAAAGCAACGCCGTCTTGTTCAAAGTTCTTCGTTTTCCAAACGTGCAGGATGTTTCTGATGATCTCGTAGAGCATCTCCATATCGTATTTTGTGGAAAAGAAATTGGCCGTCAGCGCAATCTCGTTCTTGATGTCCTTTGACCAGGTCAGCGAGACACCTCGTCCGATCTTTTTCGGATCATAGATAACGATATTTCCCTCCATCGATTTTCTGTCACTTCGGCCGAATTCATCGAGTTTTCCGCACGAATATTTACCCAGTGTCACATCTTCCGGTTGCAAAGCTTTCTTGAATAACTGTTTGTTTCTGATCACCACATCAATACTCATACCTTACACTCCTTCTCAGATGCATCGTTTCAAAGTTGTTCTCCGACTTACTTTTTCTCGATCTTATACGATTCGACTTCGACCCATGCAGGACAGAAGCCCGCGCTCAGTGCAATCTTCTGCGAGTGGATATTGGCTGAGGCAGTGCCGTAGAAAGGCACATCACCTTGCTCGATGATCTTGTTCTTCATCAGGGTCACCAGATAGGAACCCACCCCTCTCGAACGATACTCAGGCAGCACATCGATCCCCACCTGCATCCAGTGCGGGGCATCTTCGGAACAACCGGACATGCCCATGATCGTGTCCCCGTCATAGGCCGCCACGACCATTCGGTCACGGATCGTCGGGGACGGCTCCGGATAACAGATTGAATTCGGAAATCTCGAATCGCCGTAGAAGCCATTGATTTCTTCGTCGAAGAACCACTTCACCGGATAGCGTTCTTCCACCTCGACCTTGCGGCACGGAAGAAACATATGGTGACTCCCGGCCATCTTATAGCCGTACTTTCTGACCTCCTGATCGAGTATGGAAAGTTTCCCGACTTCGAAAAGTCTGTGTCCTTCTGCGTCCTTAATAAATCCACTAAGGAATTCGTGCAGGCACTCGTCTGCAGTAACAAGCGCATTTCCGCCCAGTGTGACCATATCCAGGAATGTCTTATTCGGATCGTACATCCTTCTTCCTGCATTATCCGCTGAAACCGTGATCTTGTTTTCCTTCGCCAGAAGGTCTTCCGGCGTGCAGTTGAAATCGATCGACAACTGCTTCAGCATTTTTTCATAGTATTCTTTAAACATAGTAATTTTCCTTCTATTCTTCCAACAGATGTCAAACAAATACGTCTTGATTATGTTTACGCTGTGAAATAATCTCTTATGGCCGCTGCCATTTCGTCCAGATGTTTTGTGAAGCAGTGGTCGGCACCGTGGATCGGCACAAACTTCGCATTCTTGTAGAGCTTCTGTGCTTTTTCTGCATAGTGGAGCAGGACCGTATCATCTGCATCGCCTTGAACGATCAGGACCGGACCTTCGAATCTTTCTATTTCTTCTTCCGGATGGATCGTCTGAGCCACGCGGACATAGTCACCGGAAAGAGGACCGTTCCAGCTTTCCAGTTCTTCCGGAATATGTTTCGGATCAAAGTTAATGCCGAGAAGACTGCCTTCTCTTGCTCCATCCGGGATCATCCAGGCCGGCGAAAGCGGCAGGATCGCCTTGAAAGTATCCGGGCACATGCCGCCGATGAGCATGGTCAGAAGGCCGCCCTGGGAGTGGCCGCACAGATACAGGTCTGTCACAAAATCAAGCGTCTTCGCATAGTTCACTACGGAAAGTGCATTGGTCACCCACTTGTAGAGCGTGTGATTTCGGAATTCGCCGCCGCTCTTTCCATGGCCGTACATCTCCACACGGAGCACCGCCACGCCGGCATCGTTCATGGCCTTTTGCGCGGCAATAATGTGATCTTCTTCCATATGGCCGGTAAACCCGTGGATCAGGATACAAAGCGGGCCTTTGTCTACGCCCTCTGCCTTATCCAGCTTCGCATGCAGGCGGATCCCATCGCTGTCAATATAAAACTCTTCCATACTCTTCACACCTCTTATTCTTTCGTTATAATTTCAGGATAGTTGATAATCCTTGAAAACAAAATAAGTATTTCAAATCTCATTCCCTGCAAAGCACATTCCAGTCATTGAATGTAAACTTTGTGCCTTTTCCTTTATCGTTCTCAAATGGCTCTCCTTTCGCGATTCCGGAGACGACCTGTTCCATTCCATCAACCATGTTTTTCAATCTCTGAAGCGTGATCGGTTCGTTGTAAAAATGTCCGTTGTAGATCCTTTCCACGCCCGCTTGGCTCAGTACATCGTAGGCATGACGGAGCGATGCCAGACAGACTTCGTTTGGGCAGCATTCCGGCATGAACATCCAGAGATTTTCTACGATTGCGTCACCGGCACAGCAGATCTTCTCTTCCCGATCGAGAAGGAGAATGCTTCCGGCGGTATGCCCGGGGGTCTCAAAGATTTCCAGTTTCTTTCCACCCAGATCGATCACGTCTCCTTCATGGAGATCCTGTGTCATCGGAAAGCGCACCGCATCCGGATCCAGTTTCGCGATGAATTCACCATAGGCTTCTTTTACCCACGGCTGACGGAGCATCTCAACATATCCCGAAACGACCGCGTCATAGATCGGCTTGTCGGCCGGGTGCATATATACCCGGGTGTCTTCGTTTTCGTAGAACCAATGGTTTCCAAGAACATGATCCACGTGCGCGTGGGTATTTACAACAGAAACAGGATGTGATGTCAGCTCACGGGCCAGTGCTTTTAGATCCGTAAGACCGTAAGCAGTATCGATCAGGCAGGCTCCTTCTGAGCCGCAGACAAGATACATCGACGCCTCACGTCTCTCATAGATCTTGTACGATCCCGTTGCTATTTCTTCGATAAAGTAAATGCCATGTTCTACTTCTGCCATCTTCATATTTCTCCTTGGTACAACATAATTCTAACATAATTGTCATGCCAAAAAGTGTATAATGGGGTATCCTAGCTAAGAAGTTCCAGCAGGAAGGTATCGGTGAAAAACATGATTAAAAATGTAGTACTCGACATGGGAAATGTTCTTCTGGATTACAATCCGGAAGCCGTGTTAAATATGTTCTGCTCTTCTGACGAAGAAAAGAATATCATTCGGGAAGAGCTCTTCCTCGGTCCGGAGTGGCTGATGGGAGATAAGGGCGAAATAAAGGACAAGGACCGCTTTGATCTGGTGAAGGTACGCGTACCGGAGAAGTATCACGAAGCATTACGGAACTGCGCAGACAAATGGGGCGTTTGCATGATACCTCTGGACGGCGCCAGAGAATTCTGTGAGCGTGTAAAAGAACTCGGCTTCGGCATCTATGTTCTGTCTAATGCCAGTGATCTGTTCTATGATTATTTCCCCAAGTTCTTGCCTCTGGATTTCTTCAATGGCGTGTTCGTCTCCTCGAACTACCTCATGCTCAAACCGGATGTAGCGATCTACAAGAAATTCCTGGAAGAATACGGTCTTGTTGCTGATGAGTGTCTGTTCGTGGACGACCGGGAAGATAACGTAGGCGGTGCAAAGCAGGCCGGAATGAATATTTTCCAGTTCAAGGGCGATTACAATCAGGTCATCGACCGGCTCACGAAAGGTGAATGAAGTTACTATTGCAAAAGCATAACCACCCATTGACGGGTGGTTTTTTTGCTTTGTGAAAAAATATCCGCCGTTTGTAGAGACGAATGGCAGATAAGTATATCTGTTCGCGGATATTATCTGCCTTTAATTGTTTGCCCTTACGGATAGAATCTCATACTTAACACTTTTAGCTGCCCCTTTTGGAGACGAGTGACAGCTAAGATTCTTAAATCACGGTTATTATCTGCCTTTTGCTGACTGGCCTTACAGATAGAATCTCAAGTTTAGCGTTTTTAACCGCCTCTTTTGGAGATGAGTGGCGGATAGGATCTCTTGTTCAACTTTTTTATCTGCTACATGCCACATAAAAAGAACCGGGAAGCCGTCCGACTCCCCGGTTCTTCTTTTTACTCCACCGGAATGCACACTTCTGTGACGTATTCGTCCGGATTATTCGTCTGCGCCGGGCTCACGTGATAGATGTTGAACATCGGTGCGGAAATCTTGTATCCGTTTGCATTGATCCACGAGATCACGGCTCCATAAACATCGCTCATCTGATGGTAACACCCCTTCACGATACAGCTGGCAACTTTGACCGCCGGCAATGTCTTAAACTTAACGTGTTCCGTATCCTCGTATTTGCCTTTTACCGCCATGGATACAACGACTTCGACATTCTCTTCCTTAAACTCGTTGTCCAGGAACTCAGCGGTGGCAAAGCAAGGATCATCCGGGATCAGTTGATCTCTGCATTCACCCATCAGGGCCCATGCCATTCCCTCATCTTCGTACTTCGGGATGATCGTGTGGACCGTGGCCGCATATCTCTCTGGAATCGTCTTAACTGTAACATCGTAATTCATGTTTTGCTCCTTTCTCAGCCGCTCTCGGGCTGAATCCAGAAGCATCAGTTTATATGCCGTGTCCTTCGCCTGATCCTCCAGTTCCTTCTTTCTGGCGATCAGGAAAGTATCGAGCCGCTCCTTATCGTCGTAGACCTCTAAGATCTGTGCAATGTCCGCCAGGGAAAATCCCATATCCTTCAAGGCCGTGATCCTTCCGATAACGAACAGCTGCTCCTCCTGATAATACCTGTATCCCGTAAATTCATCGATCTGGGCAGGACTCAGCAATCCGATCTCATCGTAGTGACGGAGCATCCTGATGCTTACTCTGGATAGTTTTGAAAAATCTCCGATTTTTAGCATTTGTCTTCCCTCCATGGATGGTTTTCTTGAGCTCACGACTACGATAATCCCTCACACTATGTGAGAGTCAATACTCATTTCGAAAACTTTTTTATTTCCTTGCCAGTTCCAGATCCAGCGTGTCTTTTATCGTGATCTTTCCGCCATGGCGGTCGATCGCTTCTTCGATCTTCTTGAAGAAAGCATTCCGGACCTCTTCTTCGATCGCAATGTGGTCCGAGTATGTACCCAGAAGCTGCGTATATTCTTTCGACGTAAACACTCTTTCCCGATAGAAAAGGTGGTACTGTATATCCTTGAAACCGTACTTTTCCGGTATTTTGGAAATATTCACCGCATCCTCTTCCGTAAACCATTTCTTGGTACCGGATCGGATATTATAGTGCTTGTTATAGTACTCGTCGTAGATGGCATTGATTTCGTTTGCCAGCTCCGGCATATCCTGACTGATACACGGGCGATTGGCAAATCTTGCAAAAGCACCGCCCTCCTTCAGGATAGAGAGCACTTTCGGATATCCGATTTCCTCCGGTACCCAGTGAAATGCAGTTGCGGAAAAGACCAGATCGTAAGTATTCTCCTCAAGCTCAACATCTTCGAATTTACCTGTGATCACGTTGAACCGATAGTCTTTAAACTTTTCTTTCAAAAGTTTTGAAAAGTTCTCGCCGTATTCGACAGCGGTGAGTTCGCAGCCTGTCCGAAGCACCGGCAGTGTCGCCTGCCCGCTTCCGCTTCCAACCTCAATGACATGGCTTCTGCCATCGATCTTCACATACTCAAAAATCGCCTTATACAGGTCATCCACATAGCCCGGACGCATCTTCTCGTACAAAGACACGGTGGTATCGAAAGTCTCGCCAAGTTCTTTTCTGTTATCTTCTTTCATAGCATTCACTCCACAGTCCATTTCACTGTTTCTTATATCTCATCGCCACATATTGTTCCGCAAATCCCAGGCTCTTCCAGAAGGAAACGCCGGCCTCATTCCACGGAAGCACGTCGATGTCGATACAATCCGTTCCCAGATATTCCAGTAATGCTCGAAAAGCACTTTTCCCGTAGTGTTTTCTTCTCTGTTCCCGGTCGATATAAAACTGCCTCAGGTAGAGCGGTTTTGCAGTACGGTCCACCAGCGCATAGCCGACAGTAACATCTTCGTCCTTGAAAAAAAACGCATCGTAATTGCCTTCGAGGAAACCCTTCATGCGCGCTTCAAGCTCCGAAAGATTCATCGGATTACTGCTTCTCTCATCCTCGAACAGGCACTTATTCATGCGTGCCAGAACTTCAACATTTTCGATTGTACACTTCTCGATTTTCATGCTTTCTCCGTAATCTTGATCCTGCATTCTTTATCGCCCAGTTTCACTGACTTAATCAGCTCCACTTCCACTTCTTTTCCTAAGACATACTCGAACATCTTCTTCGAATATCCAAGTGTACAGTAACACCATGTTTTCGTAAGTGTATCCTCGACCTGATTTACGAAATCGCAGTAGCACTGCGGGTACATCAGGAAGAAAGAAGTACCATCGTATTCGAGCCAGTACCCCAGATTCAGCGCGTTTGTTTTCTCGACAAAATCCTCCGGACCCGTTGAAGCGTCGTATGCATCTTTCACGCTCTGGATCCACTCATATTGCGGTCCGCAGGCACAGTCCATACGAATCGCTTTTACGGTATCGTCATCGAAGTTATCTTCGAGAAAAGCACACGTCTTTTTTGCCCATTCGATCTTCTCGTTGATATCCGCAGCTGCCTCAAGAGAATTCTCGTTAGTATACTTCTCTCCTGCTTCCTTCTGCCCATGTTTCTCCATACTTTCCAAAAGACGCATCATGTTCGGATCTTCATTCTTAGCCATAGGTTATTCCTCCTTCAAAACTTTCAGCGAATCTGCGAACTCCGTAAGCGCAGATATATCCGAGTTCCGTAAAATATCTCTTTATCGGTTCAAACAGATCCTGTTCCATCTCTATCCTTTACCCGTAATCTCAAAACCGGTCTTCTTATACAGCTCGATCGCTCTCTTATTCCAATCCGCAACGTGAAGCATCACGCGCTCTGTTTTCATGTGTTCCAGCGCCCAAAGAAGGATCTGCTTTCCATATCCCTGGCCCTGGAACTTTCGGTTCACGATAAGATCATCGATCTCATCTTTCTTCAACGCCACACTTCCGATGATCTCTCCATTCTCAACGAGGAGATACACATTCTCCATGCCCGAATCGAAAAAAGAATCATCCTGGATAAAATCATAAGGCTTGATATCCAGTGCTTCTCTCATCTCATGATAACACTCGTTATACAGTGTCTTATACTGCTCCTGATACGAAGAAGAATATGGGATCAGCTCAACAGCAGATCTCTCCTGAACCGGGTGTTTATATTCCATCTCGTACGCCAGCACCATATTCACTCACTTTACCCTTTGTCCACTGAACCGTGTTTTCTGCCTCTTAACGTTCACTTCTATATCATACCATGATAGAATGCGTATAAGACGAAAAAGGACGTAGCCTATGAGTATAAATGTGATCGATCAGTGGAACAATGCCGCGAAAGCGTTTTCCGAGGAACAGGAACGCTCCTTTTTTGCGCGGCTCAACAAGGCCATCGTGGCAAGAAGATTCACGGAACTCCATGGCGAGAAAGTCCTGGATCTCGGCTGTGGATATGGTGTTTATACAGATTATCTGCGAAGTATCGGAGGCGATGTGATCGGCATCGATGGTGCACAGGCCATGGTAGATATCGCAAAAGAAAAGTATCCCGATTGCACATTCATGATCGCAGATATTACTCGGCCTCTTCCTTTCGAAGACGACTCCTTCGACATCGTTTTCTGCAATCAGGTCCTTATGGATATTGAAAACGTTGAGACCGTTTTAAAGGAGTGCAAAAGGGTTTTGAAATCCGGTGGCATCCTCCACTATTCCATCGTGCATCCCGCATTCTTCGGTGGAAACTGGACAAAAGACAGGGCTTCCGGAAAGACCGGAAAACTCATCTCTTCCTACCTCACCAAAGGAATATCCGAGAACACATTCTGGGGCAGCACGACACACTATCACCGACCGCTATCCTACTACCTCAACGCCGCTTCCGACGCGGGGCTTACCCTCATTCATACCAAAGAACCGCCGGCATACGAAAACAAGGACAGAAATTCCGATCTGCCCCTGTTCTTTTTTGCTGAATATAGAAAGTGATTATTTCAAAGTAGAATCTTTGTCAGCAGTAGTAAACTCCGTCGCCGATCTCGAAGGACTCCAGCGGCCGCTCTTCGCCAACGTGTCTGACACCAACATAGAATATGCCGTCGGCGGTCATGAATTCAGCCATCGTATCGATATCCTCATCACTTCCAAGATCATCGGAAGCTTCTTCGTACTCTTCCTCGCTGTCGAAATCAGAACGGTCTACGATCTTTACGATTTCTGCCTCGGTGATCGATACGGCTTCGCCGTCCTCATCTTTTGCAATAACACTCGCTTTCGCATTCTCCTCAAGGGATTCGACCCAAAGGAAAAAATCATCATAATCGGTGATCACACCGTTAGTAAGCTCTACGTCCATATGCCTATTCTCCTGATATTTCAAAACTTCTTCTGGATGATACTTAAAAAGCAGAGCACATTCAACCAGGTTTTCGCAATTTACGGAGTGTTCGCGCATTCTTGGTTTAGTTCGTGCAATTTTTGTGCTCTTTTGAAAAAAAGAAGGGCAATGGTTTTTCCGCCGGTCTTTGCTCCGTAACGATTATAAAGTCCTGTTCCAGGCCTCCATAAGCACCGTATGTCCGTCGACATATTTGGATCGGAAAACCTCAGCAGTTTCCCTGTCGGCGGTGATCTCAAACGGATACTCTTTTCCTATTTTCCGGAACTCCTCCTCAGTGATTTCCGCCGTGGTAAAGTAATCGTCATTTCTGTTCGGATACCCATGCCAGGCAAAGAACTGTTTTCTTCCGTCAATGGTTCGGAATCCATAACCAAAGCGTACCTGATTGGATATAACTCGGGAAAACCTTTCCATTGTTTCCGGATCAGGTGCTTTTTCCACCTTGGGAGGTGCATCTTCCATGTTCTCAATATAGAAACGCCCGTCAACAGTCCAACCAATCTTTTTTGAATGGATAAAAGACGTCATCTTACAGTTCTTCAGGCCGAAATCAGCCGGGGAAAGCGCTTTTTCAAAGGAATCGGCGCCACGCTCCTTTAAAAGATCCAGGAAGCGGTATTCCTCAACGACACTCAGGTCGATATCGGTCCTTTCCAGTTCGATCGCCTTGAGAATAAGCGCAAAGACTCCTGTCACGTCATAATCGTTTCCGGAGATCATGTGCATCGAGCCGTTGTTTTCTATCGCAGAAACCAGAGTCTCCATAGTAAAAGAGTTATGGACCGTAAGTATCTTTTCAGGTCCCTTTATATTGATGCTGGGCTCATATATGATCGATCTCAGGAGATAAGTATTCCCATTAAAGGAGAGAGCATACTCTCTGCCCGCTTTTTCAAACGTGATTTTATCATCTTGATAGATTATATATCTTTCAGGTTCTTCCATTATTTTCCCTCCTTGAGCAGGCGGATCACCGCCTCAAGAATAGGAGCATCCACGGTAACTTTGTACTTCAGAGGATCGATCAGATAACCGATCTTGACCGGCAGCTTGCCTTCTTTGTTGCGTGCAAGACCGACCTCCAAAACCTCTGCAAATGGTCCTTTCAGGATCGTATACGGTCCGCGGCCGATTCTCTCATAGTACTCCTTCATTTCCGACTCATTGAGGAACAACGGCATGTATCCCGTCGGAGCAGGTCCCGGGATTAGAAAAAGCTTATGCTGTCCGTCTTTTGTGTCCCCGAAAGGAGTCGAATAAAGCACCTCAATTTTCCCGAAAGCCTTCAGAAACGCAGTATCGTTCAATGCCTTTGTCTCATGCGCCTCGAGAAGTTCTCTCGCTTTCGTCTCGTTCTCGGAAATACCGGAGCCCTTCTTTTTTAATCCGTCAAACAATCCCATAGGTTCCTCCATCATCGGATATACTTCATAGTATATCTCTTAATCCTGGATTTCAGTAAATGAAACGACTATCTTCGTCTTTTCCAGATATTCTATCCTGTACTTTTTTCCTTCTTCCGGCAATTCTTCAAAAGCACTTCGTAACAGGATCAATCTGCTTCCGGGCTTGGACAAAAGAACCGGGCGGAAAGAATGCCGCTCGGCATATTCATACTCCGTCCAGCCGACTTCGTTTCGTCCACATGCGCCAAGTTCCTTGTACGTCCCTTCAACTACACAGATATCTCCCGCCTTATACGACTTATAGTCCTCTCTGGCCCGCGCCGCGTCCTGATACCATGACCCGATTGCTCCTGCAATAAACATGGCCGCTACAACCAGTAAAATAGCTGCAACCGTGATCCGGTTTCTCCTTGTTAACTTATCCTTAAAGTGTATCGGCTTGATAAAACAGCGGATAATAAACGCCACCAGTGCCGAAACCGCTGTAATAACGATGGCTCTCAGAAAAAACTCAACTTCATAAGAAGAATAGAACAAGTATCTTTCGATCTCGTTTTTTGGTGCTGCAGAAGAAAGAAATCTCGGATAGAAAATCATGGACAGCGTAAAGACAATGGATACAAATACAACCAGAACGGACGTGCAAGGAAGTTCCCCTTTCGTCTTCTCTTTCGACTCAAGCGGATCGACCGGATACTCGATCTTATCCATATATCCGTGTCCGTTCGTAAAATAGATGATCGTGTTGTCGTACGGAACGGATATCCGTCCGGCTTTCGGCGCAATCTGTGTATGGATACCCTTATCTCTTTTCCATCTCGATATCTCATTACGCTTGAAAACTTTCTTATTAAACATGCCAAAATACACCAGCACATCTTTGGTCAGAAGATATCTCCCACGCTTGGTAGTACCGGGTATCTCATTCTTGACGGTTTCCTGCATCTCTTCAGGCAACTGTTTCAGATTCTTGTAGAACTTTACGTTGGAAACGATCTGATAAATGACCAGTCCCAAACCCGTAATCACACATATGGCTATCAGGAAACGGAAAACCATATCTATACTCATGTCTCTGCCGGATGTCTCACGCAAATATACAAAAACCTCTGCCAGAAAAACAAAAGGCAGCAGGCTCAAAAACCAGTATGTAAATCTCTCGTTCCTGTAGTATTTTCTCAGTTTGCTAATCATGCCGGTTTCCGTTACAGCTTTTTCATCATCCAATACGTATCCATATAGGTTCCATCCGGATACTTCATATTATCCGGGAAAGTACCATACTTCTTAAATCCCAACTTCTCGTAAAGCGCAATCGCGCCGGTATTTCCGGAAGCCACTTCCAGTTCCGCCTGCTCATAGCCGACACGAACTGCGATATCCAGAACCGTCTGCAGCATCGCCTTCCCGATTCCACAGCCGCAGTATTCCTGATATAAGGCTATGGCCACGCTGCAACGATGCGCATATCTCTTGTATGGCATCAGTCCCATCAGCGAACAGTTACCGACGTGCTTTCCATCCACCAAAGCGATGAGTAGTAATTCCCTCTCCGCGTCGATCTTTTCCTGGATAAACGCCGTCTCCCTCTCCATCGTAATCGTTATCTCTTCCGGTTCACGGATCAGGTAAGGCGTCTCCCCGCTCGTCACTTTTAGGTACTGGATCAGGTCCGCCGCATCTTCCGGCGCAGCCGCTCTTAATACCACGGTTATTCCCAGCTTATCCTTTATCGTGATGGGTTCAATTATCATATCTTCTCCTCAAAAAGCACTCTTGCTTTGTCACTTCTCTAACCAGTATACCGCGTATTCGGCCTGAGGTACAAAACCATGACCGATCGCCATTTTTGACGACATCGGATTCTGCGCATCCCAGTGCACGGTCAATCCTTTACTGTGGCTTTGCCGGATCATCTCGTAAACACAGTGATCCGCCAGTCCTTTTCCCCTATGTTCCTCATCCGTAAACACATCCAGTTCCACGTGGTCTTCGAACGTCAGGAAGCTCGACGATGCCGACACAACCTTTCCTTCAAACAGCACCACCGCACCCGTTGCTTTTTCCGAAAAATCCTGATAATCCGCATATCCCCGTCCGTGATCGAAAGGATGTGCTTCGAAGATTTCTTCTGTAAAGGCACTTAAACTGTACCCTTCCGGTAGTGCACGCATCACCTTTTTAGATTCCGCACACAAAGGTGCCATCAGTTCTCTTCGGAGGATAAACTTGATCGGAAGCTTTCGGATATACTCCTCCCACTCCGAACTCATGCAGACCAGTCTTGTGTTATAGATCACATCCGGATTTTCTGCGAGAAACGCTTCATCTGGTTTTCCACACAAATACGTAAATATCGTCTTGTAGATCGCGCCGCCCGGATATGACAATACTGTCCC
This sequence comes from Clostridiales bacterium, assembly GCA_017615755.1. Lineage (GTDB taxonomy): Bacteria > Bacillota > Clostridia > Saccharofermentanales > Saccharofermentanaceae > Scatonaster. Next base: position 2,184 of record JAFZZM010000009.1, on the reverse strand, counting down.
GAGCTTTCCTTCTTTACATGCCGTAAGGATCAGCGGTTCCTTCGAAAGAACGCCGCTTCCATCCTTGTTCCAGATCTCATATATATCTTGCGTTGCCATTATTTTGTTACTCTGCCTTTCCGATATCTTCCGAACAGAATACCATCGTCGACATACTTGTCCGCCTGGGAGACCCACATAGGGAACTTTCCCGTAGCCAGCGCAGTTTGTCCGTTAAGCATTCCGGTGTGGAAGGAAATATGTCTGAACTGGCGAAGTACCAGCTCCAATCGTGTATGCTCACAGTTTTCAGGACACTCGTAAAGCATCTCGTCCGTCAACGAATCGAGATACTCGTTAGTCTTCTTTTCGATTCTATCCAGATACTCCAGCAGCTGTTCGTCAGTCAGAACCACAGATGTCGGGTTATCCGGATTATCCATACCTTCCTCATAGAACTCCGGCTCTTCAAAAACGCATGGGTTGATAAACCATTTATCTGCAGAATGAAGTGCGTGAAAAGCCCATCTCCAGCATGGCGCGCCACAGCACAGAGCATCTCTGTCATACGCCTGGATGGAGGTTTTTATGTTAAGGAAATTCGGCTTCACCATATCCTTGATTATCTTACATAACTCGTTCATATTCGGTCATCTTCTTTCTGATACTGTTTTTCTTTATCTTATCACGTTGCTCGGCCGAAAACGGCGAATTTAGAATACAGGTATAATCACGTGGTCAAATCGTATTCAAATACCATCTCGCCATCGATGACCTCACCGGTCGCCTCAAAGCCGACGGATCTGTATAAACGGATCGCATTGACATTGCTCTCCTTTGTGGAGAGTCGGATGTTCGTAGCCCCGTTGTCTTTGAAATATGTAACAATGTTATTCAGTGCTTCTTTCCCGTATCCACGGCCCTGATACTTCTCATCGATCATGAATCTCCATAACCAGTACCGGTCATTGGGATCTTCGTACGCCAGGTCAAAGGCAAGCATGGTGAACCCGACTGCTACCCCATCTGCATAGATCACAAAAGGTCTGGCGACATCCGGGTGCTCTTTCGCTGCTTCAAATGAACTTGCGTTCGTTGCGATGTTCTCCGCCTGCGCTTCCGACACCTTCATGCGAAAGCATTCCTCTTTATTCGCATCACTTAGAGGTTTCAGTTCGATCATCCTACTCACCCTCGAGGATCCCATTTAGCTGGCTCGCCGACTTTATGTCATATGTTGCCCAGCCATTCTCATCGCTTCTATCCTTCTTATTGAGCCACGCCGACTTAATTCCGGCCTGATGCGCTCCGACCACATCGGTCTCGTAGATATCTCCTATAAAGACTATGTTCTCCCGGATCTCCTCCGGATTTTCTTCCAGCGCTGTTTCTATCGCGAGTTCGAAGAATTCCCTGCACGGTTTGATTCTCCCGAAATTCGCGCTGGACCAAAGTTGAGTAAAATACTTTCCGATCCCGAATCTATTCAGCACCTCCATGAGTGCTTCTGCACGAAATCCACTGTTCGACAGCACATACATCGGGATATTCATCTGACTGCATTTCTGAAGGAATCTTTCGATCTCCGGATCTAGTACAAAGTCATTGCACCGCATCAGAAAATCCGCTTCCTCCTCCACGCTCATAGTCACCTTATCTCCACCAAATTTCTTCGCAAAAAGCGGCAGTTCATTTTCCACGAAAGGATACTCTTCTCCGCCTCTATGCTTTTCCATCAGCACGAGAAAGAGATCCTCACCGTATTTCTTCATGTCCGAAAAAAGGCATTTGTCCTGATAGTATCTTTCCCAAAACACATAAAGACCACGGTTAAAATCCATGCTCTTTGTGTTAAGAATCGTCTCGAAATAATCGAATATCAGAATCATGATCGGTTATTCTCCCACTCAGTTTTAAGCAATCTGTATTCCAGGCGGTCCTTCATTTTCCCGTCGTGCCACTCATAGTCCTTGTGCTCGGCTTCTTTGATCAATCCGTTCTTCTGCATGACACGCTCCGAGCCTTTGTTTTCCGCAAGGCAGCCCGTCGTCACGCGATATACATCATCCTTTGTGAATGCATATTCAAGTACGCTTCTTAACGCTTCGGAAGTGTATCCGTTTCCCCAGTATTTCGGGTAAGTAAAGTACCCCATGTGAACGATCTTTCCGACCGGCGTTCTGTCCACAACGGTGTATCCGATGC
>JAFZZM010000065.1 GCA_017615755.1 Clostridiales bacterium | reverse complement strand
GACGCGGAAAAAGCCCTTAAGCCTTGAGCTCAATGCTCACGCCTGCAGGCATGTCAAGCTTCATCAATGCATCAACAGTCTTCTGGTTCGGCGCATAGATGTCGATGAGACGCTTATGCGTACGAAGTTCGAACTGCTCACGGGAATCCTTATACTTATGCGGGGAACGCAGGATCGTGGTGATCTCTTTCTCTGTCGGGAGCGGGATCGGGCCGGAGAAGCTTGCGCCTGTTCTGGTGACCGTCTCGACAATACGTGCTGCGCTCTGGTCAAGGAGCTCGTGATCATAAGCCTTAAGCTTAATTCTGATCTTTTGGTTTGTTGCCATGTTTTGATTCCTCCAAATCTTTGCTGTTTTTTCTTCACCCTGTCTAGCGTTTCTTTCTTGCCCATCATAAAACCCAGGAGACCAGTTACCGCAGCATACGGCACTTTGGGCCTGGGCATGTGTTCTCGAAAACACACGCTGTGACTTCCAGGTTCTTCGCCGAAGATCTTCGCCTTCGACTGCTCCGTCTAAGTTACCCGCTTTAGAAGCACAGCCGCTTCCTTCACGGCAATCTCAGACATCAACGCTACGCGCACAAAGTCGCGCACGAAAGAGTATAGCTCAGAAATCCAGTAATTGCAATAGTTGATTTTAAAATTTCGAAAAAAAGTTAGCCGACAGAGCATTTTTCGGCTTCACATGCTCGAAAAGCACTTGTTTTCAGCCTTCTCCGAGGAGTCCTTTTACGTCTTCCCGAGAAAAGTGGTAGCGCTGATCACAGAAATGGCATTCCAGATCGATCCCGTTCGGATCTTCCGAAAGTTCGGAAAGATCTTTTTTGCCGATGGCCATCAGATTTTTCTCCATCCGCTCGCGGGAGCAATTGCACTTATAAGATACAGGTGTTCCCTGCAGGAAGCAGATTTTCTCATCTCCGATGAACATATCGAGGATCTTTTCCGGATTCATCCCTTCATTCAAAAGGAAGGTCACGTCAGGGAATCCTCCGCTGACACGGTTCTCCAGATAGGAGATCGTCTCTTCGTCCGAGCCCGGAAGGAGCTGGACCATGAAACCGCCGGCGCAGGTCACGCCGTTGCTATCCAGTCCTACACCCAGGGATACGATGGACGGGGTCTGCTCCGACGCAGCCAGATAGTAGGTGAAATCTTCGGCGATCTCACCGGAGACAAGTTCCACCTGTCCCACATAGGGTTCTTTCAGACCGAAATCTTTTACTACCGTCAGCTTTCCGTTTCCTACCGCCGCACCGACATTCAGTTTTCCCGGACGATGGTACGTCGTCTCGACGACCGGCTCCAGACAATAGCCGCGGACATGACCGTGGGAATCCGCGACCGCTGTCATGCCCTGAAGCGGTCCGTCAGATCGGATATTCGTTGTCAGGGAGTCGTTCTCCCCCTTAAGTGTCTCCGCAAGAAAGAGCGTTCCTGTCAGAAATCTTCCCAGAGCCGCCGTGGCTACCGGTGAAGTCTTATGAACGCGCAGGGCTTCCTGCACCAGTTTTGTCGAACGGATAGCCAGCGCGCGGACCTTTCCGTCCAGCGCCGTCGCCGTTACCATATAATCCGAATCATCTACCGGAGATCCCGGTGCCAGATAAAAATCGCTCATCTTCGCTCTCCCAGTTTATCTCGTTATTGTTCCACAGGTCTTTGGATCACATAAAAGACCCGCTCGTCTTTCTCGTTCGGGCTTCGCATCTTCAGGTCGCCGTACACGCCCACGGCCTCAAGATGACACTTCTCCACGAGCGCTCTGATCTCCGAATCGGAATAAAACCTCTCACAGATCTCCTCGTCCTCACGCTCGTATCTCTCCCCGTCAGAAGTTGCGAACATGGTCAGGTTCGCCACATTCATCTTCGTTTTTTCCGAATACTGATTCTCCCAGAGCACGGTAAAATCATCTTCGATCGAATAGAAAAACTCATTTCCCAAAGTCTTGCTGAAGTGCTTTTCGCTCGCAAGATCGAAAATGAATAGTCCGCCGGGGTTCAGGAAACAGAAAAACGACCGCAGGAGTTTTTCCAGATCCTTCTTTTCAGTAATGTGGTTTACCGTATCCAGCAAGGAGACAAAAACGTCCATCGTGCCGTACAGATCGAGGGCCGCCATATCCTGACAGAGCCACAGAGCGGACACGTTTTCCTTCTCGGCGCGTTCTCTTGCCTTATCCAGCATCGGGGCCGAATTGTCGACGCCGATAATGTCATATCCCAATTCGGCAAAAGCACACGTCACCGCTCCGGTTCCGCATCCCAGATCGCAAAGAAGCGGTTTGCCGTCTTCCCCGTCTCCGGGAAAAGCACCGTGCTTCTTTACCAGCCGGTCCACAAAAGCCGCCCAGCTCTGCGGGTCCAGTTCCTGCTGGAACGTGTCGTAGAAGCTTGCTAAAAAATCATATGCTGACATAGTATTATCCTTTATGTGATATACGGTGCAGGATCGACCTTTTCTCCGTCTACGCGTACTTCGAAGTGAAGATGCGGTCCCGTGGATGCACCCGTACTGCCGCACTCCGCGATCGTCTGGCCTGCTTTTACCGTATCACCGACATGAACATACACGTCACGGCAGTGTGCATAAGCAGTAGACACGCCGTTTCCGTGATCGATCACGCAGTAGTTTCCGTAGTTGCTTCCTCCGGTATTCTGTCCCTCTACCGGTTCTTCAACCTTGATGACCGTTCCGGAAGCGGTCGCAACGATCGGGTTACCATATTCACCACCAAGGTCTACGCCCCAGTGCATCTTATATACCTTATAGATCGGGTGGAAACGCATGCCGTAAGGAGAATAGATCGTATAGTCTCCCGGATACGGCCAGCCCATCTTCATTCTCGGCTTGGTCGTGGAACCTCCTCCGGAGTTTCCTCCACCACCGTTACCGCCGCCAGAGTTTCCTCCGCCGCTGTTACCACCGCCGGAGCTGCCTCCGCCGGAATTTCCGCCACCACTATTGCCGCCTCCGCTGCTTCCCGGTGTCGGCGTCGCCTGGCGACGTCTCTGCTCTTCGAGTTCTCTCTGCAGACGACGGATCTCATCGTCCATACGGTTTGCTTCTTCAAGGAAAGCATCTTCCCTCTGCTGCCAGGTCGAAAGCTGACTGTTCTTTCTGTCGAGCGCCTCTTCGGTTACACCGATACGGTCGCGTAATTCTTTCAGCTCCGCCTGCTTTTCTTCGGCGATCGCTTCCATATCTTTTGCTTCCTGAAGTGCAACCTGACTCTTGAGTTCTGCATCATCCATCGCGATCGTCAGCTGGTCGATCATCTGTCTGTCGGCATCGCCGATCAGGGAGATCAGTTCCAGGTTCGTGAAGAATCCGGCAATGCTCTTTGATGAAAGCAGGATCTCCAGCGTCGACTTGTTTTCATAGGCGAACATGATGCTGATCCTCTCGGAATACTGTTTGCGCTTGGCTTCCAGATTTTCCTGAGACTTGATATAAGTATCGAGCGCATCTCTCTTCGCAATCAGCGCTGCCGCATATTCTTCTGCGATCTCTTCATACTGTGCCAGCTGCGCATCGCTGAGGTTCTTAAGTTCCGCAAGTTCGCCGGACAGCTCACTTCTTTCACCCTTCAGATCGCGGATCTTATCTGCTGCTTCTTCTGCTTTTCTCTTCGCCTCATCACGGTCTCTTCTGGCCTGCTCCACATCGTCCTCAGATGCGTTATAGGAGAAAAAGTCGCGGTTTACGGCTTTAACCGGCTTATAGGAAAGTCCCTGGGCGCAGGTAAACGAGACGGCTGCACAAACGATCAGCGCGAGAGTTCTTTTGAATCTGAAAACGCGTTTACTCATCTATTCTCACCTCGGTCAAACTTTGACATACTTTCGGACCGCAATACCACTTCCGATCGATCCGATGATAATACCGCTGGCCAGGCAAAGGAAAAGCACATAAACCGACAAACTGCTCATCGGCAGCAAAGCATACAAGCTTCCGGATTCCACATTTGTCATAGCCCGCTTGAACAGTTCGGAATAGGCAAGGTAGGAAAGTCCCCAGGCACAAAGCGCACTGATCAAGCCAACGATGGCGCCCTCCACAATGTACGGAAGTCGAATATAAGCATTCGTGGCGCCGACAAACTTCATGATCGCGATCTCGGTCGAACGTGAGAACACGGAGATACGGACCATGTTGGAGATGATAAATAACGATATCAGGAAAAGCACTATAAATGCAATACCCGTTGCGATGTTTACGGTTTTAGTGGCACGTGTCAGGAACGTCATGACGTTACTTTCCTGCATGACCTTGTCGATGCCCGGAATGGCCTGAAGGTTCATGACCACCTCATCGGCATACTGCGGATCCGTCAGCTGGACTGTTACCGTATACGGGAGATAAGAGTTATAGTCGAAATCATCAAGTATCGTGGAGCTGTCGCCCAGTTCTTTACGGAAACGCTTGTAGTTCTCTTCAGGGGACATGCCGTAGTAGCTCTTGATCTTGTCGGTATTTGTCTGCAGATAGCTGACCGTCATATCCATCTGTTCCTGGGTACATCCCAGTTTCATGTATACTTCGATCGGCGGCTGCTGGCCGACTTTTCTCATGATGTATCGGGCGTTAGCCGAGAAAATAAAGAATACGGACATCAGGAGAAGCATGAGAAGGATCGTCGTGATGGATGCTACCGTCACGAGAGGATGCCGGATGATTCCCTGAAAGCCTTCTTTTACTGAATTCCAAAAAGCACGCAGACTCATTTGCCGTCCTCCCCCCGGTTCGGCGGGAATTCCGGAAGCGGTTTGTCGCTCTCTTTTTCTTCGCTATTCTCCGAATCGAATTCATCCTCCATGCTCTTCGGCAGGGCAGGCTGTTCCGGCTCTACGACAGCGGTGTATCCCGAAGCACGCTCATCGCGGACGATGAGTCCGTCTTCCACCTCGATAACACGCTTCTGCATCCGGTCGACCATGTTACTGTCATGGGTACATACGATAACCGTTGTGCCGGTCCTGTTGATCTCGAGGAGCAATGCCATGATCGACTCCGAAGTCTCCGGGTCCAGGTTACCTGTAGGTTCATCGGCCACGATCATCTTCGGGTTATTCAGCATGGCACGGGCGATCGCCACACGCTGCTGCTCACCACCGGAAAGTTCCAGCGGCATAGACTGCGCCTTATCGCGCAGGCCCACAGAACCCAGGACGATGTCCACCATCTGGTTCAGACGTTTTTTCGGGACGCCGATGATCTCACCGGCAAAAGCAATATTCTCCGCCACCGTTTTCGTCTCGATGAGGCGGAAATCCTGATAGATGATACCGATCTGTCTTCGAAGGATCGGTACAAGCGCACGAGACATCTTGGAAATATTGAACCGGTCAATGAGGACCATTCCCTCCGTCGGCCGTTCTTCCCGGGTAATACACTTCATCAACGTAGACTTTCCCGAACCGCTCTTTCCGATGATGAAAACGAATTCGCCATCCTCGATCACGAAGGTCACGCCACGGAGTGCATCCGTACCGGTCTTGTATGTCTTATGTACATTTTCGAAACGTAACAAAGTCAGTCTTCCAATCTTTTACCAATTGATATTCCCGCTTTGACCGCTCTTTTCCTGCTTCTCCAGATAGGTACGGACCATAGCCGCCAGCTTGAAAAGCACTGCATCGTCGAAACTACGAAGATCCAGTCCGGTGATCTTCTGGACTTTATCCAGACGGTATACCAAAGTATTTCTATGCACGAACAGTTTTCTCGAAGTTTCACTACCGTTAAGGTTGTTCTCGAAGAAACTCTGGATCGTGACCAGTGTATCCGAATCGAGGGACTCATATGCGCCCTTCGGGAATACTTCACTTAAGAACATGTTGCAGAGCGTCGGCGGGAGCTGATAGATAAGACGGCCGAGACCGAGCTTATCGTAACGCATGATAAACTGCTCGCTCTCGAAGATGCTGCCGACACGAAGTGCCAGTGTTGCCTCTCTGTAAGACTTCGCAATATCACGAAGTGTCTGTGCCGGCATACCGATGCCGACATGAGCGCGGATCATGGACTCGGCATTCAGGTTGTCCAGGATCGTGCCGCTGACTTCCTTTAAGAAGTTATCGAGGTTCTCACCCAGATCCATAACAAGTACGATCGTCTCCTCGTCCATCGCCACGACCATCTGGGTCTTGCTGTCCGGGAAGAGATTCTGCAGGATCTCCAGGCACTCTACGCCATCATTCTTGCTGACACGTACGATGAATACGATACGGCGTGTCGCAAAAGGAATCTTATATTCTCTAGCCTTCAACGGAATATCGCCCGGAAGTTCGTTTTCAAGGAGGACATTCTTGATGAATGTCTCGCGCTCCACGTCTGTGTTACGCTCACGCATCGCAGCCTTGATCCACTGGGTCACGAGTTCGAGATAGGTTCTGGCGACCGCATCCGTACCGCTGATAAAAGCGATATACTGCGTCGCATCTCCGATCACGATCTTCATGTATGTCTTACCGGCAGTACTGGAAAAAAGGTCATCGGAAAGAAGCACCGCTCTTGCACTGGAATCCTCGATTCCTTCCCAGGCCGGATCTGTGCAGGCAACGACCATTCCGGACGTATCCATGACGCCAACCGTCATGTCAAGGATCTTCTTCGCTTCACGCATACATTTCTTTAATTCTTCCATATGCTTCACCTTTTCTCTTTCGTACGAGTCTTCCGAAATCGGCAGATAATTATACTATTTTATTCTAACTACCCTATTTATCTTAATCTTTTCGCCTAAATCTTGCAACATCACGCATTTTACATTCTCTTTACGCAGGCATAAGCCTTCTTTTCAGAGAATAAAAAAGGACTGTCTCCAAGGAGACAGTCCTTCTCTTAAAATCTGTTTGTTCCGAATTAGGAAATGATGCTCTGCTCAGTATCCTTATCGAAGAGGTGAACACGGTTAGCGTCAACAGCGATGTCAACAACCTCACCTACACGGGACTCGGATGTGGTCGGGTCTACTCTTGCTGTCAGCGGGAGAGAACCGTTAACTGTTACATAGAGATATGTCTCAGCACCGAGCATCTCGACAACGTCTACGTCAGCGGAGAATGCAGATTCCGGATGCATGGATACGTAAGTTCCGTCATCTGTGAGAGCCTCAGGACGAACACCGAAGATAACTTCTGTTCCGTCACGCTCGATAACTTCCGGTACACAATAACGCTCAGCGAGCTTAATTGTTGTGTTCTCGAATGCTACATAAACGTCATCACCCTCAACCTGGATCACAGCGTTGATGAAGTTCATCGGCGGCATACCGATAAATCCAGCTACGAATGTGTTAACCGGGTTATCATAGAGCTCCGTCGGGGAGTCAACCTGCTGGATGAAGCCATCCTTCATAACTACGATACGGGTACCCATCGTCATAGCCTCTGTCTGGTCGTGTGTAACGTAGATGATTGTTGTCTGCAGTCTCTGGTGGAGCTTAGTGATCTCAACACGCATCTGAACACGGAGCTTAGCGTCGAGGTTGGACAGCGGCTCGTCCATGAGGAATACCTTCGGGTCACGAACGATAGCACGGCCGAGAGCAACACGCTGACGCTGACCACCGGAGAGAGCCTTCGGCTTTCTG
>JAFZZM010000064.1 GCA_017615755.1 Clostridiales bacterium | reverse complement strand
TCGATGGAAGAGATTCCGTTCTCGTTAAGAGCCTTGTTGATCTGATCTATTCTTCTGTCATAGCTTTCAAACAATGCCATAATCTTTAATCTCCTTCCTTACTCTTTACGCGGATCGATGTAACGAACTGCGCTGTCGAATCTGCCGTATGTACCGAGGTTAGCCTGGTAAGCTTCGTTAGCGTCCTTGCCGGACTTGATCTGATCGAGCATCGGTCCGATCTTCAGGTACTGGTAACCGATGATCTGATCATCAGCATCCAGAGCCAGCTTAACGATGTAACCTTCTGTGAGTTCGAGGTAACGAGGACCCTTCTCGAGTGTGGAGAAGATAGTACCTGTCTGGGAACGCAGGCCCTTACCAAGATCTTCGAGGCCGGCACCGATGGAAAGACCGCCCTCAGAGAAAGCGGACTGTGTACGACCGTAAACGATCTGGAGGAAGAGCTCTCTCATAGCTGTGTTGATAGCGTCGCATACGAGGTCAGTATTCAAAGCCTCGAGGATGGTCTTGCCCGGGAGGATCTCACCAGCCATAGCAGCGGAGTGAGTCATACCTGTGCAGCCGATCGTCTCAACGAGTGCTTCCTGGATAACGCCTTCCTTTACGTTCAGGGACAGCTTACATGTGCCCTGCTGAGGAGCGCACCAGCCGATACCGTGTGTGTAACCGGAGATATCCTTAATTTCTTTTGCCTGGATCCACTTTCCCTCTTCAGGAATCGGAGCAGGTCCATGATTGCAGCCTTTAGCTACGCAAGTCATCTGTTCAACTTCATGTGTCTTGATCATGTTGAAAACCCCTTTCGAAATAATGCGTGTGCCCATTGTGCACGGAGTTCCGAAAACGGCGCACAACAACACCTCGTACATTATACGAGAATCTCCCTAAAATAACAACCGAAAATAGCGAAGGTTTTTCTTAGAAAAAAGAACTTGCAGACATGACGGATTTCCTGCTTGCAGGAAATGAAATATTCACATATTCCTGATAAAATAACAGTAGTTTTTTGAAGCAGGGAGGTGTCTTTATGGACTTGATTGGATTTCACCGCGAGGGCGAAGCTTTTGGCTGTTTCAGCAACTGGTATCCTGCGGAATTCGATTATGCAGGCAAACACTATGCCACATCCGAACAGTTTATGATGTATCAGAAGGTCATGATGTTCGGGCAGTTTGATCTTGCCGCAAGGATCATGGAGACACCGGATCCGGAAGAGTGCAAGATCATCGGCCGGACGAACTTCCCTGAATTCGACGGTGCTTTATGGAAAAGCACCCGCTACGCGGTCGTCAAGCGTGGCGTGCGTGAGAAGTTCGCACAGAATCCGGATATCCTGCAGGTCCTTCTGGAAACGGGAAACTCCATCTTGTGCGAGTGCGCGGCGAAAGACGCGGACTGGGGCATCAAGATCGGCGATACCGATCCGGCTTACAAGGACGTGTCCAAGTGGCAGGGTGAAAACCTTCTGGGGAAAATGCTGATGGAGATCCGCGCGGAACTTCGTTCAGCGCTGGCAGGAAGTCTGGACGGCGTGCGGCTGAGCGTGGACGGAAGGAACCTTTCTTCCGGTTTCCCGATTGGAGACAGCGCGGATGTGGATCTTCCGGAGATTCCGTATATTGACGCCTGTGATCTGGCTCCGATCCCGGAGTGGCAGGCGCGTGGCGGAGAACTTATCCGTATCCCGCAATACACTGAGGCAGTAAAAGCATACAGTACTGTTCTCGGAAGAGGCTATGGCCTTCCGGAGGGCGGTTCGGTGGCAAACGAGAAAACATTCCTGTTCTCCCGAAGCCTGGCGGACTGGGAGCAGGCGCTCCGCGCCGGTGACTGCGGTATTCCGGCAGCAGGCTTTTTCGAACTGAAACAGGAAATCTACGATATCGCGAGAAAGCTCGCCGGATAAGATCGCTTCGGGCACGTGGCAGAAAAGACAGAGCGCCCGGGAAAGCTGAGTTACGGAAGATGAGTATTTTTCGAAAAAAAGAAAAACAAGAGAAAGTGCTTTTTGCGCCGGAAAAGGAAGAACCTGCGGTGCATAAGAGCATCTGTACCAGGGAGACGACGGTCGGTTTTGTCGACCGCGCTTCCGGGAGGTACCGTGATGTGCGGAAAGTGATGTCGCAGGCGGAGATCGAGGCGTTCTGTCTTGAGGTCGGGGCAGATCCGAAGAAGATCAGGACAATATACTGATTAATGGAAGAAAAGGAAGAAACGAGGAAAAGAAGGTTTGGGAAGCAGAACTTTTGGTAAGAATGAGATCAAAGCGGTCAGCGCAAAGGTAGCGCTGGCACAGCAGGTGGCCCAGGCAGGATTCCAGCGGGTGGCCACGACCAAAGCCGAGATCGAGTCGGCAATAGAAGCGGCAGCGAAGCAGGAGGAGATCCGGACGCTGCAGGGGATCCCGGTCGATGAACTGAACGTCAATAAGGACGGTATCCGTACCAATGTCCTCAAGGACGCGGGATATGGAAATATCTATATGGTGCATACTGCCAGTCAGCAGAGCCTGGCGATGGTCCACGGCATCGGCGAGGGCATGGCGACAAAGGCGAAAGAAAACGCGAGAAAGATCGCAGACGGGGTCAGTAACAATGTTAAACTGCGCCTGAGCATGGACCATAAGACAGAAGAGTACTCGCGTCTGGTGTCGGCGGTGGCGGAGCACATGCGTGCGAAAGAAAACATTCCGGGGTGCCAGCAGCTGCAGGCAATGCTGCCGGCAGATCCTTCGGCTGAGATCGCCAAAGTGAAGTGCGCCGGCAACGGACTGAAGTGGTTTTTCAGCGGAGATAAGAAAAAAGAAGCGGCCCAGGGAGCGTATGCGACGTTGTCGGCTTCGGCATCGGCAATCGATACCAGCGGGCTGATCCCGAAGATCCAGGGAGACGGACTGCCGGTGACGATCGCAGCCGCGTGGAGTGATTTTGCCTGCCGGCCGGTCGAGTACTATCATGTGCTCGAGGAGATCGCGCCGGATCGATTCGATAGCAGTGAAGACGGCTACGGATTAAGTGACGAGATCCGCGAGAGCGTCGAGCAGACCAAAGTCGACCTGACGGGCCTGAAATGCCAGCTTCGCGGCTACCAGATCTGGGGCGTCAAATACATCCTTCAGCAGAAACGCGTGCTTCTCGGCGATGAGATGGGTCTGGGAAAGACCATCCAGGCACTCGCGGCAATGGTTTCACTTCGGAACGAAGGCGCGGCGCATTTCCTTGTTATCTGCCCGGCCAGCGTCATCATCAACTGGTGCCGTGAGGTGGAAGGAAAGAGCGATCTTACATCCTATAATCTGCACGACGCAGGAAGAGACAGTGCTTTTGGGGCGTGGCTGGAAAACGGCGGTGTTGCGGTGACGAACTACGAGAGCCTTGAGAACCATTTTTCCGTGGCCGAGGATTTCCGCATCGACATGATCGTCGTCGACGAGGCCCACTATATCAAGAATACCGAGGCGCGGCGCAGTAGAAACGTGCTGAACCTCTGCCAGCATACTGACCGCATCCTGTTCATGACGGGTACGCCGCTCGAGAACCGTGTCGAGGAGATGGTGCGCCTTATGGATTATCTGCAGCCTGAGGTGGCAAAGCTCGCGCAGCAGGTGAGCATGACGGCATATGCGGACGATTTCAAGAACAAGATCTCGCCTGTCTACTATCGAAGAAAGCGAGATGACGTGCTGACCGAGCTTCCGGACCTGACGGACATCAAGGAGTGGTGCGACATGACGCCGGAGGACGAGCGGATCTACGAGGATGATATCCTGACAGGATCATTCATGGACGCACGTCGTGTTTCCTGGAGAAACGAGGATTTCCTGAATACTTCTTCCAAAGTGCAGCGTCTTCGTGAAATCGTCGAGGATGCGCAGGAGGATGCGCGAAAAGTACTTGTGTTTTCTTTCTTCCTGGATACTTTGGAGAAGGTGCGTACGGTCTTCGGGCCGATGTGTATCGGTGTCATTAACGGCTCGGTTCCGGTAGCGGACAGACAAGCGATCATCGATGCTTTTGAAGCCGCGCCGGCAGGTTCGGTTCTGGCAGCGCAGATCCAGTCGGGCGGTACGGGCCTGAATATCCAGTCGGCGAGTGTGGTCGTGCTCTGCGAGCCGCAGTATAAGCCTTCGACGGAGAATCAGGCGATCGCGCGTGCGCACCGGATGGGACAGACACGAGATGTTCTGGTGCACAGGCTTTTGTGCCCGAACACGGTAGATGAGAGAATGCTCGAGATCCTCGAGGCCAAACAGGCTGAGTTTGATACATTCGCGGATGAGTCCAGCGCGGCGAAACGTGATGCAGCAGCCGAGGCAGCCGGCGAGACTGTGGAAGTGACGGTGAGAGAAGACGGCGCGGCCGAGGCTTCGGCTTCTGTTTCGGGTGAGACAGCTTCGGCAGAGGCGGGAGCTGCCGCGACAGCAGGTGCTGCAGGTGGTGCTGCCGGTGAGGCCGAGATCGATAATGCCAGCATGAACCGCGTATTCGAACAGGAGCGCGAGCGCATCCTGGCCAAGAGACAAAGAGAACAAGAAGCAGGCGTGAGCGCGCCGGTGGCTACGGCCGCAAGTGCAGTCGCTGCGCCGGTCGCAGAAACGCCGGCTCCGGCGCCGATGGAACCTCAGGTAGAGGAGGCGCCCATGGCGGAACCGCAGCCGATTGCGGTCCCGGAACCAACTCCGGAACCGGCTCCGGTCGTTCCCGTTGCCGAGCCCGAACCGGCCCCGGCACCTCTCGCACAGCCGGAACCGCGGAAAGTGCTTTTCTGTCGGTATTGCGGAAAGCAGCTTCCTGTCGATGCATCGTTCTGCAGCTATTGCGGGCGGAATATTTTGTGATTTCGGGCTCCGTTTCACAGAAAGGTTTGACTATTGCCCAAAATTAGAGTAATATAGGTTCTGTTGCGAAACCGACCAATGGTTTTCCAAGTTTATTGCACGGAAGGAGGGATAACAAGTGTCGGAAATCAGACTTAAAGAAAATGAGTCCCTTGACAGTGCTTTGCGTCGTTTCAAGCGTTCCTGCGCTCGTTCTGGTGTACTCGCTGAGGTACGTAAGAGAGAGCATTAC
>JAFZZM010000063.1 GCA_017615755.1 Clostridiales bacterium | reverse complement strand
TTCCGCTACTTCTTCCGCTGAACCACGTGATCAAATGGAAGTCGTGATCGTAGATAAGTATGATGCGAACGATGCGAAGAACCATCCGAATAAGAGCCGCATCGACGAGTGCACACCTCTTCAGTGGGATTGGCAAGAGATCCATACCATAGATAAGTGGCCGGTTGACGAGACACTGCTTACTATCACGGGTGGTACGTTCTATACAAACGTAAACAACTTGAATTCGCATACTTACCTGCACAGAGGAATCAATATTCAGCGTTCCAATGTATTGATGAAAGGTGTCAAGCATTATCTCGAGGGAGAACGTGGAGCAGACGGTCAGGTGAATGAAAGCTGCAAGTACACGTATGCTAAGCCGACTCAGCATCCTGTAACTTTCGAAAAAGTATATGAAGTATACTACCCGAGATGGGGTGCTCCGTATCAGGGCTTCTTCCGTCTGGATCATTGTGCGCATGTTACTCTGTCAGAGTGTGTTTTCTCGAATCACCTGCGTGTATATAACTATGGCGATCAGACAAACAGCACCGCACCATATGACTATTATGCGGAATACTGTGCGGATCTTGTGATTGACGCTTGTACATGTGCAGCAGATGAAGACGACGAGACCGGACCTGCTGATAGTACAGGTATCATGGACAGATCCAGATGGGGTACGACAGGAACTAATTTCTGCAAAAAGATCACGGTACAAAATAATAGCTCGATTAGTAGAATCGACGCACACAAGGGTACGTATGATCTGACAGTTGTGAATTCCACAATTGGCGCATGGGGAATTGCTGCAGTTGGTTTTGGTGATTTGTATGTTGCAAACTCCACGATCAAGTCCAGAGAGTATCTTGTCAAACTCAGAACCGATTTCGGTAGTGCATGGTTTGGAGACATTACGATCAATAACTGTAGATGGGAAATCGGTACATATTATTCGGCATCGCTCATTTTCGCACAATATCAGCCGACGTATGACTATATGTATGACCTGATGTATGAAGACGGTTGGGAATACCACAGTATGCTGCCGGAGAATATCACTATAACCGGGCTGACGATCGATGCCAGCAAGGATACGGGTGGTGTCTTTATGCGAGATGGTCTCCCGGTCTACTCGACGCTTTTGCCGCTGGTAAAAGTGCCTGGTAAGGAAACTGTGACGCCACCGGAATATGTCCAGGTAGATGATGACTATTTCAAAAATCCGAAGTTCTATAAATATCCGCTTCGCTGTACGAAGAACTTTACTCTTTCGGGTTTGACGATCATCAAGGCCAAGGGCTTGAAATATACTACGATAGATGTGATTCCGCAAAGACCGAGCAAAAATAATCATAGTGAATACTATTTCGAGAAATTCAGTCCGAACATGATTCACTATAACGAGACGCCAACGGTTGTAGAATCCGGCTGATATCGTGCCGGAATCAAGTGAAAAATAAAGACTCTGGTCTCCATAAGAAGAGGCTGCCTCTCTGTGAGCTTTCCACATCACAGAAGAGACAGTCTCTTTTAGGTTTGCTTGAAATCAGAGCATGCTCACAAAAGCGGAAGGACTTTTTCCTCGATAAACTCAACACGATCGAAGATCCTTGGTTTAAATGTGCCATTCACACCAACAGTGATGTGTTTTTCTTTATTGACGTAGATCACGTTTCCGCCATCACCGATTGCGGCGAAGATCTGTCTTCCTTTATGTGGAATATACCAGAGATAGCTATACTCAAGGTTACCGAATCGTTCTCCCAGCTGCAGGTGAGGAGAGGTCATATCTTTGAGGTAGGATCCGGAAAGGACCCTTTTGCCGTTTATGATGCCATCACACATGACAAGCTCTCCGAGTCTGGCCATGTCCTGAGCGGACATACATAATCCCCAGCCTGCGGTAACGGTGTCTTTCGGATCGCTGTACCATTCGTTCTTTCGCGGACCTTTATTCATGAGATAGTCGAACTGGTCTTCTTTGCTGCTGTCCCCCTGGATGACGTGTTCTGCGACGCCTGTCGGCAGGAACAGATTCTTGTTTGCAAAATCGATCAGTTTCTCACCGGTGGCCTGCTCAAGTACACCGGCTAGAATCTGTATGCCGAGAGTTGCATACTTGAACTCTCCGGTGATGCCGGCACGCCCGCCGAGAAAATCGAGTGCCGACAACGTCCAGTCTGAAGACGTACAGACTTTGACCCATGGTTCGGAACGGTATTTGTATGGCGCAGTCATAGTGAGAAGATGTTTTATCGTCACATCGTAGATCGTTTTCTCACCACGCTTAACCTGATAATCCGGGAAGAAGTCCAGAACCTTCTGTTCAACCGATCGGATAAACCCCTGATCGATGGCGATCCCGGTAAGAAGGGACATGACTCCCTTGGTTACCGATGCCACATGCATGGCATCTCCTGTCGTAAAGTCATGCCAGCAATCCTCATACACGATCCGGCCATCTTTCATGGCACAGATCTGACAGATATTGCTCTCGTTTCCTTTGCTTTCAGATACATACTGATGAAGCTCTTCTTTGGTCATTATTTGTCTCCTCTTAGTCAAGATTCGGACGTCCTGAAAAGAAGGGTAATATGATTTAAAATTGTTTTCAAGTACTTTTTTTGAAAGTCATTTTTCTCTCGAACATTGAGTGCTTCAATCGCGTCTTTTCAATCAGATAACTCCATGCACATAACACGTGCGAAACTCTACATCACCGAGTCCGAGAATATCTCCGTCTTCCAGATAGACTTTTTCGTTCTTCATCAGTCTTCTTCTGTTTACAAAAGTCCCGCTTTGCGAATTCAGATCCTGCACATAGATACCACTTGGATCTTTGACGAAGATGGCATGCTTTAGAGATAGATGGTGATGACCAATGCTATAGTCACAACAATCTGAATCTTCGCCTACGATGAATTCTTCGGTCCAGATCGTAAATTGATGGCTAGACTGTATAGAAGTTTTTGACGTAGGAATCTCCTTGAATTGTATCGGATCGATAAGAAGATCCGAATCATCATCCGACTCTCGTTCTTTCTCATTTTCAATCGGGAAAAGCATCTGCGCATTTCTTGTTTTGCGTCGTTGCTGCTTGCTCTCGGAAATCGCATTTTTCGCCTTGGTGTTTTGCTTGCTGAAACTGATCAGGCTATAGACAGCGGCGAAAGTAGATATGAGGAAGAACAGGTTTGGAAGTGAAGCAAGAATCGTATTCTTAAACAGGAATTCGATCCGGCTTGAGAAACATATGAATGAGAAAAGAAGAAGTCCCCAGGAGATGAGGATCCTGCGTGTTATTTCCGGAATCTTCTGACAATAATCCCAGAACTTTTTCTGCAAAAAAGCAGAGACGGAGCACTCGTCATCAGAGCGGAAAAGACGATACAATTCCTCTGTGGCTCTCGGCATGATCCATTTCTTGTCATAGGGAAAGCGAAGGAGTTCTTCAAATGCATTCTCATCAAAATCAGAAAGCAAAGCCTTCTGGCTTTGCATTTTTGATTTGAGTGGCAGGTAGATACACATGATCTTCTGACTATATTGGTTGAAATAGAGATGCTCTTCCAGACAGCAGATCCCGCTCAAAGGAAGGGCATAGTTTAACGAACGGACCAGTTCAACAAAAAAGGAAGTGAACAGGGACCGATAGTGTCGATACACATACGTCTTATCTTTCCCTTTCAGATCGCGAAGGGGAATGCATCCACTGATGTTGACCGACAGGGAGTGATCATCGAAGTTTTTATACACCGGAAGGTAGCAGGTTATGAGATCAGCCTGCAGAATGGAAAGCGCGTGCAGACAGATCTCATCGTTGCCCTGAAGATGGATAATATAATGTTGTCCGAAAGGACCTTTCTCATAGTGATTATTCTCTGTACTCATTTGCTGCTCCTTTAGTGATTAGATCTGAGGATCAGATCTGGCCGATTACTTTTTCCTCGTCAAAGACGTGCCCCATAACGGCACTTGCATACTTGGTCAGCGCACTTCTGAACGTTAATGCGAGAGCGACCAAGATCGCGATTATGATGACTACCTCCACGGTTCCCATGCCTTTTTTAGTGTTATTGAATGAATGTTTATTCAGCTTGTTCATTGGTACCTCCTAGATTGTTTGAAATGTATTTAGTGCAGGAGCAACAGCTACAAGGAGTACAGAAACGAAATCGAGCATCATTGGTAATATCATGGTGAATGCGACACGCTCGCGCTTTTTGCGTGATGCATTCCGACAAAGTGCCCAGCAGGAGGAGGCTTGAAGACGGAGAAGACCTAATACTTCAGAACCCCCGGAACGCTCATAACGAGCAGCCAGTAACAGGGCGGACTGTGCTTCGGGAATGCTGACACGGTGAGAGAATGCTTCCACCGCATCGGCTGCACTGACGCCACCCTCAATCGACATAACGATATTCTGCAGCTCCTGACTCAAACAACTCTGGTTGGAGAAAGCATATCCACAGGTCTGAAGTGCTTTCGGAAGAAGAATGCCGGAGTCGAGAAGTGTTGACAGCATAGAGATGAAAAGAGGAAGATCTTCCATCAGGATCAATCGTCGTTTATTGACCTGAGACTGCTGGTCAACATGAAGAAGGATCAGTATGACGATCAAGGATACAGGAATAAGAATGACCGGAAGAGAAAGAAGCATACACAGTACAAGAAATAATGGTGCACAAAGAAGGAGAGTGGAGAGCACTTTATTCAAAAATGCTTCGAATGCATCCTTTGTCGAAAAGGAAATTTCCGTACACCATTCATAGATCCTGGTCGTATACATCGAAGGAAGATTACGGATCAGAAAGTCCGTACATTTCTTGATCGGAAGCGGTACCTGTTTTATGGTCTTCGAGAAAGCAAAACTATTGCGGGAAGGTCTTTCTCCAATGAGGGAAAACAGGTATGTGCAGGAGAATATGGCGATAACAAATGCAGCGATCATTAACGCTTTTCCGATGCCTGTATTCTGTGCCTGGGAAAGGTAGTCTGCGCTTGTTACGGACAGCATATAGGTGATGCCGAAAGGCATCATGGAAAGAAGGAGTGCTTCTGTATTTTTGCCGGCGTTATTTGCTTCGACTTCCGAGGCCACGGCATGCAGTTCCGATAGCATCTGACAACTGCTACGGAGAATGGAGATGATCTGGTTACCCACAGTCTTCTGTAAGGACAGCGCATGCAGAACAGGAAGCGTCTCATAGTAGTCCAGTTTGTGACAGAAACGCGTCACACATCGATCCAGCGGTTCATGTGCATTCAATTGATGTTCCATATCCTTAAGTGCATGTGCAAAAGCAGCACGCTTGCCAAATGCTTTTTCTATATCCACGCGTGCGCAGAGAAACGCACGCTCGATGGAATAGCCATCAGATACGGATGTACATAGCGACTGCATCAGTACCTTGTTCTGAGCTCGCAAAGTGGTCGTTCTCTTTCCGTATAGGACACGAACGCAGGAGACGAACGGAAATATGCCTAGAGGAACAGATATGATGAGACGGAGCCGTGCCTGAGGAAGAAACGCACTTGACAGGATGAATACCAGAAATGCGCAAAGCGGATAGATGGGCAGGCATTTGCTCATGAACGCCAGGTAAGTTTTTCTGCTCAGTTTTCTGATCTCGGTTTCGTCTTCTTTGCTCATGATCGAGGATAATCTCGGATGTACATGTTTAAACTTAAAGCTTCTCAAGACCTGTTCCCTCCTTGTATTGAAATATGGTTTTTGTCTGAAACTGATTATTGACTATGGGACAGACTTCCACGATCTCATCGATATATCTCTGTCCGTTTCTTCCACGGGTAATGTGTATAAGAATATCCACACCCATGGCGATCTGACGGATGACGGCATCGTAGGGAAGAGAAGATCCGGCCATGACCATAGTGACCAGACGCTCGAGCATCTCAAAACAGGAGTTGGCATGACCTGTACAAAGAGAACCCGGATGTCCGGTATGTAGTGCGTGAAGCATATCGGCGGCTTCGCTTCCTCTTACCTCGCCAACCACAATTCGATCCGGGCGCATTCTTAATGCAGTTCGGATAAGAAGGCCGATGTCGATATTTCCATGACCATCGGGACCGGGAAGACGTGATTCCAGACGCACGAGATTCGTGATGCCCTGAAGGGAAAGTTCGGCTGAATCTTCGATGGTGACGACTCGCTCGTTTTTCGGAATGAAAGACGACAAGACATTCAGGAAAGTGGTCTTCCCGGAACCGGTGCCTCCACACAGAAAAATCGTCTTCTTGGCGACTACGGCGTGGGACAGATAAAGTGCAGCATCCTTACTCAGAAATCCGCTTCGGATCAAGGTCTGAATATCCTGGTGAATACCGGTGAATTTTCGTATGGTGAAGATCGGTCCGTCCGGTGCTACCGGGGATAGAACCGCATTGGCTCGGGAACCGTCCGGAAGACGCAGATCGGCAATCGGAAAGGCTTCGTTCAGCGGACGGTTTGCCGTAGAGAAGAAGTGCATGATCAACTGTTCCAGCGTGGTACTGTCATCAAAGCGGAGGTCGGACGGAAACAAACGGCCTCCTTTCTCATAGAAGATGTGAGACGGTCCGTTCACCATGATCTCGGTCACGGTCTCATCATCCATAAGCGGCTGAAGGATATCCAGTCTGCGCATCCTGTTGAAGAGGCGGATGGCGAGCTGACGTTTGTCTTCCAGAGCCATCTTTCCGTATTTGGGGGATTGGTTGATTATGTCGGCGATGATCTCTTTGAACGTCTTGTCATCCACCTCTTCATACTGATGCATAGCCTGAAGGATCATGGTGGTAAGTTCATTCATATCCGGAATGATCTTTTCTTCTGTTTTCATGCTTCCTTCCTTTCTTTTTTCAGTGTGATCTGATATGGAAAATCGATGTGGGATGTTCCGTTATGTCCCTTCACGATGGTGTCGATTTCGTTACAAAGCATATAGTCTTTTTCGATGTGAAGCGGAGTCAGGATCTCCAAGTGAGAAAGAGAGCGGCTGAGGGACTGCATGCGCCTGAAACTCAGACCGTCTGCAACTACGATAAGAAGAGCAGAGTCTCCTAGTGTCCGTAGATAATCCATGGTCTTCCTGATGAGAAGATGAAGGGTCCTCGTGTGGGCGGAGATCACATCATCCGAGTGCAAAGGTTTCCCGAAACGAAGATCACCGTATGGATCCGGTTCGAGAAATGCAGGTAGGTCCTTATATGAAAAACCACGCTTAGAAAGACGGATCAACAATTCGGAAATGCCGGAGACATTCTGGAAGGAATGAACACCGGAATATTCCGGATCGGATGGCATGATGATCCCCGGCATAATGTCCAGCCGGATGACATGAGCAAATTCCGTAAGAGAAAGGGAGATTTGTTTTTGTACATGCAGTTCCCGCTCTTCAGGAGAAACGAAAGAAAGTACAAGTGCTGACTGTACGTTACTGTCGAGAGGGAAAGGGATCATGCCCAGCCCAAGGTGGGATTCGATTTCGTGCACCAGCATGAGAACGTCCTTGGGCGGATAGGGTTTCTCTTCGGCCAGTAAGGAGATTAAAGTGGGGGACTTGGCCGGGTTGCAGTGTTTGAGTAACTCTTCCCTGGAGATCTCATGCTGGTTATAAAGAAGATAATCGTTATCCAGAAGCAGGTCGCTTCGGGATAGAAGAGTATCCATACTGAGACGGAAGGCCTTGTACTGGGGAAGCTGTTTCTTGATCCTGGAAATGAGGAGTGCGGAAAAGCATGGATCCTGATCCAGAATGCAAATTGTCTTTGTGTTGCTCATGGTACGGGCACCTCCGTTTTCGATGTGTGAACAATTTAACCACGAACGAGCAAAAAAAGATTCGACAAAATCCGACAAAAGCACTACGGTTACTACTTTTTCACGGCGAGAGCCTGTGAATACGGCACAAAAATTTTTATGTTGCAAAGAGGTGTCAGGAGTGGTATCATCAGAGCGAAAAATTAGAAATGAAATTCATCTCTTATCAAGAGTGACGGAGGGATCTGGCCCTATGAAGTCCGGCAACCGCGGAGAGCAGCGGTGCCAAGTCCAGCAGGTTTTACCTGAAAGATGAGGATTTGATTATATGACATGTGTAAGCCTTTCCTCTGATTTATCAGGAGAGGTTTTTTGTTTCTATAAAAACAGGAGGTTTTTTTATGAACAGAACAGGAAAATGGTTATTTACATCTGAGTCGGTAACAGAAGGACATCCGGATAAGATCTGCGATCAGATCTCCGATGCCGTACTGGATGCGATCCTCACAGACGATCCGATGGCACGTGTTGCCTGCGAGACAACATGTACGACAGGTATGGTCTTCGTAATGGGAGAGATCTCCACATCTTCTTATGTCGACATTCCGTCCATCGTCCGTGACACAGTTAAGGAGATCGGTTATGACGGAAGTGATCTTGGTTTCGACTATAAGACATGCGCGATCCTGACTTCCATCGATGAGCAGTCTCCGGATATTGCGCAGGGCGTAAACAAGTCTTTGGAAGCAAGAGAGCATACCGATGACAGTGAACTGGATACCGGTGCCGGTGACCAGGGCATGATGTTCGGTTATGCCAATAATGACACACCGGAATTTATGCCGCTGCCGATCTCTCTGGCTCATAAGCTGACACGTCGTCTGACACAGGTCAGAAAAGACGGCACACTGACTTTCCTCCGTCCGGATGGAAAGAGCCAGGTTACGATCGAGTATGACGGACGTACACCGAAGCGTATTGAGGCTGTTGTTATTTCTACACAGCACTCGGACACGGTAAGTCAGGAAGAACTGGCTGAAAAGATCAAGGAACTGGTTATCTTCCCGGTTCTGCCGAAGGAATATGTAGATGAGAATACGAAGATCTTCATCAACCCGACAGGTCGTTTCGTAGTAGGTGGTCCGCAGGGCGACAGTGGTCTTACGGGTAGAAAGATCATCGTAGATACTTACGGTGGATATGCACGTCACGGTGGCGGAGCTTTCTCCGGAAAAGACCCGACGAAGGTAGACCGTTCGGCTGCCTATGCTGCACGTTACATCGCAAAGAATATCGTCGCTTCCGGCATTGCTGATGAGTGCGAGATCCAGTTTGCTTATGCAATCGGTGTTGCCCGTCCGGTATCCGTTATGGTTGATACTTTCGGAACAGGTAAGATCGCAGACGAGAAGATCACAGAGCTGGTCAACGAAACATTCGATCTGCGTCCGGCAGCCATCATCCGTGATCTGGATCTGCGTCGCCCGATCTATAAGGCAACAGCAGCATATGGTCACTTCGGCCGCGATGACGCTGGTTTCCCGTGGGAGAAGACGGATAAGGCAGAGATCCTCCGTCAGAAAGCGGGGATCTGAGAAGATCGCTAAGTAGAACAGCCGGATTTCTCCGGCATAGATAGGTCTCTGAAATGTGAGGGAACGATGGAAGGGTTATGCCTGGAAAACTTTGTCAACGATACATTGCTCCGTTCATTTCAGGGAGTCCTGGAAAAGAACGGTCACACATTCATGCGCCTTCAGGATTGGAAGAACGAGATTTCCCTGATCCTGAGACGCGCACTGAATCAGTGTGATTTTTCTTTGCCTTGTACATTCTGTGAGTACAAGGGTACGAAGGATTGTGACGAGTACAAGAAGAATTTCGTGCAGAGTATCGTGCCTGCCTGGATCGCACAGATGATCGAGCAGAAGCGGATCGCGCTCTGTTACTGGAACAAAGAAAAATCGAGACTTCATATCTTCGGTTCTTTGGAAAAAGCAACCAAGTCCAAGGAGGATGTCTGGGTGGCGGACTACACGGCCGTGTGTGCCGAAGCGGATATTGCCCACAGGATCCTCAACCGCAATCTTCGCGAAAGAAAGATCGATGAAGATCTTCTCGCAAGAGCTTTGAAATGGTCGCAGATCAATGAGACGTTCCAGCTCTCGAAGGATCAGGAGGAAGTGGTCCGTCGTGTGCTGAAACAGAGATTCGTCGTGGTGGATGGTGGCCCGGGTACGGGGAAGACAACGATCCTTAGGGTCATTTACCAGTACTATCTGAATCAGTTTCCGGACAATGTTTTTTGTGCTGCGCCTACGGGAAAAGCAGCGAAGCGTATGGCGGAAGTCACGCATTCTTATGCACAGACGGTGCATCGCCTTCTGAATGCGGAATATGACGAGGAAGCAGATGAGACCACTTTCTACTTCAACGAGGACAATAAGCATCCGGGCCGGGTGTTTATCCTGGATGAAGCCAGCATGATCGATGCAACAGTTTTTTCGGCTTTCCTTTCTGGCATTTCCGATAATGCGATCGTGGTCATGGTGGGCGATTCCCATCAGCTTCCGTCGGTGGGTGCCGGGCGGATCCTGGCCGACCTGATTGCTTCGGATCTGGTTACGGTCTGTACTCTGGTCGAGAACTTCCGTCAGCTTCAGAACAGTCAGATCGTAAAGAATGCATCGGCGATCCTGCATGGAAGGTCGATGGAATTCCTGGAAGAAGAGGGTACCGATTGTCACCTGATCTCTTGCAAAAAGGATGAGGTGATGTTTCACATCAGCCAGTGGGTGAAGACGATGAATCCGGATCTGCACATGGATGTGTGGAGAGACATGGCGATCCTGTGTCCGAAGAGAAACGGAAGTATCAGTACGGATACGATCAATGACTTCCTGCAGAAACAGTATTCCGGAAGAAACGGCGCAAGAGTGGCGCTTCAGGCAAATGAGAATGTGAAGAAATACTTTGCCATGAACGACCGCGTGATCCAGGTGAAGAACAATTACCGGCTTCCGTGCAACAATGCAGACGGAAGTACGAATGACGGCGTTTTTAACGGCGATATCGGATTTATCCGCAAGATCTACCGCTACTCGGATCTGGGTGTTGACGTTTGTTTCGATGACGGGCGCTATGCCACGTATCCGCTGAAGAATGTGGCGGAACTGGAATTGGCGTATGCGCTGACCGTCCATAAAGCACAGGGTGCGGAATGGAAGTATGTGCTTTTGGTGCTGCCGGATGAATATGGGCCGATCTTTAACCGGAATCTTCTCTATACGGCGGTGACCAGGGCGAAGCAGGAACTCTGGGTCCTGGGCGACTATAAGACGGTGGAGCGCATGATCGCGCGGCCGTATTCTGATGAACGACAGACGGCGTTGCGGGTATTTCTTACTGACCGGAAGGACAAGGAAGACGAGAAGACGGACAAAAAGGGAAAATGATTCAGGGAATTGCACACGGTTTCACGGATAAAGAGACATGGAGAACCATTCTCCGGTATTTCTTTCCACCCGTCTGTATCACGTGTGGAAGAGTGCTCGTTAATGGCTATAACAGCAATTCGGCCCTGATCTCTCTTGGGATCTGTAAGACATGTCTTTCGCAATTGCCGGTAAGACTTAGCGAAGAGCGCCTGATGCCGTGCCTTTCCGATGCCTACGAGGAGGATCCGGTACCGGACCTTCAGGCCTGGGCTTTGTTCCATTACGAAATGCCGATAACGTCCTTGCTTCGGAGACTGAAGTTTCAAAACGGGGAATATTGTGGAACCATGCTTGGAAAACTGATGGGAAGAGAGATCCTTCACGATCTCCCGTATCTGCCGGATGCCGTGGTGCCGATCCCGCTTTCCGAAAAACGCCGTGCCGCAAGAGGATATAACCAGGCTGCCCTTCTGGCACAGGAAATCGCCGCATCTTTACAGGTTCCGATGCTTGAGGAAGTGCTTTTCCGTAAGAGACATACGAAGCAGCAGAGCAGGTTCAGCGACCCACTGGTCAGACAGAAAAACATCGAAGGTGCTTTTGGAGTACGGGAAGACTGGGATATCGAGGGGTTACGGATCCTGGTGGTGGACGATATCCTGACGTCAGGCGCGACGATCCATGAGGCGGCGAGAACGCTTGTATCAGCGGGTGCAGGGGATGTCCTGGGGGTCGTTTGCGCTTCGCACCGGGCCGTTTCTCGTCAAAAGGACGAAAAAGAAATCAAAAATCGTACGAAATGTCACTAATTAGTAACAGTCTTTTTCTTCACATCTGAGTTTAATATTGTTATAATTAAGACAACCTAAAGCTGATGCTCATGTTTTTGAACCTTCATGACATAAACGGGAATCCGCGTCGAAGCAGAGACGATCAAGCCTAGTATTTTCCTTTAGGAAGATCTTAGACTGCCGCAGGGTACCCACCTGGCTGTAGCTAGGTGTCAAAAGTGGGTAGCGGTTTTGGGCTTTTATTTGTTTAGAAAAGAACGGGAAGAAGAATGGGTCTGAAAAAAGATTCAAAACTGGTCGCCAAGCGTGAGCCTGCCTTGATGGGCTCGCTTTTGTCTGTCCTTTTTAACCCCGGTTTTCATGTTCTTAGGAATCACAAGTTCGGACAGTTCTTGTTCAGAATCGGTGCGAATGCAGCCGCTCCTGAGCGATGTTGTGCTGTCTGTATGTGCGTGTCGGGGCTGTAATAGAAGCTGCGGCACAGATCCGGCGTCTTTCTGCCACCGGATGAGAAACCTTGAAGAAATGAAATTACTGGAGGAATAGAAAATGAAGATTTTTAACACTTTAACCCGCATGAAAGAAGAATTCGTACCGATGGAAGAAGGCAAGGTCAAGCTTTATGCCTGCGGCCCGACGGTCTATAACTTTTTCCATCTCGGTAACGCCCGTCCGTTCGTGACTTTTGATACACTGCGCCGTTACCTCGAGTACAGAGGCTACGACGTAACCTTCTGCCAGAACTTTACCGACATCGACGATAAGATGATCAAGCGTGCCAACGAAGAGGGCACCACGGTAAAGGATATCGCAGACCGCTATATCGCAGAATACTACAAGGACGCCGATGCACTGGGCATCAAGCGCCCGACATACCAGCCGAGAGCGACCGAGACGATGGATGAGATCATTGCCCTCATTTCCGACCTGATGGAAAAGGGCTATGCCTACATCATCGAGGGCGACGGCGTGTACTTCGAAGTTCCGAAGTTCAAAGAGTACGGCAAGCTTTCCCACTATAACCTCGAGGACCTCGTAGCCGGTGCCGGCGAGCGTGGTGCTTCCTACGAAGGCAAGAGAAATCCTGCTGACTTTGCGATCTGGAAGTTCAAGAAGGAGGGCGAGCCTTTCTGGGATTCTCCGTGGGGCGAGGGTCGTCCGGGCTGGCACATTGAGTGCTCGGCAATGAATAGAAAGTATCTCGGTAAGACCATCGATATCCATGGCGGCGGACAGGACCTGATCTTCCCGCACCATGAGAACGAGATTGCGCAGAGTGAAGCGGCGAACGGCTGCCCGTTTGCACACTACTGGATGCACAATGCATTCGTCAACGTTGATAACGAGAAGATGAGTAAGTCTCTCGGTAACTTCTTCACGGTACGTGATATCGTTGAGAAGTTCCCGTATGAGGTCATCCGTTTCTTCATCCTGTCCGGTCACTACAGAATGCCGATCAATTTCTCTGACGAGCTTCTGAAGTCCGCACAGAATGGTCTGGACCGTATTGCAACAGCGGTTGAAACCTCTGACTTTATCTTGAGCCACGAGGCTGAGGCAGGTCTTTCCGCAAATGCGGATGCTGAGCGAGAACTGGCCGATGCGGTTTCCGAAGCAAAAGAGACGTTCATCGCAAGAATGGACGACGATATGAATACAGCTGATGCGATCACTTCGATCTATGAACTGGTACGTGTCCTGAATACACACCTGACCGCGAAGGATGTTTCCGCAGCAGCGATCAAGTCCGCTGCGGATATGATCTGCGAACTGATGGGCGTCCTGGGCTTGGAGATCCGTGAGATCCTCAACAAGGACAGCGGCATTCCGGCTGAGGTCATGGATCTTGTGAACCAGCGTGTAGAAGCGAAGAAGAATAAGGACTTTGCGAAGGCCGATGCCCTCCGTGATCAGGTTTCCGAGATGGGATACCAGATCAAGGACACACCACAAGGTCCGCAGGTGACAAAGAAATGATGATCCCGATCCCGCCCGAGGATATCCGCGAGGTGCCGACTTCGGTGCTGGCATACGTAGGCGATGCAGTCTATGAATTGCACGTCCGCATGCATATCGTGGCCCGCTTCGGTGGACAATCGGGTGTACTGCATAAGAAGTCTGTCCGGTACGTCAGCGCACCGGCACAGGCCAATGCAGTCCGCGTGCTCATGGATGAGCTGACAGAAGAAGAACAGAATATCTTCCGGAGAGGCAAGAACGGACACCAGGGCAGTATGGCGAAGAACGCAAGCCCGGCAGACTATAAGTATGCGACAGGCCTGGAGTGCCTCATCGGTTATCTGTATCTGACAAACAAAGAAGAACGGCTGGATGTGCTTCTCAACCGGATCATTTCGATCTGCGAGCAGGAGATCCAAGAGAGCAAGTAAGGTAAGGAGAACATTATGCGATCTGGCAATTTCGGAAATCGTTCACCCAGAAGAAACGGACATGATATCGGACGCCCGAGAGAGGCAAAGGGATTCAGAGTAAATATTCCTGCGCTTTCACAGGATGCGGAGAATACAGAAAACACACCGACCGATGACCGTATTGAGGGAAGAAACCCGGTTTTGGAGGCGATCCGCAGTGGACGCGAGATCAATAAACTGTATGTTCTGAAACTTCAGGACGGCGCAAGACCGGATCCGGTACTGGCCCGTATCATTAACATGGCAAAAGAAAAGAAAGTGCCGATCATGGAAGTCCCGCGGCAGAATCTGGACAGCATGTCCCAGACGAGAAACCACCAGGGCGTCATCGCACAGGTGGCCAGCCATGAGTATGTGGACATCGATGAGATCCTGAAAAAAGCGGAAGAGAAGGGCGAAGCCCCGCTTCTCCTTGCACTGGATGAGCTGAAAGATGCATATAATCTCGGATCGATCCTGAGAATTGCCGATGCGGCAGGCGTGCACGGCGTGATCATTCCGCAGCACCGTTCCATCGGTCTGGATTCCATGGTGGCAAAAGCATCCGCCGGCGCGATCGAGTATGTTCCTGTTGCGAGAGTCAATAATCTTTCCAGAACGCTTCTGGAACTGAAGGATAAAGGTTTCTGGGTCGCCGGCACTGATGCCGAGGGCACCAACCAGTACAGCGACGATGTCTGGAGCGGTCCGATGGTCATTGTCATCGGCAGTGAAGGCGAAGGCATGAGCAAGAACATCAAGGACAAGTGCGACTACCTGCTTTCCATTCCGATGGCAGGTTCGGTCAACAGCCTCAATGCAGCCGTTGCTGCCGGAATCGTTGTTTTTGAAGCGGTGAAGCAACGCCGTGGGAAAAACGCGGTATAATAGGACTGTCGAAAGGCAGCAGCCGCGAGATATCTTCAAGGAGAAAGGACGGGGCAGACAGAGTATGACGAAGGCGGACAAACAACGTAAAGCTTCTCTGCGAAGCAAAGTTGCCTTGCTTTTGCTCGTAGTCTTTGTGCTTCCGCTAGCTGCCTCCTGTCGTTCGAAAGTTTTCTCCACGAAAGAGATCAGTGCGCCGGAGATGGCCCGTCTTATCGTGGATTCCATGCTCGACCTTGAAAATGCCGAATCAGATTTTTACCAGATCCCGGAGGAGCAGAAGGACGGTATGAGTTATTCGGAGTTCTACGAGTACATATCGATCCTGATCAAGATGCTGCCGGCCGATTCGACGATCGAGAGTTTCGATCTTGTTTCCGGTAAAGAACGTAAAGAATTGATCGCCAAGCTCCTTGAGTGCGGATCTCCAACGTATGCATCGATATTCGAATCCTGTGTACCTGTACGCGTGGAGACGAACAGCGAGCGGCTTTCTTCCACACCGATCTATTTCTACATCCAGCAGAAGGATGACGGCAGTGTTTTTCTGAGCCGTCAGTGGGCGAGAAGATGCATGGACATCTACGCCTATTCCGTGCACTATTTCGAAGCTTACCAGAGCGGGAATCTCGGTGATGTGGTATCACTTCTCCCGAGTACCGGCATTGATGAATCGATCCTGAAGTCTACATCCGTCCTGACCTCGAAGGCCAGGGAGATGATCCAGTTCTATTCCGGAAATGTGAAGACAGACTTTGCGGGATACGAGCTTTGCTCGATCGATGCGGCGAACCTTCTGTTCCTGCAGCCCGAGGTCTTCGATAATACGCACCTGAAGACAAGCTCGAGATTTGTTGAGTTCTCCTATGATTCCTCGGACAAGATCGTCGTGGATGATTCGATCACGAGTGATCTTAAGAGTGCGGACCTTTATCTCTACTATAACGGCCATCGTGCTATCCGTATCGGTGAAAATGCGACTTCTGCCCAGATCCAGACTTTCCTTGGTGCTCCGGTATCCGTTTCCTGTGGTCCGGTGATCAAGACGGAACAGCGCTGGGCCGGTGAAGATGTCTCGTACAGAAACATCCTTGTCCGCTACAAGGGCTTCGCGATCACGATCTACGGAATCTATAACGATGAATCAGACTGGGAAGGCAACTTTGTTCATTTTCGTATCTGGGATACGGCTAAGGTGACCATCGGCACATCCATCTCGAGCAGCAGTACTACCTGGGATATCCTGGAGCGCTATCCGTTTGCAGAGAAAACGGATTATGATCTGCAGATGACTTTGGATAACGAGCGCTATGAGATGAAGTTCTATTTTGACGAACCGGAAGACTCCGAAACGGAAGGAGCAGATGATCAACAGAAAACACAAGAAGGCGGCAAACCGATTTCAGAGATCATTCTCGCTTGGCGCCGTACATGATTTAACACTGTTACGAAAGTACAGTTTCCAGACATTTGATCATTTCCCGGCCGAGTTTCCAGATGCCGGGATTTTTTTGCATTTTTATCGCCGTTTTTTGATAGTAATGTTAGAAAAATAATAGAGGTAAAAGGGAAATGTGGTATGATAGTCTGGAGTGATTAGGAAGAAGAGGGCATTGTTATGAAGAAAATACTTATCGTTGAAGACAACACGGAGATCAATCATCTGATCGCCGATGCACTGAAGAAAGCCGGCTATGAATGCCAGCAGGCCTTTTCCGGAACGGAAGCGCTTCTCTATTTCGAGAAAGATAACTTTGACCTGGTCCTGATGGATATGATGCTCCCGGGACTTTGCGGTGATGAGCTTTTCCCGAAACTGAAGGCAATCAAGGATACACCTGTCATCGTTGTTTCCGCCAAGGATGAGATGGATACCAAGGTCGAGATGCTCACGTCCGGTGCGGAAGACTATATCACGAAGCCGTTCGAGATCCCGGAACTTCTGGCACGCGTTGCCGTACAGATCCGTCGTTCTTCCCAGAAGAGCGGAGAGACTTCCGGTACGAAACTGGAATATAAGGAGCTTACTCTCGATGAGGAGTCCTTCACCGTTATGGTCAACAACAACGAAGTGCAGCTGACCAAGCGTGAGTTCCAGATCCTCGAGCTTCTTGTCGCACACCCGAAGCGCGTATTTACCAAGCAGGACATTTACGATTGCGCATGGAACGAGATCTATATCGGAGAAGATAAGACGATCAACGTACACATCAGTAATATAAGAAAGAAATTAAAAGAGTTCACGGATACCGAGTTTATCGAAACGGTTTGGGGTATCGGATATAAATTGGCAAAATAAGGAGCAGGAGGAACTATGGATTATATTCTGACAACAGATAAGATCACGAAAAAGTTCAAGCACGTTACCGCTGTTGACGAAGTGTCGATCCATGTCGTCCGTGGTGAGGTCTACGGTCTCATCGGACGTAACGGCGCAGGTAAGACCACACTTCTGAAAATGCTGGCAACACTTTCTTTCCCGACATCGGGTTCTTTCACCATTACCGGTGCACAGGGCGAGGGCAAGCAAGCCATGATGCCGAAGGTCGGCGTTCTGATCGAAGATCCCGGTATCTACCAGAATCTTACCGCTTTCCAGAATCTGAAGGCAAAAGCACTTGCTTTCGGTGTTCAGGATGAGAATTATCTCAACCAGCTTCTGGCTCTTGTCGGTCTGGCTAATGTCGGAAAGAAGAGCGTAAAGAATTTCTCGCTTGGTATGAAGCAGCGTCTGGGCATCGCGCTGGCGATGGTCAATTCCCCGGACCTTCTGCTTCTCGATGAGCCGATCAATGGTCTGGACCCGCAGGGTATTGCGGAGATCCGTACCCTGATCAAGCGCTTGTGCACAGAAAGAAAGATCACGATCATCATCTCCAGTCACATCCTCGATGAGCTGGCCAAGATCGCAGACCGCTACGGCATCATCCATCAGGGAAAACTCGTGGATGAAGCAACGAATGCTGACCTTGCGAGCCGTTGTAAAGCCTATGCTTTCTTCCGTACCAACGATGCGGAAAAGACAAAGGCCGTGCTCGCTTCTATCGGCATTACGGACTATACCTATACGGGAGACCATTTCGAGATCCGGCAGAAGGTCGATGAGATGGGTGAGATCTCCATGGCACTGGCCAAGGCCGATGTACAGACTCTGGAAATGAGAAAAGAAGGCCAGTCTCTTGAAGAGTACTATTTCCAGCTTACAGGAGGTGAGAAGAATGTTTAATCTATATAAGATGCACATGTATCGCGCATCCAGAGCTACATCAACACTCGTTTTAGGAATTCTTTTCGCAGTATTCCTGTTTATCAATTCAGCTCTGGCATCCTTCGTTTTCGGTAATGCCCTTGAGCTCATGCTCGGCGGTGGTATTTCTGCAACGACGAATTTTACGAACGAGTATGTCTATGCTGCCGAAATCCACAATTTCTTTATCAACACCAGTGATGCATTCAACATCCTGATCACGATCTTTACGGTTATCTTTGTTCATTCCGATTATTCCAAGGGATTCATTAAGAATACATATAACCTCTTTGAAGAAAAGTGGAAGTTTGTCGTGGCTAAGTGGACATCCCTGATGACCTGGGTCTCCGGTGTCTTCTGGGCATATTCTTTCCTGTCCATCGCGATCAGTGCGATCATTCTCGATAAGTTCAGATTTGAGCAGATCGGTGACTATCTGCGCGTTGCAATGGTTACCTGGCTGGGTCTTGTCGCCTTCTTAACGATCGTATTCCTGATCACTTCGCTCTTTAAGAGTGCAGCCGGCGGTATGGTTATCGGTATCATTATCGCATCCGGACTTCTCCAGACGATTGAGAAACTCCTGGACCTTCTGATTGCTAAGCTTGCCGGAGCAAACCTGCAGGATATGGTGATGAATGCAGTCGGTGTGGGAGAGAAGTCGTACTTCAAGATTTCCGATTACTGCCTGGATAGTGTTTACCTTTCCTACTCTGCAGAAATGGGAGCAGGGGATACAGTCAGAACGATCCTGGTCTTCCTGGCCTATATTGCGCTGGGCCTCGGTCTGGTCATTCTTTTCGTAAGAAAGAGAGATGTTAGATAAGTATATATATACATGGTTTCTTCCTTAACTTTATAAACCGGAAGAGACAAAATCATGGAAAAACTCAATCAAACAGTTTGAAAATGGCAGCCCTGAAATCCGAAAAGGGCTGCCATTTCTGCATTTTACCACTCTTTACTTTTTCTTTAAGATTTCTTTTGGAATAATAAACTACTCCTTGGCGATTGGTTAGGAATTCATCGGTAGAATGAATTCGTAAGCTAAAGGAGGGCGAAAAAATGGATTACATTTTGACAACAAACGCACTGACAAAAAAGTATGGTCACTATAAAGCTTCGAATGAAATTTCCATTCATGTACAGCGTGGCGACATCTACGGATTGATTGGTAGAAACGGTGCTGGTAAGACAACATTAATGAAAATGATCGGTGGACTTTCCCACCCGACATCCGGTTCCTTCGAGATCCGCGGCAGCAAAGGGGAAAACACAGAACAGATGATGTCGAAGGTCGGCATCCTGATCGAAAACCCGGGCCTGTATCCGAATATGACAGCAATGCAGAACCTCAAGACAAAAGCACTCGCTCTGGGAATCAAGGATGATAAATTCCTGGAAGGACTTCTTGAAGAAGTCGGCCTTGCCAACACAGGAAAGAAAAAGGCAAAGCAGTTCTCACTAGGCATGAAGCAAAGACTGGGTATCGCGATGGCGCTGGTCAATCAGCCGGAACTCCTGATTCTCGATGAGCCAATCAACGGCCTGGATCCACAGGGTATCGCGGAAATGAGAGGTATCCTTACACATCTTTGCCATGACAGACATATCACGATCCTCATCTCCAGCCACATTCTGGATGAGCTCAGCAAGGTAGCAACACGCTACGGTATCATCCACGAAGGCAAGCTTCTGGAAGAAGAGAGCAAAGAAGAATTGTTCAGCAAGTGCAGCGAGCGTCTGGAACTCAAGACAAGCGATATCGAGAAGACAATGGATATCCTGAACTCCATGGGCTTCTCCAAGATCGAAGTCAAGGACGGTGCCATCAGCATTTACGAAAGATTGGACGAGAGTGGCGCAATTACGGTTGCACTGGCAAAAGAGAATATTCAGACAAATGAGATTTCGGTAAAGAGTGAGGCTCTGGAAGATTACTACTTCCAACTGACAGGAGGACAAGAGAATGCGTAACTTAATCAATATGAACCTGTACCGCATGAGAAAAGCGGTATCGACCTGGGTACTGGCTATCGTAGCCGTAGCAATTGCAGTTTTGGATTTTGGTATCATGAAGATCTATGTGGACGACCCGTTCGGATGGGGACTTGCAGAGGTCACAGGATTGACAGGCGGCATGGACATGATGAAGACCATCACCGGTTTCCTCCGTGGCACAGACCTTCTCATCGTTCTTTCGATCTTCGTTGTTATCTTCACTAACGCAGAACAGAAGTGCGGATTTGATAAGAACATTATCGGTATTACGAAGCATAAGTGGAAGCAGACATTGAGCAGATGGCTGTCTGCAATGATCGGAGTAACCGCGATCATGGCTCTGTCCTATGGCACATTTACAGGCCTCTCCGTTATCTTCATGAACAGCTTCTCCGCCGGCGACATGCTCGCATACGGCAAGCTCATGCTGATCGTATACCTCTTCTATGCAGCATTCTCTGCACTGTTCTTCTTCTTCACAACACTTTTCAAGAGCTCTGCCGGAGGTCTGGTTCCTTCCTTGCTTATCACAACCGGTGTTTTGAGCCTGATCACAAAGCTTCTTGACCTTGGTGCAGAAAAACTCTTCCATGATCCGAAGTATCTTCCTTCCGATTTCTTCCTTGAAGGTGCATACTCTGCAGTAAGCCCGGATGCTTCGAATGGAACGATCATAAGAGTAGTAGCCACCGCCGCGGTATATCTTGTTGTTGCTCTGGGACTGTCCATGTTCCTGCAGCAGAAGAGAGATGTACGCTAATAAAACAGCAGGACCTTTCTAAACATAATACCCTCTAACAGAAAATAGAACACCCCCACTCCCCGGGCCGTGTTCTATTTTCCATTCATTGACGATTTGTAAATGCACTTTTATAATATCCTTGGTATGGAAGGGGATAAACGTGGAATACTTACTTGAAACAGATAATCTAACTAAGAAATACGGGAATATAACAGCTGTGGATCATGTGTCCATCAAGATCCGCCGTGGAGAGATCTATGGTCTGATCGGACGTAACGGTGCAGGTAAGACGACTTTTTTCAAGATGCTGGCCGGACTTTGCAAGCCGACAGCGGGTACTTTTTCCATTTTCGGAGAACCGCCGGAGAAGACACCTAAGCTTCGTGACCGTATCGGTGTCCTGATTGAAAGACCGGGACTGTTCTATACATTATCTGCATATAATAATCTTCGTATCCAGGCGATTGCGCTGGGTATGAACGATGACGAGTATCTCCATGAGCTCCTTCGTGAAGTTGGTCTGGCTGAATATGAGAAGATGAAGGTCAAGAAGCTTTCCATGGGTATGAAACAGCGCCTTGGTATTGCCATGTCGCTTGTATCCCGTCCGGATCTTCTGCTTCTGGATGAGCCGATCAATGGTCTGGATCCGCAGGGTATCGTGGAGATCCGTGAGCTGATCGAGCGTCTGAGCAAAGAAAGAAATATCACGATCATGATTTCCAGCCATATTCTGGAAGAACTTTCCAAGATCGCGACACGTTACGGTATCATCCATAACGGGCAGCTGATCGATGAATTTACGCATCAGGAATTGCTGAAGCGCTGCAGTGAGCATATTGAGATCCGCACCAGTGATCCGACCAAGTCCTGTACGGTCCTGGAACAGATGGGGATCACGGA
Organism: Clostridiales bacterium; assembly: GCA_017615755.1. Taxonomy (GTDB): domain Bacteria; phylum Bacillota; class Clostridia; order Saccharofermentanales; family Saccharofermentanaceae; genus Scatonaster. The sequence goes on along the minus strand of JAFZZM010000063.1, from coordinate 237,877 downwards.
ATATAAAGTTGTGGACAAGAGCATTATCCAGATCTTCGAAAGATTGACCGAAAGCGGTGATATCGTCTTGGAGCTCGCGAAGAACAACATCAAGACGCTGAGTATCGCGGTCAAGAACGAAGCGCTGGAGGATTATTATCTTGCCATGACCGGAGGCGCGAAACAATGATCGCTTTGCTGCGGGCTAAGATCTATCCTGCCGTGCGCAGTAAGAGTTTCCGCATTTTTCTGGCGTTTGTTTTGTTTTGGACATTTCTGGAAACAATTGATCTTTTGACAGATAGTGAAGCGGCGGGAAATACAGGTTTTCTGTATCTTGTCATTTTTCAGTATTATCTGATTGCTCTACCGCTGGGTGCTTCTGCATGGTACGGCATGTTCCGAGTCCATCATTTTCATAATAATGTTCCTTTTCTTGTCTATGACAAAAAGGCGATGTGGACCGGTCTTTTGTCGGCGTTTTTGATCAATACGGTTCTGATACTTGCTCTGACGGCATATTGCGTGATCCTTTCCCTGTTTTCGGGAAAATGTGTAGTAAGAACCCCGGCTTCCGATATTTTGAAAGCACTTTTTGTTTTGTACCTGATCTCCTACGCAAGGACCGCTTTGACCTGCTTTTTTGCCGAGCTTACCAAGAGCAGACTTGGGGGAGCGTTGTTGGGCCTAGGCGACTGTATCGGTCTGTATCAGATCCTGCTTATCTATCTCCAGGTCTGCGTATTAGGCCTTTTCGGCATTCATGAATCCACTTTGCCGCTTTCCTCGTATTCTACGTATTTTCTTATAGAGAATATGGCGGAAGAGAAGATGGGGGTTATGACGATGAGCCGGACAAGTGTTCCTGTTGTCGGGGCAGTACTCGTCTGCTTTATTCTGGTCTTTACGATGGGAACCTATCTGGTTATCCGCCATCGGGATATCGAGTAAGGGGGAGATGGTATGTATCAGTTATTCAAGTCAAATGGTTTCCGGTTCTCCCGCGATAAAGTTTTCTGGTTCATGTTAGTGATTTTTTTTCTGCAGGTGCTCTTTGTCACACTTCCGACAAACTGGTTTGTCAATTTCACATATACCGGTACAAATGAATCTTTGAGGCATTCACTTAATTTGTTTACAAGCGAGGAAGAGGAGGCGCTGCAACATATTGTGTGGCGTTCAAGCATGTGCAAGGTGAAAGTCCCGGGCATAGCGATTGCGTATACTTTGGTCTTTTGTGCCAGAGAAAAAAAGGGACGGATCTTTGAAAAGTTCTGCGCGGTCTCACAAAAACGAGTGTCCGTGTATTTGGGCGATCTTATCTCGTTGATCACCATTTCCTTGCTTTTCCCTCTGGCTCTTTGTGTTGGATTCACATTGGGTAGCATTTTCGGCATTTCGATCGACTTTGGTGAGACAATAACATTGATGCCGTTCCTTTTTGCTTATCTGGTTTTCTTTGCTTTCTGGGTGATATTTGTTTATTCCCTGTATTTGTTGACAAAAACCATTTTGTTACCGCTTATTCTGACGACGGTCTTTTTTGTAGTCAGCATTTTTGATACGCTTTCTGCAGCGTATCCGATAGTGAACAAATTTGTGAATACAATTGGCGTGGACGCGCATTTTGATGCCATTAAAGGGATAGGATCCTGGCGGGCAAGTATAGATAGTGTTGCGGTTTTTATTTTGTTGTCCGTTTTTTTGATCCTGACAACATCACTGGTCATTAAAAATCGCGATTTGGATTGAGGTGAGTATTATGTTGTATTGGGCGATTATTGCGAGTCTGGCATTTTTAGGGATCTTTATCGCGTTTATTCAGTATCGGCGTCAGATCCGGAAGAACTGCAACCAGCTCCAGGTCATGCAGAAGCATTCTTCCAATCAGAGATTGACTTCCGAAGTGCCCTATAAAGAGGTAAATGAACTTGTCATGCGTGTCAACGATATCTGTAACCGTTATCAGGAAGAGGGAATCGTGATGGAGCGGAATGAGAATAATCTCAAGGAAGCGATCGCCAATCTTTCCCACGATATCCGTACACCGCTTACGTCGCTCGACGGTTATGTCCAGCTGCTGGTCATGTCCGATTCGCAGGAAGAGAAGGAACATTACATGCAGATCATCCAGAACCGTATCTCGAGTCTGAAAGAACTGCTGGAAGAGCTTTTTACCTATACGAAGATGCAGGATCAGAATTACGAGCTTGCCTGTGTGAAGATGGACGGAAGACAGTGTGTCTGTGAGACGGTGCTGGCTTTCTATGAGGATTTCGAGAAGAGAGGGTTGGAGCCGGAGGTCTCGTTCTGTGAGGATGATCTTCCGATCATGGGTAACGAAGTGGCGCTGCGCCGTGTGATCCAGAACCTTGTCAAAAATGCGCTTGAACATGGTAAGAACCGTCTGGGCCTGAAGCTCGAGAAAAGGGAAGAGAAACTGTATTTCTGTTGCTATAATGATAAGAAGGAAGGCGAGATCATCGAAGTGGAGAAGATCTTCGAGCGCTTCTACAAGGGAGACCGTGCGAGAACATCGACATCTACGGGTCTGGGTCTTGCCATTGCAAAAGGACTTGTGGACCGTCTGCATGGCGACATCCGTGCTTCGGTAGAGGAAGGATTGTTCCGGATCGAGATCGAGATCCCGCTCTGTAAGGAAGATTCTTCGGCGAAAGCTTGATTTTTCAGGATTGGAAGGGCGCGAGAAACAGCCTCTTATACATTTTCAAAAAAGACCATTGACAATTACAAGTCTGAGGGCTAAAATACTCATGCTGTGAAAAAGCAAGATATTTGCGCCCGTAGCTCAACTGGATAGAGTGTCTGACTACGGATCAGAAGGTTGTGGATTCGATCTCTGCCGGGCGCGCCAAGTAGAGAGACTGCACCTGCAGTCTCTTTTTTCTTGCTTTTTCAAAGTATAAAGAATTATAGATTGAAAAGCGATTCGGACTGTGATAAACTTATTGTCCGTGTAATTAGCATTCTATATATGGAGGAAATATATATGGCATCGATCGAGAAGAAAGACAACAATATCGTTGTGATTTCCCTGGAGGCTTCTGCAGAGGATTTTAAGGCTGCTATGATGAAGTCTTACAATAAGAACAAGAATCGTTTCCAGATTCCTGGTTTCCGTAAGGGCAAGGCTCCTTACAATCTTGTTAAGCAATACTATGGTGAGGGAGTCTTCTATGACGATGCAATCGATTTTTGTGTCAATCCCCAGTATGCTGAAGCAATCAAGGAGCATGACCTGAAGGTCGTTTCCCGTCCGGAACTCGACATCCAGGAGATCGGCGAAGACAAGGGCATGAAGTACACAATCTCCGTTACAGTTAAGCCGGAAGTTGAGCTTGGCCAGTACGAGGGTGTAGAAGCTGAATACCGTTACATCGAGCCGACAGATGAGACTGTGGAAGCAGAGCTCAAGCGTGTACAGGACAGAAGCGGACGTATGGTTCCGGTTGAAGGCCGTGCAGTTGAAGATGGCGACACAGTAACGATCGACTACGAAGGTTTCGTAGACGGCGTTGCTTTTGAAGGTGGTAAGGCAGAAGGCCACGATCTGAAGATCGGTTCCAAGTCCTTCATCCCGGGCTTCGAGGAGCAGCTCATCGGTCACAACATCGACGAAGAGTTCCCGATCACAGTTACTTTCCCGGAAGAGTATCATGCAGAAGAGCTGAAGGGTAAGGAAGCTACATTCCAGATCAAGCTCCACGACATCAAGGTCAAGGAACTTCCTGAGCTCGACGATGAGTTCGCTAAGGACGTAAGTGAATTTGATACGATCGAAGAGTACAAGGCTGACATCAGAAAGTCTCAGACCGAGCAGGCTGAGAAGGTTGCTAAGGACAGCTTCGAGAACAATGTAGTAAGAGCTGTTTGTGATAATGCCAAGGTTGATATTCCGGAGTGCATGGTTGAGACTGAGATCAGCAACATGATCGAAGAGCAGTCCTACCGTATGCGTGCTCAGGGCATCGAGCTCGAGACATACCTCAAGTACATGGGTCAGTCCATGGATGAGTACCGTGCCGGCCTGAAGACAATGGCGGAAACAAGAGTTAAGAGCTCTCTGGTCCTTGAGGCTTGCGCTAAGGCGATGAACATCGAGGCTACTGATGAGGATATCGATGAGGAAGCCGGCAAGCTGGCTGAGCAGTACGGCATGAAGAAGGAAGACCTCCTCGAGCGTCTTAAGGAGAACGATTCCTTCCTGCGTGAGAGCATCGTCGGCAGAAAGACAGTTGACGCTCTCGCTGAGAAGGCTGTAAAGGTTGAGCCGAAGGAAGAGGAGAAGAAGGAAGAGAAGACTGAAGAGTAATCTCTTTTCATGAAGCGAATTCAAGACTGCCCTGTTGTGATGGTTCGTCACGAAGGGCAGTCTTCTTTTATCCTGTGACACGGGCGAAAAATGAAAAGGATTCGTAACAAAAAATGAAAAATAAGAACATTGAAACGTAGGTGCACTTCGGGTAACATGATATAAGAGAACAGGTGCGGGATGGGTATGAGATCTACGCACTTTTTAAGGAGTAAGTATGGGTAAAGACGATATTCTGGATTTTGATGGCATTATCCATTGTTCTTTCTGCGGCAAGAGCGAGCAGGAAGTTTCTCGTATGCTGGCAGGCCCGCCGGGCATCTACATCTGTAATGAGTGTGTGATGATCTGTGAGTCGATCCTTGCGGAGGATGAGGTCGGGTTCAAGAGCACCAAATACAATAAGGGCACCAAGAAAGACCATCTGCCGACACCGGCGGAACTGAAGGCTGCACTCGATGAGTATGTTATCGGACAGGAGCAGGCTAAGAAGGCCTTGTCAGTTGCCGTATATAACCATTACAAGCGTGTTTTCTCGAAGTTTAATGCTTCGGACGATATCGAGCTTACCAAGAGTAATATCCTCTTGATCGGACCTACAGGCTGCGGTAAGACGCTTCTGGCACAGACACTGGCCAGAGCTCTGAATGTTCCGTTTGCCATTGCCGATGCGACCACCTTGACCGAGGCCGGTTACGTTGGTGAGGACGTTGAGAACATCCTCCTGAAGCTCCTTCAGGCGGCCGAGTACGATGTGGAGGCGGCACAGCGCGGTATCATCTACATCGATGAGATCGACAAAATCACGAAGAAATCCGAGAACCCGTCCATTACGCGTGACGTAAGCGGTGAGGGCGTACAGCAGGCATTGCTGAAGATCCTGGAAAGTACGGTTGCCAATGTTCCGCCGCAAGGTGGCAGAAAGCATCCGCATCAGGAATTCATCCAGATCGATACGACCAACATCCTCTTTATCTGCGGCGGTGCTTTTGACGGATTGGAGAAGATCATCGAGCAGCGCGTCGGTAAGAAGAATTTCGGTTTCGGCGCGGAGATCGTGTCCCAGCAGGAGAAGCAGGCGGGCGAGTGGCTCAGCCAGCTGGTTCCACAGGACCTCATGAAGTTTGGTTTGATTCCGGAGTTTATCGGACGTGTACCGATCAATGTTACACTGGACGGCCTTGATGAAGAGGCGCTGATCCGTATTCTCCGTGAGCCGAAGAATGCTCTCCTGAAGCAGTATTGGAAGATGCTGAAGATGGATGGCGTCGAGCTCGAGTTTGAAGACGATGCAGTTGTTGAGATCGCGAAGAAGGCGATCGAGAGAAAGACCGGTGCGAGAGGTCTGCGTGCGATCCTCGAAGATCTGATGATGGACATCATGTACGACGTTCCGTCCCAGCAGGATGCGGTAAAGTGTATCGTATCGAAGGAGTGCGTGACCGAGAACAAGCAGCCGGAACTGATCAAGGGTTCCAAACCCAAGAAACAGCGCGCCCGCGAAAAGTCAGAAGAAAAGGGTGCATGATACATAAGGCAGGGTGACTTATGGCCAAAAAACTGAAACAGCTTATCTTACAGGTAGAGAAGTTTCTTTCGGATAATGATGCGCAATCAGGCGGACAAGAGAATGCCGGGCAGGCTCTTGACCGCCTGCTTTCTTATACCGAAAGATGGCTTTTGTATTTTCAGCACGAGCGTCTGATCCATCTGATCGTGACAGTGCTGTTTGCACTTGCCGCACTGATTGTATTTGGTATTTTTGTCGTGGTACAATCGTTATATATCCTTGTTTTGGAAGCGTTGATCCTGGTCCTTCTCGTGCCGTACATTTTTCATTACTTCAATCTGGAGAATGGTGTGCAGCGACTTTACGGCCTGGTCGATGAGTTGGTGAAGCGAAAGGAGAAATAATATGGCAAAGGCGAAGTATTTTATCTGTCTGGACATCGGTGGCACAAAGGTGCTTGGAGCGATCTTTAACTCGAAAAGAGAGATCGTTCACAGAATAAAGAAGAAGACCAAGGCGGGCGGCGATGATTCGCAGAATATCGAGAATACGATCATTACGCTCGTGGAAGAGCTGATCTCCGAATTCAAGATCGATATCTCCGATGTAGCTGCAATTGCGGCTGGTGCACCGGGTGTGATCAATATCGAGAAGGGCGTCGTGCTCTTCTCCCCGAATCTCCCCTGGAGAAACTATGAGATCAAGAAGGCCATCGAAGGCAAGTTCCATGTTCCGTTCTTTATCGGTAACGACGTAAATGTCGGTGTGTACGGTGAGTGGAAGTATGGTGCCGCCAAGGGTCTGACACAGGTCGTCGGTCTCTTTGTAGGTACAGGCATGGGTGCAGGTCTGATCCTGGATGGTAAGCTTTATACCGGACATAATGACAAGGGCGCGGAGTGCGGCCATATGATCCTCAATCCGGAGGGCCCGAAGTGCAACTGCGGTCAGCGTGGCTGCCTGGAGGCATTTTCCAGTAAGCAGGGTATCATTGACTATGCGAGAACACAGATCTCCCGTGGCAGAAGATCTTCACTTGCCAAGGCGATCGAGAAGGGCGTGCTGAAGAGCAAAGCTTTGAAGGCAGCCTACGATGAGGGTGATGAAGTGGCGATCGAAGCAGTTGACCGTGCTTGCCATTATCTGGCGATCGGTATCGGTAACCTGATCAATACATTCAGCCCGGAAATGGTCGTACTTGGTGGCGGTGTCATCGAGTCAATGGGTGATGTATTCCTTTCCAAGGTGTTGAGCGAAGTGGATCTTTACTGCATGCCTTCGATCCGCGATACGGTGGCAATCAAGAACTCCGCACTGGGTGATGATTCCATTCTGTACGGCGCTTTGGCAATGATCGATGATATGCTGAAGAAATAAGCGTTCCTGTTACTTCTTATTATATCGGACTGATTCATATTGGGAGGTCAATTCAGAGATGGATGGATCTCCCGATCTTTTTATGATCTTTTCGATCTGGTGCGGAGAAGAAGAATCCTTGATCGGAAGACCGGATTTAATTGCCTGCATAACCCGTTGATAGTACTTCTTTCGTATCTCGCGTTCATATCCTTGTCCGAAGTCATGACGGGAAGAAGATTTCTTTTTCTTCTTTGATTCGACGCTCTCGATAATATCAACAACCGCATCGTTCTCGACGGTCTTCTCGACAGGCTGGATCTTCTTGAACTTCTTGACGAGCTCGATGATCATGGTCACGATGAAGATGAAGATCAGGACGGCGATGATAATGATGGCGATAGCCGCAAGGACATTGACCAGTGTTGACTTTCCGAATTCCTCTTCTTCCGGACGTTCTTCACCATAGGCTTCCATGGCTTCCGGTTTGGATTCTTTTCCGGGACCGGGCAGTAGTTTTCCGATCAATCTTCCGAGATAAAGAAGAACATGTGAGAGAAGACGGGAAAGATCGTCTGTCGGGAAAAACTTGAGCATGATGACCGCGAATACAATACCTGCTACAACTATGATGACCAGCATGCGGTTCTGTTTCTTGATAGAATGAACAGGCTGTGTGGCAGAGTGGATATTGTGGTAATACTTCGCTTCAAAGGTATCGAATTGTCTTGCTACGAAGAAGCAGACGACCATGAGAACGGCATTGGTCGTGATCATGTTGAGTCGGAAATGGAAGCCGGTTGCAACAAATACGGCAAAGAGGATCACATGAAGTACCAGAAGGAACAGCAATCCGTCATTGCGGACACGTGCCAACGCACGGCTCGTCCGCTGTGCGATCGAGTAGACGATGTTGACGACCATGAGACATCCAAGGTAGATCACAATGCCCTGTGCTTCTTCAGTGCTTCCCAGTATGACATACGTGCACGACAGGAAGATGGCGGTGGCAAGGACATGAAGGAAAATCATGGGGAAGAATCCGATGCGCAGGCGTCTCAGGCAAACGAAGATGAATACCCCGATGATGCCGGCAAACTGGATCTGATAAGGAACGCGTACGACATGGACATAACACAGAAGGAAGATGCCCAGGGACGCCAATCCGAAAAAGAACACGAGAGACATCAGGAAGTCGACGCCGAATCCCGCACTGACGAATAATGGATCTTTTTTGCGTAGATCAGTCATGGCCCAGTATCTCCCATCTGTAGTAATTGGAAATCAGGTCGCTGTCGATCTCCGGCTTCGGCGCTGCCTTATAAGCGGGCATGACCCACAGCAGGGACGAAGCGTGTCTCTTCAGTTTCTGAAGTGCCGGTATCAGACTTCCGTCGTGCTTCGCAGAAATCACGACGATGAATTCATCTGAACTCTTCATGGCATTCTCTTCGAGGATCTGCGGGAAAGAGAAGACTTCCTGATCCAGATCGATCCTGGCCAGTTCGACGCCACGCTGGGCGATATTGGACTGGTCGCAGTTCGTGCGGGAAATGACCGGCGAGCCGCTGACGATATCTCTTCCGTTGGTGTAAAGCGCGGTTGGAATGCCGGCTTTGACCAGTTCAAGAATATAGGAATATGCCAGGCTGATGGATTTTTCCAAAAGCGAGGTGGAATGCTTGGTGTTGTAATATTCCAGGTTTACGTAAATGGAGACCTGCTTCATGGAAGTTGAAGTGTTGGTATTGACCATGAAGTCTCCGGCCTTGGCCGTTGCGGTCCAGTTGATGGACTTCATCGGATCCCATGGCTGGTATTCACGGATGCCGGCGAAGGAGAACGGATCGGTAAGAAGTGTTCTTCTTTGCATGACATCGCTGAATGTGATGGACAGAAGTGTCTTAAGAGCAGACGCATCAACCAGTTCCGGGAGGATCGTGAGCGATGCGCTGTTCGGGAAATCCCTTGTCATCTTCTCCATAAGAAGGAGATCGGATGTGGAAATGTTCACACGGGCGAAGGAATAGTAACCGCGCTTGGAGCAACGTGCCTTGATCGTTCTCGTATGCTTCGAGTACGGCTTCATGGTCAGCATGTCTTCACGATACAGATAGTCGGAAACGGAAGTGTTCGTCATATCCTGGAACTCCAGCACCATCGGTGTTTCGAAGCGCAGGATCAGGAACGGAAGAGGCAGTTTCTTATTATTCTGGGAAATCTCGATTACTTCGATCATTTCGCCGAAATTGGCAATAGAGGTCGAGAAATGCACGTCGAGATCGACATCGTCAAAAGCGTGCCGTCTGTAGTAGATAAGCTCGATCCCTACCAGGATGCCCAGAATAGCAAGGAAAACAACGATCTGCATTAGCGAGAGAAATCCTCCGTCGGACAAGGTACTTTATCCATGATCCCCTTGATCACGGCAGTGGCCATGTCGTGCTGGCTCATGAATTTGCCATCCGAGCCAAAAGAACTCGAGGCATGTACAGAGATACGGTGTGCCAGTACCGGTACGGACAGACGCTTAAAGTCGTCTGGTGTGCAGAAGTTACGGCCACGGAGAAGAGCAAGTGCTTTTGCCGCGGCAACATAGGCGAGAAGGGCACGCGGGCTGGCGCCGACGCGGACCTGTGTTGAATTTCTGGTTTCTTCCACGATGGTCGCCGCGTAATCGTAAAGCGCATCAGCAACGAATACCTGCTTGGCTTCCTGCTGCATGGCAAGCAGTTCTTCCGGTGTAGCAACGGAAGGCAGGGTAGTCAGCGGATCGTCTGTGGCGTAACGCTTGAGGATGGCAATGCTCTCTTCGTGGGTCGGATAATTCATGGAAAGCTGCATCAGGAAACGGTCGAGCTGGGCTTCCGGAAGAGGGAAGGTACCCTGGGACTCGATCGGGTTCTGCGTCGCGATTACGAGGAAAGGCGGCGGCAGAAGATGTGTCTCGCCGTCTACGGTGACCTGCTTTTCTTCCATGCACTCGAGAAGGCTGGACTGCGTTCTTGCGGTGGCACGGTTGATCTCATCGGCCAGAAGAATGTTGGTGAACAGCGGACCCGGACGGAAGACGAACTGCTCGGCGCTTCTGTCATAGTAGTGGATACCGGTCAGGTCGGAAGGGAGGAGGTCAATGGTGAACTGGACACGCTTGAAGTCCAATTTCAATGACTGGGCGAGTGCCCTTGCCGTCTTGGTCTTACCGGTGCCGGGAACGTCTTCGAGAAGAACGTGTCCGCCGACGAGCAAAGCGACCATAAGAAGCTCGATCTGCTTGTCTTTACCGACGATGACCTGGTTTACATTGTTGATGATCTTGGAACATACGGTTGTATCTGTCGAACGTGCCTGGTTGTCCATAAAAAATCCTCCGAAAAAAGCTCGAAATCTTATTGTTTTTTCATTATACTATACATTTGATAATTTTGTCAGTTGACACTTTTAAAAGTGAAATCTATTATAATAGGACTAATACTCTGGGTTAATATCCGGTAAAAGCGTATTTTTGTACAGGAGGAACAGCTATGACAGATCAACTGCGTCAGATCGGTGAGCGTATTGCGGCGCTCCGTGAGATCGAAGAGATCGATGTGGCCACCATGGCGGCAAGATGTGAAGTATCCGAAGAAGATTACATTCTTTATGAAGAGGGAAAGAAAGACTTTTCCGTCTCTTTTCTTAACAACGTCGCAGTCATCCTGGGTGTCGATATGGTCGATATCATGGTCGGTGATTCTCCGAAGCTGTCTATCGCATGTGTCGTAAGAAAGGGCGAGGGATTCGAGATCGACCGTCGTGCTGCTTATAACTACAAGCACCTGGCTTTTACTTTCAGAAAGAAGATCGCGGACCCGTTCCTGGTAACGGTTGAGCCGAATGATATCGAGAAGCCGACCCAGCATGCTCACGAGGGTCAGGAGTTCGACTATGTAGTAGAAGGCGCAATGACTTTCTACATCGGCGATATCGTATACGAGCTGAACGAGGGTGACAGCGTATACTTTAATTCCGATATTCCACATGCCATGAAGGCAAATAACAACAAGCCATGTAAATTCCTGGCGATAGTTATGAAAGGGGACATTTGATCCGTGGCGATTTACGAAGAATTTGTAGGTAGAAACAGAGACGATTTCGTTACACTGGACGATTTGCAGAAAAACTACAAGGTTACATATCCGAAGACCTTTAATTTCGCGTATGACGTAATGGATGCCATCGCGGAGAGAACACCGGACAAGCCGGCGATCCTCTGGGTGAGCAAGCATAATGAAGAGAAGCGTTTCACGTTCGGAGACGTAAGAAAGTACTCTAACATGACAGCGAACTTCTTCAAGAGCCAGGGCATCAAGAAGGGCGACCGTGTTCTTCTGGTACTCAAGCGTGGCTACCAGTTCTGGTTCTCGGTACTGGCTCTGCATAAGATCGGTGCGGTTACGGTCATGGCGACCAACCAGCTGATGGCAAAGGATTATGTTTACCGTGTAAACAGTGCACATATCAAGATGGCGGTCATCACGGGTGATGACGATTGCACAGAGCGTTTCGATGAGGACCAGGATCAGTACGATCACGAGGTCATCCGTTGTGTAACATGGGGCAAGAAGAAGGAAGGCTGGATCGACTTCGATGCAGAGGTCGCCAAGCAGAGCGATGAGTGGACAAGACCGACAGGCGAAGAGGGAACCGTAGTTACAGACCCGATGCTCATGTGCTTTTCTTCCGGTACGACAGGTTATCCGAAGATGGTCCTTCACGACCATACACTTCCTCTGGGACACCTTTTCACAGGCGTATTCTGGCACCGTGTTGAAGATGGCAAGCTCCGTTTCACCATCTCTGATACAGGCTGGATGAAGTGCATGTGGGGTAAGTTCTACGGCCAGTGGTTCGGCGAAGCTACCCTCTTCATCTACGATTTCGATAAGTTCAATGGCGCAGATATCCTGAAGAAGATCTGCGATTACAAGATCACGACTTTCTGTGCTCCGCCGACGATGTACCGTTTCATGATCAAGGAGAGCTTCGAAGGTTACGATTTCTCGCACCTCAAGCATTGCTGCACCGCCGGTGAAGCTTTGAACCCGGAGGTATATAACCAGTGGCTCAAGAATACAGGCTGCAAGATCTACGAAGGATTCGGCCAGTCCGAGACTTCTGTTGTCTGCGGTACTTATTTCCCGTGGGTTCTGCCGAGAACCGGTTCCATGGGTTATCCGGTACCGGGTTTCCACGTTGCTGTTGTGGATCCGGACGGAAATGAGTGCCCGACCGGTGTGACCGGTGAGATCTGCATCAGAACGTCCGAGGAATACGGCGGACGTCCGGTTGGCCTGCTCCTTCGCTATGACGATAACCCGGAAGCTATGGAGAAGGCTTGGCATGACGGCCTTTACCATACAGGTGATACAGCATACCGCGATGAGCTCGGCTTCTTATGGTATGTCGGCCGTGTAGACGACGTTATCAAGTCTTCCGGTTACCGTATCGGACCTTTCGAGGTAGAGAGTGCCCTGATGGAGCATCCGGCCGTTCTCGAGTGCGCGGTCACCGGTGTTCCGGATCCGGTCCGTGGATTCGCCGTAAAGGCCACGATCGTGCTGGCTAAGGGCTATTCCGCATCCGAGGAACTGACCAAGACGCTGCAGAATCACGTAAAGAAGACAACTGCACCTTACAAGTACCCGCGTGTCGTGGAATACGTCGATGAATTACCGAAGACCACAAGCGGAAAGATCAAGCGAGCAGAAATAAGAAAAAGAGATAGCCAGAAATAAGTATTTGTAGTAAAATATTCTTTTGGAAACGCTCGTGCTTTTCCGCTTAAATAAGCAAGCATGGAGCGTTTTCTATTTTAGATTTGGAGGGATAAGATGGCACGAACAGATAACATCAGCAAGGCTTTTGATCCGAAAGAAGCGGAAAGCAGACTTTATTCCACATGGATGGAGAAAGGCTACTTCAAGCCTGTCGTCGATCCCGGCAAAGAATCTTTTTGTATCGTAATGCCGCCGCCGAACATCACCGGCCAGCTTCACATGGGTCATGCCCTGGATAATACTCTCCAGGATCTTCTCGTAAGATATAAGAGAATGAAGGGTTTTGAGACTCTCTGGGTACCGGGTACGGACCACGCTTCTATTGCAACAGAGGCAAGGATCGTAGCGACGATGAGAGAAGAAGGTCTCACGAAGGATGACCTTGGACGTGAGAAGTTCCTCGAGCGTGCCTGGGATTGGAAGAAGCAGTATGGCGGACGTATCGTAGAGCAGCTGAAGAAGATGGGTTCTTCCTGTGACTGGTCCCACGAGCGCTTCACTATGGACGAGGGCTGCTCTGAGGCTGTAAAAGAAGTTTTCATCAAGTACTATAACCAAGGATTGATCTATCGTGGTGAGCGCATCATCAACTGGTGCCCGAAGTGTCTGACATCTATCTCGAATGCAGAAGTTAACTACGAAGACCAGCAGGGTTCCTTCTGGCATCTGCGTTATCCTTTCGAGGATGGCAGCGGATATCTGGAACTGGCTACTACACGTCCGGAGACACTCCTTGGCGATACGGCTGTTGCCGTTAACCCGAAAGATGAGCGCTACAAGGATGTTGTAGGCAAGATGCTGGTACTCCCGCTCGTCGGAAGAAAGATCCCGGTAGTTGCAGACAGCTATGTAGATATCGAGTTCGGTACCGGTGTAGTTAAGATCACACCTGCTCACGACCCGAACGACTTTGAGGTTGGACTTCGTCATAACCTCGAGGTGATCACGGTCCTCACAGAAGATGCGAAGATCACTGAGGATTATCCGAAGTATGCCGGCATGGACCGTTATGAAGCAAGAAAAGAGATCGTTAAGGATCTCGAAGAGGGCGGTTACCTCATTAAGGTTGAGCCGCATGCGCATAACGTTGGTACCTGCTATCGTTGCGGTACTACAGTTGAGCCGCGTGTTTCCCTGCAGTGGTTCGTTAAGATGAAGACTCTGGCTGAGCCGGCTATTGAGGCGGTTAAGACAGGTAAGACCAAGTTTGTTCCGGAGAGATTCGAGAAGAACTACTTCAACTGGATGGAGGATATCCGTGACTGGTGTATCTCCCGTCAGCTCTGGTGGGGTCACAGAATCCCGGCATTCTACTGCGATGACTGCGGTGAGCTGGTAGTTACAAAGGATGATTCCGCTGTCTGCCCGAAGTGCGGCAAGCCGATGCGTCAGGATCCGGATACTCTGGATACATGGTTCTCCTCGGCACTGTGGCCGTTCTCTACACTGGGCTGGCCGGAAGAGACTGCTGATCTGAAGAGATATTATCCGACCAATACACTGGTTACAGGTTATGACATCATCACATTCTGGGTTTCCCGTATGATCGTTGCCGGTTGTGCACACATGAAGGAAACTCCGTTTGATACAGTCCTGATCCACGGTCTGGTCCGTGACTCCCAGGGCAGAAAGATGAGTAAATCCCTGGGTAACGGTATCGACCCGCTCGAGATCATCGACCAGTTCGGTGCAGATGCTCTTCGTTATGCTCTGGTTACCGGTAATGCTCCGGGTAATGACCAGCGTTTCCAGCAGGATAAGATCGAGGCCGGAAGAAACTTCGGTAACAAGATCTGGAACGCCATGCGTTTCGTACTCATGAACTGTGAAGAGGATCTTTCCTTTGACGATGTGGATCCGTCCAAGTACACGATGGAAGATAAGTGGATCTTGTCCCGTATGAACCAGGTGATCAAGGAAGTTACCGATAACTTCGATAACTACGAGTTCGGCGTTGCCCTCTCGAAGATCAACTCCTTCATCTGGGAAGAGTACTGCGACTGGTACATCGAGATTGCGAAGTCCCGTCTTTTCGATAAGGAATGTGCGACGAGAAAAGAAGCACAGTACATCCTGAACGATGTGCTCGGCAGATCCATGCAGCTCCTGCACCCGTTCATGCCGTTCCTGACTGAAGAAGTGTATACATATCTGGTACTCAAGGAGAGAAGTGAGTCGATCATGATCTCCTCCTGGCCGGAGTATCGTGAAAACGAAGTATTCCCGCAGGAAGAGAAGCAGATGGAGATCCTCATGGATGCCATCCGTTCCATCCGTAACGTCAGAACAGACATGGGCGTTGTTCCGTCCAGAAAGATCGGCATGATCCTCGTATCTTCCGATGAGAAGAACAGAAACATGTTTGTTGATGGTAAGGCTTTCCTGCAGCGTCTGGCCAATGTTACCGAGGTCGAGACCAAGGAAAACAAGGAAGGTATCCCGGATACCGCGGTTGCTTGTGTATGCTCTGCCGGTGAGATCTATATTCCGCTTGAGGACCTGATCGATATCGATAAGGAGCTGGAGCGTCTCGGTAAAGAGAAGGAGCGTCTCGAGGGTGAGATGAAGCGCGTTAACGGCAAACTGGCTAACGAAGAGTTTGTTAAGAAGGCTCCGGAGAAAGTCATTGCCGCTGAGCGAGAGAAGCAGGCTAAGTACCAGGAAATGCTGGACAATGTAACGACGAGAATCAACGCTTTGAAAAAGTAATACTATTTGGAGGGTAGCGTATGAGTGAAAATGAAGAGAAAATAATCGAGATCCCGCAGGAGGAACTGGATAAGCTGCCGAAGAACACAGTTCACTGTTTCCCGGCTTCCAAGACCCAGATCATCAGAAGAAGAGTGATCACCCTGATCGTGATGGCTCTGGTATGTGGTCTGCTCGGATACCTGCTCATCGGAGAACAGACACCGGGCCCGTTGCTCTGGATCGTATTCTCTGTGATCTTCCTTATTGCGGCAGTGGTTTTTATCCATACGTTCGTGATCGCGAAGTATCGTGTAGCTATGGACTATAAGAATAACGAAGTAGTTCTCCGTTATATGTTCTCCAAGATCAAGATCCCGTACGATTCTTTCGATGCACGTGAGGGCGCTGCCGACCGTGCGACACAGATCCTTCAGAATTCCACTCTTGGTGCGAACATGAAGAAGCTGGACTATCTTGTTCTGGACAATGTATATGAGGAAGTCTGCTATCAGACATCTTCCAAGGATCTGGCTACACAGGAAGACTTCGATACTCTTCTTAAGGAAGCCAAGCTGGTCGCTTCCGTCTACAAGGCTAAGGAAAAGTACGATGCGCTGAAGACCGACGACGATAAGGTCAAGGATGCTTCCGGCGACGACTTTACTTCTTTGGTCAACAGTGCCATGAAGGAAGATAAGGAAGAAAAGGCAGCTGAGATGAAGGCTAAGCAGGAGCAGGCTGAGCAGGAAGCCGCCAAGATCCTGGAAGAAGAGGCTGCAAAGGCGGAAGAAGCCGCTGAAGACGTTGCCGAGTCCGCTGAAGATGCTGTCGAAGAGGCTGTAGAAGCAGTCAAAGAAGAAGTGGATGAGAAGAAAGAAGACTGATCTTCCGTTCATGAAGTGAAAATCGTCATATAGATGAGAAACTCAAGAGATTCGTCATTGACGAATCTCTTTCTTCATCTTAAAATACCTATTGGTGTATTAATTTGCATATGTAAATATATAATCATAAAGGAGAGATTCATTATGGCATTAGTAACCACTACTGAAATGTTTAAGAAGGCCTATGATGGCGGTTATGCTGTTGGTGCTTTCAACGTAAACAACATGGAAATCGTTCAGGGTATCACAGAGGCTGCAGGCGAACTGAAGAGCCCGGTTATCCTTCAGGTATCCAAGGGCGCAAGAGCCTATGCTAATCACACTTATCTTGTAAAGCTCGTTGAGGCTGCTGTAGCTGAGAATCCGGAGATCCCGATCGCTCTGCACCTTGACCACGGTGATTCTTTCGAGCTCTGTAAGTCCTGCATCGACGGTGGTTTTACTTCCGTCATGATCGATGCTTCCTCTAAGTCTTTCGAGGACAACATCGCTCTCACAAAGCAGGTTGTTGAGTACGCTCACGCTCACGGCGTAGTTGTTGAGGCTGAGCTTGGTACTCTCGCTGGTATCGAGGATGAGGTTGTTGTAGAGGCTGGTCACGAGTCCTACACACGCCCGGAAGAAGTTGAAGAGTTCGTATCCAGAACAGGTTGTGACTCCCTGGCTATCGCTATCGGTACTTCCCATGGTGCTTACAAGTTCACAGCTGCTCAGTGCACAAGAAATGAGGAAGGCATCCTCGTTCCGCCGCCGCTCCGTTTCGACGTTCTCGAAGAGTGCATGAAGAAGCTCCCGGGCTTCCCGATCGTACTCCACGGTTCTTCTTCCGTACCGCAAGAGTTCGTTAAGATGGTTAACCAGTATGGCGGTAACATGCCGGATGCTGTTGGTATCCCGGAGGAGCAGCTCCGTAAGGCAGCTACTCTCGCTGTTTGCAAGATCAACATCGACTCCGATATCCGTCTTGCTATGACAGGTAACATCCGTAAGTACTTTGCTGAGCACCCGGATCACTTCGATCCTCGTCAATACCTGAAGCCGGCTCGTCAGGCTGTTAAGGATATGGTTGCTCATAAGATCCAGTACGTTCTGGGTTCTGATGGTAAGGCTTGATCGTCGAAGACCATAATTGCATGAACATCAGGAGGCTGTCTCATGAAAGTGAGACAGCCTCTTTTGATTTTTCAGCAGGATTATAACTATGTGACAAAATAGTGATGGAAGTGCTTTTTCGGTGTTGTACTATATAAAGGTATGCTATAATCAGACTGGAAAATGATGATTTAGAAATCTAGGAGGCCATTTTCATGAGTTACTCACAAGTGCCGCGTAGACCGAGTCAGAATCCCAAGCGGACATTGACGAAGCAGCTGAATGCGCTGCGGAACACGGCTTTATGCCTTTTTACTGTGTTTATGATCCTCTTTTGTGCCTTTGTTTTCTTGATTTCTTCGATCAAGAAGGTATCGGCGAAAGATGAGGCTACACCTACGACTACAGCAGGGGAGACCACGACAGCTCCGACTTCGGATTCAGAAGGATCGGAAGGTTCTTCGGCAACAGAAGCGGAGACGACTCCGGAAGCTACAACTGCCACCACAGCTGCGGTAGCAGTAAGAACATTCCCGGAAGGAACGAAGCTGATCGCGTTGACTTTCGATGACGGCCCGAGCCAGTACACGGCACAGGTCCTTGATACACTCAAGGCAGAGGGCATTCCGGCAACATTCTTCATGATCGGCCAGTGCGTGGAGGGAACCGATGCTTCGATCCTCCAGAGAATGGTTGATCAGGGATGTGAGATCGGTAACCATACATGGAGCCATGCGACACTTTCCAAGGTGGAGTATGACGAGGCGATCGAGCAGCTTAAGAAGTGCGACGATGTGATCATGTCCAAGATCGGTCAGAAGTCGACTGTTATCCGTCCGCCGACGGGTGCGGGTGCGAAGCAGAAGGGTCTCTTCGACTATGCAAGACAGAATAATCAGTACATCGTTAACTGGAATGACAGCAGCTGCCCGAGTGACTGGCAGAAGCCGGCAAACGGTGATCCGGAGTACACGGCTAAGTATGTTGTAGATAATGCGATCGCTAACGACTGCGTACTGCTCCATGACGTGCATAAGTCTACGGTAGATTCTCTCCCGGAGATGATCAAGGGATTGAAGGAGAAGGGCTTCACCTTTGTTACCGTATCGGAACTTCTGGCGGCACAGTCTGACCTGACAGTGGATAAGGCCATAGCCGGCGGATATACCGCGGATGAGGCCGTAGCAGGACCTGTCGGTGGCGTAATCGGTGTACGTTACGTATACAGCAGCGGCAAGATCTATATCGAGCAGAAGCTCTACAGCTGATTTAAAAAGACCATAAAGAAAGACGACCGAAGGGAGATCCCGACGGTCGTCTTTTTGTTTGCTTCAAAATGTTTCTCAGGACTCTTCCAGTTCCATATACTCGCTGTACATGTTCTCGAGTTCCTCGGAGTTTTTTGCATAGCGGTCGTAGTCTTCGGGAGAAGTGTCCGGCCCGAAGGAAGCTTCCAGAGTTTTCTGTTCTTCTTCCAGTTCGGCGATACGGCCTTCGAGGAAACGGATCCGCTCTTTACGCTTGGCGTTCTCGCGGCGCTCCTGGGCACGGTTCATGCCGGGAGCACGCTCTTTGGCGGCGTCACGCTCGGCTGCTTTTCTTTCTTTCTCGGAAGCACGGAGTTCGGATGCGGCCTTGGCACGTATCTCGTCTTCGGAGGCGGTGAAAGAGGCATACTTCTTTCTGTAGATCTCGTAGCTGTCGACAAGTTCTACACGGGTACCGAAGAAGCCGATGATCTTGCTTCTGCATTTTTCGATGAAATAGCGGTCGTGGCTGACAGCCAGGATCGCACCGTTATAATCGGCGAGTGCGTCCTCGAGAACTTCACGGGAATCGATATCCAGATGGTTGGTCGGCTCATCGAGGAAGAGAAGTTCCGGCTTTTCTTCCAGAAGGCAGCAAAGGTAAAGACGGGAGCGCTCTCCACCGGATAGAACGGAGATCTCCTTATATACATCGATATCGCGGAACCCGAAGCGGGCAAGAAGATTTCTGGCGGAGTTTTCGCCAAGTTCGCTTCTTGTCATTAGCTCATCAAGGATAGTCCTTGTCTCGTCTTCAAAAGGAACGAACTGTCCCATGTATCCGATCCTGGAAGACCCGGAGACCAGAACGTCTCCGTCGAAGTCATCCACTTTGCCGAGAAGAAGGGAAAGCATGGTCGTCTTTCCGCAACCGTTCGGTCCGACAAGAAACAACTTGTCGGAGGCCTTGATCTCAAACGACACATCCTGAAAAAGCACTTTCCCGTCGGGAAATGTCTTTCCGATCTTTCTTGCTTCCAGAAGTTTCTTGTTCTCGTCACCGGAGCGCTCTTCCGGCATCAGTTTAAAACTCATACGGAGCGGACCGCCTGTGATCTTGGCGCGCTCCTGTTCGAGACGGTCAGAGAGCTTGGCCACGACTTTTTCGCGGGCATGGTAGCCGGAAATGTTTCTGTGGGAAAGCATGGTCTGTGTAACGCCTTCCTGACGGTGAAGTTCTTTCTCCAGATTGGCGATCAACTGACGCTGGTCGTCCAGGAAGCGCTGCTTCTGTTCCTTATAGTCGGTATAGTTACCGCGGTAGGCGGTGATATGCGAGTTCTCCAGTTCGAAGATCTTCGTTACGGTATGGTCGATGAAGTAACGGTCATGGGAGATGAGAAGGACCGCACCGCCGTAAGAGCGGATGAAGGATTCCAGCCATTCCATAGCCTCAGTGTCCAGGTGGTTGGTCGGCTCGTCGAGAAGCAGGATGTCCGGACGGGACACGATAAGACGGGCCAGACAGATACGCATCTTTTCACCACCGGAGAAACCGGAGATGTCACGAGTCCAGTCGATATTGGCTAGTCCGAGTCCGGCCAGCGCAGCCTTCATGCGGGGCTCATAATCGTATCCGCCCAAGGCTTCAAAACGGGCCGTCAGCTTCTCGTATTCGCGGAGCAGGGACTGGGACGTGGCGTCGTCAGCTGTCGAAAGACGGTATTCTGCTTCGTGCATCTTGTCCTGGATGTCGGCGAGCTCTTCGGAAATGAGAAGATTGCCGCTTACATCCAGCTCATCCATGTTCTGGGAGAGGTAGCCGGCGATGGCGGTACCGTGATGCAGGACCTCGCCTTCATCGGGTTCCACTTTTCCCTGGATCATCTTGAACAGGGTGGATTTTCCTGTTCCATTGTTGCCGATCAGGGCGATCTTGTCACCTCGTTCGACAGAAAAAGACACGCCATCTAAAAGAAGGCGTGAATGGTAAGTTTTCGAAACTTTATTAACTGATAATAAAGGCATTATTCTTCCTTCCTAAAGAAGAACAGATCAGTTATCGAAAGGATTTCCGATCATCTCGTGACCGCAGTAGATGCAACGGTCAATGATCGAATCGGTGTTCTGAAGCGGTACATGACAGTTCGGGCACTCTCTCGGCTTCGGGGTCTCCTCGCCCTTCTCGATCGCAGTCTTCTTGTTCTTCTTATTCGTATCTAACTCCGAAAGGATCGATATGAGTTCCTCATCGGTGTGTCCTTCATTCTTGAGGATCGTCCAGAGACCTTCCGTGATCATGTTCAGTCTGGCGACCTGCCCTTTAAGATGGGCGATCTCTTCGCCGTATGCGCGAAGGTCCATCGTGGATGCCGTATTCATGCCGGATCCGTTATTGCCATAAGAGGGATTAGTTGCAAAAAAACCACGTGCCATAAGCCACCTCGTAAACCGTTAGAAATTTTTATCATTATACCACAATGTAAAGAAATTCTGGTAGTTTTTCTTGCGTGCGAATGACTTTGCAAGTAACATAAAAGAAGGAACAAAAGACGGGAAAGGTGGTTAAAGATATGGGCATGACAATGACGCAGAAGATCCTTGCGGCGCATGCGGGTGCAGACGAAGTCCGTCAGGGAGACCTGATCGAAGCCGGGCTGGATCTTCTTCTGGGAAACGATATCACGACCCCGCCGGCCATAGACTGTTTCCGGGAAAGTGCTTTTGGCGAAGTATTTGATAAAGATAAGATCGTACTGGTGCCGGACCACTTTGCCCCGAATAAAGATATCAAGTCGGCCGAGCAGTGCAGAAAGATGCGCGAGTTCGCCAAGGAACAGAATATTACCCATTATTTCGAACAAGGACGGGAAGATATGGGCGTAGAACACGTCATCATCCCGGAGAACGGTCTGGCAAAGCCTGGAAACTGCATTATCGGTGCCGATTCCCATACCTGTACGTATGGTGCACTGGGTGCTTTCAGTACCGGAGTCGGATCGACGGATCTGGCTTGTGCAATGGCGACGGGTAAGACATGGTTCCGTGTGCCCGGTGCGATCCGAGTGAACCTTACGGGAAAACTCGGGAAGTATGTTTCCGGAAAAGATGTGATCTTGTCTTTGATCGGCAGGATCGGTGTGGACGGCGCGCTCTACCAGTCGCTGGAGTTCTGCGGAGAAGGAGTGGCTGCACTGTCCATGACGGACCGCCTGACGATCTGCAACATGGCAATCGAGTGTGGTGCGAAGAACGGGATCTTCCCTGTGGATGAGATCACTCTGGCTTATGTGAAAGAACGTGTTCCCGGCTATGATGAGGATACGTCATGGCTGTATCCGGATGAGGATGCACAGTATGACCGGGAGCTGACGATCGATCTTTCTTCGATCCGGCCTGTGGTTGCTTTTCCGCATCTGCCGTCCAATGTGCGTGAACTGGGTTCGTTCTCAAGGATCGATATCGACCAGGTGGTCGTGGGATCTTGTACCAACGGCCGTATCGAAGATATGAGAAAAGCAGCGGCGGTCCTGAAGTGCAGACGTGTGGCTGACGGTGTCAGAGCCATTATCCTTCCGGGTTCCCAGAGAGTATACAAGCAGGCGCTCGAGGAGGGCCTTCTTGCAATCTTCGTAGATGCCGGATGTGTGGTTTCCGCGCCGACCTGTGGACCGTGTCTGGGCGGTTACATGGGCGTCCTCGGAAAAGGTGAGAAGTGTGTATCCACGACCAATAGAAACTTTGTGGGACGTATGGGACACAAGGAGTCAGAAGTTTATCTGGCCGGCGTGGAAGTCGCGGCGGCTTCGGCTGTGCTGGGCTATATCGGCAGCCCGGATGAGCTGGGAAATATGTAATTGTATGTAAGCTGCTTTCCGTTTCCATGTGGAGCGGAAGGCCGGCAGAAGGGACAATAATATGAAGATTACCGGTCGAGTGATAAAGTATGGAGCTAACGTAGATACGGATGTGATCATTCCGGCAAGATACCTGAATACTTCGGTGAAAGAAGAACTGGCGAAGCATTGTATGGAGGATCTGGATCCGGATTTTGTGAACCGTGTAAAGCCGGGAGACATTATTGTTGCCGGACCGAATTTCGGTTGCGGTTCTTCCCGTGAGCATGCACCGGTCGCGATCAAGGCCAGCGGTATCGCTTGCGTGATCGCTCCGTCCTTTGCGCGTATTTTCTACAGAAACAGTATCAATACGGGACTGGCGATCCTGGAGTGCGAGCAGGCCTATGAAGGTATCGAAGACGGAGATGAGATCTCCATCGATTTCGACACAGGCGTGATCACGGACCTGACGTCGAATCTGGTATTCCGGGCGGGTGCTTTTCCGGCATTCATCTCGGAGATCATGAAGGCGGACGGCCTGGTGGGATATACCAAGAAAAAACTACAATAAAGAAGGTGAACGCAATGACCAAGTTTAATATCTGTGTGATCCCCGGAGACGGGATCGGACCGGAAGTGACCGCAAGTGCCTGTGAGGTGCTTAAGGCAGTCGGGGAAAAGAGCGGACATGAATTTGTTTTTTCCGAGGTCATTGCGGGCGGGTGTGCCATCGATCAGTTCGACGATCCGCTTCCTTCTGCGTCTCTCGAATGCGCCAAGAACAGTGATGCTGTTCTGCTCGGTGCGGTAGGTGGCCCGAAGTGGGACGGCCTTCCCGGTAAGAAGCGTCCGGAGGCGGCGCTCCTTGGTCTTCGAAAAGAACTCGGGCTGTACGCGAATCTTCGTCTGGCAGTGCTTTTTCCGGAACTGAAGTCGGCAAGTCCGCTCCGGGACGATATCGTTAAGGACGGCGTGGACATCATGATCGTTCGTGAACTGACCGGCGGTATTTATTTCGGCGAAAGAGGCATCGGGCCTTCGGAAGGAACACTGGAAGACGGTACACCGAAAGGCATCGAGGCTTTTGATGTGGAGCGCTATAGCGAAGCGGAGATCGAGCGTATCCTGAAGGTCGGATTTACGATCGCCATGCAGAGAAGGAAGCGCCTGATCGTGGTGGATAAAGCGAATATCCTGGAGACATCCAGACTTTGGAGAAAGGTGACGGAGAAGATCGCGCCTTCTTATCCGGAAGTCTCTTATGAGTTCATGTATGTGGACAATGCATCGATGCAGCTTCTGCGTCAGGCTTCCAAGATGGATGTGATCGTGACCAGTAATATGTTCGGCGACATCCTTTCCGATGAGGCCGGCATGATCACCGGCTCGATCGGGATGCTCCCTTCGGCTTCGCTCGGTGATCCCGGAAAGCCCGGCATGTATGAACCTGTACACGGATCAGCTCCGGACATTGCAGGAAAAGGTATAGCGAATCCTCTGGCGACGATCCTGTCTTCAGCCATGATGCTCCGTTCTTCTCTGGGTCTTGCCGACGAGGCGACGAAAGTGGAAAATGCCGTTCGCAGTGTTCTTGCACAGGGATACCGTACCATGGATATTTCTCTTTCTTCCGAAGATAAGATCCTGGGCACAAAAGAAATGACGGACAAGGTCATTGAGGCGTATCTTCAGGACTGACCGGTTGTTAACGGAATAGCCATTTTTATCATCTATACTGTAAGAAATCATTGACGATTAGGAGTGCTCCATGAGTAAGAAGAGTTTGCTGGCAGTTATCGACCTGGGCTCACTTTCCTTGAGAATGAAGATCTTCGAACTGGGTGACAAGAGCATCCCCAAGGAGATCGAATCGGTACGGAAGTATTTGTCCATCGTTTCGAAAGCTTATACCGAGGGCGTGATCTCGCAGGCGCAGTCTGCGGAATTGATCGAGATCCTGGAAGGTTTCGCGGAGAAGATCAAGGAATACAAGATCAAGGACGTTGTCTGCGTCGCCACAAGTGCTTTTCGAGAAGCAAGTAACCGCGCCATGGTCATCGAGCAGATACGCGTGCGTACCGGCATCAAGGTGACGGTGCTGGATAATGCGAAGGAACGCTATTTCCATAATCTGGCCGTTAAAGAGAGCCAGCCGTGCTTTGTCGATCTGGTCTCCCAGGGAACCATGGTGCTGGATATCGGTTCCGGAAGTATGCAGGCGACCCTTTACGATAAATCCGAATTGATCTTCAGCCAGAACACCATGCTGGGTTCGCTCCGCGTCAGTGAACTGTTGTCGGATCTGGCCAAGCAGACCACGCACTACACCGAGGTGCTCGAGGAATATGTCTCCCAGGATCTGGCGGAATACCACGCGATCGAACCGAAGAATATCAAGTACAAGAACCTGATCGTATTCGGCAGCGATATTGGTTTTATAAAAGCACTTGCCGGCGAGTCGCCGAGAGAGTATTGCTACTTGAGCAAGGAACAGTTCGATGATGTGGTCAGTGCACTGCTTCGCACGAATACGGAAGCTCTGGCCAGAAAACTGGATATCACTCCGGCAACGGCACCGCTCCTTCTTCCTACAGCCCTGATGGTCAAGAAGATGCTGGACTATACCGGTATCGAAGGTGTGCATATGCCGGATGCTTCACTGACGGAAGGCGTGATGTACGATTACGCATGGACACACAAGCATTACGACCTGGTGGCCGACCCGAATGCGGATGTGGTATCCTCGGCACGCCATGTGGCGAAGCGGTATAAATCCGAAAAGAAGCATATTACTTTCGTGGAAGGCGCAGCTATGGCGATCTTCGATGCCACACGCAAGATCCACGGCATGAGTTCAAGAGAGAGGACGCTCCTTCGCGTGGCGGCGATCTGCCACGAGGTAGGAAAGTTTATCAATATCTCCAATCCGAGCCCGTCGACCTACAGCATTATCGACAGGACCGAGCTGATCGGTATTTCCGATAAAGAGAGAAAGATCACGGCGCTGGTGGGACGTTTCTATGTGGACCCGGATTTTTACATGGATGAGCGATACAAAGAGATCCCGACAGAAGATCAGGTCCTGGTTTCCAAACTGACAGCGATCCTGCGCCTGGCAGATGCCATCGATGCATCCCACAAACAGAAACTCCGTGATATCACCGTTACTTTGAGTGCCGATGGTGTGATGACGATCAGCGGAGATACGATCTATGACATGACATATGACAAGTGGTTCTTCGAGAACCATACCGATCTGTTTACGCAGTTTTTCTCGGTAAAAGCACTTCTTAAGGTCCGGAGGCAGATTCGATGAGTACGAAAAAAGAGAAGAAAGAAAAAATGCTGAAGGGGGTCAGACGTGAGGTCGCCCATTCTGCGATGGATAATGCGGATGTTGAAGCCGATTCCGGTCGTTATTTCAACAGAGAACTAAGCTGGCTGGAATTTAATAACCGTATCCTCTTTGAATCGAGAGATACAAAGAATCCGCTATTGGAAAGATTAAAATTCTTATCCATAACCGCATCGAACATGGATGAATTCTATATCGTCCGTGTGGCATCGTTGCGCGATCTTCTGAGCGTGGACTATAACGAACTGGATATTTCCGGAAGGACCGTCAAGGAGCAGCTGGCACAGATCGATGAGAAGGCCAGAAATACCATGGCGCTGATGTATTCCACATACAATCGCTCGCTGGTCCCGTCGCTGAAGAACCATAACATCTTCATCAGCGATTATGCGGATCTCGATGAGCATGCCAAGGAAGTGTGCGACGACTATTTCCAGTCCACGCTGTATCCGATCCTGACGCCGATGGGTGTTGATGCATCCCGTCCGTTCCCGTTGATCTATAACCGCCAGCTGAATCTGTGCGTGCTGATCGATGAGGCAGAAGAGCAGAAGCAGGAGAGACTTCAGAAGCAGCAGAAGAAGGGGAAAGTGATCGAGCCTTCTTACCGCTTTGCCACATTACAGGTGCCGACGGTCGTGCCGCGTCTTTTTGAACTGAGACTTTCGACCGGCGTGTGCATGGTCCCGATCGAACAGATCATCCGGGCAAATCTTTCTTCGTTGTTTACAGGAGCAGACGTTCTGGCTTCCGGATTCTATCGTGTCATGCGTAATGCCGATCTCGATATCGATGAAGATGAAGCAGAAGATCTTCTGAAAGAAATCGAAGAGCAGGTAAGAAAACGTCGTTTCGGTGAGATCATCCGTATGGAGGTCAATGACGATATCGATCCGCGTCTTCTGAAACTTCTGACGTCTTCGCTGAAGATCTCGAAGAAGGATGTATTTGAGGTCAATGGTCCGATCGATCTGACTTTCCTCATGAAGGTCTATTCCCGTGTCAGTGATGAGTTCCCGGCTCTTTGCTATCACTCGTTTACTCCTGCTAAACCGAAGATGTTCCCGGAGGGAGTCAATATCTTCGATGCGATCCGTGAAAAGGACAGACTGGTGCACCATCCGTATGAGTCCTTCGATCCGGTCATCGAGTTCGTGCGTCAGGCGGCAGAAGATCCGAAGGTCCTGGCAATCAAGCAGACGCTCTACCGTGTCAGCTCCGGTTCACCGATCATCCGTTTCCTAGCCGAAGCGGCACAGAACGGTAAGCAGGTCATGGTTCTTGTAGAACTGAAAGCAAGATTCGATGAAGAGAACAACATCAACTGGGCGAAGATGCTTGAAAAAGCAGGCTGCCACGTTATCTATGGACTTGTGGGATTGAAGACCCACAGTAAGATCACTCTGGTCGTAAGAGATGAGGATGACGGTATCCGAAGATATCTGCATCTGGCAACAGGAAACTATAACGACATTACGGCGAAGATCTATACGGACCTTGGATTGTTTACTGCATCCGAAACGTTCGGTGTAGATGCTTCCGAGTTCTTCAATACGCTGTCCGGGTTCTCCGAACCACCGGAGTGGAAGCGCCTGATCCCGGCACCGACACGCATGAAGAGATACTTCCTCGAGAAGATCCGCCAGGAAGCGAAAAAAGCGCGTGAAGGAAAGAAGGCAAGGATCATAGCCAAGATGAATTCGCTTGTTGATGCATCGATCATCGATGCTCTTTACGATGCATCCTGCGCCGGTGTGCCGATCGACCTGATCGTGCGTGGTATCTGCTGCCTGCGTCCGGGCATTCCGGGCCTTTCCGAAAACATAACGGTCCGTTCTATCACCGGACGGTTCCTGGAGCATTCCCGCATCTACTATTTCTACAATGAAGGACAGGAAGATATCTATCTGTCCTCTGCAGACTGGATGCCGAGAAACCTGATCCGCAGAGTCGAGCTTCTTTTCCCGGTCGAGGATCCGGACTGTAAGGCCCGTGTTATGGAGGTTTTGCAGATCGAACTGGAGGATACGGTAAGGAGTCATTTCCTGGATGCAAACGGCGATTATCACAAGCCGGATCTGCGTGGAAAGAAGAAAGTCGACAGTCAGGAAGACCTGCAAATCAAATAATATTAAGTCAATTATGAAAGTTTTCGGATTTCGCCAAAGGTTTAAATTTCGCGCTTTTCGCGGTTCTTTTGTGTGATATGAACAAAAAATGAGTAAAATTTTTGAAATTTCATGTGACAGACGATTGATATTGTGCTACGATGTACTTACGAAATTATGGCGCAAGCTAAAATCGGAGGTAAAACATGAAAAAGAAATTTTTGAGTTTGTTTCTTGCTGGAGCAATGCTCATGACAGCCGGACTGGCTGGATGTGCTAAAAAGCAGGATAGCAAAAAGATCGGTGTTGCTATGCCGACAAAGGATCTCCAGAGATGGAACCAGGATGGCGACAACATGAAGAAGAAGCTGGAAGCAGCCGGATTCACCGTTGATCTGCAGTATGCAGGTAACGATATCCCGACACAGCAGAACCAGATCGAGAGCATGATCAACGGTGGTTGTAAGGTTCTCGTAATCGCTTCCATCGAGGGTGACTCTCTTGGTACAGTACTCGCTACTGCAAAAGAGAAGAACATTCCGGTCATCGCTTATGACCGTCTTATCATGAACACTGATGCTGTTGCTTACTATGCAACATTCGACAACTACAAAGTTGGTGCTATCCAGGGTCAGTACATCATCGACACACTGAAGCTGGATTCCACATCTGGTCCTTACAACATGGAAATCTTCACCGGTGACCCGGGCGACAACAACGCTCGTTTCTTCTACAACGGTGCTATGGATCTTCTGAAGCCGTACATCGCTTCCGGTAAGATCGTTGTTAAGTCCAACCAGATCGAGTTCGAAACTGTTGCTACAGCTAGCTGGGCTACAGAGAACGCTCAGTCCAGAATGGATGCTATCATTTCCGGTAACTATGCTGACGGCACAAAGCTCGACGCAGTTCTCTGCTCCAACGACTCTACAGCTCTTGGTGTAGCGAATGCTCTCGAAGCTGGTTACACAGGCGATTATCCGATCATCACAGGTCAGGACTGCGATATCGCAAACGTTAAGAACATGCTCAACGGCAAGCAGTCCATGTCCGTATTTAAGGATACACGTACACTGGCTGACCAGGTAGTTGAGATGGTTAAGGCTATCATGGATGGTAAGGAAGCTCCGACAAACGATACAACAACATATAACAATGGTGTTAAGGTTGTTCCTTCTTTCCTCTGCACACCTGTATTCGCAGATGCTGATAACTATAAGACGATCCTTGTTGATTCCGGCTACTATACAGAGGCTCAGCTCGCATAAGATCTATTGAAAAATAGTTAATATGGCGTAATTACATGGCGAGTCCCCTTATATCTTCACAAAGGATTTAAGGGGACTTGTTCATGCAAGCCATAGTGTGAACAACATGGATTACAAGGAGGGATAACATTGGCAAAAGTTTTGCTGGAAATGAAAAATATTACCAAAACCTTCCCAGGTGTAAAAGCTCTGGATAATGTTAATCTTCAGGTCGAAGAAGGGGAAATCCATGCACTGGTTGGAGAAAATGGCGCCGGAAAATCCACTCTGATGAATGTCCTCAGCGGCATCTATCCGTACGGCACGTACGAAGGTCAGATTTTCTACGATGGTGAAGAGTGTCACTTTACTAATACGAAAGACAGTGAACGAAAGGGCATCGTTATTATCCATCAGGAGCTTGCTCTGGTTCCCTACATGACGATCGGCGAGAATATGTTCCTCGGAAATGAACAAGGTTCCCGCTACAAGATTAACTGGAATGAAACTTATGGTAAGGGAAATGAATATCTCCGCATAGTCGGACTTTCTGAATCTTCCCGTACCCTGATCAAAGATATCGGAGTTGGTAAGCAGCAGCTGGTCGAAATCGCCAAGGCACTGGCTAAGAACGCGAAACTGCTTATCCTGGACGAACCGACATCCTCATTGAATGAATCCGAATCCCGACATCTTCTGGACTTGATGCTTAAGTTCAAAAAAGAAGGAATGACCTCGATCATTATTTCTCACAAATTGAATGAGGTTTCCTATGTTGCCGATAAGATCACGGTCATTCGAGACGGTTCTACCATCGAGACACTGGTTAAGGGCGTGGACGACTTTTCCGAACCACGAATCATCAAGGGCATGGTCGGCCGAGAGATCTCCGACCGTTTCCCGAAGCGTACTTCACATATCGGTGAAGTTTGTATGGAAGTTAAAAACTGGAACGCATATCATCCGCTTTACTCTGAAAGAAAGATCGTGGACAACGTCAGCTTCAATGTAAGGAAGGGTGAGGTGCTTGGTATCTCCGGACTTATGGGCGCAGGCCGTACAGAGCTTGCGATGAGTTTGTTCGGAAAAGCTTATGGTGAGAATATCTCCGGTACATTGATCAAAGATGGTAAGGTCTTGAACCTGAATTCAGTTATGGATGCCATCAAGAACAAGATCGCTTATGTAACGGAAGATCGTAAAGGAAACGGATTGATCCTTTCCAATGCGATCAAAACAAATACCACACTTGCAAATCTCAAGGGTGTCAGTAAGCGCGGCATCATCGACCGTGACGAAGAATACCATGTTGCAGTTGAGTATAAGGATAAGCTCAGAACAAAGTGTCCTACTGTAGAACAGAATGTAGGTAACTTGAGCGGTGGTAATCAGCAGAAGGTACTTCTTGCGAAGTGGATGTTTGCTGATCCTGATATCCTGATCCTGGACGAGCCGACCCGTGGTATCGATGTAGGTGCGAAATACGAGATCTACTGTATTATCAATCAGCTGGTCAGCGAGGGTAAGTCTGTCATCATGATTTCTTCAGAGATGCCGGAACTTCTCGGTATGTGTGACCGTATCTATGTCATGAGCGAAGGTAAGTTCGTTGGCGAGCTTTCCGGTGAGGAAGCGACCCAGGAAAAGATCATGTCAATGATCATCAAGGGCAACGATGAGGTAAATGTTGTCAACGAAGATAGTAAAGTATTGGAAGGAGTGGAATGATGAATAGTAAAAACAAAGTACTAGGATTCGTCAATAAGTACACCATGGTCATCGTACTGATCCTGGTCCTCATTTTCTTTAGTATTCAGACAGGAGGCGCTATCCTTCTGCCAAGTAACGTTAGTAACCTGATTTCCCAGAACGCATATGTATTTGTACTGGCAACCGGTATGCTCCTTTGCATCCTCACCGGTGGTAACATCGACCTTTCTGTTGGTTCGGTAGTCTGCTTCGTCGGTGCTGTTGGTGCGAAACTTCTGGATTCTGCACACATGAATCCGGTCCTGACCGTGATCATCATGTTCATCATCGGTACTTTGATCGGTGCATGGCAGGCATTCTGGATCGCACATGTACGTATCCCGCCATTTATCGTTACCTTGTCCGGTATGTTGATCTTCCGTGGACTGAGTAACGTAGTGCTTAACGGTATGACGGTTTCTCTTCAGAATTACACCGGATTCGTTAAGACATTCGGTGGTGGTGCGAACTGCTATGTTCCGGATTTCTTCGGAGATAATTCCATAAACATCACATGTATCCTGGCTTCTGTGATTGCTATCGCAGTCTATGTTTTCCTTACGGTTAACAACAGAAGAAAGCGTGTGAAGAAGCAGTACGAAGTCGAAAGCTTCGGTCCCTGGGTAGGAAAGCTGATCGTCATTTCTGCAGTTATCGCAATATTCGGTTTCCGTCTTGCCCAGCACAAGGGTATCCCGAACGTTCTCCTGATCGTTATCGGTGTCATCATCATCTATTCCTACATTACATCGAATACGACGACCGGTCGTTATTTCTATGCAGTAGGTGGTAACGAGAAGGCAACCAAGCTTTCCGGTATCAACACCAACAAGGTTTATTTCCTGGCTTATACGAACATGGGTCTCCTGTCTGCTCTCGCCGGCATGATCACTATCGCTCGTATGACATCCGCACAGCCGACATACGGCCAGAACTATGAGATGGACGCTATCGCATCCTGCTTCATCGGTGGTGCTTCCGCTTACGGTGGAATCGGTACTGTTCCAGGCGTTATCATCGGTGCTATTCTCATGGGTGTTATCAACCTGGGTATGTTCTCGATGGGTGTTGACCAGAACATGCAGAAGGTCGTTAAGGGTCTCGTTCTTCTCGCAGCGGTTATCTTTGACGTTGTAAGTAAGCGTGGCGGTAAGCTCCTCGCGAAGAATACCTGATCATTGATCTGATCTTTACTACAAACAACAAAAACTGCCTTGATCCGATACCGGATCAGGGCAGTTTTCGTATTGCCCGAAAACGAGCAAATTGCAAGAGTATCCCTAAAAATGTTACAATGTACGATGGCTAAAAATCTGGAAAGGAGAAAAGCAATGGATCTGAAGAAACAACAGAAACGTTTCCGTGCCGAGGACATTTTCACGGCGTTGTTTTTTCTTTGTTTTCTTCTTCAGTTTGCGTTTCTTTCCTATGATTGCCTGTTTAAGATGGAAAGTCATCTCGGATACGATGCCAGTGCATCACTTCTGAAGGCATCAGAGATGACAAAGCAGAACACTCTTTTCATCCGAAATTATCTGGAGACGACGTCACTTCAGATCGATACACCGGTCCCGCTGGCTGCTTTCCTCCATCTATTTATCAAGGATCTGTTTCTTTCTTACGGCATCGCGCTCTGGATTTGTGATATCGCGTTCTTCGTTCTTTTCTTCTATGTCATGAAGAGCCTGAAGTTTAGCCGTCTGGCGAGTGTGATCACATTGAATCTTGTTTCCTTGAGTTACCTCGATGTCATGTTCAATAATGCCAATGATCTTGGTTACTATTCCTGTATGTTCGTAAACTTCGGGGTGTGCATCGTGAAGATGTGTATCCTTCTTATGGTGATCAAGGTGGTCATCGATCTGAAAGATAAGGAGAAGCTGAGTCGGTCGCAGATCGTGTTTGCCGCGGCCACGGAGATCATGCTGTTTATCACGGCATTGTCGAGTGGTTTCTATCTGGCGGTGACCGTGCTGCTTCCGCTTCTTGTTCTTTTGGTCGTTGCGATATGTGTCAAAAATGAGATAAGCATCCTCAAAAAGCCTTCCGCAGTATTCCTGTATATTGCCGTCGCGGTGACGGTTCTGGGTAAACTCCTTCAGAAATATGCTGTCGGTTTCGAAAGCCGAGACAGCTTCATGGAGATGATCCCGCTTGAGGATTTTGGTAAGAATCTTTCTTCGATCTTCCTTGGTTTCCTGCAGCTGACAGGTGCACTTCCGGCTTCCGAGGCAGGATCCGTACAGGTCTTTTCAAGAAACGGTATCGACCATATCCTGGCGCTTGTGATCGTCACGGTACTCCTGATCTCGTTCGTTCTCCTGTGCAGAAAGGCTTTGAAGAACTTCTCTGACGCTGTGCCGCATGCCTTTCTGGCAATCATCGCAGGACTTAATATACTCATGTTTGCGTTTTTGAAAATGACCTATTCCGCGAAGATCTTCGAGTGCCGCTACCTCATACCTGTCCTGATCGTCATGATACTTTCTTCCGGCATTTTTATAGATTCTCTTTCCTCGAGAGCACTTTTCAAGTATATTGGTATGACGGTGCTGTTGATCTGTGTTCTCGGATCCCATATTCTGGACCATAGGTTATATAGTAACAGGACGATCGACACGAAGGCGTACGATGCCGTCATGAAGATCGTGGAAGAGCAATCTCCGGATGTGGTCTACGGATTCGGCGGAGATATCTCTTTAGACCTGAGAAACTTCCGTGTCGTGGATACCGGTCATATCTATAAGACACTGGCCGGCTGGAATCCGGTGGATATTTTCCATGAGGGCGGGGATTATCTGTATTATGATTCCTTGTCCGATGCACCGCAGAAAAACATGCTGATCGTTTCCCGGTCTTCGATCGTACGGGTCCCGGAAACACTGCTGTCTGAATATACTTTTGTAACATCGTCCGGACCGTATCTGATCTATATGTCGGATACGAACCGGATCGAACAGGGAGGATATGTATGATTTTATCCGTAGTTATGCCGGCGTATAATGAAGGCGAACACGTGTATGCGAATCTTCTTGAGACGAACCGCATCATCTCCACATTCTGTGAGGATTTCGAGATCGTTTGTGTCAACGATGGAAGCAAGGATAACACGCTGGCAGAGATGCAAAGAGCAAAAGCAGAGTGTGACAAGATCACGATTGTTTCTTACGAGCCGAATGGTGGTAAGGGCAATGCCATAAAGCAGGGCGTCAAGGCCGCAAGAGGCGAGAACATCGCGTTCCTCGATTCAGACCTGGACCTCTCGCCGGATCATCTGGAAGATTTCCTCAAGCACATGGAATCCGAAAAGGCGGATGTCGTGATTGGTTCGAAGATGCATAAAGAATCGCAGTTGGAGTACCCGGCGATCCGTAAATTCATCAGCTTCGGCTACTACGTCATGCTGCGAGTGCTTTTTCATCTGAAAGTGCACGACACGCAGACCGGTATCAAGCTCTTCAAGGCACCGCTTCTTAAGGGCATTATCGAGGATGTCATGACGAAGGGTTTTGCCTACGATATCGAGATCCTGGCCGTGGCTAACGAATTAGGTGCGAAGATCATCGAGAGACCGATCCGTCTTGTTTTTACAAGAGAGGGAGGTTTCTCCAGAATCAAGTTCAAGGACATCTGGCTGGTATTTAAGGATACATTTAAGATCAGAAAAAAAGTTTCCCGACTCAGAAGGGAAAGAAGAAAGGCGGCGAAGCAAAATGGAAAATAAGTACGATTATCTGGTAGTTGGTGCAGGTCTTTTCGGTGCAGTATTTGCCCACGAGGCAAAAGCACGCGGCAAGAGCGTGCTCGTGATCGAGAAGCGTCCGCATATTGCGGGAAACGTGTATTGCGAAGATGTCGAAGGCATTAAGGTCCATACTTATGGTGCGCACATTTTCCATACCAACAATGAGGAAGTTTGGAACTACCTCAATCAGTTTACTGCCTTTAACCGTTTCACCAACAGTCCGGTGGCGAACTATAAAGGAGAGCTTTTCTCTTTGCCTTTTAATATGTATACCTTCAACAAGATGTGGGGCGTGGTGACGCCTGAAGAAGCGAAGGCAAAGATCGATGAGCAGAGAGCCGAGATGGCGGGTAAAGAACCGTCCAACCTGGAAGAGCAGGCGATCTCCCTGATCGGACGTGACATCTTCGAGAAACTGGTCAAGGGCTACACCGAGAAGCAGTGGGGACGTGACTGTAAGGATCTGCCGGCATTTATCATCAAGCGCCTGCCGGTCCGTCTGACTTTCGATAACAATTACTTCAATGCACTCTATCAGGGCATTCCGACAAAGGGTTACACCAAGATGGTGGAGAATATGCTCGAGGGAATCGAAGTGAAGCTGAACACGAATTATCTCGATGATAAAGAAAAGTGGAATGCCATGGCGGATAAGGTATTGTTTACCGGCCCGATCGATGCGTACTATGATTTCTCGCTGGGTTACCTGCAGTATCGTTCCGTACGCTTCGAGACAGAACTTCTTGATAAGCCGAATTTCCAGGGCAATGCCGCAGTGAACTACACAGACCGTGAGACACCGTGGACGAGGATCATCGAGCACAAGTGGTTCACTTTCGGTAAGGATGAAGACGGCAATGATCTTCCGAAGACCGTTATCAGTCGTGAGTTCAGTTCCGAATGGAAGCCGGGCGATGAGCCGTATTATCCGGTAAACGATGAGGCAAACGGTGCACTTTATGCCAAGTACCGTGAGCTGGCGGACAAGGAAGAAAAGATCATCTTCGGCGGACGTCTCGGTGAGTACAAGTACTACGACATGGATGCGGTCGTAGCCTCTGCACTGGCGCTGGTAAAGAGAGAACTTGTCTGACACAAACGCCATTTGCAATGGTATAATGAAAGTTAATCTAGACACTTGAGGAGCACGGAAAAATGGATAATCTTTTTATTGTCATGCCTGCCTATAACGAAGAAGCAAATATCGAGAAAGTCGTAAGCGACTGGTACCCGATCCTTGAAGGAAAGGGCGAAGGCTCGCGTATGGTAGTAGCTGACAGTGGAAGTGCCGACAGAACACATGAGATCCTGGTTTCCATGCAGCAGAAATATCCGAAGCTGGAGATCATGTCCGACTGCCTCAAGCAGCATGGTCCGAAGCTGATCGCGATGTACAAGTACGCAATCGCCAACGGCGCAGACTGGATCTTCCAGACTGACTCGGACGGACAGACGGATCCGAATGAATTCGAAGCTTTCTGGGAACTGAGAAACCAGTATGATGCGATCCTGGGTAACCGTGTCGTCCGTGGAGACGGTAAGTCCAGAAAGTTTGTCGAGAAGTTCCTGTGCTTCCTGCTTCGTCTGCACTTCGGCGTTAAGGTGAAGGACTCCAATGCTCCTTTCCGTCTTATGAAGAACACGCTGGTAAACAAGTATGTGGGCCGCTTCAGAGAGGACTACAACCTCCCGAATGTTATGCTCACCACATTCTTTGCATACTATAAAGAAAACTACACGCTTCGTGTCATCACGTTTAAGCCCAGACAGGGTGGTAAGAACTCCATCAACATCAAGAAGATCATCAAGATCGGCTGGGCAGCACTGGCGGACTTCAGAGCTTTCAAGAGAGAGATGAAGAAGAAGTAAAGAGAAGCACGCAGAACGCGTGCTTTTCATTGTGAAAGGAAATGACTGGAAGGAAAAAGGAATGGCTGAGAAAGAACCTGAGAAGTTAAATACAGAGCCAAATGAGGAGAAGGTTCCGATCGTACCCGATCCGGCAATAGAGAAGATGACCAAGGAGGAAGCACTGGAGTACTTCGATCTTCCTGCCTGGGCGAGAAGAGAAGATATCGATGACCGTTTCTGGAAGCTCGGCAAGACGTATAAGGCCCAAAACGATGAACAGAAGCTGGCGGATCTTTCCGCTGCTTATAACGTGGCGACCGGTAACCGTGACCGTATCGTGAAGGAGAAGGAAGAAGAGGCGGCCGCCAAACATTACCTGGGTAAGACCAAGAAACAGTGGGGCGATTTCTTCCATTACGAAGGATGGAAGATCATCATCGGCGTTGCGGTGCTGGTATTCGTCGTTACATTTGTGCGCTTTTTCTTTCTGGCAACGAAGCTCGACATTCGTGTCACCGGTATCGGCCATTTTGAGCTTGACGCGGATATTCTGATCGATGTCACGACTGAGCATTCCTCTTTTAAAACGCCGGAGGTGCAGTACGTAGACGTGGTCTCGGATAATAACGAAGGCGAAGAGATCGATGTATATGCGCTTCAGCAGGAAGTGGCTCTGATGGCGGTGCGCCCGTCGATCCTGATCTACGATGCCTATACGGTCCCGAGTTATGTATCCAGCGAGACGCTGCTGCCTCTGGATGACCTTTATGAAGAAATGAAAAATACCTGGACAGAAGAAGAGCTTTCCCATGTTCAGCCGTATATCTATTCCCAGGCCAGATTTGTCGAAGAGTATGGTGAAAAAGTTGCCGCAAGCGGAGTGGAACTTCCGGAGATCACGGAAGAATCCAAGGTCGAGCATGTCTACGGATTTATTATCAGCGACAAGATCGACCAGCTTTCACTGGGCGTAAAAGTTCTCTGGAAAGAATCGGATACATCTATCGTTCTCGGTATCAATGCCGGAGGCGAGAAACTGGATGAGTCCAAAGAGTTCATCAAGAATGCACTGAAGGATATGAAAGCGATCCGTGAGGATTATCTGAAGCAGTATCCGTACGTAGAATCCAAGGATTGATACTCACTCTTTAAGTAAAGCGATCTCTTCCGCACTTAATGCATACATCTCGCCGGGCTTTTGTCCGTCGTGAAGGCAGAGCGAACCGATGCTTTCCCTATGCAGGGCAATGACACTTCGCCCTTGCGAGGCCAGCATGCGCTTGACCTGATGCGTTTTTCCCTCAGTCAGCACCAGACGGCACTGTCCCGGTGCAAGAAGGATCAGTTCGGCAGGCTTCAGTTTTTCCGGCTCGCGGCCTTTCTCGTGAAGTGTGATTCCTTTCGAAAAGCACTCGACTTCTTTTTCTGTGAGTGCTTCGCCTTCGTAGGTGACCAGATAGACTTTTTCTTTGTGCCATTTCGGGCTTGTGAGCTTATGCGAAAGATCACCGTCATTCGTGATGAGAAGGACGCCTGTGGTGTGATAATCCAGACGACCGACCGGTGCGAGTTTCTTCGTTTTCAAATGATCAGGAATGAGATCTCCGACACAGGGAAGGTGGTCATCTGTCATGGCGGTAACATACCCGTCAGGTTTATTCAGACAGAAATACAGGTGTGTTCCGGCGACGATTGGAGAGCCATCCAGGCAAATTAATGGGATGTCTTTGTCAAATACGGAATAGCCCGGATCGAGTATCGCTTCCCCGTTGATCGTGACACGTCCCGAACGCAAGAAATCCTTGACTTGCGAACGTGTTCCGTAACCTGAATTTGCCAAAATTTTATCGATTCTCATGTTTGCTATTATAGCAAATTGTCTAGATTTTCAAACATGAAAAAAGTGAAAATTGTGATATAATAATTGTGTAAGTCGAGAGTAGAGGTATAACATGGCCGCAAGTATCATCAATATCAAAGAAGGTATGCCTAAAGTTGATGTTGCCGTTCGCAAATTGCGATTGGAACTCAATACTTTGCGCCGTGTCGGAGTGAATCAGGTGAAGGTTATTCACGGTTATGGTTCCACCGGCAAGGGCGGTGTGATCAAGACGGCTACACTTGAAGTACTTCGTACCATGAAAGATGAAGGACGTATCCGTGCTTTCTGTCCGGGTGAACAGTTTGGTCCTTTCGAGACTTTAGGAAGATCCATCGTGGAAGCGTGCCCCGCATTCCGTAATGACCCCGACTGGGCCAAGGGAAATGACGGGATCACGGTGGTCGTTTTACGTTGATCCCATTGGTGAATATATGAAGATATCCTGGAACGATTTTGTTGAAGAGTGCCGGAATTGTCAGGCTTGCCCGCTTTCCAAGACGAGAAAGAATGTGGTGATCTACCGTGGCAGTGTCGTAGCGCCGATCATGTTTGTCGGCGAAGGTCCGGGAGCAAATGAGGATGAACAGGGACTGCCTTTTGTAGGACAGGCAGGACAGCTCCTGCAGTTGCTTCTGGATGCACAGGGCTTTTCCATGGAGGATTTTCATATCGCTAATGTAGTGAAGTGTCGTCCGCCGGAGAACCGTGTTCCTACCGAAGCGGAAGCGAAGACCTGTAAAGTTCTTCTGGGCAAGCAGATCCTGATCTCCAAGCCGAAGATCATCGTTCTTCTGGGTAAGACCGCCTACACGCTCTTTACCGGAGATAAGATGGCCAAGATGACGGAGATCCGAGGTAAGTTCTTCGAAAAGAACGGCTATTACATTCTTCCGACGTTCCATCCGGCATACATTCTCCGCAATAACAATGAGCGTATCAAGCTCTGGAAAGATATTGCGCTGGTAAGGGAAAAAGCCGAGGAGCTGGGGCTGATGAAACCGCTTCCTTCCGCCCCTGATATGCCTACTGCAAGACCTTCCGGAAAATAAAGAAAAAGGTATTGCACTAACGGAATTCTTTTGGTATACTTTCTAGCGTTGATTAACAACATTGCCGAATTGTGTAAAGGTAGCACTCCGGTTTCTGGCACCGTCTGTCTGGGTTCGAATCCTAGTTCGGCAGCCAAAGAGCTGTTTCATTATGAAACAGCTCTTTTTATTTCACTTGAAAACAAATGAAAAAGAAACGTTGACAAACGATAGATTCGCGTTTATCATATGTTTCATTCTATGAAGATATAGAATTAGGTGGGGGACAATATGATCAACGTAGACAGAAGAAAGAAAATCCTGGAAATACTGGAAAAAGAAAGCCGTGTAGCAACGACGGACCTGGAAGAAAGACTGGGTGTGACCGGTGCTACGGTAAGAAGCGACCTGCGCGATCTGGAGCGTGAAGGTGCGATCGTCCGTTTCCATGGTGGTGCTTCGATCTCGGATTCCGTGAAGCAGTCTTCCACACCTGAAAACTATATGCGCAGAAGCGTGATGTGCGTGGCAGAGAAAACGGCAATCGGAAGAGAAGCCGGCAAGTTCGTCCATGAAGGTGAGACGATCTTTATCGATGCCAGCTCCACGACTTTTCATATGATCCCGTTTATCAGCAAACTGGAAAATCTTACGATCGTAACCAACGGTATCCATACCGCTATGGAGATCCAGAGATACAGCAATTTCCGTACCGTACTTGTCGGGGGCGTACTTCGCCCGCATTCCGGCGCGATCGAAGGCCTTCTGTGTGAAGAGATGCTGCGACGCATCAGTGGCGACAGTTATTTTGTATCGGGAAATGGTTTCTCGCTTGCTTCCGGACTGACCGGACATAATTTCTATGAACTCGAACTGAAGAAGCGCTTCGCGGAGAAGTGCAAGAGAAGGATCGCACTTGTTGACTCGACGAAACTCAATGCGGATTCCACATCTTCTTTCATTCCTGCAGACCGCATCGATGTACTGATCACTGACTCCGGCATTTCTGACGAACAGGCTCAGGAGATCCGCGATTTCGGCATCGAACTGGTTATCGCTCCTCTGGATTGATCATATTGATGCAAAAGGATGCCGTGGCCAGCGGATTTCATTTCATTGGTCCATTTCATTTCATAGCTGGTGACACGGCATGATGTCTTTTTTCGGTTGATCCTTCAATTAAGATGGACGTGGACCGGCTGCACTGTGCATTTTTTCGAGCGCGACCATACCCCAGTAGTCCTCATATGGCACATCTAAAGTCTCTAGGATCTTTAACACGGTTTTGATCGTCGGATTAGCCTCACCCCGTTCAATCCGACTGTAGTAGGACAGGTTCAATTCTGCTTTGATAGCGATGTCGACTTGGGATAATTCTCGTGCCCGGCGAAGTGTCCGAAGGACCCTTCCCATATACACGATATCGTCCACTTATTCACCTCCTTCCCCAGAAATTTCACCAGTCAAACGGATTGTACTGCGTGTTTTCCGATAACTAAAGATTATTTTAATGTTCTCCTGTCCAAAAGCACTGTCGTTGCGAACATAGCGCGTAGATTATAATTTCTCCGCATATTATTATGATTCTTAAGGAAAGTCGCGAAAGTTTGGCAAAGTTGTCGTATAATAGGTAAGATAGACTAGATATGTGTAATTTGGAAAGGTGTCGAAAATATGACGCAAACTAATGATATACGTCTTCCTTCATGGATCTCGCCGGGTATGGTCTTTCAGCAGGGCGTACCGGTCAAACTCCGTGGCGAAGTAGGAAAGCCGAATGTTCCTGTCACTTTGGAAGTTAAGAAGGACCCGACAGACGGACGTAAAGTATCCAAGCTGGATACGGACTATGGTGTCATCCTGAGTCTGGAGACCACATCGGAAGAAGACGGAAGTTTTCAGTTCGAGATGCCTCCGTACCGTTCCTCAACGGACGCCTATACCTTGGAATTCCGCTCCCTGACCAACAAACGGACCATCGAAGACTGCCGATGCGGCGATGTCTGGGTCATGTTCGGCGGAAAACCTTTTGGCACACCGATCTCTAAGAGTGCCGCACCGAGAACACCATTGAAAAAGACGGTCATGCCTTTGATCCGTTTCTATACTCCGGAAAGAAATGCGCTTACGGATATCGAGAAGATCTCCTATGAGCCGATCATCATGCAGCAGCAGAGCAACTGGATCCGTGTCCGCGATACCCGCGAACTGGCCGCGGTTTCCTCTGTGGCATTTTCGTTTGCGTATCATCTGGCTGAGCAGCTCCACTATCCGGTAGGTATCCTGGACCTGGCTGAAGACTATGCACCGATCTACCGCTGGCTCTCCCACGATGGCGTGGACAACAACGAGACGATCAAGCAGTATCTTTCCGACCGCAATCTGTATTTTGACGTGGAAGGATTCCGTGCCAATGTTCTCCGTCTGACAGAGAAGAAGAATGCGATCCTGACGGGAAACATCCTGAAGGATAACACCAAGTCGGACGAAGACGGTGAGGCAACAAGCGAAGAGTCCTTCGTTTTCGAGGACGAGGAGACCTGTGAGGTCCCGATCGATCCGGAAGGCGCGCTGGCCTTTGAGGATGATCAGGGTGGCCTTCCGAAGAATGGGGAAGACAACTCTGAAGAGAATGCCGAGGAGAAGTCCGAAGAAAACGCTGAAGAAAAGTCCGAAGAGACAACAGAAGAGAATGCAGAAGAAAAGAAGCAGGAAGATATTGCCAAGGATTTCGAAGCACCTCTTACTGACGAAGAACTGAAGGCTGACGACGAGGATGAGCCGCTGAAGTTCCCGGATGAGGAAGTGGCAAGAGAGATCAAGAGCAATCACGACCTCATTTCATCCCTCTTGAAAGAGGCTAAAGTAGAAGATGAGACACTTGTATCCGAGGCCAGCCATAAGCCGCTGGTCGGACCGGAAGACCTGATGTCCGTTCTGTATAATCACAAACTGGCTCCACTGTGCGACAGCAGTATCCGTGGTATCGTATTTGCTCCGGATGCTTCCGATGCACAGATCGGTAAAGAATATGTACCGATGGTCCGCCAGCTTCTGATCGATCTGGCCCGTGTATTCGGACCGCGTGAGATCGAAGATAAGCTTCAGGTGCCGTCCTTCATTATCCTGGGTCTGCATCCGAATGCGATCGATCCGGAAAAGCCGTATCAGCATGTAGAGTTTAACGAGCGTCTTTCGGCGATCAGAAGAAGTTTCCCGATGCCGATCGGTATATTGAGCCAGCACGATATGCTGCTTGCTGACAGTGCCGTATCTTTTGCACTCGGTAGAAGACTATCCTGTATCGCACTGGGCCTTCACTTTACACCGAAGATGCCGTCTTCTTCGCCGGAATGCGTCGGCGTAGAAGTGATCGGAAACAAGATCATGCTTTCTTTCGACAACACCGTCGATGGTCTGCGACTTGCAGAAAATGAGGCGATCCTGCGTGGATTCTCTATCTGCGACGAAAGCCGTGTCTATGTTCCGGCACAGGCCCGTATCCTGCATGGTGTACGTGTTATGGTCTGGAACGATGAGATCGAGAACCCGGTCGGCGTAACTTACGGCTACAGCCCGATCCCGCATCAGGCCACGTTCCGTAACCGTATCGATATTCCGGTACTGCCGTTCCGCTTCGACCGTATCCCGTCCGAGTACTGCCCGGACCTGACGTTTGCGGCCTGCGAGGACCTGTCCTTTATCGGAAAGAAAACGTGGGACAGTGATTTTGAAAAACTGCCGACCTATCAGGTGACAAAGGGTAAAGCCGAGATCTTCCGTGAGGTCATGAACAAGACGCAGGGAGCAGCATCGCTTCGTATCGAATACGAGACAGAGAACAGTCTTCTGTCCTTTGGTCCGGTGCTTTCGTATGCATCCTGCATGGCACCGCTTCGATTCTCCAAGGCCAGAAGGATCTGTCTGGATGTATTCAATCCGGATCAGGCGGAA
The DNA here is from genome assembly GCA_017615755.1 of Clostridiales bacterium. GTDB lineage: Bacteria > Bacillota > Clostridia > Saccharofermentanales > Saccharofermentanaceae > Scatonaster. The sequence continues at coordinate 194,208 of JAFZZM010000063.1, read as the reverse complement.
AAGACGATGCAGATCACGGGATTCCGTGGAGAAGCCACGATTGCGATCGGCCTTCGCTGGCAGACGATCACACTGAACTGGTCGTCCTTTGACGAGATGGAGATCAGCGATCTGCGCTTTACGATTTTCGACAGACAGCGCTCCGGCGCCATCTATATTGACAACATCCGCTTCTTAACGTAAGCAAACAGGAGGTGCAACATGGTAGAAGAACTGTTACCGGCATTTGAGAAAAGTCTTCTTGAATTCTCCGGCTCAATTCCCGTAGTGTTCGAAGGTGTTGAACATTGTTATGAGACATCTACGCCGTTTCCGACTGCCAGCCGTCACACCGCCCACGAGCTTATGTACCTTCGAAGAGGAAAGTGCGAATTTAACATCAATGGTAAGTCAGTCCTGGTGACAAAAGGCTCGACGATGGTCATCCGTCCGCAGGTGACGCATTCCGTCCGTGTGCTTGAAGGCCCGGCCGATATGGTCGTTCTGTACTTCGGTTTTTCTTCCGATATTCAAAAAGCACAGGAAGCGTTGCTTTCGAAGCCGAAGGAGTCCCAGCCGATGGATAACGGCCGCTTGAAGGGCGGACCGACCGTTCCGTTTTTGCAGGAAAATGTATCACAGCTGCCGCTGGAATACTTCCTGGATTTTGCCCAGGGTGAAAACGATACCAAGATCGATAACTCGTATCTGATCATCTCCGGTAAGAGCCGTTCGGCGATCGGAAGCCTTGCGGAGAGGATCATGAGAGAGAGCCGTTCGGAAGCGTATGCCAAGGACATGATGATGCAGTTCATGACCATGGAGCTTCTGATCACATTGTCCCGCGCACTTCGTGAAGAGTGGGAGGAGAGCCTCCGCGTAAAGAACGGAAAAGCCAGAGAGCTGGTCCTTATTGCCAGAGATTATCTGGATGAGAATTACGAGCGTGGCGTGACCGTGGCTGAGACTGCGTCCTACGTATTCCTTAGCCAGGGATACTTCACAAGAGCTTTTCGAGATGAATTCGGCATCAGCCCGATGAACTACCTGATGCAGATCCGTATCGATGCGGCATGCCGTCTGCTGACGCAAAAAGAGATCAAGGTCAGCGGTATCGCGACCCAGGTCGGTTTTTCCAGCCCGCAGAGATTTAACGTGGCATTTAGAAAACAGAAGGGCATGACCCCGATGGAATACAGACATAAATATGGAGTTTGAGGAGAGAAGAAATGAGCGTGTATGAAGATGATTTCCGTGTACCGGAGGAGAGCCGCAAGGGCATGGATCTGGAACGTATCGAGAAAGCGGTCAGAGAGATCCTGATCGCAGTGGGCGAAGACCCGGATAGAGAGGGACTTCTCGAGACGCCGAACCGCGTGGCCAGAATGTACGGAGAAGTATTTTCCGGACTGCATCGTGATATCAAAAAGGACATCAAGATCTTCACCGAGACGGGAAACGATGAGATGATCCTGATCGGTGATATCCCGTTCTATTCCATGTGTGAGCATCACCTTCTTCCGTTCCATGGAAAAGCACACGTTGTGTATGTGCCGAGAAACGGTAAGATCCTTGGTCTTTCCAAGGTAGCGCGTATCGTGGATACATTGTCGCGCAAGCCGCAGCTGCAGGAGCGTCTTACATCGGAGATCGCCGACACGATCCAGGAAGCCGTCGATGCGCTTTCTGTTTGTGTCGTGATCGAAGCGGAGCATCTGTGCATGACTATGCGCGGTATAAGAAAGCCTGGTTCCAAGACAGTCACCTCGGCAATGCGTGGCGGATGCCGTTCGGATGCAAGAACCAGATCCGAGGCGCTGGCCTTGATCAACCGCCCGAGAAATGTGATCTGAGGAGAATAACGGCGTAAGATGACTGATGAACTGAGAAAACAACTGATCGAGAATGCCAAAACGAAGGAGTGGCGCTTCGGGGACAAGGTCCTTTCATATAAGGAGCGTCCGCTTGTCATGGGAATTCTGAACGTGACGATGGATTCTTTTTCTGACGGCGGCAATTTCTTTTCTCCCGAGCAGGCGCTGGCCCGGGCCATCGAGATGGAAAAAGACGGCGCGGACATCATCGACATCGGTGCGGAATCGACAAGACCGGGTGCCGAGGCGATCTCGGCGGACGAGGAACTGTCCCGTCTGATCCCGGCGCTGAAACTTATTTCCCAGCATGTTTCGGTACCGATCTCAGTAGATACATATAAAGCAAAGACAGCAAGAGAGGCGCTTTCTTTCGGTGCTTCCATCATCAACGATGTATGGGGACTTATGTATGACCCGGAGATGGCGAAAGTCGTAGCCGAGAAAAACGCGGGGCTGGTCCTGATGGCCAACTATACGCGTCCGGATATCTTTGCCCGAAAGGGTACGATCCTGGAAAGCTGCGAGGCCTATTTTGAACAGGGATTGCAGCGGGCGCTCGATGCCGGAATCGCGATCCCGAATATCGTTTTCGATCCGGGTATCGGTTTTGGTACGGAGACGGATGAATCAATCGAGTTTGTAAGAAGCGTCCCGTATTTCCAGGATAAGGGTTACCCGATGCTGATCGGGGCTTCCAGAAAGCGATTTATCGGCGCAACACTGGGCGGTGTTCCTGTAGAGGATAGAGACGCGGCAACGATCGCGGTGTCCTGTTTCTGTGCAAAAGAACATGCCGTATGCGTACGTGTTCACGATGCCCGTGGTTCGGCGCAGGCCTTGACCATGTGGAAAGCGATGGAAGGATAAGACCATGGATAAGATACTCATGAACTCGATGCGTTTTGTAAGCCACAGCGGCGTGCTCGAAGAAGAAAAGAAGAACGGGCAGACCTTCGTGGTTTCTCTGGAGCTCTTTGTTTCGGAGATCCCGGCGTGGAAGACCGACTGTCTTTCCGATACCATCGACTACAGCAAGGTCTTCGAAATCGTGAAAAACACGGTTGAGAATCTTCAGTGTGACCTTATCGAATACATGGCCGGCGAGATCATGAAGAACGTGATGAGTGCTTTTGAAGAAGTAGAGAAGATCATGGTACGGATAGAGAAACCCCTGGCACCGATCGAGGGAGATTTTGAATCCATGGGCGTGGAGATCACGAGAAGCAGAAATGACCTGGAGGGACGCGCATGACTGAGGCGTTTCTTTCTTTGGGAAGCAATATGGGCGACCGGCTCGAAAACCTGACGGAAGCGGTCAGGATGCTGAAAGAAGACCCGAAGATCGAAAGTATCGAGTGTTCGCCTGTTTTTGAGACGGATCCGGTAGGCTATACAGAGCAGGATGCTTTTCTGAATATCTGTGTGAAACTTAAGACATCCCATACGCCGATATCGCTTCTGGACCAGTGCCAGAAGATCGAGAGTGCGCTTCATAGAGTGAGAAAGATCCACTGGGGACCAAGGACCATCGATCTGGATATCCTGACCTTCGGGGAGGAACGGATCGACAGCAAGCGGCTTCAGATCCCGCATCCGCGTATGGAGGAGAGAGGTTTCGTCCAGGTGCCGCTTCTTTTTCTAGGGGGAGAAACGGAGATCCCGGAAAAGTGGAAAGATGCGGTCCGGTACTATGGGGTCATGCCGGACACTGGCAGTTGATAGATAGAGGAAAACCGATATAATAAAGATGTTCAGTCCGTGTAAACGATGGGAGGAAAAGAATGGCCGAGCAAGAGAACAACAAGCCGAATCAGCAGGTAGCGGCAACAGGTGGAAACCAGGCGCCGAGAAGCGGTAACGGCGGAAACCGTAACCGTAGAAGAAAGCCGGGCAATCACAGCGGTAACCAGAATCGTAACGGCAATTTCAGAAATAACCGTTCTGATAACGAGAACGGTAACGGTGCGCAGAAGGAAAGAAACGAGAGACGTTCCGAGAACAGGGAGCGGAATCCGGAAAGAAATACCGAGAAGAATGCGGAGAGAAATCAGGAGAGACGGGAATACCGTAACAACCAGAGAAATCACGACCGCAATAATTCGGAGCACAGAGAGAACCGTGACGGTGAAGGTCGTTCCCGCAAGAACTGGAACCGCGCTCCGCGTCGTCCTGCCGAGGAGACACTCGAGGATATCCGTAAGGATAATGAGCGGATCGAGAAAGATATCTGGCTGGAAATCGCCAGTATCCATTCTGTGAAGTTAGACTGATTATCTGATTATGTTATATAATGAATGTGATGGTTGAAGGAGGTCGGAGAGAAAGCATGAAGGGTTTGTTTGTTACCTTTGAAGGAATCGATGGTTCCGGAAAATCTACGCAGATCGAGATGCTTTCGGAAGATCTTCGCAAGGAAGGAATTCCGTATATCCTGATCCGTGAACCGGGTGCAACGGCGATTGGTGAGAAGATCCGTACGATCCTTCTGGATAAGGCCAACAGTAAGATGCATGCACGGACCGAGCTTCTGCTTTATGAAGCGGCACGTGCACAGATCGTGGAAGAGAAGATCAAGCCGGAACTGGAAAAGGGTACGGTCGTGATCTGTGACCGATTCTATGATTCGACAGTCGCCTATCAGGGATATGCCCGTGGGCTGGAACTGTCAGCCATCGATTCTCTGAACCGGTGGAGCACAGATGAACTGGCACCGGATATTACGTTTCTTTTCGACCTTTCGGAAGAAGAGGCCTACAGAAGAAGAAACGGAAGAGAGGGCGCCGAGGATCGTCTGGAAGCAGAAGGCCTGGCCTTCATGAAGAAAGTTCGGGATGGCTATCTTGAACTGGCTAAGAAAGAGAAGAGGATACAGTGCATCAGCGCTCTGGATGCGCCGAAAGAGATCTACCGGAAGGTACGTCTCGCTGTATGGGAGGTGTTAGGACGATGAAACTTGTATTTGCGATTGTACATGATGAGGATACTCCACGTCTTATGGCGGAGTTGAACAAAGCAGGTTTTCGTGTAACCAAGCTGAATTCTTCGGGCGGATTTCTCCGTTCCGGAAATACGACGTTGATGATCGTTGTGGAAGCCGAGAAGCAGCAGGAAGTCCTGGATCTTATCCGTAAGTATTCTTGCAGCAGAACATCGGCGATCAATACAAATATCACGCCTTCTGCCATGGGCGGTACATATGTACCGTATCCGGTGGATGTTACAGTCGGCGGTGCAACCGTGTTCGTAGTGAATGTAGAACACTTTGAGAAGATGTAAGATATGGCTTTTACTGATCTTACCGGACAAACAGATGCTAAGACACGCCTCGGGAATTCGCTTCTTGGTGAACCGGGGCATGCTTTTTTATTCGTCGGTCCTTCCGGGATCGGAAAAAAGACTCTGGCAAGAGAATTTGCCAAGGGCCTTCTTTGCAGTCATCCGACTAAGGACGGGGGCTGTGGTACCTGCCCGAACTGCATCTATATGCGTGAACATACTCATCCGGATTACAGGGAACTTCTGCTTCCTTCCGGAGAAAAGAATATCAAGGTGGCGGATGTCCGCTCCCGTATCCTTTCTGATGTAGGCATCCTTTCCCAGATCGCGGAGAGAAAGGTCTATCTTATCGATGCGGACGGACTGGCGGAAGAAGGCCAGAATGCCCTCTTGAAGACGCTGGAAGAACCGCCGAAGCATGTCGTGTTTCTTCTGACGGTTTCCGATGATTCCAAACTATTGCCTACAGTCCTGTCCAGAACAGTATCGATCCGTATGGTACCGAATACCGAAGACGAAGTCTTTGCGGCACTCCGCAAGGCGAATCCGGATATCCTGGAAGAAGAGGCGAGGCTGTACGCGCGCTTCTCGCGAGGCATCATCGGATATGCCATGTCCCTTATGGAGACGACCTGGCTGGTGGATGCCTGGGAGGATGTGATGGACCTCATCCTGACGCTTCCCGAAAAATCGCGTGCCGACCTTCTGACGGAAACTTATTCCTTCTTCGACGAGGAGAAGGAGCATTTCCTCGATATCCTGGCCCTGATGGATATGCTTTTCAATGAAATGGCGATACTGATCCTGGATCCGAAGTCCCCGTGCTTGCATGGTGAGGGCAAAAAAGATAAGATGGTAGCCGTGATCAAGAAATATAAGCTTCGTGTAAGCCAGATGGGGCAGTGTTCGCATGCGGTCTCGCTTGCGGCTAAGGCCTTCCGGGCGAACGGAAATTTTGAGATATTGGTGTGCCGGATGCTTCTGGCACTGAAAAAGGAGTATATGAATGGCTAAAGTAGTAAATCTGCGTTTCCACGATGCAGGAAAACCATACCGCTTCCTTGCGGGTGAATTCAAGCTGAAGGTGGGCGATGCCGTCATGGTCAATACGGCCCTGGGACAGGACATCGCTTTCGTCGTTGACGAACCTTTCGACCTGCCGGACGATAAACTGGATGAGACGATCCTTCCGGTATTGAGAATGGCGAATAATACGGAACTGACCCACTACGAAGAGAAGAAAGAACGCGAGCAGAGTGCTTTTATCAAGTGCCTGGAATTCATCGAGAAGAGAGAACTCCCGATGACGCTTGTCGAGGCAGTCTATACCTTTGACGGCAAGAAACTGACGTTCTACTTCACCGCGGAGAAGAGAGTCGATTTCCGTGAACTGGTCAAGGACCTGACTTCCTGCTTCCGCACAAGGATCGAGCTTCGTCAGATCGGTTCCAGAGAGCAGGCCAAGATGGTCGGGGGCTTAGGTATCTGCGGACGTGAACTGTGCTGCTGCTCCTATCTGGACCAGTTCCTGCCGGTAACGATCCGTATGGCGAAGGATCAGGGTCTTTCCATGAATCCTGCTAAGCTGACGGGTACCTGCGGTCGTCTGATGTGCTGTCTGTCTTACGAAGAGGCGGCGTATGAGGATGCCAACAAGCGTGTTCCGAAGGTGGGCAAGAAGGTGAAGACTCCGAACGGAATCGGTGTTGTTATGTATTCCGATCTGCTCAGAGAACGTGTTACCGTACGTTTTGAAAAAGATGAAGAGACCGAGATGGAAGTTTTCGATGCTTCCGAGGTGACATTGCTCAATCCTCCGCAACCGCAGCCGAAGTGTAAGGAAGACTGCCCGAGAAAGAAGAATCAGAATCAGCCGAAAGCTGAGGAAAAAGCACAGGAGAAGCCTGAACAGGAGTAAGACCGGCTCTGCATGTGAAGTGATCCCGCTATAAAAGAAACGAAAGAGTGCCCCTTTTCAGGGGCATTTATTTTTGTCATTGATAATTTCGGTAATTCGCAAGATATCTTTCTAAAACATAGGTATTTGCCAGAAATTTATGCCAAGTACCCCCTTCGATTTGTTAAGAAGAGAAAAGTTTCCAAAACCCACTTTACTTTCCATGCATTTATCTATAATATACCGACCTTGGTTAGATAAGTTGCGTCTGAGGAGAAAAACTCCATCAGATAATGTGCAGATGAATTGGAGGTATTTATGAGTAAAGAACAGTTTTCGGTAACCGGACGGACCAACTTTGGTACAGAGATGAAAAAGTACGCAAAATGCACTTTGTTTGCAAGCATTCTCACTTTGATCCTTGGTGGTGCACTGCAGTTCCTGTGGTTTAAATATGATGCGATCCTTCGTGAAGGATGGCTGCGTATCTCCTACGCAGGTTATACCAGCGAAGAAGAACCCTGGATCAGTTTCTTCCAGTCTCCGATCACTGAAAAGATCATCCCTGTATGTTCTTTCATTACTCTCGGTATCCTTCTCCTTTATATGACATACGATGTTCTTCGTGACATCAATGCCGGAATCTTTTCCGATGGAAAAGAATCTATCCTGAAGCGTTTCCTTAACAAATTTACTGCGGTCGGCATCTTTTCCGCTATCTCCACCGTCCTTCTGATAGTTGCCGGCTTCTTCGGTAACGGCTGCCTGACATACGATAACGGTCTTTACCAGCTTCAGGAAAGATCCTTCCTTCCTATCGGAGGCTATACCTACGATCAGGTCTGGACAAAGTATCCTTCCGTAAATGTGAAGTACTATGTATTTGCTTTCCTTATGGTTATGTTCGTTTTCCTCTGCCTGTATCTGGTTGCTTCCCTGGTATCCGGTATCGCAAGCCTTTCTTCCAAGCTGATCAATATCTCGACTCTGGGCATGCTCTTTATCGCTGTTGCGATCGTTCTTATGGCACATACTTCAAACGTGATCATCTTTGTTCTGGTTTCTCTCCTTCTTATCGGTAATATTGCCCTTGCCATCGTTACCGAGAACAAGTCAGGCAATAGACAGCAGATGGCGTAAACCTTACGCCTATAGCGTTTCTGTAAATCGCAGATACAACGAAAATAGTTATATTTACAAAAAGATAAAAATAGTGTTTAATGAAATCATAGACCAGATAAAGGAGGATATCAGTATGGCATATGTAATTTCTGACGCATGTCTTTCTTGCGGTAGCTGCGAGGGTGAGTGCCCGGTAGGCGCTATTTCCCAGGGCGACGGTAAGTATGAGATCAATCCTGATCTTTGTCTTGAGTGCGGTTCTTGTGAAGCTGCTTGCCCGACAGGTGCAATTTCTCAGGGCTAATAAGAGATAGTGAATTGAATGTGAGAGATCTGTACCCGAATAGGATGCAGATCTCTTTTTATGACCTGGAGGATTCTTTTGGATATCTATGATCCGGAAACAGAAACACTGGAAGATCTGGGCAGGGCGGGGCTCCGTCTGATCCAGAGCAAGACGGGTTTCCGCTTTGGCGAAGACACCGTTCTTTTGTCGTGGTTTGTGGCGGAGAATGCGCGTTTCCGGCAGAAAGACCCGCTCCGGGCATTAGAACTCGGCAGTAACTGTGGTGCGGCAACGATCCTTCTTGCCGGCAGAAGAAAAGATATCACTATCGATGCGGTGGAACGACAGGAAGAAGCGGCAGCGATATTCGAAAGAAATATCCGTATGAATGAGCTTTCCGGACGGGTGAGAGGGGAGCTTGCCGATCTTCGGGATCTTCCGACCGGGATGATGCCGAAGAACCATTACGATGTGGTATTTGCCAATCCTCCGTTCAGGAAGAAAGATTCGGGTCCGGTAACCGAGACCGATATCCATGGGCAAGCGCTTCTGGAAGCGAGATTTGCCATGCATGGAGAGGTGGAGGACTTCATCTCCTGCGCGGCGAAAATGCTTGTGCCGAAGGGAGACCTTTTTCTGGTGGACCGGGCTGAAACTCTGGCGGATGTGATGAAAGCATGCTATAAAGAGAATCTGGCACCGAAACTTCTGCGTTTCGTTCACCCCTATTCCGATAAACCGGCCACACTGTACCTTCTTTCCGCCAAAAAGGATGGAAAGATATCCGGTACGACGGTGGCGCCTCCGCTGATCCTTCGGGGGCCGGACCGGCAGTATACAGACGAATTAAAGAGGATCTATAGTGAGGAATAAAACATGTTATATCTGGTAGGTACGCCCATCGGCAATATGGGAGATCTTTCTCCCCGAGCCATGGAAGTCTTGAAGAGTGTGGAATATGTGGCCTGTGAAGATACAAGAAGAACAGGGCTTCTTCTGTCGCATTTTGAGATCAGTGCGCACCTGATCAGTTATCACGAACATAACAAGGCATCCCACGGAGAGAAGCTTCTCGGGCTTCTTAGAAGTGGTGTGGATGTGGCGCTGGTTTCCGATGCGGGTATGCCCAGTATCTCGGATCCGGGTGAAGACCTGGTGAAGGCCTGTATTGAAGAAGATCTGGCGATCACGGCCGTCCCGGGACCGGTTGCGGGCATTACGGCACTGGTGCTTTCGGGGATGGATACGAGACATTATTATTTCGAAGGCTTCCTTCCTGTAGAGACCAAAGAGAGGAAAGAACGTCTTTCCGTCGTCAGTCACATGACTACGACAACGATCCTCTACGAGGCACCGCACCGCCTTTTGCGGACGCTTTCTGACCTTGCTTCCTGCGGAAACGGGCAGAGAAGGGCAGCGTGCTGCCGCGAGCTGACCAAGCGCTACGAAGAGGTGGTAAGAGGTACGATCGATGAACTTATCTCCCACTTTGAAGACGTGCCGCCGAAGGGCGAATTCGTCATCATTTTAGAGGGGGCACAGGAAGAAACGACGGAAGCACTCACACCGGAAGAACGTCAAAAACGTATCCGCGAGCTGGCAGAACAGGGGCTTCCGACGAAGGAAATCGCGAAAATACTGGCGCAGGAGTGGGGAGAAAGCAAAAAAGCACTATACGCCGAGGTGCTTGAGATGATACAATAAGCTTACTAAGTGCATCGGGGGATGAAAGTATGGTAGCCGACGATTCAGGTTTCGCTTCCGAGTTATACGACTCGTCGATCAGTCTGGATCCGCAACTTTTAGCACAAGCCGAAGGTTTGCTTGAAAAAGTGGCCCTTTGTTCTTTTGTGGTTTTTCCGAAGGATAAACGATTCTTCTTTTCTCCCGGCATGGTTACGGTCTTAGGACCGGTTGCTTCCCAGGACATGATCATGGATGCGTATCTTCAGTATGCCGACTCTTCCGAGCGGCGTGCTTTGACTGTCCGTTACGAAGAAGCTTTCTATGACCTGATCGCCGATAACCACAAGGTAGTGACTTTTGAGCACAATCTGGTTTCATATACCGGTCATACTTACCATATCCGTGTCAACATGCAGAAGGCCAAGAAGGATAACCATTCCATCATCTTCGGCTTGATCGAAGACTGTACCCAGAGCTTCGGCGAGATCGTTTACGACAAGCTCCTGAGCGATTCGATCGAAGGGTATGTGCTCTGCTATGACGAGACGGAAGATTTCTGCAGATTCAATTCTTCTCTTGCTGATCTGGTCGAAGTACCTACACGTGAGCTCCCGCACGCGTCAAGGGAACTGAGCAGTTATGTGCATCCGGAAGACTACGCCGCTTTTGTATCTGTTCTGGAAAACTCCGCCTGGGGCAAGAAGAGCCGGGCAAAAGATTTCCGTATTTTCTCTCCGACAAAAGGTGAGGTGTGGGTACATTCCTGTGGTGTTTTCCGTTTTACGGCACCGGACAAGAAGAGATATCTTATCGGTATTTTCGTGGATGTTACCGACAGAAAAGAAGCGGATTCTTTCCAGAGGATCATTATCGACGGTTCCGAGGCGATCACTTTTACCGCGGACATGAAGCGTGAGATCCTGACTTTCTCCGAGAATATCCATAACACTTTCCCGGATGTGGAACTGACGTATACCGGCGACATCATCAACCGTATGGCCGAGGAAGTCATCGAGGATGACCGGCGTCGTTTTATCGAGACATTTACTTATCTGGCCGATGAGGAGAAGGACAATTTCTCCATCGAGTTCCGTGTATGGGGCGTGGACGACCAGATCCGCTGGCTTGCCTGCCGAGGCAAGACCGTATATGACAACAACAAGCAGGCGCTGCTTCTTATTGGTACGATCTTCGATCTGACCAGTATGAATGAGGTGCGTGAGAACGTGGAGAGAAACTCGTCACGTAATGAACTGACCGGTCTCCCTGTTCGTGGACGTCTTCTGGCAGATGCCGAGATGCTGATCCATAACCGTAACGTCCTGTCAGCCGCGATGGTGCTGGTGGACATCAAAGACTTCCATGTTTTTAACGACCGTTACGGACGTTCTACCGGTGAGAAACTTCTGGTTGCCGTTGCGAAAAAACTTCGTGACGGACTTCCGAAAGATGCATCGCTGTATCATATTTCCGTTGATGCGTTCTGTATTTTGTGGCCGCATGCTTCCCGCGTGCAGGTGGAGCATTACATGAAGGCTTTCAAGGAAGAGATGAACGCGCCTATGACACTCGAGAGAAGCTCGATCTATGCTTCTGTTTCCATGAGTGCATCGTTGTTCCCGTCCTGCGGTGACAGCGCCGAGGAATTGCTGGTCAATGCCGAGATCGCGCTTCATAAGGTAAAACAGGATGCCAGGATCTCGTACTCGATCTATACACCGCAGTACAAGATGGAGCTGAAGGAACGTCTGGACTTTGAATTCCAGATCTCCAAGTCTATCCGTGATGGTAATAAGAGTTTCCTTTTGTACTTCCAGCCACTGGTCGATGCCAGAACAGAGAAACTGGTCGGCTGTGAGGCACTCCTGCGCTGGCTGTCGCCGAACGGCAACCTCGTAAGTCCGGAGAAGGTCATTGCTGCCGTTACGGCTACAGGTCAGATGAATGTAGTAGGTGACTGGATCCTGCGTACGGCTATGGCCCAGTGCAAAGACTGGATCGACAGCGGTGTGCCGGAAGATTTCTATGTACATATCAATGTAACTGCTGAAGACATGGCCAGGATCGATTTTGCGGACTATGTTATCGAGCTTCTTGGTGAATATGGCCTGAAACCGAAAAATGTCCTTTTGGAGATCACCGAGACAACCTTGATGAAGAACCTGGCGATCTGCCGTCAGAACATGCTAAAACTTCGAAATAATGGTATCCGAATCGCACTCGATGATTTTGGTACAGGATATTCTTCCTTTAACTATCTCCGTGAATTCCCGGTAGATGAGATCAAGATCGACCGTGCTTTCGTGGACCAGGACGACCGTTTCAATACGTCATTTATTTCCGCTATCGTGCTCCTGACAAGAACCATCGGCATGACGGTATGTGTCGAGGGCATCGAGACTGCACAAAAAGCATCGCGTATACGTGCTTTGGGCGTGGATATCTTCCAGGGCTACTATTACGCGCGGCCGCTTTCGCCGGAAGACTTTGAGAGAAAGTATTTCTCCGGTCCGAAATTCCGGGCTTCGAAAATCCAGAAAGAGCGCATGCGCGGCGAATAAAAGAATACGAGGAAAAGATATGAAGAGAAGTAGATTGTTTGCGGCATGTATGGCGGGTATCCTTCTTATGAATTCCGCTTGTGACAGCAAAAAGAAGACAGAGCAGACGAAAGCTTCCGAAAAGGTTTCTTCGTCGACGACTACAGAAGAAACGAGCACAGAGCCGACTACATCCTCAGAAGACACAAAACCGACTGTCGTACCCATTCCTCTTATAAAAGGCGATGGCTCGATGTGGAATGCATTTCGCGCAAGAATCGAGGAAGAACATAAGGCGGATCCGGAGCGGTCATTTGCGCTGGGCGCGAAGGATCCGGATGATGCTTCCTCTTTCTATACTCTTTATGTGAAGGAGGGCGAAGAAGTATCCGAATATGCGATCTCCAGCCGGAACGAGTTCTTTTTTCAGAAGAAATATCCCTATGACGAACTCTCTGGGTTTATGGCTTTTCATTCCTACAAAGAGATCATGTCTCTTCCGCTGTTTCCGTCGAAACCTATGCTGGACAAAGAGATCCTGGCGAAAGAGGATGTGAAAGACGATCTTTATCTGGGAAAAGTGATCGGAGTGAAAAAGGACGGTTCTCAGGTTCTTGTTGATCTTACTTCTTATCGGCCATTTCCGGAGTATGATTCCAGCGGATATATCCTTGCCGATTATTTTGACAAGAAATTTGTGATCCAGTCCGAAGAATGGGACTATGAATACAACGAACGATTGCTCCTGGCTGTTTGGATGAAAGACCCGAAAATAGACGCAACCACGGGTCGGGTGGCAAAGGAGGAGTTGAATGCTTTTGTATTACAAGGCTTACTTGTTTCCAGAAAACAAAACGGCGATCATTTTGGCGGCGGAAAAGACAGAGGTATAGTCGTGCTGAATCTCGCGCGTTCGGGAGATTTTTACGATGGTGACAGCATAAACGCTGATGACGATGTTCTGAAGGACTATGAGAGTTTCCGGTCATCAAAAAGCGCTTTAGAAAACTCTTTCTTCTGGTATAGCATCACGCATGATCTGTCCGGGCATGTAGCCGATCCGCGGTATACGGGAAGCATTAACTCTGATGACTGGTATGTTGTCGATACCCGTGGTCAGGATGAGCTTCTTGTCATCCAGCAAGGATACCTGTGGTTCGTATACTAAAAAAATAAGTCGTATCTGACGAGTTGATCCGCCGGATACGACTTTTTTTCTTATTGGTTGTTTTTCGAGGATTACTTGGCTACGATGTTGGCCAGTCTTCCCTTAACGTAGATGAACTTCACGATGTTTCTGCCGGCCAGTGCATTTTCGAGGTGGCTGTCTTCGTGAACCAGTTTCTCCACTTCCTCGGATGTGGCATCCGGGCTGATGTTGAGCTTGAACTTCACCTGACCATTGATCTGAACCGCGATCTCGATCGTATCCTGAACGAGGTAGGTTTCGTTGCATACCGGCCATGCCTGGTTGAAGATACTGTATTCGTTGCCCATTCTCTCCCAGAGTTCTTCTGTGAAGTGCGGTGCATACGGAGCGTACAGCAGGAGGAATGTCTCCACGGTCTGACGCAGGAGAGCATCGTTCTTATTCGGTGCGCTCTGGTACTTGCCGATTGCTGTCAGGAGCTCCATGAGACGTGCGATGGAAGTATTGAACTGGAACTTCTCGGTGTCTGTCGTTACGGCCTTAATGGTGTAGTGCAGGCTGTAGAGAAGAGCCTTGTCCTCTGCGGAAAGCTCTGCCGGAAGAGCCTGACCCTTTGCGATCTTGCTGATCTCTTCAACGAGACGGTCGATACGACCTGTGAACTTAACGATCGCCTGCAGACCGCTCTCGCTCCACGGACCACCATCAGTATATGCAAAACCGAATGCGAGGTAGGTTCTGAATACGTCAGAACCATACTTCTGGATGTACGGATCCGGTGCAACTGTATTTCCTCTGGACTTACTCATACGGTTTCCGTCAGGTCCGAGGATGATGCCCTGGTGTACCAGAGAAGTGAACGGCTCGTCGAAATCGAGGTAACCCATATCACGGAGTGCCTTACAGAAGAAACGTGTGTAGAGGAGGTGCATGGCTGCATGCTCCGGACCACCGACGTACTTATCTACCGGGCACATCTTGTTGATGAGTTCTCTGTTGAACGGTTCCTTATCGTTCTTGTTATCCGGGTAACGGAGCTGATACCAGGAAGAGTCAACGAATGTATCCATGGTATCCGGATCACGCTTTGCAGGAGCGCCGCACTTTGGACAAGTGGTGTTCATGAACTCGGCACACTTAGCCAGCGGAGATTCTCCGTCCGGACGGAATTCTACATCGTAAGGCAGGAGTACCGGGAGCTGATCGTCCGGTACCGGTACGACACCGCACTTCTCGCAGTGGACGACCGGGATCGGTGTACCCCAGTAACGCTGACGGGAGATCAGCCAGTCACGCAGACGATAGTTGATCTTTCTTTCCGCCATGCCCTGCGGAGCGAGCTTTTCAATGATTGCATCGATAGCTGTCTTGAAGTTCAGACCATCGAATTCACCGGAGTTAACGAGTACGCCTTTTTCAATGAACGGGAGTTCATCCTCGGCATCCGGCTGGGAAGCGATAACACGCTGGATCGGAAGACCGAACTTCTGTGCGAACTCGAAGTCACGCTCATCGTGAGCCGGAACAGCCATAACTACGCCGGTACCGTATGTTGCGATAACGTAGTCGGAAGCCCAGATCGGAACGGTCTTTCCCGTGATCGGGTGGATCGCGTAGGAACCGGTGAAGACACCGGTCTTCTCACGGGTAGTAGACATACGGTCGATATCGGTCGCTTTCTTGGTGAAAGCCTGATATTCTTCAACCTTTTCGCGGCACTCATCTGTAGTCAGAAGTGTGCAAAGCGGCGACTCTGGTGCTACAACTACGTAGGAAACACCCATCAGGGTATCGGCACGCGTGGTGAATACGGAGAGCTTCAGATCGTCACCGTTTTCATCCTTCAGACGCTCACCGTTCTTCTCGCAGAGGAAGGAGATCTGTGTACCTTCGGAACGGCCGATCCAGTTGGTCTGGATCTTCTTGGTCTTTTCCGGCCAGTCGAGCTTCGGAAGATCGTCAAGAAGTTCCTGAGCATAAGCCGTGATCTTGAAGAACCACTGTGTCATGTTCTTGTGCTCAACTTCGGTATGGCAACGCTCGCAGGCACCATCGATGACCTGCTCGTTAGCAAGAACCGTATTACACTGCGGACACCAGTTAACCGGTGCGTTCTTTCTATAAGCAAGACCCTTCTCCAGGAGACGGAGGAAGATCCACTGATTCCACTTGTAGTATTCCGGCTTACATGTTGCGATCTCGTAATCCCAGTCGTAAGTCGCACCCATGGCCTTCAGCTGTTTCTCCATGATCTCGATGTTATGGAGAGTAGAATCCTTCGGGTGGATACCTGTCTTGATGGCGTAGTTCTCTGCCGGAAGTCCGAAAGAGTCAAATCCCATCGGGTGGAATACGTTATAGCCCTGCATGCGCTTCATACGGGACCAGGAGTCTGTCAGAGAGTAGTTATACCAGTGACCAAGGTGTAGGTTAGCCGCGGAAGGGTAGGAGAACATCTCCAGAACGTATAGCTTCTCACCCTTCTTATCAGGGTCAAACTTATAAAGCTTGGTTTCTTCCCACTTTTGCTGCCATTTACGGTCAATGTCTGTTGAATACGCCATATGCATACCTCTCTTTATATAGAAACTTACGGACAACTATTATAACAGATTTTGTGTGTCACGTCTTATCTTTTTCGATTTCCAGGATTCTTCCTTTTCCGGACACGCTCTCGCTAAGAAAATCCCGTAGCGGTACTAGACTCAAACTTCGCCTTCCGGCTTGTTTGTCGTCAAGGACCGACGGGATTTAATTGTCCTGAAAAGGGAAGAAATCCTGGGAATCATAAAATGAAAGATGTGAATCCCCAATCGTCAGGAAAGTTGTGCCGCAAGTATTCCTATAACTACGATGCTTACGGGATAGACCAGATACAGTGCACGGTAGAACCAGCGTGATTTCCTGCGGCGTTTCTCAGGGATGAGAAGGCAGAGAAGAAAGCCTGCGATCGAGGTCCATTCCCAGGATATCGTTCCGGAAAGACGGTAATAAGTAAACGTGTATGCGGTGGCAAAAGCACTGAACACGATCGTGGCGATCAGGATGCGTGACTGAAGTTTCCATCGGTGGAGACAGTAGAAGGTCAGGACGCAGATGAGGGGAAGAAGTGACATCGTCAAGGGAAGAAGCGCAATCACGATCGTGCACAGGGAAAGAAGCACGAGAGCGATGGCGTAGAAGGTGGATTTCGGCCACTTCGGGACTTTCAGACCACGCGGAAGATTGTTGGCGTCTTCGCTGGTGATGATGACGTCGTAACGCGTGGAATTCGTTACCTGATTTGCGTTCAGAAGATTCATCGAGGCGATGCGGTCGCGCGGTAAAGAGATCAGAAATTCCAGCGCGATCAGGACCGTCAGGGAGAGGCCCCAGGAAAAAATGATGTTCATTCTTGCAGGGTAAGGTGTATCCGGCCACAAAAGGTAGATCAGGAAGTGCGCAAGATGCGACAGATACGCGATCAGAGTAATGCGGACGAAGTACATATAGACGTTTCTTGTGAGGAAAAAACCTTCCACGACTGCCTGTGCAAAAACAGGCATGGAAATGTAGCCGAGGATCTGCATGAAAAACTGCACGGAGGGAGGCAACGCCTCGCTGAAAAAATAAGCGCTGAGACCACAAATCATGAATAAATATGCCAATAACTTCTTCACAATTTAACTCCGATTTGTAAAATGAATGCAAACTAGCAACATTGAAACATACGCGCTTTTATTGTATCATTAACGTGCTTATTTGTGTGCATAACAATACGCAAGGCGTATTTTCTTATATTCGAGGTGTTGATTATATGGGCTTAGGATTAGATATTGGAATCGATTTGGGCACTAGCAGTGTTTTGATCTATGTGCGCGGCAAGGGTGTCGTTCTTAAGGAGCCATCTGTTGTTGCCGTTAATACAAAAACAGGTACAGTCCTCGCGGTTGGTGAGAGTGCCAGCCTGATGCTTGGCCGTACGCCGGGTGTCGTAGAAGCGATCCGTCCTTTGCGCGATGGCGTTATTTCCGACTTTAAGGTTACCGAGGTCATGCTGAAGGCTTTCATCGGCCGTGTATGCCAGGGTATCCGTGCTACATATTTCCGTCCGACGATCGTCGTCTGCGTTCCGTCTGTTATTACGCCGGTTGAGCAGAAGGCCGTTGAAGATGCCTGCCGTCATGCAGGTGCGAAGGATGTATTCCTGATCCGTGAGCCGATCGCTGCAGCTATCGGTGCCGGTATCGATATCACCAAGGCCTGCGGTTCCATGATCGTAGATATCGGCGGTGGTACGACGGATATCGCGGTTATTTCCCTCTGCGAGCCGGTAGTAGACTTCTCCCTGAAGGTGGCCGGTGACAAGTTCGACGAAGCAATCGTTAAGCATGTACGTCGTAAGCACAATGTACTCATTGGTGAAAAGACGGCAGAAGAACTCAAGATCAACATCGGATGTGCATATCCGAGAGAAGAAGAAATGACGATGGACGTACGTGGACGTAACCTGATCACTGGTCTTCCTGCAACGGTTACCGTTTCTTCCACAGAAATGCTCGAAGCTCTTGAAGAGCCGGTTGCAGCCATCTTTGATGCCGTTCACTCCGTACTTGAGAGAACACCACCGGAGCTCATGGCCGATATCTCCCAGCGCGGTATCGTAATGACCGGCGGCGGTGCTTTGCTCTACGGACTTGACCGCATGCTTGCCACTAAGATCGGTATCGATGTATATGTCGCAGAAGATACAGTCAGCTGCGTCGCCATCGGTACAGGTAAGGCACTGAGCATGATGGATAAGTTTGCCGCTCTCGGCGATACTTGATCCGCACGAATGATTCGATAATTCTGAAGAGGCTTTCACTTAATGTGAAGGCCTCTTTTTTCTCCAAAAGCACTGTAAACAAATCCCTGTTGACAATCCTGCGGGAATAATTCTATAATGACAACGGTTTATGAATGTATTCTTTCTGCGTGCTAAAGCAGACACGATGAATACAGATGAGGTGTAATTATATTTTCATTGGATTAATTGAATAACTACTGGATGTAAAGAAGGACCACCTTCTTTGTTTGAATAAACCGATTTCATTTTTTACGAGGTATTTTTGTGTCAAAAGACGATTTTTCTTCTAAGAGTAAAGAAGCGCTTGCGACCATCGCTGTCACTTTTAATCTGGTGACCATGGAACAGGCGGAAGCAATGAGTCAGCAGCAGCTTGCCGACCTTTTGAACCGCGAACAGAAGATGTCCGAGGCAATCGAAAAGACGGCCGAGCCACCGAAGGCAGAGAAGGCTGCGAAGACGACGAAGAAGACTACTTCCAAAAAGACAACGGCAAAAGCGGAAAAGGAAGAAGCTCCGAAAAAGGAAGAGAAGCCGAAGGCGGAAAAGCCGGCGAAGGCTGCTAAGAAAACTACTTCCAAGAAGAGCGAAAAGAAACCGGAAGCTGAGGCGCTCCCGATGGAAGAACTCATCGAGAAAAAGAATGAGGAAGCTTCCGTGAAAGAGGAAGTTTCTGCTGAACCTGCGAAGAAAGAAGAGAAAGCTTCCAAGAGCAAGAGCCGTTCCAAGAAGAAGGCGGATGAGCCGAAGGAAAAGGAAGAGGCACCTGTTGCTTCCGAAGCTGAAGCTGCGGAAAAGACCGAGTCTGCTAAAGACGAGAAGAAGGACGAAAAGGCAGCTTCCAAGAGCCGTTCCAAGAAGGCAAAGAAAGATGCCAAGGAAGAGGTAAAAGAAGAGAAGAAACAGGACGAGCAGAAGGAAGAAAAGCAGGAAGAAAAGAAAGAAGAAGTGAAGCCTGAAGAAACTTCTTCTGACGTGAAGAAGGAAGAGCCGAAGGCGGAAAACAGACCTGCTAACTCCGATAAGCAACAGTCCAAGAATAATAAGAAATCACGCCATAGAAGCGTGGAGATCCGTCCGGCCGGAGAAACCGCTCCGAGTGCGGAGAGTGCTTCTTCGGAAAACGGAGAACAAGCTGAGGGCGAAGCTCGTCCGGAGCAGAATAACAAGCCGCAGATCGAGCCTACCGAATTCATCGGCGTGCTCGAGATCGTACAGGAAGGCGGATATGGTTTTGTCAGAAGAGAAAACTATCTGCCGTCTCCGCAGGATATCTTCGTTCCGAATAACATCATAAGAAGATTCGGACTTCGTATGGGCGACCAGATCCAGGGATTTGCGCTCCCGAAGAAGAATCAGGACAAGAACCTGGCTTTGAGCTACATCACTACCGTAAACGGTGTGGAACTCGATAAGCTTGGTAAGCGTCCTCACTTTGAAAGACTGACACCGATCTATCCTGACGAAAGATTCCGTCTGGAAACAGGAAAGCAGGAACTCAGTACACGTATCATCGACCTGGTATCTCCTATCGGTAAAGGTCAGCGTGGTATGATCGTTTCCCCGCCGAAAGCAGGTAAGACGATCCTTTTGCAGAAGATTGCGAATGCGATCTCCCAGAACAGCCCGAAGACAAAGCTCATCGTTCTTCTCATCGACGAGCGTCCGGAGGAAGTTACCGACATGCAGCGCTCAATCAAGGGCGAAGTCGTGTACTCCACATTTGATAAGAAGCCGGAGAACCATACACGCGTTACCGAACTGGTACTTGAGCGTGCGATGCGTCTCGTGGAAATGGGTGAGGATGTTGTTATTCTCCTTGACTCCATGACCCGTCTGGCCCGTGCTTATAACTTAACGATCACTCCGACCGGCCGTACGCTGTCCGGTGGTCTGGATCCGGGATCTCTCTACGGACCGAAGCGTTTCTTCGGTGCTGCGAGAAATATCGAGAACGGCGGAAGTTTGACTATTGTTGCCACATCTCTTATCGAGACCGGTTCCCGAATGGACGAAGTTATCTTCGAGGAATTCAAGGGTACAGGTAACATGGAAGTTTACCTCGACAGAAAACTGTCTGAGAAGCGTATCTTCCCGGCAATCGATATCAACAAGTCCGGTACACGTCGTGAGGACCTCCTGATGAGTCAGGAAGAACTCGATGCCGTCTGGACGATCCGCAAGGCCTTCTCGCAGATGGAGACCGCACCGGTTACCGAGACGATCATCAACCTCTTGCTGCGCACGAATTCCAACGATCACTTTATCCGTTCCGTCAAGGTATCCTTTGCGGATAAGGAAGTGTTCGATGCGATGCGTGGAACAGGAAGTAACGGAAATAATACGAATAACTGATTTCCATCTTCAGCTTAACAAAAACGAAGGGACTATCTCAAAACTACGAGATAGTCCCTTTTCTTGTGGGCGAAAACCAGGTGGTATGGGTTTGCTGGACAGATGATGGTGTTTCACTTTTGGGGGTCACGAGTTCTTTGCCCGCAGGAATATCTAATCCGTTTCTTTGCATACCCCTGGGGGGTATGTGGGCGATTTTGAAGATGTGAATTCATACTAAATTCCATTTTTTCAGAAAATGTATGCATTTCTTTCCGCTCTGCTGTTAAATTGATGGCCTGAAGTAACAGATCCAAGTGCTTTTCGTACGGGATGAAAGCTATATCGGTCTTTCCACTTTCCGATATGTGCCGATATGGGGGAGGGGGTATAGGAAAAGTGCATACTTTTGCGCGTTTTTCTCTAAAAAAGTATGTAAAACTCCCGATTCCAGCTAACTGATCGTTATAATTCGGCGGTATGGTTTTGAGACATCCTCTTTGAGTTTTTGCATGATATTTTTATCAACGAAACGCACTTGATCAGAGCTTGATATTTCTTCTTTTGACGTGCTCTTCGATGGCTTTGGCAATGAGCTTGTGTCCTTCTTCGTTTGGATGGATCCCGTCTTCACATAAGAAACGGCAGTAGTTCTTTTGCTCCAGGAAAATGGACGTGATGTCGATGACCGGCACCTGCGTGGCGATCGCCAGTTTGAAGATCTCGATATTATATCGCTCGTGCCAGTTCGTGATGAACTGCTGGTCATTTCTCATCCATTTCATGATGTTTTCACCGGAAAGACCGCGTGAGATCTGCGCAAAATATCTGGCCGAATC
This sequence comes from Clostridiales bacterium, assembly GCA_017615755.1. Classification (GTDB taxonomy): domain Bacteria; phylum Bacillota; class Clostridia; order Saccharofermentanales; family Saccharofermentanaceae; genus Scatonaster. The sequence continues at coordinate 172,397 of JAFZZM010000063.1, read as the reverse complement.
GATCGGCGGTAAAGAGAGAAGGACCGGTGTCTTGCCGAGGCTCTTGATCTCGTTGATGATGTTCGTATAGGTCGCAGTGAAATTGGAGATGGTACTCATCGGAAGGTGTTCGCGACCCGGATCTTCCGAAACTTCTTTCCAGTTGAAATCACAGTCGTTGCCGCCAAACTCCAGAACGACGTATTCGCCGTCGGAATCCTTGATCAGAGAAAGGTTCTTCTCAAAAACACTCTCGCCCTTCGTGATCGTGCTGCCGAATCTGGCTTTGTTCTCGATCGTGATACCGAAGGATTCTTCGCAGATCTTCTGGACGGATTCGTCCGCAACCCGATAGTGGGCATCTTCGTAAATAACGCCTTTGATTACGGAATCGCCAAAAGCGGTGATCGTTCCCATTTTCCCTTACCCCTGTCTTTCTTTTTTCGTGATCCCCATGGATATAATAATACGAAACCGCAAAAAAGCAAAATCGCGTGTTTTCAGGATTTCTTCTCGATGCGGTGAAGCTGCGGACGGACAGTAAATTCCGTGATGGTCATATGCGGATCGGCGCTCAATATGAAGCGTACGGCCTGCGCGATATCTTCCGGGACAAGGCGCGCCGATTCTTCTTTTGACGCTTCAAAGTCCGCGTTTCGGTAAAGGTTGGTTGCCGTCATGTCCGGCAGGATCGTGGTGACCTTAACGCCGTACTTTCTGGCTTCGTCATAAAGACTCTTCGAAAAACTCATAAGCCCCGCTTTGGTCGCGCCATAAGCGGCACCATGCGGATTACTCTGTGTGGCCGTAACTGAAGCGATGTTCAGGATCGTACCATGCGTCTCTTTAAGCTTTCGAAGCAGAAGGTTGGTGAGAACAAGCGGTACTTCAAGATTCGTACGCACCATGGCGGAGATATCCTTCGCCTTGATCTCTTCGTGAAGACCGTAGTACCCGACACCGGCACAGTTCACCAGAAGGTCAATATTCTTTCCCTTACTGATTTCGCGTATCTTGTTTTCCAGTTCAGAAGTATTCAGAAGATCCAGTTCCACCTTGTGAAACGATGGGTTCGAAGCAAGTTCCTCGGCCTCGGAAAAGTCTCTTCCGATCCCGTAGATCTCATAATCCATATCCCCGAGCACTTGGCAGATGGCTTTTCCGATTCCGGATGAGGCGCCTGTGACGATCGATGTTTTAGCCATGATACTTCTCCTTACGAGTTTTCGCTATTCTCGATTCTAAAGATTTTTTCCTTATCCATCAAGCGCTCTAACAGCGAAATAAGGTATTCTTCCATCTCATCTGCCAGCTTTTCCGGGTAGCAGAAGACGCCGTTTCGATTCTCGTACGGGAACTGGCAGACGGGGGAATCCGGGAAGTCTTTCCGTAGTTTTTTGATATAGTCCGCAGGAATACGGAAGGAACCGACGCTGACATCTTTTAATCGATGGATATCAATGTTTTCGTTAGCGGTCTTTAACATGCTGAAATAGGCGGCCTTCCAGTTTTTGCAATAGATGATGGGATCGAAACAGAGCCGGACGGGGAATCCCTTGTTCATGGCACAGGACGCTGCCTCAAGACGCTCTTTCAGCGTCGCAGTCTTTTTCTCGTGCTTCTCGATGATCTCGTCCGGTGAGAGCGTATATGCGAAGATCACGCGGTCACATGGTTCGATCTTCTCGTAGATGTCTTTTCTGAAAGACTTGGTACGGATCTCGATGGTGAGATCCTTATGGGATCTCGCAAACTCTGCCCAGCGTGTCGCAAACCCGGTCAGGGATTCCAGCGCGATGAGGTCGGTATCGTAGGAAACGCAGAGATAGACAGGATGTTTCTTAAGTAAGGCCTCCAGTTCGGAAAAAGTATTTTCCAGATTTACGAAGACAACGATGTTTCCTGAACCGTACATGCCTTTCAGGAAGCAGTATTCGCAGTCGAAGATGCAGTTCCGGATCGAACTTGCGTAGTAGAAGTGGTCATAGCCGAAGTCCTGACAGACAGGGGCGCCCGGAAAGATCGAGGCACCGGTGTTCTTCGCCAGGATCAGCGCCTGGGAAGATTTCTGAATCCCGAAGTTCTGGCGGCTTCGGTTAAATACGTCTTTATAGTGGTTGATCGGGATCACGACAGACTTGGAAAAGCGCGCAAGGATGCGTCTGGTCAGTTCATGGTCACGGATCGCGTCTTCAACGTAGATGTGGGAGAAGGGGAAGTTAAATGAGCTGTTTTCGGATCTCATCGAGCACCACCTTTCCCTCCCGCTTGGAAGAAACGTCCAGTTTTCCTTCCGCGTCAAGCGCATCCAGGATCTCCTTGATATTTGTCCCGGATGCCTGCGCATACATGAAAAGCTGGCGAAGTTCATGACGCAGTGTATCGCTTAAATGCAGCGCCAGTGAAGTCGAAACCAGAAGCTCCTCGTCGATGAAAGGCTTTTCTTCGCATGCTTCCGCAAGTTTCTCCAAAACGGAAAGAACGGTGGGAATATGCTTCCCGGAGTCTTCGGTAAGTTTTTCGGCAGTGATCGTTTTCTCCGCATCGACGCCCGAATCAGACACGTACTTTAGAAAAAGCACCCGATGCGGTGACAGAACATGCGAGGCGGCCTGGTAAATGCCGGAGGCCTCCATATCGTAAAGGCAGGACGGATCTTCCAAAGAAGAAACGACACGAGGAACGGTCACAAGTGCTTTTTCCGAAGAAGAAGGGAGACCACAGGACGAAAGGTCGTAGAGCATGTCCGGGTAAAAGGTCCGCCCGGTCGTGTCGTCCGTGATCTTGTTGATGAGGTGGAGACCCGGCTCGTTTCCGGCGCAGGAGCCGAAATTGATGAGAAAGTCAGCGTGGTTTCGGAACCCGAAACGGGTGAGAAGATAGCTGGTTGCCGCGGCACCGGCGATGGGTCCTGTCCCTGAAATGGCAAGGACGACGGAACTGTCTTCGGAGAAATACGTGTCGTATGGGCATGAAAATGCATCTTTCCTTAGGGAAAGCGCGGAAATGAGAGGTTTTGCCTCAGCGTAAAGAGCACATACGAAGTAGAACATCGCGTATCTGTAAACTCCTGGTCTAACTTTCTGATATTCATTGATTTTATCATCATAATGTTGCTATAATCAATAAATGCATTCTGCAAAGATAGGAGGCGCATAGAATTATGTGCAATAAAGAGAAGTATTACATTACAACACCGATTTATTATCCATCCGGCAATCCACACGTTGGTCACTGCTACACAACACTTGCCTGCGATGTGGTCTCCAGATTCAAGCGAATGCAGGGCTACGATGTAATGTTTTTGACAGGAACCGATGAGCACGGTCAGAAGATCGAGAAGAAGGCGATGGAAGTAGGTACTACTCCGCAAGCCTATGTTGACGAGATCGTCGCAAACTTCAAGAGACTTTGGAAGCGCCTGGACATTACATATGACCGTTTTATCAGAACGACCGACCCGTATCATGTAGAGTCCGTTCAGAAGATCTTCAAGGACCTCTATGACAAGGGTTACATCTATAAGAGCAAATATGTCGGCAAATACTGCACACCTTGTGAGTCTTTCTGGACCGAGAGCCAGCTCAAGGACGGCAAGTGCCCGGACTGCGGACGTGACGTCGTTGACGCAGAAGAAGAGGCTTATTTCTTCAAGCTCTCCGAGTTCAGCGATAAGCTCGAGGCTTTGCTCCTTGACGAGGAGAGAAACTTCCTTGAGCCGAAGTCCCGTGTAAACGAGATGATCAACAACTTCATCAAGCCTGGCCTCGAGGACCTCTGCGTATCCCGTACTAGCTTTAAGTGGGGCATCCCGGTAACATTCGATGAGAAGCACGTCGTATACGTTTGGATCGACGCGCTCAGCAACTATATCACGGCACTGGGCTACGGAAACAGTACCTATAACGATTTCGAGAAGTACTGGCCGGCAGACATTCACGTTATGGCCAAGGAGATCGTCCGTTTCCACTCCCTCATCTGGCCGGCAATGCTGATGGCGCTGGACATTCCGCTTCCGAAGCATATCTATGGCCACGGCTGGATCACATTCGGCGGTGCCAAGATGGGTAAGTCCACCGGTAACGTCATCGATCCGTTTATCCTCGCTGACCGTTACGGTGTCGACGCCGTCCGTTACCATCTCCTCCGCGAGATGCCTTTCGGCGCGGACTGCCCGTTCAGCAATGAGCAGATGGTACAGAGGATCAACAATGACCTGGCTAACGACCTCGGAAACCTCGTTTCCAGAACGGTTGCCATGGCGATCAAGTACTTCGACGGCAAGCTTCCGACCGAGCGCGAGACCGATCCGCTCGACGACGAGCTTCTGAATATGGCGCGGGCACTGAAGCCGTTTGTTGAGCAGAACTACGGCGATCTGCATATCGCCAATGCACTGGCAGAGATCTTCAAGGTCATCGCCCGTGCAAACAAGTACATCGATGAGACGGCTCCGTGGGTCCTGGCTAAGGACGAGAGCAAGAAAGCAAGACTGGCAACGGTTCTCTACAACCTGCTTGATACAGTCCGCATCTGCTCGATCCTGCTGAATCCTGTAATGCCGAACACATGCCCGGAGATCTGGAGACAGATCGGCGCTACAGCTGAGCAGACCGCCTGGGAGAAGTCCGGCGAAGTGGGAGCACTCGCTGCCGATGTAACGGTACAGAAGGGGGAAGTGCTTTTCCCACGTCTGGATATGGAAAAAGAGATGGAAGAACTGAGCCAGATCTCGGCTGCAGCGGAAGCCGCAGCCAAGGGTAAGGTCCTGGAGCATAAAGATGAGATCGTCTATGACGATTTTGCAAAGCTGGAGCTTCGTGCTGCAAAAGTACTCGAGTGCGAGAAGGTCCCGAAGGCGGATAAACTCCTTCGCATGCAGCTGGATGTCGGTGACAGAAAGATGCAGGTACTCTCCGGTATTGCGCAGTACTACACACCGGAAGAAATGGTTGGAAAGATGGTTGTCTGGGTAGCAAACCTTGCACCGAGAAAACTGCGTGGATTTGACTCGTACGGCATGATCCTCTGTGCGGAAAAGCCGAACGGTGATTATGCACTTCTTTCTGTTCCGGAAGGCGTGGAGCCGGGAGCGGAGGTTTCCTGATCCATGGAGATGTTTGACACGCATGCTCATCTGAACTGGCGTGAAGACTATAAAGAAGACATTGATGCGGTCCTGACGAATGCGAAGAACGAAGGCGTCAAGCATATCATGCTGGCGAGTTCGACGATCGAAGACAGCGAGATCTCGCTTCAGCTTCGCAAGATGAAGCAGGACTGCGGTGTGAAGCTTTCCTGCATGGTAGGTGTGCATCCGGAAACGGCGCAGACCTTTGATGAGGAAGCGAAGTACCGTCTGGAAGAATGGCTGAAGCATAAGGACGAACTGGGGATCGTAGCGGTCGGCGAGATCGGAATGGATTATCACTATGACGATGCGTCCCCGGTCCATGAAGCCACGGCGTTCATCTATCAGATGGGACTTGCGTACCGCTATGACCTGCCGGCCGTGATCCACGAGCGTGATGCCTGTGAAGATACGCTTTTTATCCTGCGTTCCCTTCATGAGCAGCATGTGCTTCGTGAAGTACCGGGTGTGCTGCATTGCTTCTCGGGAAGCCCCGAGACGGCGGAGATCCTTCTGAAGATGGGATTCTATCTCGGCTTCGACGGACCGATCACCTTCAAGAACGCGCGTAAGGCACCGGATGTCATCCGTATGTGCCCGATCGACCGCCTTCTTGTTGAAACGGACTCTCCGTACATGGCTCCGGTCCCGCACCGTGGTCATCGCAATGAACCGGCGTATGTGAGATATGTAGTGGAAGAGATGGCAAGGATCAAGGAGATCCCGGCAGAAGAGATGGCCAGGATCACGACAGAAAATGCCAGAAGGCTTTTCGGAAAGGATACATGATGTACGAAGAGAAGAAAAAAGTAATGATCATTGCTGTTTTGCTGGTGGTTTTAGCTATCATCCTGGCAGTATTCTTCATCCGTGACGATAAGAAAAAAGTTATCGAAAGAAGTACGGGATTTGAAGTGCCATCCTACTGCACCATCGAAGACTACCGGCCATCCGGTTCGATCTTCAGAAGAACCGCCTTTGAAGCAAAGATCCGTATCGATTCCGTACAGCACATGAACGAGGTCATCGAGAAAGCCCACCAATTATATGGTGATGATTACCACGAGATCACATTGTCGGAATACTCGGTACAGAAGTACTCTCTCTTTTCCGGAGTGAATATCATACCGAATCCGACGTCGGTATCCTGGGTCATCGTAGGCAGAAGAACAAGCGGTTCGGTCGTAATGTTCATCTGTATCGAGAACGATACCATCCCGTATCTGTATGTGTACTTTAACAAATAATGTCAGATTACAAAAATAAAATTTTGCGAATTTTTATACTGGCAGTATACTGACAAATGAAAATCGTAGTGGTAAAGTATCTATATCGAGCAAGAGCTCACAAGATTGAAATTTAGAAGAAAGGAGTGTTTCACCAATGAAGTCAGGTTACGCATGGATTACTATCAAGCATATTATCGCCGATACAATTATGTGTGGTTATGCCGTGCATGATAAAAACCGTGCCGTCGCAAAAAATTTCAAACAAGATCCAAGAAAAGCTGTTGTGGAACACTTCATTCAGTAGTTCCGCGAACATAAAACAGTTGATTCGCCGCTTTTCTTGGGTTGTCAGGAAAAGCGGTTATTTTTTTAGTAAAGATTTTAAAAGATAGAATGGGGGAATGAGCTATGTTACCAATCATCAACATGGAAGAAACAGGAAGTAATATCGTACGGCTTCGTGAAAATGCAGGAATGTCCGTACGCGAACTTCAGGATATTTTCGGATTTGCTACTCCTCAGGCCATCTACAAGTGGCAGCGGGGCGTATCGATGCCCACGATCGACAACCTGGTCGTACTCTCTATCACATTCCAGGTCCCGATCGAGCGGATCCTCGTAGTGGATACGCCGGCATAAGATTGGTTGCGAAAACGCATCATGAAAACGAATAACAGAATAACAGCGGTAAGTAAGTGGTTTTCCCCTTTCTTTGTGAAAAGCACTTGCCTGCCGCTTTTTGCGTCCTGATTTCTTTTGCCCGGAACAGATTTTGGTGTTTCACTTTTTCCTGTTCTGTGCTATACTGAACGAGACGAAAATATGTTCGAAATGATAGATGGAAGTCATTATGGAAATAGATACAAGCAGACAATTTAAGATACAATCTCCATTTGTTCCGACAGGAGATCAGCCACAGGCAATCGAGAAACTGGTCGAAGGCCTGAATTCGGGTATGCGCGGTCAGACTCTTCTGGGTGTTACCGGTTCCGGTAAGACTTTTACGATGGCCAACATTATCGAGAAGACGCAGCGGCCGACATTGGTCATTGCGCCGAATAAGACACTGGCTGCCCAGCTTGCAGCAGAATTCAAGGCGTTCTTTCCGGATAATGCCGTAGAGTTCTTCGTTTCCTACTATGATTACTACCAGCCGGAGGCGTACATCGCTTCGACAGATACCTATATTGAGAAAGACTGTGATATCAATGACGAGATCGACCGTATGCGTCACAGTGCGACCAGCTCGCTTCTGGAAAGAAGAGACGTGATCGTCGTGGCATCGGTATCCTGCATCTACGGATTAGGTGATCCGTCAGACTATAAGGACCTCATGATCAATCTGCGTGTGGGAATGGAACAATCCCGCGACGAGGTGATACGTCGTCTTATCGATCTTCAGTATGTAAGAAATGATTTTGAGATCACACGAGGTGCTTTCCGCGTCAAGGGTGACACGCTGGATATCTTCCCGCCGTCTTCCGAAGAAACTCTGACGCGAGTGACATTCTTTGGCGATGAGATCGAGAAGATCTCGGATGTGCACTATCTGAACGGCAAGGTCATGTGGAACCGCAACTATGCGGTGATCTTCCCGGCCTCGCATTATGCAACGACGAAAGAGAAGCTGGACCGGGCACTGGTAACGATTGAAGCGGAGCTGGATGAACGTCTGGCAGAACTTCGTGACCAGGGTAAGCTTATCGAAGCATACCGTCTGGAACAGAAGACAAGATATGACCTTGAGATGCTCGCAGAGACCGGTTTTGTAAAGGGTATCGAGAACTACTCCAGACATCTGACACAGAGAGCGCCGGGTTCTCCGCCTTTCACACTAATGGACTTTATGCCGGAGGACTATCTTCTTATGATCGACGAGTCGCACGTGACCGTGCCGCAGATCGGTGCGATGTATAACGGTGACCGTTCACGTAAGACCACGCTTGTGGATTACGGATTCCGTCTTCCGTCTGCATTCGATAACCGCCCGCTGAAGTTCGAGGAATTCGAGACCAAGATGGGTCAGACGATCTTTGTATCGGCGACGCCTTCCACATATGAGGCAGAGCACAGCGGACAGACCGTTGAGCAGATCATCCGACCGACCGGTCTTCTCGATCCGGAGATTGCGATCCGGCCTGTTGACGGACAGATGGAAGATATCCTTTCGGAGATCCGAGAGACAGTCAAGAAGGGTGAGCGTGCCCTTATCCTGACATTGACCAAGAAGATGAGTGAAGATCTGACTGCTTATCTCAAGCAGGAGGACATCCGAGTAAAGTATCTCCACTCGGATATCGATACGGTTGACCGTATGAAGATCCTGCGTGAACTCAGAATGGGCGAATTTGATGTACTGGTCGGAATCAACCTTCTACGTGAAGGTCTGGATATTCCGGAGGTGTCCTTGCTCATGATCCTCGATGCCGATAAGGAAGGATTCTTAAGATCGACCCGCTCGCTGATCCAGATGATCGGACGTGCGGCACGAAATGTAAACGGAAGAGTCATCTTCTATGCGGATGAAGTAACGGATTCCATGTTCGCGGCTGTTTCCGAGACGAACCGTCGACGTGAGATCCAAATCCAGTATAATAAGGATAACAACATCACGCCGAAGAGTGTATCGAAGGAAGTGCGTGATGTTCTGGAGACCATCGAAGAGGTCAGCCGTGAGGATCAGATCGACATGAAGGATCTGTCCGATCTGGTGAACCAGAAGAAGACGAAGATGTCGCGTAAGGAACTTGAGAAACTGGCGGCGCGTCTGGACAAAGAAATGAAGGCAGCGGCGAAGGACCTGGCTTTCGAAGAGGCAGCAAGGCTTCGTGATCTGCTGGTCGTAGTAAAGGGAAAACTCGGGGACGCCTGATAAGATCTTTCGTCCCGCATGAACCGGATAAAGATCCGGAAAGGATAGAACAATGGCAGAGGAAGCAAACCAAGGTTTTGTGCACCTACATCTACATACCGAGTATAGTCTGCTCGATGGTGCGATCCGTATCAAGCGCCTGGCTGCCCGGCTTCATGAGCTGGGAATGACTTCCTGCGCGATCACGGATCACGGCGTCATGTATGGTGCCGTCGAGTTCTATAAAGCCATGACGGAAGAAGGCATCCATCCGATCATCGGATGCGAAGTTTATGTAGCTCCACGTGGCCGTTTTCTTAAAGAAATCGAAGACAGAAACTATTACCATCTGATCCTTCTGGCGAAGAATGACGAAGGACTTAAGAACCTGAACCGACTTGTGTCAGCGGGATTCACCGAGGGCTTCTACTATAAGCCGAGAGTGGACCATGAACTGCTGGAGCAGTATTCCGAAGGATTGATCGCACTTTCCGCGTGCTTATCCGGCGAAGTGGCGACATATATCCTTAAAGAGGATCTTGAGGGAGCAAAGAAGTGTGCTCTCTGGTACGACCGTGTCTTCGGCCGTGGCAATTACTATCTGGAGATCCAGAGTAACCAGATCCCGGAGCAGGCGAAAGTGAATCAGCATATGATCCTGCTTTCCAATTCTACGGGGATCCCGTTAGTAGCAACTAACGACTGCCACTACATGTACCGCGAAGACAGTCATGCACATGAAGTGCTTCTTTGTATGCAGACCGGAAAACGCATGAGTGATCCGGACCGCATGAAGATGCCGTGTGATGATTTCTATATCAAATCCGAACAGGAGATGCGGCAGTATTTTGCCTCTGTTCCGTCTGCGATCGAGAACACGACCAAGATCGCAAGTATGTGTCATGCAGGATATACTTTCGATCAGATCCATCTTCCTGCTTTCGACGTACCGCTTGAGTTTGCCAATGCAGAAGAATACCTGCGGCATCTTTGTGATGAAGGTTTGACGAAGCGTCTTTCGTGGTGTACGGATGAGGAACTCCGGAAGAAGTATATTGAGCGTGCCGAATACGAAATGTCCGTGATCACTTCCATGGGATACACGGATTACTATCTTATCGTGTGGGACTTTATCCACTATGCCAAAGAGAATCACATCATGGTCGGACCGGGCCGTGGTTCCGGTGCAGGATCACTTGTTGCCTATGCACTCTCGATCACGAATATCGACCCGATCAAGTACGGCCTGATCTTCGAGCGATTCCTCAATAGCGAACGTGTCAGCATGCCTGACTTTGACGTAGATTTCTGCTATGAAAGACGTCAGGAAGTTATCGACTATGTAACCAGAAAATACGGTTCAGACAGGGTGGCGCAGGTTATCACTTTCGGAACACTTGCGGCGAAAGCCTGCATCCGTGATGTCGCCCGTGCACTCGATGTTCCGTATGCGGAGAGCGACCGTATCGCCAAGATGATCCCGAACAGTCTGGGTATCACGATTGCAGATGCGCTGAAGAATTCTCCGGAACTGAAAGAAGAATACGAAAACTCACCGACAGTGAAACAGGTCGTCGATACGGCGATGCTTTTCGAAGGTATGCCGCGACATGCTTCGACTCATGCTGCCGGCGTCATCATATCGGCAAAACCTCTTACGGAGATCGCGCCTTTAGCGAAGAATGATGAATCCGTAGTCGTGCAGTTTGCGAAGGCTAACTCAGAAGAAATCGGTCTTCTGAAGTTCGACTTTTTGGGACTTCGTACTCTGACAGTTCTTCGTGATACCGCACAGATGGTATTCGAAAACCAGGGTATCGAGATCGACTATGACAGGATCCCGATGGATGATCCGGCGATCTTCGACATGATCAGCCGGGGTGAGACCGAGGGTGTGTTCCAGCTTGAAAGTGGAGGCATGACTTCCTTTATGACTGACCTCAAGCCGGCGTCTCTCGAGGATATAATCGCGGGTATTTCCCTGTATCGTCCGGGACCGATGGATCAGATCCCGAAGTATGTGGCGGCCAGACATGATCCGTCTTTGATCCGCTACGATCATCCGCTTCTTGAACCGATCCTGAACATGACTTATGGATGTATGATCTACCAGGAGCAGGTCATGCAGATCGTGCGTGATCTGGCCGGATTCTCCATGGGCCAGTCCGATAATATCCGACGTGCCATGGCGAAGAAGAAGGCGTCCCTCATGGAGAAATACCGTCAGACATTTATCTATGGCGGAAAAGATGAGAAGGGCAGAGAAGTCAGCGGTGCGATCGCGCATGGTGTTCCTGAGGCTGTCGCAAGAAAGATCTTCGATGACGTGACGCAGTTTGCGGGTTACGCATTCAATAAGTCTCACGCTGCAGCATACGCTGTAGTCGGCTATTTCACCGCATATCTGAAGTACCACTATCCGACAGAATTTATGGCCGCGATGCTGAACAGTTTCTTAGGCAACCAGTCACAGTCGGCCTGGTACACAAGCTGTGCCAAGAAGATGGGTATTTCCATTCTTCCGCCGTCTGTGAATAAGAGTGTGGTGAAGTTTGCTACCGAAGGTGAGAAGGCGATCCGTATTGGCCTTACTGCAGTCAAGAATGTCGGCGAAGGTGCGGTCGAAAAGATCGTTATCGACCGGGAAGTGAACGGACCGTTTACTTCTTTCGGCGACTTCCTGAGACGTTCGGAAAAGCTCGACATCAATAAGAAGATGATCGAGAGTCTGATCTATGCTTCGGCTCTGGATGAGTTCGGTATTCCGAGATCGCAGATGCTTGGTGCGGCGGAACCATATCTGAACCGCCTTTCTTCGCAGAAACACCAGACCATGGAAGGACAGATCTCGATCTTCAGCCTTTTCGGTGAGGAAACCGCGGCGGCTCAGGATGAACCGATCCTTCCGAACGTAAGTGAGTTTCCGCTCGAAGAGCGCCTGATGAAAGAGAAAGAAATGATCGGCCTTTATGTTTCCGGTCATCCTCTTGAAAACTATAAGAAAGCGATCGAACAGCGCGCCAATACCGACAGTACTTCTTTCATGAAAACGCTCGGGGAAGATGTGGCGAGCGGACGTGTGCTGAAAGATAAAGAAACAGTTGTCATGGCAGGCCTTGTGGTTTCCCGGAAACAGAAGACCACGAAGACCGGAAAAGCCATGTGTATCCTTCAGCTCGAAGACTTCTTCGGCGACTACGAAGTACTGGTATTCCCAAGTGCTTTTGCCAAGTGCGGATCGGTCGTTTTGTCGGCCCGTGCACTTCTGATGCGCGGTCAGGTCCAGGTAGAAGACGAGGAAGTCAAACTGTTCCTGGAAGATGCAGTCGCACTGAGCCGTGATGACGAAGAACTATGCTCGCTGCCGGAACCCGCCAGAAACTACGGCGGATCGTATGCACCCAGACGAAGCAGTCTTGCTGAACAGACGGCATCAATGAAGAAGGCGCCTTCCGATAACGGCGCAAGATCCGTGGCGGAAAGTGTTCCGGCTCAGGCCGCACCGGTAGCTGTACCAGCAGGGACAAAGCGTGTGGCGATCCGGTATTACGGAACGATGGAGGATGCAGGGTATAAGAGACTTCTGGCGACGTGTGCGTATTTCCGCGGCAATGTGCCGGTTTATGTGTCGCTGCCGAATGAAGGACGCGATGTGATTTTGCCGGTCGAGTACAGTATCGAGTGGAGCCGGGATGTGGTCGAGATACTTGTCAAAGAATTCGGTATCGAAAATGTTTCCCAGTTCTAAGCGGATTTGGTATAATGTAGGCGCAGAAATGCGGTGAATTCGCGTAAATGAGGAGAAATATATATGTTTGAACAATATACAAATGATAATCTGCCAAATCTGAAGGAAATGGTAGCGAAGAACTATGATAATGTGAATCCGGACGAAGAGCCGGCGGTGCACGGCGTAGGCGTGCTGACCAGTGGTGGTGATGCTCCGGGTATGAATGCTACGATCCGTGCGGTCGTACGTGCAGGTACCAAGGCCGGTTTTAAGATGATGGGCGTGACCCGTGGTTACCATGGCCTCTGGAAAGGTGAGATCAAGGAACTCGGCCACAGAGATGTTTCCGAGACACTGCAGCGTGGCGGTACCTTCCTGATGACCGCAAGATCCAAGAGCTGGGAGACACCGGAAGGCGTTTTGAAGGGCGCGAAGAACTGTGAAGTATTCGGTATCGATTGCATGATCGTTATCGGCGGTGACGGTTCTTACCGCGGCGCAAGAGATCTGGCAAGACTGGGTATTCCGGTAATCGGTATTCCGGGAACGATCGACAACGATATTGCTTCTACCGACTATACGATCGGTTACGATACGGCGATGAATACGGCAATGGAAGCCATCGACAAACTCCGTGATACAGCATCCTCCCACGAGCGTTGCAGCGTCATCGAAGTCATGGGCAGACACGCCGGCTATATCGCTCTGAACGTAGGTATTGCTACCGGCGCCGAGCTGATCCTTTTGCCGGAAGTACCGTGGGACATCAAGGACGTCATCCGCACGATCCTCGACGGCAGAAACCGTGGCAAGCGTCATTACATCGTTATCGTGGCCGAGGGTGCCGGCAATGCAACCGAGATCGCAAAGCAGATCGAAGAAGCAACCGAGATCGAGTCCCGTCCGACTATCCTCGGACACCTGCAGAGAGGCGGCAGCCCGTCGCTTCGTGACAGAACGATGGCCAGCCTTATGGGTATTCACGCCATCGAGTGTATCCAACAGAAGAAATTAAACCGTCTCATCGTCTATAAGCACGGTGAGATCAGTGACGTAGATATAGAAGAGGGACTTTCCATGAGCAAGAACATCAATATGGAAGATGTCGAAAGGTCGAAGCTCCTCTCCTAAGAAAAGGAAAGTATGTATACAACATTTGAAGAAGAGGCCCAAAGAAAGCTTGTCCGTGGCCGATCCTTATCCATATTAGAGTATGACAAGATACTCGACCGCTTAGTCAATCACGCTCGTACCATCTACGGGCGTGAATTGTGCTATGGCTTATTACCGACTTCCGATCTGAAACTGGTGGAAGTCTGGCAGAAAGAAACCGAAGATGCCCTGGCGTTCCTCGTCAAAGAAGGCGCGCTCCCGCTTGGAGGAGTCAACGATATCCGCGATGCCGTAAAGTTTTCCGACACCGGCGCGACACTGACCATGAAGCATCTTCTGCACATTGCTTCATTCCTCCGAACAGTCGAGCGTCTCCACAATGTTACACCAAAAGCTTTGGATAACCCGGAGGACAATCTCCTGATGCAGGAACTCAAGCGTCTGGAACCTCTGGACTCACTTGAGAAAGAGATCTCCATGGCGATTAACGGCGAAAACGAGATGAACGACCGCGCGAGTAATGAACTCTACGCGATCCGTCGTCAGATCCGAGATGCGCAGAGCAGCATCCGTGAGATCCTGGACCGACTGATCCGTAAGAATCCGCAGGCTCTGCAGGATCAACTGGTCACCATGCGTGACGGCCGTTACTGCGTACCGGTAAAGCCCGAGAAAAAGGGAGAGATCCCGGGTGTCGTACACGATACCTCCGCTTCCGGACAGACATTATTCATCGAGCCGATGGCAGTTGTGGAACTCAACAACAAGATCCGCGAATGGACCGCGGCCGAACAGGAAGAAATCAACCGTATCCTGGGCATCCTGACCGGAAAAGTCGGCATATGTAAAGACGCGATCCTGATGGACATCGAGCTTATCGGCCACATCGATTTTATGCAGGCGAAAGCGCAATATGCACTGGAGATGGAAGCGATCCGTCCGATCTTTAACCAGGAGGGACGTATTATCCTGAAAAAAGCACGTCATCCTTTGATCGATAAGGACCGTGTCGTGCCGATCAATTTCGTCGTGGGCACCGATTACCGAACACTCGTGATCACGGGCCCGAATACCGGTGGTAAGACCGTTTCTTTAAAAACTTGCGGCCTGATCTCCCTGATGGCGATGGCCGGACTTTTCATTCCGTGTCTGGATGGCTCGGAAGTATCGACATTTACGAAAGTACTTGCGGATATCGGCGATGAGCAGAGCATCGAGCAGAGCCTGTCGACGTTCTCCGCCCACATGACCAACATTGTTCAGATCCTGAAACTGACCAAGCCGACAACGCTTGTCCTTGTCGACGAACTGGGAAGCGGAACCGATCCGTCCGAAGGTGCGGCTCTGGCAATCGCTATTCTTGACGAGTGCCGAAAGAAGGGCGCCGTTACTGTCGCCACTACGCATTATAAAGAACTGAAAGCCTATGCGGTAGAGCAGGAGGGTGTAGAGAACGCCTGCTGTGAATTCGATACCGAAACGCTGTCTCCGACATACCGTCTCATGATCGGTCTTCCGGGTGTCAGTAATGCATTCGTGATCTCAAGAAAACTGGGTTTGCCGCATCACATTATCGACTCGGCACAGAGCATCCTTTCTGAGGAAAGCCTGAAAGTGGAAGAACTTCTTTCTTCTGCAGAACGCCATAACCGTGAGAGCGAGAAACTCCAGAAAGAGATCGCCGATCTTCGTGACGAAGTGAAGAGACAGTCCGAGGATCTCGATAAGCAGAGAATGCAGATCGAAAAAGAAAGAAAGAGAGTACTCGCCCAGGCCAGAGAAGAAAAACAGGAGATGCTCGAAGAGGTTCTGGAAAAAGCAGATTCGATCCTCGATGAGATCAAGGAGATCCAGAAGATGGAGAACTCCCACGATGCCGAGAGAAAGATCCGTGCGATTCGCAACAACCTGCGTGCAGGACTTGCCGATATCGATGCCGAGACCGATGGTGACGAAGAGCCGAAGGAGATTCCGGGAGAAAAACCGGATAAGATCCGTGAAGGTGGCCTGTATTATTCACCGACACTCGATGTTACCGGTATCGTGATCAAGGGACCGGACAGCAAGAACAACTGCATCCTGTCTTCGGGACCGCTGAAACTGACGGTCGCTGCGGATTCGCTTCGCTATCCGAAAAAGGATGAAGTGAAGAAGAATGCGACGCAGCCGAGAAATGTAGCCAGAAAGAAGACGACGTCACGTGCAGACAATCTTCGTCTGAAGAAAAAGTCCACCATGACGACTGAGATCCAGCTTCTGGGTATGACGGTCGACGAGGCGATCCATGCTCTCGACAGCTATCTTGACGATTGCGTACTCAGTAACATCTCCAACGTCCGGATCGTTCACGGCAAGGGCACCGGTGCGCTGCGCTCTGCAGTGGACCAGTTCCTCAAGAAAGACCGCCGTGTAAGAACATACCGCCTGGGTACTTTTGGAGAAGGCGAAGACGGCGTCACGATAGCAGAACTTCGATAATGCAGAAGCGCACTTGGCAGCGCGAAGATTACTTAAACGTCACGCAGGAAAAAGGTGTTCTTGATATACTTAATTCCAAATGGCAGTAAAATCATGTGGAATGAGGTGTATTTATGAAAAAGTCAGTTGCAGCAACTGTACTCGCGATGTCAGTGCTTTTCTGTTCGTGTTCGAAGCAGGATTCCGAGACTTCCTCTAAAAGTGAAACAACGGCTCCTTCTTCCGAATCGATCACGACTACTTCAGAAAAAGAATCGGAAACATCCGAAGAACCGACAGAAACTTCGAAAGAAGCAGTCTCTTATGATGCGCCGGCCTTTAAGAAGATCGACTATCTTTCTGTGTGGCTGTTCCGGGAAAAGGTCTTTGCTTTCCAGCCCAAGGATCCGTCTTCTGATGACTACTCAACCTTTAACAGCATCGAGTACTATTTAGGATACTGCGGTTATCCTTGTTTCGGCAGTAACGTGGAAAAACTCAATGCTGCGGTGGAAGCAGACAGTAGGTCATTTTGTACGTATTCCCCGGAGTATCTCGAGGAAAAAAAGACAGAGTATATCAATAAATTCGGCACGGAAAAGGGCGGAGTCGAGGTCGTAGATGATTTTGTTCCTGTCGTTCTCCGCGCGGACGAAAGAATCACTACAGTCTGTTTTCCATACCTGTCAGAACGGCAGGACGGCAAAGAACTGACCTCTGAAAACCTTATCAACTACGATACAGCGACAGGAAAAAAGATTACTCTTTCCGAAGTGGTCAAGGATAAGAAACGCTTTGTTGAGCTTGCAAAAGACAGCATCATGGATACTCTGACAGAGTCTGACCTGGAGAAATACAAGGAAGAAGATGTGCTTGCTTTCCTGAATTCGGACGATGTTCCGTTTACGATCGATTATTCCGGTATCACTGTTTATTTCGATATCGGCATTTACAGAAGATACATGCGTGCACCGGCTCATATCGGATACATCGGAAACGAAGATGTGTTTAAACCAGAATACTTCGATTCCATTCCGGAAAACTATGTACTTCACATCTCCCCGAAAAAGGACTTCTACTGGGATCTTGACGGGGACGGAAAAACCGAGACGATCTGTGTGGATATTGATGTGCAACACCAGTTCTACGAGATCGGATCTTTCTCCATCCGTGTCGATGACCAGGAAACAAAGGTGGATACATCCGCTTTCGGCGGTGATGAGATCGCAGATTACCTGATGCTTGTCCATACGAACGGAAAGAATTTCCTTTATATCTGGACGGCTGGGGAAGATGACAACATGGGTATCATGGTCTATGAGCTCATTGGAAAGAAAGCGGAGTACAGGGGCGGTGTCGGAATGTGGCTGCAGGCGCCTTGTCAGAACTTTAATCCGGAGCAGGTAGTTCTCCTCGATGAAGTATATGCTATCGGACGCGAATGTACGAGAGCTGTCTATCACATCGATGAGAAGGGTAAGCCGGTTATCGATGAGGATCATCTTTCGTTCACTAGTTACTATGGACGTATCTTCCCATGTCTTAAGAAGGATCTGAAGGTCGATCAGATCGATCCGGAGACACTCGAGACAAAAGGAACCATCACGCTGAAAGCAGGTACCAGTCTCCTGCCTTGCTCGACGAACCGCATATCCGGTGAGAAGGAAGCCTATGAGATACTCAAGGTCGTCGATGCGGACTTGAAGGAAGATGTCTATGTGCGACTGGATCTAAGCTTCGAAGCAGATGAATGCGAGGCTTCGATCAACGGAGAGAGTGTAAATGACATTTTCGTCAAGGTATTCATGGGCGCCTGATGCGCTTTAACAGAAAGATAGAAACGGTTATTCGGATCTTTCTTTTGTAGTCAATTCCTATAAGAAATGGTATGCTAATGTTCGGATGGCGTGATCTCATGCCATCCGAATTCTCTTTGAACGAGGAAACAAAATGAGCGAAGATACAAACAAGAAAGTACGGCTTTATGTGTTTGTCGGTGCATATGGCAGCGGCAAGTCTGAAGTGTCGGTACATTTTGCACATAAACTGAAAAAAGACGATCCTTCTGCCAAAGTGATGCTGGCGGACCTGGATATCGTGAATCCTTATTACCGGTCGGCCGATGCAAAGGATGCCCTCGAAGCCGAAGGCATTCACGTGATCGTACCGGAGTACGCGAACACCAACGTTGACGTACCGGCACTTTCCGGTGAGGTGTATTCTGCATTTGACCAGGAGGATACCGTCTCGGTTTTCGATATCGGCGGTGAAGACCTCGGTGCAAGAGTTCTCGGCGCTATGCTGAGCCGCTTCAAGAACATCGAGTATCGCGTGTATATGGTCGTCAATGCATTCCGTCCGTTTACCTCGGACGCGGAGAGTATCCGCCAGATGGCATCGGAACTCTCCGAAGCGGCAAGACTTCCAATCAACGGATTCATTAACAACTCCAACCTTCTGGAAGATACGACAGAGGAAGAGTTGATCGAAGGCGAGAAAGTGCTGAAAGAAGCATCCGAACTGACAGGCATTCCGCTTGTTTATCAGACCGGTCTGGACAATGTCCTTCCGGAATCCTGGAAAGAGAAGACACCGGGCGGTATTCCGGTACTCGCGATGGATCGGAAAGTGCTTTATAAGTATTAAGAGAGATTTGGAAAATACATACTGACAAAGGGGGAGAAGGAAAATGCCGGCATGGTTTTCATTGAAATGGGCGATCGTAGCGGTAGTGGGTTTATTTGCTGCGCTGGGTGTGATCGGAGGAGTGAGAAAGGCGAGACGCGCCTGGAGAAATTCTCTTCTCGGCATGATCACACAAGGTGTGAAAGATGAGATCCGCCAGGGTAAGGTCGGACCGGAAGATCTGAATATGCGCAGTGTGGTGCAGGCACCGCCGAAATCCGTGTCGGATCTGTCCCTGACTTTGATTCCGCGTATTGCAAAAGATTATCCGGATCTGAATGTTTCGGAGATGCAGAGTGCGGCACAGGCGGTACTCGTAAAAAGCCTGCAGCTGCAGACAGAAATGACATCGGGAACCAACGGTGATACCGTTGATCGGATCGAGCGTGAACTCTGCTCTTGCGGCATCGGCGTGACCCGTTCTTTGTGCCAGAATCTTGACCAGATCATAGGTGCGGCACGTTCTACAGGCAAAACTCTGATTTACCGTGATGTATGCGTGCACAAAGGGGGAATTAACGAGTATAAAAGGACCGCTTCAACGGTGGAAATTACCTTCCAATATTCGTTACAATATTTGCAATACCAGGAAAGAAATGGTAAATTTATATCAGGCAATCGAGCGACTCCGACGCAGGCCAGATACAACGTAAAAGTAATCAATATACTTGATGCTACGAGGCTTGCAATGGAAGACACAAAAGGGGTTGGATTTAACTGTCCGCATTGCGGTGCACCGGTCCGTCATCTGGGCACGGATGTATGCGAATTCTGTGGTACGGCGATCAAGACAGTTGATATGCGAGTCTGGCTTGTGGATCAGTTGCTTGAGATTTAAAAATTTTTCTTGTTTGGGAGGAGATTAAAATGGGCTTAATTAAGGCTGCAATTCAAGCTGTTGGTGGAAACTTAAGAGATCAGTACCTCGAGTTCTTCACATGTGATTCCCTGGGTCAGGAAGTATTGCTCCGTCGTGGTGCAAAGGTTGTACGTAACGGCAGCAACAAGGGTGACGCAGAAATCATTTCTAACGGATCTAAGATCGCTGTTCCGGAAGGAACCGCTCTGATCCTTGTAGACAATGGTCGTGTAGTAGATTTTACAACTGAGGCAGGTATGTATACTTGGGATACATCTTCTGCTCCTTCTTGCTTCGGCACAAGCGGATTCCTCGATGGCGTTAAGAAATCCTGCGCTGACATCTGGGGCCGTATTAAGGCCGGTGGTGAGGCTCTTACACAGCAGAGAGTTTACTTCGTAAATATGCTGGAAATGACAGACAACAAGTTTGGCACAGCTTCTCCGCTTCCTTACGATGATCCGACATATCGTGGTATCTACATCCGCATGAATGGTACATTCTCTTTCAAGATCGTAGATCCTGTTACATTCTTCAAGAACATTGCCGGTAACGTTGCAGGCGATTATCGTCGTGACGAACTGATGGGCAAGAACGGCCAGCCTGGTCAGGCTAAGGCTGAGTTCCTCATGAACCTCGGCGATGCACTCAACAGAATGGGTGCCGGCGGAGAAGAAGTTCAGTACAACCGTCTGCAGTCGCAGCAGGTTAAGCTGGCTAAGTACATGAACGAAGTTCTTGACGAAGAATGGCTCCAGGGCCGTGGTATGGTCGTTGAGAAAGTAGCTATCATGTCCATCACTCCGGATGAAAAGTCCAGAGAGAGAATCGAAGCTATGGACGATGGTCTCATGTTTGGTAACAACCCGAACATGGCTGCCGGTTACCAGGTTAAGGGTTCTGTTGATGCTATGAAGACAGCTGCAGGCAACCAGGCTGGCGCAGGCAACGCTATGATGGGTGTTGGCCTTGTTGGTGGTTTCGGCGGCAGCGGAATGAACCCGGGCAACCAGGGTATGGCTTTCCTCCAGCAGCAGCAGATGATGCAGCAACAGCAGCAGATGCAGCAGCAGGCAGCTCCTGCAGCAGCAGGCTGGACATGCTCTTGCGGTCAGGGAAATAACCAGGGTAAGTTCTGCGCTAACTGCGGTTCCCCGAAGCCGGCTGATCCGGGTACGTGGACATGCACATGCGGTCAGGCTGGAAACACAGGTAAGTTCTGTGCTAACTGTGGTTCTCCGAAGCCGGCAGATAACGCTGGTTGGACATGCTCTTGCGGCGCTACAGGCAACACCGGTAAGTTCTGCGGTGAGTGCGGTAAGCCTCAGGCTTGATCCTCTTAAGCAAAAACAATCGGGAAGGCGTGGCTTTGGTCACGCCTTCTTTTTTTGTCCGATTTTATGGCTTGACAAAGACCTGATGTCTTTGCTACTATCAGCGTAATAACATAAGAAAAGCATTGACGGAAAAGAGTAGTCCGTGGTGAATCAGCCAGAGAGAGTGACATGTGGTGGAAGTCACTTATGAGGATAGCGGACGAAAACCATTCCCGAGCTGTAATGCTGAAACGATTAGTAAGTGTTACCGTATGTCTGCGTTAAAGGCTAGGATTTGTTGGAATCTGAAGTGAAAAGTTAAGGTGGAACCGTGCATATAGCACCCTTAAGACGAATTTGTCTTTGGGGTGCTTTTCTTATGTTGTTGCGAATATACACCTATTGATTTATTGCAAAAGGAGGCAACACATTATGAAGATTTTAAGAAATGATCAACAGGTTTTGGAAGCAGCATTTGAAAGCAAAGAGGGAAAGAAGGCTTTCTGGCACACGAGTGCACATGTTCTGGCGCAGGCGGTGAAACGTCTGTACCCGGAGGCGAAGTGTGCGATCGGCCCTGCGATCGAGAACGGATTCTACTACGACTTTGATTTCGGTTTCCCTTTCTCCGAAGAACATCTTCGTGCAGTAGAAGAGAAGATGAAAGAAATCGTGAAAGAATCGCTTTCGCTTCAGGTGTACGAAGTTAGTAAAGAAGAAGCCTACGCCTACATGGAGGAGAGGAATGAGTCCTTTAAGATGGAACTGATCCGCGAGATGGCAGACGATGCACACATTACGTTCTATAAGCAGGGCGACTATGCGGAGTTCTGCGCCGGACCGCACATCGGGAACATCAGCCATATCAAGGCGATCAAGCTGCTCTCGGTAGCCGGTGCGTACTGGCGCGGTGACGAGCATAATCCGATGCTCACGAGAATCTACGGAATCTCTTTCCCGAAGGCGTCCATGCTGGAAGAGTATCTGCACCAGCTTGAGGAGGCGCGTGCAAGAGACCATAGAAAACTGGGCAAAGAACTAGAGCTTTTTGCACTGATGGATGAGGGACCGGGACTTCCGTTTTATTTCCCGAAGGGCCTCATGATGAAAAACATCCTTATCGACTATTGGAGAAAGATCCATAGAAGAGAAGGGTACCAGGAGATCAGTACGCCGATCATGCTGGTGAGATCACTCTGGGAAAAATCCGGTCACTGGGATCACTACAGAGAGAATATGTATACGACGAGTGTGGACGATATGGATTATGCGATCAAGCCGATGAACTGCCCGGGTGGCATGCTGGTGTATAAATCCAAGCAGCATTCCTACAGGGAATTTCCGATGCGTGTCGGGGAACTCGGTATCGTGCATCGTGCGGAGAAGTCCGGTACGCTTCATGGTCTGATGAGGGCGAGATGTTTCACGCAGGATGATGCCCATATCTTTATGCGGGAAGACCAGGTGGAATCAGAGATCCAGGGTGTCATGCGATTGATCGATGAGTTCTACGAAAGATTCGGATTCAAGTATGAGATCGAACTGTCCACGAGACCGGAGAATTCCATCGGCAGTGATGAAGAATGGGAGCTGGCGATCAACTCGCTTAAGTCTGCGGTGGAAGGTGTCGGAAAGCCATACGCGATCAACGAAGGCGACGGTGCTTTTTACGGACCGAAGCTGGACTTCCACATTAAGGATTCGATTGGAAGAACGTGGCAGTGCGGCACGATCCAGTTGGATTTCCAGCTGCCGCAGAGATTTGATCTCGACTATATCGGGCAGGATGGCGAGAAGCACAGACCAATCATGCTGCACCGTGTAGTCTTCGGCAGTATCGACCGTTTCCTCGGTATCCTGATCGAACATTATGCAGGAAAATTCCCGGTATGGCTGTCACCGGTACAGGCAAAGATCCTCCCGGTATCGGACAAGTATCTGGAGTATGCCAAGTCTTTGGCCGCGGAGCTGAGTGAGAAAGATGTACGTGTAGAACTTGACGAGTCGGATGAGAAACTGGGCTACAAGATCCGCGCGGCAAGAATGGAAAAGGTGCCGTACATCATCGTGGTGGGTGAGAAGGAAATGAAGAATCACTCCATGTCTGTCCGAAGCCGCGATGCGGAAGAAGGAAAGCAGGATCTGGGCGAGATGGGTGTTGCATCGTTTGTGAATCTGGTTTCGGAAGGGTAAGTTGTCAGATGAGAAGAGGTTGCCTCTGTTGAGACAACCTCTTTTGTTTTTTCTATTTAGTTTTGGATGCGCTATTTATATTTCTCAGCAGTACTTGGTTACGCTCTCAGGGAGTTCGCTGGCCGCGCGGCTGCAGATGATTGTCGCTGTAATTTTGTCTCCGAGGAAAGAATTGAGCTTATCGAGGAAAGCTCCGAATCTCTCGTAATCTGTTTCACCTGTGATCTTCAGGATACTGTCTACATAAATGTGTGTGACGTCGTAGTCTTTTGCGCAAATTCCGGCTACGAAACTTAAGAACTGTTCAAAACCTTCAACCGGATATTCATCGAGGTCCACGAGGCGGACGCTGAACTTCAAAAGACGGTCGAGGCGGTGCCCACGCTGGATGCATACGATATTGTTGTCTGTAGTGGCCTGCTCGTTAATATCCTCTACGAGCTGGGCTGTCTTTCCTGTTCCCTTTTCTCCTGCAATTACCTTTATCATTGGCATCATCTCCTTGTTTTGTTGATTATCCAACGGATTATTTGGATTAATTCTATTCTACATGATAACTTGGATAATTTGAATAGCATTTTGAAGAAAAAGTTAGTTAAAATTGTGTAAATAAAACAAAGGGGCGATTGGTGCTGATATATCAGGGTTTGCGGGAACTAAGCACACACAATGGCTGAAATTTCAGTGCTTTTGGAGGATTTGCGCGAAAAAACTTGCCAGTTGCAATAATAAGTGATAATATACTTGTGTTACTAGAGGTTTTTTAATGAGAGTGGGTCTTGGCCCGCTCTTTTGTTTATCGGAAAAGCGGAGGGAGTATGGCAGGAAGATCGAAGGTCGCGCAGGAAGCATTTGAGATCGCGGAACCTATTGTAAAAGAACTGGGTTTTGATCTGGTGGACTGCGAGTACAAGAAAGAGGGCCAGTACTATTTCCTTAGAATGTTCATCGATAAGCGTGGCGGCATCGGAATCGAAGACTGCGAAGCCGTGAGCCGTGCACTCGATGAGGCACTGGACGGGAAACTCCATGCGGATCCGGATTACTTTGAGGTATCTTCACCCGGAGCAACAAGACCTTTTACGTGTCTTGCGGACTATGTCCGTCACCAGGGTGAGGAGATCGAGGTGTCTTTGTTTGCACCGATAAACGGAGTGAAACATCTGGAAGGGATCATCGAAAGTGCAGATGAGGAGAAACTGATCCTTACGGTGGGGCAAGAGAATCTTGAGATCACCTGGGAGAAGATCTCCAAGGCACAGCGGACGATACATTTTTGATCAGTAAACCAAAACGATAAAGATAAGGAGAGTTTTTATGAAAAACGAAGAATTGTTGCTGGCGCTTCAGGCTGTAGCGAAGGAAAGAGGACTCGAAGAAGAAGTGCTTTTCGAGGCGGTAGAAGAGGCACTCGTTGCTGCTTTTAAGAGAGAATTCGCAGACGCGAAGGAGAATGAGCAGGTTTTCGCGGAGATCGACCGTGAGACCGGTGAGATCTCCGTATATGAAGAAGTCGAAGTCGTAGCCGAGGTAACCAACCCGAATACACAAATCTCCCTCGAAGAGGCGAAAGAGATCGATCCGGATCTGGAAGAGGGCGATACCATCGAGATGAACATGGATGTTGAGTCTCTGGGACGTCTGGCTGCCAAGGTTGCCAAGGATGCCATCAGCAAGAAGCTTCGTGATACCGAGAACAACCGTATCGAGTCGGAATTCTCCGACAGACAGGGTGAGCTCGCTACCGGTGTGATCCAGAGAAGTGACAATCGTTTCGTATTCGTTGATATCGGTCGTGCAGAAGCGACACTGCCGCGTCAGGAGCAGGTCAAGGATGAGGATTATTCTTTCAACAAGAGAATGAAGTTCCTGATCCTTCGTGTACAGATCGAGAAAGAGCGTCCGATGATCATCGTTTCCAGAAGCCATCCGAATCTTGTAAGAAAGCTTCTGGAGCAGGAAGTTCCGGAGATCCACGACGGTATCGTCGAGATCGTGAACGTTGCGCGTGAAGCGGGTTCCCGTTCCAAGGTTGCGGTCGTTTCCCGTGACCCGGATGTAGATCCGCTCGGTGCTTGCGTAGGTCAGCGTGGTGCACGTATCCAGGCGATCATGGATGAGCTCGGTCAGGAAAAGATCGACGTGATCCAGTACAGCGAGGATCCGGCTGTGTTCATCAGCAATGCACTCTCTCCGGCAAAGGTAGAGCGTGTAGATACAGAGATCATCACCAATGAGGATGGTTCCAAGGAGATGAATGCTCAGGTCATCGTTCCGGACCAGCAGTACTCTCTGGCGATCGGCCGTGCAGGTCAGAACGTTCGTCTTGCTGCAAGACTGACAGGATGGAAGATCGATATCAAGAGCTCCAGCCAGTTCCAGCAGATGGTCCAGAATGATCTGGTTGAGAACTTCACAGTCGTTGACGACGAGTCTTCGGACGAGCAGGCATAAGGAATACGTGATCACGGGTTGAGAAAGAAGGCATTTCTGATATGGCGAAGAAAATACCAATGAGAATGTGCATCACCTGTAGAGAGCGTCTACCGAAGAAGGAACTGATCCGCATCGTGGCGACCGAAGACGGCGAAGTCACGGTGGATCCGACCGGGAAGATGCCGGGGAGAGGCGCTTATGTGTGCCACAATCCGGAGTGTCTGGAGAAGGCGGTGAAGCAGCACAAACTTGAAAATGGTCTGAAGGACAAGTTCAAGCAGGGTGCGGCGGAGAAACTGCTGGATACAGAAGAAAAGGCAGAATAAGAAGATGGGCAAGGAGAAGACAGGTAAGGTAGTCACAAGGGAAAGGATACTTTCGAGTATCGGTCTTGCTTATCGAGCCTCACTTCTGACTTCGGGCTCGGATGCGGTGGAACAGGCGCTGCGTGCCGGTGCGGTCGAACTTCTGATTCTGGCCGAGGACGGTTCGGAAAGACAGAAGGAAAAGCTGGCCAGAGTAGCTTCGCAGGAAGAGACAGAGGTCAGAGCTTTTGGAACAAATCTTGAATTAGGAAAGGCGATCGGTCGGGATTCGCGAATTGCCATAGCGATCCTCGATGAAGGATTTGCCGGAAAACTGATGAAGATGATAGATGAATATAAAAGTATACTGTCTGATACCAAGACAGAATGATACAGGAGGAAACAATGGCAGAAGACAAAAAGAAAGTAACACCAGAAGAAGAAAAAACCGAGAGTAAGGTGGATTCTTCGCAAGGCCTTAAGAGAACGGTAAGCGGTATATCCGGTACCAAGACTCTTCGTGTCGGGCGTGTAAATAAGAAGGCCAAGAAACCTCCGACGGAAGAAGGTGCGGAGGCACCGGCCAAGAAGGAAGAGCCGGAAGTAAAGGCGGCTCCTGTGGAGACGCCTGAGGTTGCACCTGCTCCGAAAACGGCAGCAAAGGCTGCTTCCGAGAAGAAGACGGAAGAAAAGCCGGCCGCGGCTCCGAAGAAGACGACTAAAGCCACGAAGGAAGAAAAAGCCGAGAAGGAGCCTAAGGAAGAGAAAGCTCCGACAGCCAAGCCGGTAGCTGAAGCGCCGAAGAAAGAAGAGCCGAAGGAAACGAAGCCGGTAAAGGAAGAAAAAGAAGAGAAGGCTCCGGCTGCAAAGCCTGCTGCTGAAGCGCCGAAGAAGGAAGAGCCGAAGAGCGAAGGCCCGCGTCTTTCCTCTGCGGTAGTAAAAGCACCTACTGCGGGTTATACTCGTGAGACTTCTACATTCGTACGTCCGCAGGGTCAGGGCCAGAGCGGAAACCGTGGCGGTTATCAGAATCGTGGAGACAGACCGCAGGGCGGATACCAGAACCGCGGTGACAGACCGCAGGGCGGCCCGCGTCAGGGAGGCGCTCCGGGACAGAACAGAGGACCGAGAGGCGGTTCTTTTGGCGGATTCTCTCCGAAAGACAAGGACGACGACGATATTTACAACAATAACAGAAACCAGCCGAAGAAGAGCTCCAAGCCGAAGCAGGATCTCCCGCCGGAGGCAACCAAGGAGAAGGCTAACTTCGCGGCTCGTGATGCATACGAGAAGAGCAGAAAGGATCCGCAGAAGGATTCGAAGAAGGATAGTCAGAAGAGCACCAATGCGAATGCGGACCGTCGTTCCGGTAACAAGAGCGCAAACCGCTTCACTGGTAATGCTTCCGATCTTCTTTCCGATGATGCTGTACTCGATTCGATGTACAGAGACAACAAGGGCAAGAAGAAGGTCAAGCGCCAGTCTTTCGTAGCGGCAGCACCGGTCGTACATGCCCAGTTGACGCACGTTGAGCTTCCGCCGTTTATCACGGTAAAAGAACTTGCCGAGGGTCTTGGCAAGAGAAGTGCTGACGTTATTAAGACACTCATGATGATGGGTATGCTGGTTACGCTTAACCAGGAACTCGATTACGATACTGCGGCACTGGTTGCTTCCGAGTACGGTATCACGACAGAGCCGATCGTTGAGGTAACAGAAGAGGATATCCTCTTTGACGAGAGCGAAGATAACGAGGAGAACATGAAACCGCGTCCGCCGATCGTGGTCGTTATGGGTCACGTTGACCATGGTAAAACTTCTCTCCTCGACAAGATCCGTTCGGCTTCCGTTGTTAAGGGCGAGGCCGGTGGTATCACCCAGCACATCGGTGCTTACACAGTACGTTGCAAGGGTAGACAGATCACATTCCTCGATACACCTGGTCACGAAGCGTTTACGACAATGCGTGCCCGTGGTGCTCAGGTAACTGATATCGCGATCCTCGTAGTTGCTGCTGATGACGGTGTCATGCCGCAGACGATCGAGGCGATCAACCATGCAAGAGCTGCAAACACAGAGATCATCGTAGCTATTACGAAGATCGATAAGGTGGGTGCAAACCCGGATAAGGTTAAGCAGGAACTCTCTTCCCAGGGTCTCCTTCCGGAAGAGTGGGGCGGATCCACGATCATGGTTCCGGTTTCTTCTAAGTCCGGTGAAGGTATCGATGATCTTCTCGAGATGGTTCTGCTTACCGCAGATGTTATGGAACTTAAGGCTGACCCGAAGCGTCAGGCAAAGGGTACGGTCATCGAGGCCAAGCTCGACAAGAACAGAGGTCCGGTTGCGACCGTTCTCGTTCAGCGTGGTACACTGCGTGCCGGCGATACAGTGGTTACCGGCCCGATCTTCGGTCACATCCGTGCGATGTACGATGAGAATGGTGCGGCACAGAAGAAGGCAGGTCCTTCCGTTCCGGTAGAGATCCTGGGCCTTCCGGAAGTA
The DNA here is from genome assembly GCA_017615755.1 of Clostridiales bacterium. GTDB lineage: Bacteria > Bacillota > Clostridia > Saccharofermentanales > Saccharofermentanaceae > Scatonaster. Next base: position 143,608 of record JAFZZM010000063.1, on the reverse strand, counting down.
CCGGAAGCCGGCGAGACCTTCTATGCGGTAACCGATGAGAAGATGGCACGTCAGCTGGTTGAAAAGAGAAAGATCAAGCAGAGAGAGGAACAGCTCCACAAGTCTTCGAGAATGACGCTCGAGACACTGTCCCAGGTACTGGCCGAGGGCGAGATCAAGGATCTCAACCTTATCATCAAGGCCGACGTACAGGGCTCTGTCGAGGCCGTTACCCAGTCCTTGGAGAAGCTGTCGAACGAAGAAGTCCGTGTCAAGGTCATCCATGGTGGTGTCGGTACGATCACCGAGTCCGACGTTACGCTGGCTGATGTATCGAATGCCGTTATCATTGGCTTCAACGTCCGTCCGAGTGCGGTCGTTACCGAGCAGGCCAAGAGCGTCGGCGTAGACATCAAGCTCTACAGTGTCATCTATAACGCGATCGAGGATATCGAGAACGCGATGAAGGGTATGCTTAAGCCACAGTTCGAAGAAGTCGTACTCGGTCACGTCGAGATCCGTCAGACATTCAAGGTGTCTTCTGTCGGTACGATCGGTGGTGCCTATGTTCAGGATGGTAAGATCCTCAGATCTTCTGAGGTACGTATCGTTAGAAACGGTATCGTGGTACATCAGGGCAAGCTTGCTTCCCTCAAGCGTTTCAAGGACGATGCGAAGGAAGTTGCTGCCGGTTATGAGTGCGGTCTTTCCATCGAGAACTATAACGACATCGAAGAAGGCGATATCATCGAAGTCTTCGAGATGCAGGAAATTAAGAGAAAGTAATATAAGGACGAGAATATGAGACAGAACCGTGCCGCCCGTGTGGGCGATGAGATGCAGAAAGTGATATCTCAACTTCTGCAGACGGAAGTCAAGGATCCGCGTATCCCTATGATGACTTCCGTTATGGAAGTGCGTATGTCTTCGGACCTTACCCATGCCAACGTATTTCTCTCGGTCTACGGATCGAAAGAGGAGAAGGACGCCTGCATGGCTGCTATGGAGCGCGCTTCCGGATTTATTCGAAGAGAGGTCGCCAAGCGTATCAAGCTGCGTGTGGCTCCGGAATTGCACTTTAAGCTGGATGAGTCTATCGAAAAGAGTATGGAACTCATGGATCTGATCGATCGTACCATCAAGGAGGACGAAGAGCGTGCCCGCAAAAATGAGTGATTTTGCAAAGCAGGTGTATGCCTGCTTTGCTTGCGTAAAGAACAAAGAGATCCAGATCTTTCCGCATGCCCGAGTAGATGGGGATGCGGTCGGCTCTGCATGTTCGCTGGCGAGCGGTCTTCGTAAGGCCGGCTTGTCCGCCAGAGTCATGATGGATGCACCTATCCCGCCGAGACTCGATTTCATGCATATCCCGGAGGATCTGTATTCTGTCGTTACGCCGGACAATGAAAGTCAGGCGAAAGAAGAGCAGGGAGCGGCATTTGCCGTGGACTGCGCCGAGGCACACAGAATGGGCGGGTGCGAAGCGATTTTTGCGCAGGCGGAAACGAAGATGGTGATCGATCACCATGTGTCCGTGGACAGCAATAGTGAGCTTGCCTATATTGATCCGAAGGCGGCATCGGCATCGGAACTGGTCTATGCGTTTCTGCGTGAACTGGAGACACTGACCGGACGTACACTTCTGGATACGGATATGGCGAACTGGCTTATGGTCGGGATTCAGTCGGATTCCGGCAAGTTTTCTTTCGAGAATACCAATCCCGCAACATTCAGGACGGCGGCAGATCTTCTGGAACTGGGAGCCAATGTTACGGACAATGCATACCATCTTTTCGATGAGTCTTCCGAGGGCAAGGTGCTCCTGCAGGCGAGAGCCATGTCTGACATGAAGATCTTTATGGATGGAAAAATCGCGATCACCAAGATCACGTTGAAGATGATGGATGAGACAAAAGCACCGGATGGTGCGGCAGACGGCATTGCCAATATCCTTCGTGATATCGATACGGTACTGGCGGCATTTGCTGTCCGCGAGAGTGAGGACGGTACGATCCGCGTCAACTGCCGGTCCAAAGTAGGATTCGATGCAGCGGCTTTTGCCCAGACGATGGGCGGCGGCGGACACCACCGCGCTTCCGGCTTTACCGGAAAGAATGTGGATATCGATACGTTCATGGATGAGATCGTTACGAAGGCCACCGCTTTTTTGGAGCAGCAATGAGTGAAATGAATCTGGAAAGTGGTATCGTCCTGATCGATAAGCCGGCGGGAATGACTTCGTTTTCTGTTGTCGCCCGGATCCGGAGGATCCTTCATGTGAAAAAAGTCGGACATGCAGGGACGCTGGATCCTTTTGCCACCGGACTTCTGACCGTGGCTGTCGGGCGTGCGACCCGTGTTTTGCGTTATATGGAAAACCACAATAAGACTTATCTGGCTACGATGGTCCTCGGCAAAAAGACTTCTACAGGAGATGTGGAAGGAGAGGTCATCGGAGGAAAGATGCCTTCTGCGGAAGAAGTCTCGTCACTTATGGCAAATGACGGCGCCGAGATCCGAAAGGCCGTATCGTCCATGATCGGTGAGATCACGCAGGTGCCTTCGGTCTATTCGGCGATCAAGATCAATGGCCGTCCGGCCTACGATTACGCGAGAAAAGGCGAGCAGGTGGAGATGAAGAGCCGCACGGTGACCATTCATTCCATCGAGGTGCACCGCATCTTTGAAGAGCAGGGAGTGATCCGCGTGAATATGACGGTTTCCTGCTCCAAAGGCACCTATATCCGTTCGCTATGTGAAGATATCGGAGAGAAGCTCGGCTACGGCGCTTTCTGCGAAGAACTTAGAAGACTGTCGAGTGGGCAGTACAAGCTTTCCGAGGCCTGTACTCTGGAAAAGATCGAAGAAATGGTACAGGCCGGGGAATACGGATTCTTTCTGTCGGAAGACACTGTATTCACTTCGTTCCCGAAAGTGGAAGTGAGCCGTAAAGAGGCAAAAGCACTTGGGAACGGCAAAAAACTTGATTTCTCCCTCTTTAGGGATAGAATGGAAAAAGTAAAAGACGTCACTTCCGGTGCGCGTGTGCTTGCGTGCTGTGAGGGACGTTCCATCGCAGTTATTTATGTTTCGGATGAGGCCGGGCAACTCATGATCCGCGAAGAAAGGGTTCTGGAAGACGTAAGATGAACGTTTGGAATTGTGTGATCAATCAAGATAACCAGTTGATCTCCACGCCTTCAAGTGCTACGGAGGTGACGGCAGACCGCGCGGTGGCCCTTGGCTACTTTGACGGCGTGCACCTCGGCCATCAGAAGATATTCAGTACCATGCGTGAAAAAGCGGCGGAACTCGGCCTCCGTACAGCGGTGCAGACTTTCGACAATCCGCCGGCTTCCAAATCCCAGAACAGTCTGATCACTACCTATCCGGAACGATGCGGGATCGTATCGGCCTGGGGCGTAGATGATCTCTTCGCGCTTCCTTTTAATGAACGTGTCAAGGGGATGAGTGCCGCTGACTTCCTTAATGTTTGTGTGAAAGGATGGATGCACGCGCGGGTCGTAGTAGTCGGTCAGGATTACCGTTTTGGAAGAGGACGCGCCGGCGACGTGACACTTCTTCGTGACTGGGGAAAAAAGAACGGCATTGAAGTAGTGGCCGTGGAACCGGAGCTTTTCGAGGGGAGAAGGATCTCATCTACCTGGGTCAGAGAACTGATCGAAGACGGAGATGTGGAGAAAGTGGAGACACTTCTGGATCATCCTCTGGCGTATACCGGCTTCGTGGAAAAAGGACAGCAGCTTGGAAGAAAACTGGGTTTTCCGACGGCGAATATCCGTATTGAGAAGCAGAAAATGATCCCGAAATTCGGCGTGTATGCTTCGGCATATCTTTACGACGGAAAGCTGTACCACGGTCTGACCAATGTCGGCATGCGCCCGACCGTGAATAAAGATGACGATACGCCGTTAACGGAGACTATGATCTTTAACGAACATTTCCAGCTTTACGGCACGAGAGGAACCGTATTCCTCCTTCGTTTCATAAGACCGGAAAAGCACTTCGGATCGATCGATGAATTGAAGGAACAGATGAAAAAAGATCAGAAGGAAGTTTGGCAGTACCATACGAAACGGCAAAAAACAGTTCGGTTTGAAGGGTATATGTGATATTATATTGCGTGGATAAAACAAAGGAAGAGGTACAAAATGCATTTTTTGGTAGCTTTAGAAAAAGAAATCATTTCATTTCCGGGTTTAGGCTGGAAATTCAATATAGATAATGTTGCCATCACGATCGGTGGGCTGAAGCTCTACTGGTATGGTATCCTGATCGGACTTGCGGTGGCACTTTGTATTTTCCTGGGGCTGAAGCAGTGCAGAAAGTTCGGTATCACACCGGATCTTCTTACTGACTATTGTCTTTTTACGATTCCGGTCGCTTTTGTCGGCGCACGTCTCTACTATGTTTTCTGTGAGTGGGGCGAGTACTATGTCAAAGGTGATATCGGTGGAACGCTTGGGAACATCATCAACTTCCGAGGTGGCGGACTTGCGATCTACGGCGGTGTGCTGGGCGCGATCCTCGCGATCTTCCTGATGAGTAAGATCCGTAAGGTACCGGTATCCACCATGGTCGATTTTGCTATGGTATATATTCCTCTGGGTCAGGCAATCGGACGCTGGGGCAACTTCTTTAACCAGGAAGCTTTCGGTACCACGACGAACCTACCGTGGGGCATGAAGAGTACGGTCATTGCCAGATATCTGGCACAGAACTGCCCGGAACTGGATTCCGAGATGCCGGTTCACCCGACTTTCTTCTATGAGTCCGTCTGCACGTTTATCACGTTCATTGTTCTCATGCAGGTTCGTAAGAAGAGCAAGAGACCGTGGACCGTTACATCCGTATATTTCATTCTGTATGGTCTCGCTCGTTTCTTTATCGAGGGTCTGCGTACAGACTCCCTCTATATCGGAAACACCGGCCTTCGTATCTCCCAGGTGCTTTCTCTTGGCCTGATCGTGATCGGTATCCTTCTGATCTGCGTAGGTCGTTCCCTTGACTGGAAGAGACAGCCGATTCCGGAGAGATTCATCAAGGCTGACCAGAGAATGCGTGAAGAAGCTCTCCGTAAGAAGGAAGAGAGACTTCGCGAGTATGAAGAGGATGAGGACGTGGAAGACCGCGTTGAAAGACTGGCCAAGTCTTCTTTCAGCATTGAAGACGAGGACGAAGACGAAGAAAAAGAAGCGGATGAGGATTCCGAAGAGGAAGACGAGTCATCCGAGGACGATTCCGACGAAGAAGAGACATCTGATGAGGATGAGGTAGAGGACGAGGAGTCCGAAGATACCGAGGACGAAGAGGAGATCGATGGATAAAGGTAAATCCGGAATCGAGTTTTTGCGCAATAATTCTCTGCGTACCGTCGATTATTGGCTGGTCATCCCGATCCTGTCCATAACGACGATCGGACTTTATGTGCTGAATCTCGTGCTTTCACAAGGCTTCACGGATTATCCCATGATTTTTTACAAGCAGGTCATCGCGGTTATCATGGGTGTCGTGATCGCGCTGGTCATCTGTCTTCTGGATACGCAGTTCATGAAACTGATCGGATGGATATTGTATGCCGCCTCGCTCCTGCTTCTTGTGTGGGTACGTATCGACGGCTTTACACTGGCGGATACCTGGGGCGCGGACTCCTGGATGTCACTGCCGTTCCTGGGTACTTTCCAACCTTCGGAGTTAACAAAGATCGGTCTTGTTATTGTAACTTCCTATGTATTAGAGGATATGGGTCAGAAGGTGATCTCCATGGTCCGCGGCTGGGTCTATCTGGCGCTGATCTATGGCCCGCCAATGCTCATGATCCTGAAACAGCCTGACTTTGGTACGGCCATGGTTATTGTGTTCTCCTTCGTATGCATGCTTTTTATCTGGAACCTGAAGTACAGATACTTCCTGCTGGCGATCTCCGGCGTTGTCGTCGGGGTACTGCCGATCGTATGGAATTTCTATCTGGCGCCGTTTCAGAAGAAGAGGATCTTGTCCTTGATCTTCGAGGGTTCCGACCCGGTGGCTGAGTATAACCTTGTCCAGTCCAAAAGAGCGATCATGTCCGGAGGCTTGACCGGTAACCACACGGGTATCCTCGTAAACGTTCCGGTTAAACAATCCGACTTTATCTATTCCGCCGTATCCGAACGTATGGGATTTATCGGCACGACGGCTATCGTGGTGCTGGCGTTCTTCTTCCTTCTGAGATGCCTCTATGTTGCCTCGAAGGCGGCCAGAAAAGCTTACTCGTATATCGTTGTCGGACTTACGGCTTCGTATGCTTTCCACTTTATCGAGAATATGGGTATGTGTATCGGACTTTTGCCGATCACGGGTATTCCGCTGCCGTTTGTCAGCCATGGTGGTACCGCCATGATGGTTAACTTTATTTCGCTGGGATTCATCCTGAATATTTCCATGGACCGTAAGAGCGCGTCCACCTGACAAATTCTGTAATAAACCGGTGATTTTCGCCGCTGCTTTTGCTTCTGTTTGAAAGAAAACAGAAACAGAGACAGCGGCTTTTTTGTTGCGAAAAAGTGATCTGCGAGTATCTTTACAGGGCAAATTCCCCACAAAAAGAACAAAACGAGCGTTTGTTCGGCTTTTGGCGCAAAAAGCCGAACTTTTCGGCATTTCTCCACGAAATACTATTGAAATGTAAACGCAACTTTACTAAAATATCTACAGAAAGTGGTGAAAAGTGGTGGAAAGTTCACAAACGGTGGAGAATCGTGGTGGATTTTCAGTAAAAACCAGTACAAGGAGAGAGAATGGCCCGTTTCATTAACAAGATGGACGCGAAAGGAAGGATCTTTATCCCGGCAAAAATCAGGGATCAGATCGGTTCGCCCATGTTTGTTACCTTGAACCAGGACAAAGGCTATCTCAGTGTATACAGCAAGCCGCGTTTCGAGGATATCGTGGAACAGTTCGCGAAGATCCCGATGACCAACCCGAAGATCCGTCATGCAAGAAGACAGCTCATCGGTGAGGCTCTGGAGTGCGAACTGGACGGGCAGGGACGTATTTCCGTAAGCTCAGAGCTTTGGGGTCGTATCGGCGCGGTGCCTTCCGATGAGATCTGCATCTACCAGATGGGCAAGGATGCGCTCGAGATCTGCACGAAGAAGTACTACGACGAGATGAACGAAGCGATCGAGCAGGAGAGTATCGATTTGGATGGCTATGAGATCACAGGATTGTAATTTTCATCATTTGCCGGTGCTTTTTACGGAGTGTATGGATGGCCTTGCCATCAAAGAGGATGGGATCTATGTCGACTGCACCGCGGGTGGCGGCGGACATAGCTCGGGGATCGTCGAGAGACTGGGAAGTCTTGGAAAGCTGATCTCGCTGGATAAAGACGAAGAGGCGCTGGCCGCTTGCGAAGCAAAACGCAAAGCGATGGGCGCGGAGGATAAGTGGACATTGGTACGATCTGATTTTTCAAAGATCGGAGAAGTGCTGGAAGAGTTGAACATTGAAAAGATAGACGGAGTTCTTGCAGATCTTGGGGTATCTTCCCATCAGATCGACACACCGGACCGTGGTTTTTCTTATATGCAGGAGGGACCTCTTGATATGAGAATGAACGGCGAGCAGGCGTTGTCCGCAGAAGTCGTGGTCAATGAGTACAAAGAAGCAGAGTTGGCCAGGATCTTCCGTGAGTATGGTGAAGAAAGATTTGCAGGAAGGATCGCATCGGCGATCGTGGAAGCACGAAAGAATGAGCCGATCCGGTCCACGACGGCACTGGCTGACATTATCCGCAGCGCGATGCCGCACAAAGCCCGAAAAGAGGATCAGCATCCCGCAAGGCGATGCTTCCAGGCCATCAGGATCGAAGTAAACAATGAACTTTCTTCGGTCTCGACACTCTTGGAGGTGGTTCCGTCGTTATTGAAGCCGAATGGAAGGTTTGCCGTGATCTCCTTTCACTCGCTGGAAGACCGGCTGGTGAAAGAAGCGTTCCGAAAACTGGAAAGCCCATGTACATGTCCGAGAGAGTTTCCGGTCTGTGTATGCGGGAAGGTGCCGATGGGAAAACAGGTAAACACGAAACCCATCGTGGCTTCAAAGAAAGAGGCCTTGGAAAATAAACGCTCAGGTTGTGCAAAATTGAGGGTGTTTGAAAGGAATGACGAAGAATGGCGCAGGCAGTAAAAACCAGAAAAACGAATAAGATCGATGCAGTATACGGACGTACAGGAACCGACTATGCGATCGGTTTGAATCCGAATGCCTTTGACGACATGGCTCTCGAGCGTTACATGAGTAAGCTTGACGGTACGTCTTACCATACATCCAAGGCGGATGAGGAAAGAAGAAAGAAGATCCAGAAGGATAACAAGAAAAAGATGGATGAAGTGTATCACTACTACCGTCAGAAGAATTTCCTGGAATCCGCTAAGCGTCTTCGTGATTTCTTCTTTATCGCCATTGCCATTATTGCGGTTACTGCCGTTTTGGGAGCGTTGGTGTATAATGAGTCGCAGATTGCATCCATTAACTTTGCAAACAACAAGCTGGAGCGCCAGATCAACAAGATGCATCAGGAAACAAGCCAGCTGAAAGAAAGCCTGGCAGACAGCGCTGATCTGGAATATATCCGTACACAGGCGAGCCTTCGTCTGGGCATGGTCATCCCGAGTTTTAAGCAGGTCGTCAATGGCGGCGTGCCGAACCGTGACCGTATGGCAACGAGCCTTTCCTACAACTCCCACGGAGTAACGGACGAGATGCTCGAAGAAGCAACAAAGGACCTGGCACATTATTTTGCAGAGAAAGATGCATGATGGATACTTAAAACAATAGGAGTGCTCTGTTAGCATGTCTCAGAACAAGAAGCCGAACCGTCCGGGAAACTCTGGTTCCAGAGATCCCCAAAAGAAGATACCGAGAAGAAATGCTTCACCGAATATGGCATTTCGCAGAGAGACGTCCCGAAAGAAGGCGTCTCTTAATAATCCGACGAATCCGGGCAAGATCGATCATGTAGCTATCGCGATGGCGAGAGCGGAAAAAGCGGAAAAGGCCGTTCGCGATGCGAAGGCGGCAAGACTGGAAGAAGAGAAAAGAGAAAAGCGCGCAGCGCTCAAGGCGGCAAAGAAAGAAGAGAAGAAGGCCGCAAGATTAGCCAAAAAAGAAGAACAGAAGAAGACTGCAGAAAACCGGGTCGAAGAAAAGAAGAAGAATTTTGTCCAGTACGAGGAACAGCGAGGCTTCCGCATTGGCGGAAGGATCGTGCTCGGATTGGTCTTTTTATTGTTGACCGGTTTTATGGGCTATCTTATCCATAAACAGTACCAGATCCAGGTCACCGATTACGAAGATTTCTCCAAGCAGGCATCCAGCATGCACTGGAAGCGTATCGAAGACGTGCCGAACCGAGGCGATATCCTTGACAGTAACGGAAATATCCTTGCCAGTACGACCTATGAGTACACTATCGGTATGACGCCTTCGGATGTACTGAAGTCCCAGGCAAACAAGAAGAACGGACAGACCAAGGAAGAGATCGCCACCGCTTTTGCCGAATGCGTGGGTGCGGATCACGATAAGATGCTCGTGTGGCTGGAAGACACGGACGCAGCGTATATCCAGATCATCAAGAATGTAAATCTGGAGCAGATGAAAGCCCTGCAGTCATATATCAATGACAAGGGCATCGGCGGTGTGAAGATCGATACGGTGCCGAAGCGCTACTATACCTACGGCAACCTGGCGGCGCAGGTCATCGGATTTGCGGACCAGAGCGATAATTCCCTGATCGGCCAGATCGGCATCGAGGCCTACTATAATTCGGACCTGACCGGCACCAAGGGCTATACATACGCAGAGGTAGATAACTATAACCGAAGCGTGCTCCCTTATTCCGCACCGACCACCATCGAAGCAGCAGACGGGTATAACGTACAGCTCACGCTGGACATGAATATCCAGCGTATCGCCGAAGAGGCGTGCCGTGATGCCTATGAACAGTACAAGCCGAAAGAGGGCGTAACCAGTATCGTTATGAATCCGTATACAGGTGAGATCCTGGCAATGGTATCCATGCCGGACTTTGACCTGAATGCGGCAAGAAGCAAGCCTTATGGTATCGACGAAGAGAAATGGAAATCCATGAAATCGGAAGAACGGGTGGAATACCTCATGCGTAGTGCGTGGAGAAACCGCTGTATTTCCGATACGTACGAGCCGGGTTCTACCATGAAATCCCTGACAACGGCTATGGCACTCGAGGAAGGCTGCGCTGATGAAACAGATTATTTCAGCGATGAACCGATCAATATCACCACAGTCGACACGATCTCCTGCTGGCGTCAGAAAGAAGGAAATCACGGCGTGGAAACATTGCGGGAAGCTTTCGAGCGTTCTTGTAACCCGATTTTCGTACAGCTGGCGCAGAAACTCGGTATCGATAAATTCTATGACTATATCCGCAACTGTGGTTTCTACGATGTGACCGGCGTGGATCTCCCTGCAGAAGGTAAGGGCATCCTCCATGCACATCCGACAGAAGTCGATATGGCCACATTGTCTTTCGGTGAGTCTTCTACGGTTACACCGCTTCAGCTGATCACGGCGTATTCGGCACTGGTTAACGGCGGATCCCTGATGCGTCCGCATATTGCATCCAGACTGGTCGATTCCGATGGAAATATCGTTCGTGAGTATTCGGCAGAAAAGGTCCGTACACTGTTCTCAGAGAATACGACAAAGCGCGTACGTTCTTTACTTGAGGACGTAGTTAATGTCGGTACAGGTTCTGCTGGTTATGTTCCCGGGTACTATGTTGCCGGTAAGACCAGTACGTCCACGATCGAGACCGGTGAAGAGGCCGGTATGCACGTACTTTCATTCTGCTGCCATGCACCGGCTTATAACCCGCAGATCGCGGTTCTGGTCATCATCAATAAGCCTGAAGACAAAGAACTTACTTCCAGTGCTGCAGCGAAGACCGCGGCCCGTATCGTTGAAGATACTCTGGAGTATAAGGGTGTACAGAGAAAACTGTCCGAGAAAGAATACGAAGCCATGACTGTACAGCACGAAGTACCGGACGTTGTCGGTATGACGTTCTCCCAGGCAAAGAGTGTTCTTATGGAAGCAGGATTCGATGCGGTAGATGGTTTCGGTACCATGCAGCCGGATACGATCATAGGTACCATGTACTTTGGTGAAACCAAGGTAGCAAGTAAGAATGCCCAGATCATTCTGTATCCTGGTGAGGTTTCCGTTGAAGATATGACAACGACGGTGATCCCGAACTTTGAAGGCATGAGTATCGTCGAAGCCCAGCGTATGGCGAAGCAGTACCATCTGAACATCATCGTGGAAGAAAACGCGATGGGCAGCGTGGTATCCCAGACTCCGACAACAACGATCGGTCTGGATCCGGATGTTACGCCTACACCGCCACCGGGCGAAGAGGGTGAATCCACCTCGGAGACGGGTGAAACGGACGAGACAAACGAAACGAATGAGACCAATGAGACGGAAGAGGGCGAGTCTTCCGGTGAAAGCACTACTTCTGAGCCTGCCGAGAACACGACTTCGGAACAGGGTGATTCCGAGACTTCGGGTGAGACAAGCGCGGGCGGTGAAGACGGCGAATCGGGCGAAAGCACCGGTGAAACTACGGCTGCGCCGAAGAGAAAAGTGCCGTACGGAACAGTGGTATACTTGAAGCTGCAGTAAAAAGGGGGAGATACTATGAAAGCGAGCGATCTGTTATCTGAATCGACATATACGCTGATGTTTGGGGACATGTCGGTGGACGTGAACCGCATCTATCTGAATTCCAGAAGTGTCAAGCCGGGTTCTGCATTCCTGTGCATTTCCGGTTCGAAAGCAGACGGACATAAATATATCGAGAGCGCCGTGGAACAGGGCGCTGTGCTGATCATTACAGAAGAAGGCCAGCAAGTCTTCCCGGAAGAAAAACTCAAGAGCCTTTCTGAAGAGAAAGGGATCTGTGTCGTATCCGTTCCGGATTCCCGCTCTGCGTATGCGGATCTTTCCGGAACCTTTTTCGGCCATCCGGGTAAGGATATGGAGATGATCGGTGTTACCGGAACAAAAGGTAAGACCACTTCGACCTACCTGATCCACAATATTTTTGAAGCAGAAAACCGCCACTGCGGCCTGATCGGTTCCGTTGAAAACAAGATCGGACCAACCGAAGCGTGCTGGTCGGAACATACGACACCGGAAGCCTGGGAATTCCAGGAACTTCTGGCTGACATGAAGAGCAAGGATGTAAACAGCTGCGTGATGGAAGTATCGTCACTCGGTTTGAAATACCATCGTACCCAGGGCGTGAAGTTTAAGGTCGGTGTATTCACCAACTTTTTCCTTGACCACATCATGACCGGGGAACATGCAGATGAGGAAGAGTATTTCCAGTGCAAGATGATGCTTTGGGCAGATTGTGAAATGGCCCTCATCAACAAGAATTCCAGAAGAGTCGACGAAGTCCTCGAGAATGCGAAAGTGTGCGGCAAGGTCTACACCTATTCTCTTTCGGAGAGTGCTGACTTCATGGCAAAAGATATCCGCGCGGTAGAAGTGAACGGCGTCCCGGGGATGCAGTTCACTTTTGTTACGCCTACTTATAAGACAGAACTTTATGTACCGCTCCTTTGCGAGTTTAACGTGGACAATGCACTTTGTGCGGCGTCGACATCGTATCTCTGCGGCATCTCCGAAGAAGCCATCAAGAAGGGCGTCGCGACTGTCTATGTTCCGGGCCGTATGGAAAAAATCCATAACGAGCTGGGACTTCATGTGTATGTCGACTATGCCCACAACGGCGACAGCCTTCGTGTGCTGCTGTCTTCCTTGCGTCCATTCTGCAAGGGCAGGATCATCACGGTGTTCGGCTGCGGCGGCGACCGTTCCCAGTACCGTCGTTCCGGCATGGGCGAATCTTCGGCAAGATACAGTGACTACTCGATCGTCACCACGGATAACTCCAGAAGCGAGAGTTTCGAGAGTATCTTCGTCCTGATCAAGGAAGGCATCGAGAAAGTACCGGATGCCAAGTACGAAGTGATCGAGGATCGTCACGAGGCCATTTTCAAAGCACTGGAGATGGCGACGACTGAGGACTTTGTCGTGATTGCGGGCAAAGGACACGAGCGGACGATGGACTGCAACCATCAGATAGTTGATTTCGTAGATGCGGATGAGGCCGGAAAAGCAATGGAGAAACTGGCTGAGGCGAGAAAGGCAGAATAAGAAGTATGGCTAGATTTACTTTACAGGAAATCGTGGATGCTACCGGCGGAAGACTGATCCAATGCCCCGAAGGATACGATCCCTCGGAGTTTTCCGTTTCCGATATTTCCACGGATACAAGAACGATCCATGAAGGAAGCCTTTTCCTGGCGTTGACCGGCGAGAGATTCGACGGACACAACTACACAGGTAAGGCCGCCCAGGCAGGCGCGATGGCTTTCGTTCTGAAAAACGAAGAAAGCGCACCGACAGGCATTCCGACCGTTTTGGTCGAAGATACCAAGATCGCACTCGAGAAGATCGCATCGTATTACCGTAAGCGTCAGAACTTCCTGGTCGTTGCCGTGACGGGAAGCGTGGGAAAAACGTCTACGAGACAGATGATCGCGAGCGCTCTTTCTTCGGGTAAGAAAGTCTATGCCACCAAGAATAACGATAATAACGAGATCGGTCTTTCCAAGACGATCCTGGCTGCACCGGAAGACACCGAGGTGCTTGTCCTGGAAATGGGAATGCGCCTGCGCGGTGAGATCTCGGAACTGACGAATATCGCGTTCCCGGATATTGCCGTGATCACAAACATCGGCGTGGCCCACATCGAACGTCTGGGTTCAAGAGAAGAGATCCTGAAGGCTAAACTGGAGATCCTCGAAGGTTTGAAGGAGAACGGACTTCTGATCATCCCGTCGGCAGACGACATGCTGGCCATGGCAAGAGAGCAGGGCTGGATCCGCGATGACGTGAAGATCGCTTATGTTGCTACCGATGCAGAAACACTCCCGAAAGAAGCTTTCGGAACTGCCTGCGCGGGAGATATTGCTTTTGAAAAAGGAAAGATCCGCTTTACGGCGAAAGCCGGATTCGGAAAGACAGAAGAAGTGCCGCTTTCTTTGTCGGTCATCGGCAAGCACCATGTAGGCAATGCACTTGTCGGTCTTCTTGCCGGTCTTTATCTGGATATCCCTTCTGAAAAAGTGGCGGAGGGCATTTCTTCCTTCAGCCAGATCGGACACAGAGAGAAACTGGTCGATGTGAACGGTGTATGCTTCCTGGATGATTCCTATAACGCCGGCCCGGAATCCATGATGTCCGGCATGAGCTCGATCCGACGCCTGACCGAAGGCGGAAGAGCTTTTGCCTGCATAGGCGATATGCTCGAACTCGGCGATGTTTCTGCCGAGAAGCACTTCGAGATCGGTGCCCATGCGGCAAAAGAACACCTCGACGGTCTTTTCGTGATCGGTGACTTCAAGGAAGACGTGAAGAAGGGTGCCGCTTCGGTAGATCCGTCTCTTAATGTGGTGCTGTGCGAAGATAAGGAAGAAATCCTCGAAAAACTGAAAAATACTGTGCAGGCAGGAGATTTTGTCCTCCTGAAGGCGTCCCATTCCTTTGAGATGTATACAATTCTGGAAGAGTATGCTTCAATATTCAAGGAGGAGGAGTGCTGACATGTCCAGAAAGATGAAACATCTTATATCCGAGAACGTGGATTTCCACGACGACGGCAAGATCAAATCTTTGGACGTATATGCACCTTTCCGTATAAACCTGGGCATCATGATCCTGGTCATGGTCATGATGGCATTTGGTATCCTGATGCTCTTTTCCGCAAGTATGCCGAAGGCGTATACCTCGCAGGGTAACGCCATGTACTATGTTATCCGCCAGGGCGAGTTCCTGCTCGCCGGTTTTGTCATGGCGGTCATCATTGCATTTTTACCGATCAAGAAATTCGATTTCTGGCCGTTTACCATCCTGGTCTTTTTCGCAGCGCTGGGCGTGGCGATCTGGACCATGTGGAAGGGCGAAGTCGTTAACGGCGCGAGAAGATGGGTATTCATCGGCGGCACTTCTTTCCAGACCTCCGAGCTGATCAAGATCGCAGTCGTGTTCTTTATTGCCGGATACCGTTCCGGTATCCAGCGGCTCCGTAAGAAGGGCTGGTTCGTGGCGAAGAAGAGTCTGTCCCAGGGAACTGTGGACGCGATCGTGGATATTACTTTCCCGGGTATCTGTGTTCTGGTCGTGCTGGGTATCGTACTCGCACAGCCGCACATGTCCTGCTTCCTGATCCTTGGTGCCATATCTTTTATCAGTTTCCTGTGCTGCGGTATCCCGCTTCGTTCCTGGATCCGTGGCGGCGCGCTGCTTCTGGCGATCGGCATCATCGGACTTGGCGGATTCTATCTGACTTTGTCCTCGGCCAAGAGAGAAAAGATCCAGAACAACTTTGCCCACGTTGTTACCCGTCTGAATATCTTTGCCACCATGAACAGTGACGAAGAGGAAGAAGGCGAGGCCAAGGCGGACGAGGATGAAACTTATCAGAGCAACCAGTCCATCATTGCCGTCGGTTCCGGCGGAATGACCGGTGTCGGCTTCGGAAACAGCCGACAGAAATATATGTATCTTCCTGAAGCACATAACGACTATGTGTATTCCATCATATGTGAAGAACTGGGATTCGTGGGAGGGGTCAGTGTACTTGTGCTTTTCTGGCTTTTCATGATAGGCGGATTCTACGTATCCTGGCAGGCGAGCAGTCTCTTTACGAGAGTCCTGACCGCAGGCTATACGAGCCTGATCACGCTGCAGGCGTTCCTGAACGTCGGCGTAGATATCGGCGCGATACCGCCGACAGGTATTACGCTCCCGTTCTTCAGCTTTGGTGGTACGGCGAATTTCTTCTTCATGATCGCCGTAGGAATCATCCTGTCTGTCTCCAGAACAGGTACGAAGAGAAAAAAGATGAAGTTGGTGGTATAAGATGAAAGTGATCCTGGCCGGCGGAGGTACCAGCGGACATATCCATCCTGCTGTGGCGATTGCCGATGAACTGAAAAAACAAGACGAAAAGGCAGAAGTGCTTTTTTGTGGTACGCAAAAAGGACTTGAGTCCCAGATCATCCCTTCGATGGGATATCCTTTCCATGTGATCCGTGCGGCTCAGCTTCCCATGAAGCTGTCTCCGAAGACGCTCCGTGCCCTGAAGGAATTCCTGGCGGGAAGAAAGATGTGCCGTCAGCTTATCCGTGAGCAGAAGCCGGATGTGGTCGTAGGTACGGGCGGATTCGTCTGCAGTCCTCTTATTGCGGCGGCGCACAAGGAAAAAGTGCCGATCCTTCTTCACGAGCAGAATGCTTTCCCGGGAAGATCCAACAGATTGATGTCCCGTTATGCAAAGACCGTGTGCACCAGTTTCCACGATATGGAGCATTACTTCAACAAGAAAGCAAAAGTAGTCTTTACCGGAAACCCTATAAGAAGTGCTTTTGGCGATGCAGAAAGAAAAGCATGCCGGGAAAAACTCGGGCTTTCCGATGATACATTCCTGATCCTGGCCATGGGCGGAAGCCTCGGCGCCAAGACAGTCAACGAGTCGATCGTTGCTTTTGCAAGGGAATGTGAAGATCCGAACGTGAAGATCATCCTGAGCGTCGGAAAACAGCGCTATAAAGAGGTGGCGGAGCAGGCCAAGGACTGGCCGTCGTCCATCTCGGTATTTGAATACATCCAGGATCCGGAAGTCTATATGGCTGCGGCCGATCTGTTCATCGGACGTGCCGGTGCCATCAGCTGCGCGGAGATCCAGGCGGTCGGCGTGCCTGCCGTACTGATCCCGTATCCGTATGCGGCACAGGACCACCAGACATTCAACGCCAAGGCGTTTTCGGAGATCGGTGCCGGTATACTGCTTCCGGATAACGAAGCGATGGAAAAACTCCCGGGTATCGTCAAGGAACTGATCCCGGATAAGGAAAGACTGGCAAAAATGCGCGAAAAGACACTTTCGCTTGCTATTTACGATGCATCTAGAAGAATCTGCGACGAGGTACGGTCACTTGCCCGATGATAAAGTGAGAAAACCGGATATTGTCTTTGGGGACGAAGAACCCGAGAAGAAAGAGGAAGAGAAGGACCTTCTTGAGAAAGAGGATTCTGCGGAGGAGAAAAGACCCGCGCGTAAGAAGGGACATATGCGTTTCTCTTTTAAGATGGGACTTTGGATCGCTTTTATGGTCCTGGTCTGTACCATTGCGCTCCTTTTCTGCTTCTATCCGGGCTTTCAGATCCAGAATATCGAGGTGTCCGGCAACAATAAGGTGTCTACCCAGGAGATCCTGAGTATCGTGGACATCCATAAGGACGAGCACCTGATGTCTCACGTCGGCGGATCGCTGAAATCCATCGTATCACTGCATTACGGGGCACTTGAGCAGAAGCTTATGGATCAGGAACCGTACATCCGTGATGTGCAGATCGTGCCGAGTTTTCCCGGGAATGTTTACATAAACATTACAGAACGACAAAAAGTAGCTTACGCCGCGCTGCCGGACGGATATGCCGTGATTTCGGATGACGGAGCGGTACTTGAGATCTGTCACGGCGATGTGCCGAAGGGGATCCCGGAGCTTCGCGGACTGCCCATAAGATCCGCGCAGATCGGGAAAAAACTGGATATGACTTCTTCTGAGGGTTATGAGATCTCCATCACGATCCTCGGTGCGATCCTGAGTGCAGACAGTCTGCAGAGAACAGAAGGAGATACTTTTGACTTCCTTTCCCATGTGGTCTGCGTGCGTTATTGCGAAAACATGACAACGTTCATCGATATCGAGGTCCCGAACTATCCGACAACTATTACAGTGAAGGTCGGCTCCATGAAGACGATCTCCGATAACATGAACTGGCTCCGCTTTGCCATCGTTTCCGGCTATTTTGACGGAAAAACAGGCGAACTTCTGGACATGACGGGGAACAATTATATCCTCCGTTAGTCAAGACACAAGATTTAGGGGGGCGAAATACTCCGAAAACGTCCCCGAAAAACTTGAGTAATCAAACTGTAACAAGATTTTCCCCCGTTTGTTTGGTCTATTGCTTGACTACAACATTTAGTGTAGAATTGTTAAAGATAGCTAAGTAGGCTTATAATTTTTTTGTGGAATATAATTCAGTAATAAACGATAACGGAGGAAGATTCGGTTATGTCAGATTTTAAGCTTGGATATTCAATGGAAGACGAACCATTTGCAGCCATTAAGGTTATTGGTGTCGGTGGTGGCGGATGTAACGCTGTAGACCGCATGATCGAGAGTTCGGTTCAGGGAATCGATTTTATCTCTATCAATACTGACCACCAGGCTCTGGCAAGATCGAAGGCACAGATTTCGATCCAGATCGGTGAGAAGATCACAAGAGGTCTGGGTTGCGGTGCAGATCCGACGGTTGGCGAGAAGGCCGCTGAAGAAAGTAAAGATGAGATCGCTCAGGCGATCCGCGGTACGGATATGTTGTTCATCACAGCCGGTATGGGCGGTGGTACAGGAACAGGTGCTGCTCCGGTTGTTGCTCAGATCGCTCGTGAACTCGGCATCCTGACAGTTGCCGTAGTAACCAGACCGTTCCGTTTCGAAGGCCCGCGTCGTGCAATGAACGCTGAGCGCGGTATCCGCGAGATCGAGAAGTACGTTGACTCCCTTATCGTAGTTGCCAATGACAAGCTCCTCGATATTACTGATGAAGATACCTCCATTGATGATGCATTCAATATGGCTGACCAGGTATTGAAGTTCGGTGTTGCCGGTATTTCCGACCTCGTTGCTATTCCTGGACTGATCAACCTCGACCTTGCTGACGTACGTCGTATCATGACGAACGCTGGTATCTGCCATATGGGTATCGGCCGTGCTTCCGGTGAGGGCAGAGCGTCTGCCGCTGTTAAGCAGGCTATCAACAGCCCGCTCCTCGACACAACGATCGAGGGTGCCCGTGGCGTAATCATAAACTTCACAGGTTCCAGAAACATGAAGCTGCATGAGATCGATGTTGCGGCTTCCGTAGTAAGAGATGCAGTTGCCGGTGATGCGGACATCATCGTTGGCGCGGTTACAGACCCGACACTCGAGGACGAGATCATGATCACCGTTATCGCTTCCGGCTTCGAGAATACAGAGAACGCTTCCGCGGCTTTCCGTCCGGCAACGTCCATCATCTCCAAGCAGAATCCGACCATCATCGGTCAGGCTACACCTTCTGCTTCCACATCACGTCCGATCTCTCCGGTAACGGCTTCTCCGTTCGAGAAACCGGCTCCGGCAGTATCCACTCCGGCACCGGCTGCTCCGAAGCAGGACATTCCTCAGTTCCTGTTTGGTGATCCGGAACCGGCTAAGACGGAAGATGCTCCTACAAGAGTATATGCTCCGAAGGCACAGCCTGCTCCGGCAGCTGCTCCGGTAGCACCTGTTGCTCCTGTAGCCCGTCCGCAGACGACACAGACATACAGTGCACCTGCACCGCAGGCTCCGGCAGCTCCGGCTCCGTCCGCTCCGCTCCAGCAGGGTGGCAGACCGACACCGAACGTTGTTCCTCAGGTACGTCCTCAGGCCAGCGCTCCGGTCGTTCCGAAGACAACGGAAGTTCCTGCTGCTAAGCCGGAAAAGAAGAAGATCCTGCCCTGGTTCTTGAGTGATAACGATAATCTGGATGAGTAATGTATGAAGTGCCCTTATTGTGGACATATTGAAGATAAAGTAATTGATTCGCGGCCTGCGGAGGATGGATCTTCCATCCGCCGCAGGCGTGAATGTTTATCTTGCTCGACGCGCTTTACCACGTACGAGAAGGTGGAGATGAATCCTCTACTGGTCGTGAAGAAAGACAGCACGAGACAGGTATATAGTCAGGAAAAACTGCTGGGCGGTCTTCTCCGAGCTTGTGAGAAGCGTCCGGTAAGCCACGATCAGCTTATGAGTGTTGTGAACACTGTGGAATCCCACATTGCGAACAATGCGAAGCGGGAGATCTCTACTACGGAGATCGGTGAGCTGGTCATGGAACAATTGAAGACGATCGACGATGTGGCCTATGTTCGATTTGCTTCTGTATATAAGGAATTTAAGGATGTAGGATCGTTTAATGCGATGATTGCGGAAATGGCCAAAAATACGGAGAAGAAGGGGACGTAAAGATGAAGAAAGTGCTTGTAGTGGATGATGATCCGAATATCGTAGAGGTTTTGCGCATTTACTTTGACAAAGACGGTTTCGCCGTGATCTCCTGCCTGACGGGTGATAAGGCAGTGGAGACATTCCAGACATCACAGCCTGATCTGGTTGTCCTGGACCTGATGCTTCCCGGCAAGGACGGCTATGATATCTGCCGCGAGATCCGGAAGACATCTGATGTACCGATCATCATGCTGACTGCACGTACAGATACTCTTGATAAGGTCGTCGGCCTTGAACTGGGTGCAGACGATTACGTACAGAAACCTTTCGAGCCGAAGGA
Source organism: Clostridiales bacterium (assembly GCA_017615755.1). Classification (GTDB taxonomy): domain Bacteria; phylum Bacillota; class Clostridia; order Saccharofermentanales; family Saccharofermentanaceae; genus Scatonaster. The sequence continues at coordinate 123,061 of JAFZZM010000063.1, read as the reverse complement.
ACTCCTGGCCCGTGTCAAGGCTGTCCTTCGCCGTACAGAGAAGAAAGAATCCGCACCGGCTAACGGTGGCGACAGTGCCGAGAAGAATGAAGTCATTTCCTATGACGGATTCACAGTCGATATGGCAAGATATGTGGTTACCGTGGACGGCAAGGAGATCGATATCCCGCCGAAGGAACTGGAACTCCTGTTCTTCCTGGCTTCCCATCCGAACCGTGTATTTACACGTGAACAGCTTCTGGAAAATGTATGGGGCTACGATTTCTACGGAGAGTCCCGTACCGTTGACGTACACATCAAGCGTATCCGTGAAAAGCTGGAAAGACCGAACGTAAAAGTGAACTGGGAAATCCGCACCGTATGGGGTGTCGGTTATAAGTTTGAGACTTCGAATGCGTGATCACACTTGAGGTGATGACGTATGAGTGATACCGGCAAAAAATCCCAGTCTGTGTTATTCCGTACTACCCTCTCTCTGGCGGTAGGTACGATTCTGGTATTTTTTGTACTGGTCCTCGTTTTCTATAGAAATTCGTCCCGATCTCTCATAGAAGAACGTAAGCAGAAGCTCGCCCTTCAGGCCGAGTCGATCGCACTGACCTTCAGTACCATGTCTGATGATCCGAGTGTGACGGATACGGCTGTTCAGGCTTTTGTTAATACCATTTCGCGTACCGAAGACTGCTCGGTATGGACGGTCAACGGAAGCGGGCGCATCGTTTACTCGACTTCCGTTCCGGGTTTTGTCCGTGGTGATATTTATAAATCCAATGACAGCGTTTTTCTGAGCGCCGGCACGATGGATACGCTTATGCGGAATATGGGCATGAGTATAACCGTTCAGTCGGACAGAGGAATCTTTGCGGCGGCACCGAGCGTTTCCGTTATGGTCATGCATAAGACCAGTACCCCGAATCTCTATATCATCCTTTTCTCGACGATCAATGTCGAGGAGGAGGTAGTCTGGCGTCTGTCTAATGGTCTTGCCCTGCCGATCCTGGTTTCTTTCTCCATGGCGCTGTTGTTCTTCTCGTTGATGGCCAGATCCCTGATCAAACCGCTACGTGCGCTTTCCGATACGGCGAATCAGGTCACCAAGGGCGATCTTTCCGCACGAGTGGATATTCCGGAACTTCGAAAACAATCTACACTGAAATACATGTTGACCGATGAGATCATGAACATGGTATCGACGGTTAACGGCATGATCGAACGACTGGAGAGGCAGGAGTCCGACCGTAAACTCTTTATTTCCAGTATCGCGCATGACCTGCGTACACCTCTTACTTCCATCAAGGGATTCCTTACGGCGATCTCGGATGGTACGATCCCGCCGGAGAGCTATCCGAAGTATATGGATATCATCCAGACGGAAGTAAACCGTATCCAGCGCCTGATCACATCCATGACGGAAGCATCTTCGCTGAGTCAGGTCGATCCGGAGAATATGGAAGAGTTCGACATCAACGATATGATCCGTGATGCGGTAAGAAATATCGAGAACCTTCTGGCCGATAAGAACATCAGTGTTACCGTGGATCTTGGTACCAATTCCGAAGAAGAGATGCTGGTATATGGTGAATCCCAGGCTTTGTACCGTGTATTCTATAACCTTCTGACTAATGCCGTGAAGTTTACACCGGTGGATGGCGAGATCATGATCTCCACCAAAGTATCCGAGAGCGATGGCAAGGTCTATGTATCGCTTGAAGACTCCGGAAGCGGTATTCCGGAAGACAAACTGGAGCGTGTATTTGAGAGTTTCTATAAAGTTGACCCGTCACGTACGGAGAGCGGCTTCGGACTGGGTCTTTATATCTGCCGTGAGATCATCACCGCACATGGTGAGAAGATCTGGGCCGAGAACGGCACGGAGATCGGTGGCGCGAAATTCATCTATTCCATAAAGGACTATCGCTTCAAGGAGGGAAAATGAAGACATCCCGCCGGACAAGCGAAATCCTGGATCGACTCCACCAACTATACCCGCAGACAGAGTGTACACTGGATATCGATGACGATCCGTTCCACCTTCTTTGCAGGGCGGTATTGTCTGCCCAGTGCACGGATGTACGCGTTAATCAGGTAAGTCAGGTGCTTTTTGAAAAGTACCCGACGTACGAAGATTTTCTTTCCGCGGGTCAGGAGAAGATCGGGGAGATCATCAAGCCATGCGGATTCTGGAAGACGAAATCGGCGTATCTCTATGACAGCGCGAAGCTCATGAAAGAGCAGTTCCACGGTGAGTTGCCGAAGGATGCGGACGAACTTGAGAAGTTCCCGGGAGTCGGAAGAAAAGTCGCGAACCTTCTGGTATCAGAGCTTTTCGGGATCCCGGCCATCGTTGTGGATACACACTGCATGCGTGTCTCCGGAAGACTGGGCTTAAGTTCGGGAAAGAATCCTGCCGTTATTGAAAAAGAACTCATGAAGGTCCTTCCGAAAGAGGAATGGGCGCCTTTCGGACACCGTATGGTGGATCACGGAAGAGCAGTGTGTATAGCGCGTTCGCCGAAGTGTGCGGAGTGTACGCTCGCGGACATCTGCCCGAAAAATGGTGTAGGCGTGAAGAAGCCTGCCGAAACAAAGAAAAAGACCTCCGGCCGCGGAAGCAAGAAGGTGTGATATGGCAAACGTAGATCTTTACACACCTGTGCAGTTTCTGCCGAAGGTCGGAGAGAAGCGGGCCAAGCAGCTGGAGAAACTCGGCATCTACCGGGTGTACGATCTGCTGACGTTTTTTCCGAGAAGATACGAAGACTGGTCGGAATGTGTAGCTTTGAACCAGTTAACGGACGGCCAGGAGCACTCTTTTATCGCCACAGTGGTGAATCCGCCCAGAGTTTCACGATATCGAGGAAGGACGACGATCTTCGCGAGCCTTTCCGACGGCACCGGTACGATCCGCGCCGTGTGGTTCAACCAGCCTTACCTGGAAAGTAAGATCGTTGCCGGGGAAGAGTACTTTTTCCACGGAAAAATCGCCCGTGACGGGTTCCATTTCCAGGTCGTAAATCCAATCTTTGACCAAAGACAAAAAGGGGAGGGCAACCTTTCTCCGATCCTGCCGATCTACCCGCTGACATCGGGACTCAAGCAGGGACATATCCGCGCGATCGTCAATGTCGCGCTTGACAAGGTACTGCCGCTTCTTTCAGAAGTGCTGCCGTCCTTTTTCCGAAAAGAACAAAAACTCTGTGCCATCCAGTATGCCTATGAGAAGATCCATCGGCCCGAGACCATGGAAGAACTTGAGATCGCGAGGAAATATCTCGTGTTTGAAGAGCTTTTCCTTCTGCGCGCGGCGCTGAGTGTGTATAAGAAAGAGCAGAAAGATCTGCGCGCTTCCGTACCGATCAAGACGAATGCGGAAGGTATGGCAGCGTTTACCGATGTAGTAAAAGCACTGCCGTTTACGCTTACGGAGGATCAGGGGAAGGTGACGCATGAGATCCTGCAGGATATCGCGAGACCATATCCGATGAACCGCCTTGTACAGGGTGATGTCGGTTCCGGTAAGACGGTCGTCGCGTTTCTTTCGATGGTGGCCTGTGCGATCTCGGGATCCCAGTCGGTGTTTATGGCGCCGACGGCGGTACTTGCGGCGCAACACTATGCGACATTTAAGAAGTTCCTGGGCGACCACCCGGAGATCGGGATCGACCTGATTTTAGGAAGTACGCCGGCCAAGGAGAAAAACGAGATCAGAAAGAGACTTCTGTCCGGAGAAACAAAGATACTCGTCGGAACGCATGCAGTCCTGTCGGAGAAAAACGAGTTTTCCAGACTGGCACTGATGGTCACGGACGAGCAGCACCGTTTCGGTGTGAAGCAGAGAGCGACACAGGAAGAACGAAGTGACCATGGTATCCATACACTCGTCATGAGTGCGACACCGATCCCGAGAACACTCGGGCTGGTGCTTTTCGGGGATATGGATGTGTCCGTGATCCATTCCATGCCAAAGGGAAGAATTCCGATCAAGACATTCCGGACAGGACCGGATGAAGACGGGCGCGTGATCGCGACGATCCGCCAGCAGGTGGAAAAAGGACATCAGGCGTATATCGTATGTCCGATGATCGATGAACTTGATGAGAGTGCATACGAGGATGAAGAGGGCACGCTTGCCAAGCAGATGAAGGAAGACCTCGAGTCTGCGGTGAAGTACTACGAGGACCTGTCGAGAGGGCCGTTGTCGGATATGCATGTGGGACTTCTGCACGGTAAGATGAAACCGAAAGAAAAAGATGAGGTCATGAAGGACTTCTGTGACGGAAAGATCGATGTACTTGTGTCGACGACGGTCATCGAGGTCGGTGTGGACAATCCGAATGCGACGCTCATGATCATAAGAAATACGGAAAGATTCGGTCTGTCGACACTGCATCAGTTGCGTGGACGAATCGGACGTGGTAATCTGCCTTCTGCATGTATCCTCGAGACGGATAAGTACGAGGGTGTGGCGAAGGAGCGTATCGACATGATGTGCGAGACGACGGATGGCTTCAAGCTTGCGGAGAAGGATATGCTTCTTCGTGGTACCGGCGATTTCTTCGGTACGAAACAGCATGGTATTCCGCAGTTAAAAATGGCTAACCTCTACCGCGATGCGGATTGTCTGAAGGTGATCGAAGAAGCGATCAAGAAGATGTTTGAGGATGATCCGGATCTGGCGGGAACAGAAGGGAAGATCATGCTCGAGGCATTTCGGAACCACTTCGGCGAGGAATGGCAGAAGCCGAGCCTTTAAGAATCGCGGCGCGTCGAGAGCCGGAGCCGATAAAAGGTGCATGAGGGCGGCGGTGGCCCGAAGAACGGGATAAGAACGAAAGGGGAACGAAACGATGCCACGTGTGGTAGCAGGAAAATGCAGAGGAATGATCCTCGAAGCGCCTAAGGGTGACAGTACCCGTCCGACGACGGATAAAGTCAAGGAGGCGCTGTTCTCCAGTATCCAGGGAAGGATCCCGGAAAGTGCTTTTCTCGACGTGTTCTCGGGAACAGGGCAGATGGCGATCGAAGCCCTGAGCCGTGGCGCGGAATCGGCGGTCCTGATCGACCAGGCCGGAAAGAGTATGCAGGTCATAAAGAAAAACCTTGAGAAGACGCACCTTCAGGACCAGGCGAGGACGCTGAAAATGCCTTTTGCGGAGGCAGTCAAGCTTCTGGGAAAAGAGGGGGCGCAGTTCGACATCATCTTCATGGACCCGCCGTATGCCATGGCGGACAAGTATGCCGTGACGGTGGCAGAGCTTATCGAAAAGTACAAAATGCTTAGAGCGGACGGGCTTTTCATCGTTGAGTCCGATTCGAATACATTGATAAACGAGAATGTAACCAACATGACATGTTTAAAGTGTTGTAAGTACGGCTCAACTTTGATAACATTCTTCGTAGAATAAGAAATTATGCGAAAAAGGAGATCTTAGGTGAAGACGTTTATCTTTCCGGGAAGTTTTGATCCGTTTTCCTTGGGACATATGGACATTGCGAGACGCTCCGCGCAGCTTTGCGATAAGCTGGTGGTGGCGATCATGGAGAACCGTGCGAAGACATCGCTGTTTACGGTGGAAGAACGTGTCCATATGGCAGAGCTTTGTTTGAAAGACGTGCCGAATATCGAAGTGATCTCCAGAGAATCGTTGCTTGTCGACCTGTACCGTGAGCTGGATGCTTCCGCGGTCGTACGTGGTCTTCGAAGCGAGTCGGATTTCCGGTACGAGGCGGAGATGAATGCCGCGAATACCCTGATGTTTCCCAACTATCAAGTGATCTTCCTGCCTTGCCGGGCGGATCTTGCTTTTACCAGTTCCTCGATCATTAAAGAAGTTGCATATTATGGCGGCGATATCTCCAGAATGGTGGTACCGGCCGTAGAAGATATGGTTCATAAGAAAATGCTTGAGAAGCAAGCGGAGAAAACATAAGGGAGGTTTTCCTATGCCGGATGCAAATGGAAATGTAGGAACAACAGATAAGGATCTATATGAATTGCTCGATCAGCTTCAGGCTACGATCGAACAGGCCAAGAGCGTGCCATTCTCGGACAACTGCCTGGTCGACCGTGCGGATGCACTTTACTGGATCAAGCAGATCCGTGCGAGTTTCCCATCGGAAGTAAAGCAGGCGAAGTGGATCGTGGAGCAGAACCGTCAGGTCGTGGCCAGTGCCCGTCAGAAGGCGGAGAGTATCCTTCGTGAATCCGAGCAGAGACAGGCGATCATGGTGGATGAGCACCAGATCACGCTTCTTGCCAAGGAGCAGGGCGACCAGATCCTGGCAGATGCGAACCAGCAGTCGGAGCAGATCTATGCGAGATCTCTCGATTATGCAAGAAAGAGACTGAAGGAAGTGGAGAACGAGCTTACGGACATGCTCGTACGTATCCAGAAGGATCTAAAAGAACTGAAGTAATACCATATGTTTTTCCTGTCTTCTGGATGGGGTTCACGGGACAGGATCGTTTCGAAAGTCGAGGATGTGGATCACATGTTACTGGGAGTCAGGATCGAAAACTACGGACTATTTGAAGATGACTGTATCGGCGCGCTGCTGGATGATATCCGGGAGACCCCTTCGCAGTCATCTCTTGCTTTTGAAGCCGGTATTGAGCCGGCCCATCCCTTGAACGGCATGGAGGCGTTGATCGGAAGAAACCACACGGGAAAGACCATGTTTTTCTCTTTCCTTTCTTTTGTGCAGTCTTCCGTGATAAAAGGACCCGTCGTGGCGGCGACCGAGTCAGGCAGAAGTGGGTTTGCCAACCTGATGCTGGATCCGGAAAAGCCTGTGGCGGCGACTTTGTGCTTTATGTTTCCACATCCGAAGACAGGGGAGAAGACATATTGCGAATACAAGCTGGTCTTGAACTCGAATGTGCACGGAAAGCCGCACTTTGAAAAAGAGATACTGCGGCTGTGGACGCCGTCGATGGAGGCGCCGGTCGAGATCCTTTCTTTTGAGGGCGGATGCGGGTTTATCCGGCACGATGGACAGCAGCTCGAGGCGGAGATGAATGATTCCCAGACATCCGCGCTGCATGCTTTTGGTGCGGTCAAGCAATACTACTTCGTGAACCGGACGTATCGTGAGATCATGGGATGGTTTTTTGTCGGTTTTCAGAAAGATCATATTACGCAGATCCCGGATGATGTGACGCCGGGAGGGCATAAACACCTCAACAGTGAAGGTTCGAATGCGCGAAATGTGCTTCTCTATATGAAGAAGGAGTGCCCGGGGCGCTATAAGGAGCTGATCGCCAAGTGTATCGAGGTGATCCCGGATCTTCGGAATAAGGATGAGATCGATGTGATCAGTTTCTTCAAGAAACCGGATATCCTGGGCATGTTTTTGCTGCTGCTTTCGGATCCGAATCCGAAGCCGCTTCTGCTTATGGAGTCGCCGGATGAGGGCCTTTATCACGATATGGTCGATGTGCTGGCGCAGGAGATGCGGTCTTTCTCGCTGAGTAATCCGAACAGCCAGATCATCTTTACGACACATAACCCGTATATCCTGGAGAATCTTTCACCGGGTGAGATCTGGGTATTCTCGCGTGCGCTTTCCGCGGGTGCGGACAAGATCGATATCAAGTGTGCCGGTTCCATGCCGATCGTCAATGAGATGTATCACCAGGGTGTAGGCATGGGTGCGATCTGGTATGCGGGACATTTTGACGACTGATGGCGCGGCGGGCGGCGCGAAAAGATGAACTGCCCGTTGATGTGGCGCGTGTCTGAATCGTGCCGCAAGATAAAGATAGACGATTGAAGGAAGGACAGATAATGCGTATCGAAATCTTAAGTGAGGACAGATCCGGTGGTATGGTGATCAAGCGCCTGGCCGAGTGTATCCTGCGGGAAACCACCAGGGATTTTTCGTGCTATCTGCGTCCTCATCGCGGATGCGGCTACTGGCCGAACGATCCGGACGGAAAACCGGAGCCTTTTGCGGCAGGTCTTCTGGAACTTCTTCCTTCGAAACTCCGTGCGTATGATAAAGTGTATGCAGGAACCTCCACGATCGTGATCGTCTGCATGGATTCCGATGACCATGATCCGGAAGAGATCCGCACACGTCTTCGTAATACCTGTAAGAAATATGCACCGGGACTTCGTACGGTCATCGGTATTTCCGTAGAAGAAATGGAGAGCTGGATGCTGGCGGATCAGAATGCGATCCTGCTTGCTTATCCGGATGCGGACATGATGCGTCTTCGTGAGTATGAACAGGACAGCATCTGCGGTACGTGGGAAGTGCTCTGCGATGTGCTCCTGCATGAAAAGTCCGAGAAGGTGAAGAGGATCGGATATCCGGCTATCGGGCAGTATAAGTCGACCTGGGCCGAGAAGATCTCCAAGTATATGCTTCCGGGCAATAATGTATCGCCGAGCTTTAAGAATTTCCAGACTGCATTTGAAGCGGCGATCAAAGACGCGGTGAAAGCGTGAGGCCGGATATGGGTGCGCACGCGGCATATATTCATATTCCTTTTTGTGTGAGAAAATGCGCTTATTGCGATTTCCTTTCGTTTCCTTCTTGTGTGGCGAAACTTCCTGAGTATGTGGAGGCGCTGTGCAGGGAAATCGAACTTGCGCCGGAGTTTTGGGGTGCCGGGGAGACGGCAGCGTGTTGCGGCGGTGTGGATGCGGCGCAAGCGAGCCCCCCTGCGCGGGACGTGCTGACGTCTGTCTATTTCGGTGGCGGTACGCCGTCACTTCTTTCGACTTCACAGTTGGAGAAGATCCTCGGGTCGATCCGAAAGGTGTTTACGCTTTCGGAGGATTGCGAGATCACACTTGAAGCCAATCCGGGAACGATCGATGAAGAGAAGCTCAGAGGTTTCCGTGAGGCAGGAGTGAACCGTCTTTCACTGGGAATACAGAGTCTGGATGATTCGGTGCTTACTACGTTGGGAAGGATCCATGATGAGGAGACCGCGCGGCGCGCGATCCTCGATGCAAAGAAAGCGGGATTTAGAAATATAAGTTGTGACATGATGCTCGGGATCCCGGGCCAGAGCCGCGCGGCGGTAGAGTCGACGCTTTCGTTTTTCCTGGAGCAGGAGATCCCGCATGTTTCGTTATACTCACTGATACTTGAAGAAGGTACACCGATGTACGCGCGCTACGACGGAGACATCGAGAAGTTTGTATCCCAGGAAGAAGACCGGGCGTTGTATCACTATGTTGTAGAGACGCTGAAGGAGAATGGTTTTGATCATTATGAGATCAGCAATATGGGACGACCGGGATTTGAAAGCCGGCATAACCTGATGTACTGGCGAGCAGAAAACTACTACGCCTTCGGTTGCGGCGCGCACTACTACATGGGGTGCGAACGCGGCCGCCACGCAGAAACACTCGATGAATACTTGACAGCTCTTGCGGCCGCGGAGCCGCAGAAAGCAGCCATTTACACACCCGAAGAGAAACTCACTACGGAAGACCAGAAGAAAGAGTTCATGATGCTCGCGTTCCGAACCGGAAAAGGCGTGGAGGGGCAGGCATTTGAGGCACGATTCGGAATGATGGTGGAGAGTGCTTTTGGAGAAGAACTTGAAAAAGAAATAAGAGAAGGGCTCGTCGAGAAAACCGCGGAAGGATACCGCCTGACCGAAAAAGGGTTTGATCTGGCAAATCAAGTGTTCAGCGATTACGTGTAGGCTTGAAAAGAGCATCTTAAGGTCTTCTTAATATCGTTCGGGTTAAAATGAAGCAAAAGACCGAGTTGGGAGAACAGCAGATGCGCAAATATTACATAGATAATCTCAGATGGGCAGCGATACTGTTACTGATTCCGTATCATGTGGCCATGGCGTGGAACTTGTGGAACGAGCCCAACTACATCTTCTACGAAGGTAACCGCGTATTTAGCAGTTTTATAGTGGTTTTCAGTGCATTTCTCATGCCGCTGCTCTTCCTTATAGCAGGGATGAGTACGCGCTTCGCTTTGTCTAGAAGAACTCCCCGGAAGTACCTTTCTGAGCGTGTGAAGCGTCTCTTGATTCCGTTGCTTTTCGGGACGCTGGTGTTTATGCCGGTTCTGACATATTTGGCCGACTGCTATCACCAGAATTATGACGGTAGTTTCTTCACTCACTATGCTGTATTTTTCACGAAGTATACTGACCTTACCGGTGCCGACGGCGGCTTCTCCTTCGGGCAGTTCTGGTTCCTCTTATATCTTTTCGTTATCTCTTGTATATCCCTCGGCGTGATCCTTGTGATCCGGAAACTTTCTTCCGGAAAAGATGTGTCTGAGCGTAAATCGCCGAAGTCCCTGCCTTTGTGGGCTGTTCTTTGCATGGGGATCCCACTTCCGTTATTGAGTGAGGTGTTGTCTATAGGTGGCAAAAGCCTTATGGAATATACCTATCTTTTTCTTCTGGGTTACTATGTGTTCTCAAGGGAAGAGGTGGTGGAGAAACTCCGGAAACATTGCGCATGGATCTTAGGCGTCGGAGTATTGTGTGGCGCCCTGAATGTATATCTGTTTATCTGGTCCGCAAAAGATTTTGCTTTCGCCAATACCTGCATGAAGTTCCTGGCAGAATGGTTCACGATCCTCGGACTTCTTGGTTTTGGAAAAGCGAAGTTCGATTTTCAGAACAAGATCACCGCATATTTCTCTTCACGATTCTTTGCCATATTCAGCCTCCACTATCTGTTTGTGGTGCTCACCCAGTACTTTCTTTCCAAACCACTTCGTGGACAGACCATTCTCTTGTTCCTCGTGCCTGTAGTCCTATCCTACATCCTATCACTAGCCGCCGCCGAACTTGTTGTACGAAGCCGGGTGCTGGCGGCTTTGATGGGAGTGAAAAAGAAGGGATAGACTTCTTCATGATACCCTGACATCGCGGAGGAGTTCAGATATTCTTATCTATAACAACGCGTCCAGTGCTTTTGCCTCATTTTTGTAAACTTCAGTAAGCCCTTTATCAATGCTGAAGAACTCAAGACCATGAATCTTCCGGCAACAGGAAGATCGGCAAAGACCACTGCCCGACCTGAGCCTCCCCGATCAACGGCGCCTTCGAAGAAAACTATACCTGACAGTACTGCGGCAACAAAATCATGGACGTCATGGTGAAGAAATAACACCCCGCCTAAGCCCGCACTCTCGCGCCAAAAGCACTGCAGCGGGAAGATTGATCAAACTAGAAACATGGAAAACGTCATTTGCAATGGGTGGCGTTTTTATATGCTACTGCTACAAAGCCGTTTGTTGTGTGGAACCCGGATTCTTAAAACTCTGCTCGTTGACTTTGCATATGAATCATGCAACCTGGTATAAAGAGTATTTGTTTTGTATATGGTGATAGGAGTAATTGCTACCATCAGAATTTAACTGGTGAATAATGAAACTCAGAGGTGAAAAGACTGTAAAGAATCTGTGAAAATGCCTGAAACTATTTGGTTTGGACTCTTTTGCACGTTTACATCTAAGGAGACGTGTTGTTATAATACGCTTAACAGGTAAATATCCGTCGACAATGAAATTGAATCCATTTTTTGATTCATCGCCTAAATGTTTCCAGTAAGAGGGGAGGCGATATTATGAAAAAGAGTTTTGTTTCAACTATTGTTGTTTGTCTTATTTTTTTCTGCTGCAGCTTGCCAAAAAAAACATGAACATAGTTGGAAGAAAGCAAATTGTACTGAACCCAAGGTGTGTAATGAGTGTGGAGAAACTTCGGGTGTTCCCAATGGGCATAAATGGGAGAATGCTACATGTGAAAAGTCCAAAACCTGTTCTGAGTGCGGAATGACAGACGGTGATCCATTAGCTCATTTCTGGAAAGATGCGACTTGTACAGAACCCAAGTCTTGTACAAAATGTGGCGCCATCGAGGGATCGGCTGTAGGTCATGTTTGGAAAGAGGCAACATGTACATCACCCAAGACATGTTCTGTTTGTAATCTAACTGAAGGAAAGGCGTTGGGACACATCGTTCCTGAGATCGAAACAATCAGTAAAGCAACGTGTTCGATTGATGGTGAAACGAGAGGAGTATGTACATCATGTGGAGAAACAGTAAGTGAGCGAATTCCGGCTACGGAGGAACATGATTATTCTAAATGGAAAGTAGTATCAGAAGCAACGTGTTCTGAAAAAGGTGTTCAAATACGGAAGTGCTCTGTCTGTGAAAAAGAAGAAACATCGGAGATTGCCAAGTTAGATCACAAAGATGATAATAATTGGGTGGTTTCGAAATCACCAACAGCAAAAACGGCTGGCGAAAAATCTACGCATTGTAAAATATGTGGCACAATAGTTCAAACAGAATCTTTTGAACTTGGATTAGAAGAGAAAAATGCGTATAAGTCAGCTGAATCATATCTTTCGTTTATGGCTTTTTCTCGAAGTGGATTGATAAAACAACTTCAGTTTGAAGGGTATAGCAAGGACGCCGCGACTGTTGCAGTAGATTGTCTTGATGTCGATTGGGAAAAGCAAGCAGTCAAATCTGCCCAGAACTATCTTTCTTTTACGGCTTTCTCAAAAAGTGGTCTGGTTGGACAACTGAAATTTGAAGGTTTTTCACAAGAAGAAGCAGAAAAAGCTGTAGAATCTCTCAATGTTGATTGGAAAGAACAAGCAGTGAAAAGTGCCCAGAACTATCTCTCATTTATGTCTTTCTCGAGAAGTGGATTGATTAGTCAGTTGAAGTTTGAAGGTTTTTCGAAAGAAGAGGCTGAGTACGCTGCTGATCAAGTTGGATATTAAGTATTGGTAGCCTTTTATGGTTGATCAGTTTTGACTTGTTTCAGAGACAGCTCAATAATTGAGACGTGTAGAAAGAGGATTCTGCACGTCTCTTCTGATTTTTCTAATTCTTTTATTCTCTCGGTATCAGAATTCATAAAATCAAACCAAAAGACAGCCCAGGCAAAACCCTGGGTTTTCTTATGCTCAAATATGCTCATCCTTTTCTCAGATTAATCCACCGTAAAAAGTGTGTAAAGAAACTGTGAAAACCGCTATTCTGGTGATGAGATTAAGGAGGTAGATCCCATGAGAAAAATAACTGCCATATTAATTGTTCTTTCAATGCTTTTTGCATTAGCTGCCTGCAAGAAAAAATGCGAGCATGAGTATTCGTCGACTATAACAAAAGAAGCAACATGTGCTGAAGAGGGCTTACGGACATATACTTGTAGTAAATGTGGAGACACATATACAGAGGCCATAGCAAAATCAAATGATCACACATATGCGTCAGAGGTTATCAGGTCGGACGGACAATTCTCTTTGATGACCAGAAGAAAGAGTTCATGATGCTCGCATTCCGCACCGGAAGCGGCGTGAAGGGGCAGGAATTTCAGGGGAGATTCGGAATGACGGTGGAGAGTGCTTTTGGAGAAGAACTTGAAAAAGAAATAAGAGAAGGGCTCGTCGAGAAAACCGCGGAAGGATACCGCCTGACCGAAAAAGGGTTTGATCTGGCTAACCAGGTGTTCTGCGATTATGTGTGAGCGGGTTTAGATCCTCGTAGACTGACTTTTCGAAGCAGATATCTGTTATAATATCGTCAGGGAACAAGTGAACTTAGACCGAGCGGATCGGAGGGTTGTTTTATGGAAGAGAATAATGAGATTAATCCTAATTCTGAGATGAGTGAGAATGCAGAGACGGATGTTGAGGAAACAAACGAGTATCAGTGTCCGGCAGCGAAAAAACTGATCGTTTGCGGGTGGATTTTTATGATTACCTGTTTCGTGATCGCTTTCTTTTTGATGTTGATGGTGATTGAAAACTACGGTCGTTCTGGACCGGAATGCTCGTATTGCTTTATTGGTATGACCGGTACATTTTTCGGAGGGTATATCATGAAAAGCCTTCTGTGCGGCTTTGCGGTAATCGTGGAATCGCACTATCGTAAGCTGCTTTAGTGTGCCTGACTGAAGGTAAGGTCGAGTTGGGACTAAAATGGTGGTTGAACATGATTTAGTCCCATCATGCTTGACAAATGATGGGAACAGATATTGATCTCATTTGCATTTAGTCCCACGCCGCCTCGAAAAGCACTTGCTTCCGACGCGTGTTCTATAAGATTCACTTTTCTACCCATCTTATAGCATCGTTTTGAACTGTTTATTCTATAAGATTCGACTTTTTCTCGATTTTATAGTACGATTTCGAAGAAGTGGTTCTATAAGAATCACTTTTTTCTCGATTTTATAGCACGATTTGGACTTTTCTGTTCTATAAGATGACATATTTTTCCAATCTTATAGAACGCCCCACCTTCAACCGTGCTATAAGATGACATATTTTTCCAATCTTATAGAACGCCCCACCTTCAACCGTGCTATAAGATGACATATTTTTCCAATCTTATAGAACGTCGTCATCTTCGCTTCCCGTGGCTCCCTTTGCTTCTCGAAAAGCACTTGCCTTTATTCTGCTGTTTGAGCATGATTCGTGCCGAAAAATTAAGGGTTTATAAAGTTTGAGAAAAAGCTTTGTTTTTCGATTGACATTCTTTGACTTTAAGTATATCATTGGTTTAGCACTCGAGGAGTAAGAGTGCTAAACCGTACTTTGACACGAGACGAAGGAGGTGCGGACATGGCTTTGGACAATCGGAAAAAGGAAGTGCTTCAGGCAATCGTGGACGATTATGTAGCCACTTGTGAGCCTGTGGGTTCGAAGGCTTTGATCGATCGTCATGACTTTATGGTCAGCTCCGCAACTCTTCGTAATGATATGGCTGAACTGGAGCGTATGGGCTACCTGGAGCAGCCGCATACTTCGGCGGGACGTATTCCTTCGGATAAGGGTTACCGCGAGTATGTGAACTCACTCATGAAGGTGGACCGTCTTTCCGATGCCGAGGGAAAAGAGATCAAGGAGAAGCTGAGTGTGAGCTTCGATGAGATCGCGGAACTTCTGAAGGCGGCTTCATCGGCACTGGCGGATCAGACCGGATATATTTCCCTGGCTATGACGCCGAAGCTGACGAGCAGTTATCTGACACAGCTGAAGATGCTCATGATCGAGCCGGGTAAGGTCCTGGTGGTCGTAGTGCTCTCGGCCGGTGTAGTGAAGAACCGTATGGTCCGTATCCCGGACTTCCTGACGCAGGAGCAGATCGCACAGATCTCGAACGCAGTCGAGCAGGGATTAAGCGGACTGCCGCTTTCGGAGATCTCTCTGATCACGGTTGCTACGGCGGCGAAAGATAACCAGAAAGTCGAGCTTCCAGAAGCACTTCTGAATCAGGTCCTTTATGAAGCATATACGGCGATCAAGCAGGCAGATAACCTCGATGTGTATATGCAGGGCAAGCACAGGATGCTGGCGCTCCCGGAATTCTCCGATACGAAACGGGCACAGGGACTCTTCGATACGCTATCGCATGACGGACTGGTTGCAGGTTATGTAGATGAAGTCACGAAGCAGGACGAGAAGAAAGAGTACATGATCCGCATCGGTCAGGAGATCACACTGGAAGGACTCGATGATTGCAGCTTTATCACTACGACATATAACGTGGGCGGAAAGGTGGCCGGAAACATCGGCGTCATCGGTCCGAAGAGAATGGAATACAGTAAGGTCATCTCGCAGATCAATTTCGTAAGAATGATGCTGGATGAGAAGTTGAAACAATGACGTGGAAACTATAAGGAAAAGAGGCTAGGAAATGAAGAAGAAACATGACAAAGACGAAGAGCTGGAGATCGAGCTCCCGGAGGAAGGCACAGAAGAGGAAGTAGACTCTGAAGAGGTGCTGGAATTCACGGAAGACGAAGAAGCGGACTCTTCGGAGGAAGCTTCGGAAGAAGACAGCAAGGATGCGGAACTGGCAGAATTGAAGGACCGCTATGTAAGACTTCTGGCCGAGTACGATAACTTCAGAAGACGTACCCAGAAGGAGAAGGAAGCCATCTACGCAGATGCTATCGCGGAAGTCGTAAAAGAGTGGCTGCCTCTGGTGGACGATATTGAGAGAGCCGTAGCTTCTACCGAGAATATGGATGAATCTTCTGTAGAAAAAGTTGCAGAAGGCATCAAGCTTATCGGTAAGCAGGCGGTGAATGTTTTGAATAAGATCGGTGTCGAGGAGATCGAAGGAAAAGAAGGCGAGAGCTTCGATCCGAACCTCCACGAAGCCGTGATGCATGTGGAAGATGATTCCCTGGGTGAACAGGAGATCGCGCAGGTATTCCAGAAAGGATACACCTGCAAGGGCAAGGTCATCCGCCACACGGTAGTAAAAGTAGCAAATTGACGATTTGATCGAAATTATAACTAATGAAAAGGAGTTAACACTATGGAGAACTTTGAAAGAATGAGTCTGGTCCCAACCGTTATTGAGTCGACAAACCGCGGAGAACGCGCATACGATATCTTCTCCCGTCTTTTGAAAGAGAGAATCGTAATCCTTTCTGAAGAAGTAAATGCTGTTACAGCAAGTCTTATTACTGCACAGCTTCTGTTCCTCGAAGCCGAGGATCCGGATAAGGATATCCAGTTCTACATCAACAGTCCGGGAGGATCCGTAACCGACGGCATGATGATCTACGACACCATGCAGCACATTAAGCCGGACGTGCAGACCATCTGCATGGGTATGGCCGCATCCATGGGTGCCGTGCTCCTGACCGCCGGAACAAAAGGAAAGAGATTTATCCTGCCGAATGCGGAAGTCATGATCCACCAGCCTCTGGGTGGTGCACAGGGTCAGGCAACCGATATCCTGATCGCGGCAGATCACATTAAGAGAACCAAGCAGAAACTCAACAAGATCCTGGCTGATGCTTCCGGACAATCCCTCGAGACCATCGAGAAGGATGTCGAGCGTGACAACTGGATGACTGCTGAGGAAGCTTTGAAATACGGCTTAGTTGACCACATCATGGAGAAGAGAGCGTAAGGTCTCATCTCCGTCTAATAAAGGAGGAAAAGAATATGGCAAAAGTAATTGGTATTGACTTAGGTACAACAAATTCATGCGTAGCGGTTATGGAAGGTACAGAACCGGTCGTTATCCCGAATCCGGAAGGAAACCGTACTACTCCGTCCGTAGTTGCATTCAGTAAGAACGGTGAGCGTCTCATCGGTCAGGTAGCAAAGCGTCAGGCTGTTACCAACCCGGAGAGAACAGTACAGTCCATCAAGCGTGAGATGGGTTCCAACTATAAGGTTTCCATCGACGATAAGCAGTATTCTCCGCAAGAGATCTCCGCTATGATCTTGAGCAAGCTCAAGAGCGATGCTGAGGCTTATCTCGGACAGACAGTTACACAGGCAGTTATCACGGTTCCGGCTTACTTCTCCGATGCTCAGCGTCAGGCTACAAAGGATGCAGGTAAGATCGCAGGTCTCGAAGTCCTGCGTATCATCAACGAGCCGACAGCCGCTTCTCTGGCTTATGGTCTTGATAAGGAATCCGATCAGAAGATCCTCGTATTCGACCTTGGTGGTGGTACGTTCGATGTATCCATCCTTGAGATCGGTGACGGCGTATTCGAAGTTCTGGCTACAGCCGGTAACAACCGCCTCGGTGGTGATGACTTCGATAAGAAGATCGTAGATTACCTCGTAGATACATTTAAGAAAGAACAGGGCGTTGACCTGACAGCCGACAAGATGGCTATGCAGAGATTGAAGGAAGCTGCTGAAAAAGCAAAGATCGAGCTTTCCGGTGTTACTACTTCCAATATCAACCTGCCGTACATCACAGCAGACGCAACAGGCCCGAAGCACCTCGATATCACACTGACACGTGCAAAGTTCGATGAGCTGACACGTGACCTCGTTGAGTCCACTATGGAGCCGGTTCGTCGTGCTATGTCCGATGCGAACATGACACCTTCCGACATCCAGAAGATCCTCCTCGTTGGTGGTTCCACACGTATCCCGGCTGTACAGGATGCAGTTAAGAACTTCTTCGGTAAAGATCCTTTCAAGGGCATCAACCCTGACGAGTGCGTCGCAATCGGTGCCGCTATCCAGGCAGCCGTTCTTACCGGTGATGTGAAGGGACTCCTGCTCCTCGACGTTACACCTCTTTCTCTCGGTATTGAGACAGAAGGCGGCGTGTTCACAAAGATGATCGATCGTAACACCACGATCCCGACAAAGAAGAGCCAGGTTTACTCCACAGCTGCAGACAATCAGTCTCAGGTAGACGTACACGTATTCCAGGGCGAGCGTGAGATCGCAAGATACAACAAAGAGCTCGGTAACTTCATCCTCGATGGTATCGCACCGGCTCCGCGTGGTGTACCGAAGATCGAAGTTACATTCGATATCGATGCCAACGGTATCGTTAACGTAAGCGCGAAGGACCTCGGCACGAATCGTGAGCAGCACATCACGATCACCGCTTCCTCCAACATGAGTGAAGAGGATATCAACAAGGCGATCAAGGAAGCTGAGCTCCACGCTGCAGAGGATAAGGCACGTAAGGAAGAAGTCGAAGTTAAGAACAAGGCTGAGTCCTGCGTATACCAGACAGAAAAGACACTGAAGGATGTTGAAGGTAAGATCGATCCGGCAGATAAGGCTTCTGTTGAAGAGCCGCTCGAGAGACTGAAGAAGGCTATCGAAGCAAACAACACAGCTGACATGAAGGCCGAGACAGATAACGTTACCAATGCATTCTCCAAGGTTGCCGAGAAGCTCTATGCAAATGTCCAGCCGGAAGGCGCTGGAGCCAATCCGCAGGATTTCACAGGCTTTAACGGTGGCGCAGCAGGTGCAGCTCCGGATGCAGGTAGCGAAGGCGCTGACGGCTTCAAGAACGCAGGTGGAGATTTCTAATTGAAACACGCGGTCATAAACCGTGGTGTCACCACTTGTGTACAACGAAAAAAGATGTAAGTAGTGGCGAGGCTGCGCGTGAAAACGTGTCAGCCTCCCGTTGCTACAAACAAGGAGGAAGAAGCTTTGGCTGAGCAAAAGCGCGATTATTATGAGGTGTTAGGAGTCAACAAAGGTGTCTCCGACGAAGAATTGAAGAAAGCCTATCGAAAGATGGCCAAGCAGTATCATCCTGACCTTCATCCGGGAGATAAAGAAGCGGAAGCGAAGTTTAAGGAGTGTAACGAAGCCTATGCCGTACTTTCGGACGCGGACAAGCGTCGTCAGTATGATCAGTTCGGTCATGCCGGCGTAGATGGTCAGGGCTTCTCCGGATTTAACGGAACTGCCGTAGACCTCGGCGATATCTTCGGATCGTTCTTCGGCGGTGCTTTTGGCGGCGGCGGAAGAAGAAACAACGGACCGCAGCGTGGCGCTGACCTCAAGTACAATATGTCGCTCGAATTCATGGAAGCGGCGTTCGGTGTGGATAAGACCATCACCATCAACAAGGAAGACATTTGCGGCGTTTGTAAGGGAAGCGGCGCGGCCGCAGGATCCAATCCGGAAACCTGTCCGACATGCCGTGGCAGCGGACGTATCCAGCAGCAGACGCAGACCCTTTTCGGTATGACGATGGTCACACGTGACTGTCCGGCTTGTAACGGCCGTGGTACCGTGATCAAGAACCCGTGCCCGAACTGCCGTGGCCGTGGTCGTGCCGTCGTGAAAAAAGAACTGAAAGTCCACATCCCTGCGGGCGTCGATACGGGCGATATGCTCCCGATCTCCGGCGAAGGTGAGCCGGGTACACGCGGCGGCCCGTACGGAACACTGTATATCCAGTTCCGTGTTAAGCCGCACCCGATCCTGCAAAGACAGGGCAACAACACATACTGCGAAGTGCCGATCACCTTTACGCAGGCGGCTCTGGGTTCCGACGTTAATGTCGTTACCATTGATGGTGAGCAGACAGTACACGTCAAGGAAGGCACCCAGCCGGGCGATACGCTGACACTGCGCGGCAAGGGTATCCCGTTCAAGAATAGAGCCGGAGTACGCGGTGACCATACCGTACGGTTCATTATTGAGGTACCGGTGAAACTGAACGATGACCAGAAGAATAAGCTCCGCTCGTTCGACTCGTCACTGACCGAGAAGAACTACCAGAAGAGAGGCAGTTTCTTCGACCGCGTCAAGAGTATGTTTGGAAAATAAGAAAGACCGGTACTCGGTAAACCGGTAACACCGGAAAAAAATACTAAAGATTGTATTAAGGCTCTCCGTTTCGGCTTGCGAAGCGGAGAGCTTTTCGGTATGATACATTCGAACAAGAAATATATAAAGACGAGATAGAAAATTGAGTACGAAGCAAGATAAACATACACATAAGAAACATAAGGCGAATATCAATTCGCAGGATACTGTTTTTTCGATCATCCGAAAGAACGTATTTACATACTTTAACCTGGTTTTTGCGATCATCACGGTCCTCCTTTTGATCGCCAAGTCCTACCGCAGCCTGACATTTCTGCCGATTATTTTCGCAAACATGGGTATCGGTATTTTCCAGCAGCTCCGCTCAAAGAAAGTACTCGACAACCTGAACGTACTGGCTCAGGCTTCTTACACGGTGGAGCGCGATGGCGTAGAGATGACGGTCCCGATGGATGAATTGGAGATCGGCGACGTGATCTTCCTCGAGGGTGGACTTCAGATCCCGGCTGACGGTGACCTCTGTGAGGGAACCCTGAATGTAAATGAATCCCTTCTGACCGGTGAAGAAGACGAGATCGAAAAGGTCGATGGCAGTAAATTAATGTCCGGAAGCTTTGTTGTTTCGGGCAAAGGTAAGGCAAAACTGACCGCGGTCGGTGAGGACTGCTACGCTGCCCGCCTCACGACGAAGGCCAAAGAGATCAAGAACAAGAAGTCCACGATGGTCAAGAATATTGAGCTGGTCATCGAGGTTGCCGGTATCGTTATTATCCCGATCGCTATCGCACTTTATGTGGAAGCCGTTATGCTGAACCACAAGACGATGAGCGAGGCGATCGTTTCCATGGTCGGTGCCATCATCGGATTGATCCCGGAGGGATTGTATCTCCTGCTTACCGTTGCACTGGCCCTTGGTGCCATGTTCCTGGCACAGAAAATGGTACTCCTGCATGACATGAGAAGTATCGAGACACTTGCCCGTGTTGACGTGCTCTGCGTCGATAAGACCGGTACGATCACATCTAACGAGATGAGCGTGACCGAGACTTTCCTTGCCGAAGGTGACGACGATGCCGAATCGAGGGCACTTCTGACACGTTACATCCATACGGTTGACGATGGAAACATCACGATGACGGCAATGAAGGAATACTTCGGGGAAGGGGAGGTCCTTCCGGATGCGGACGTGGTTCCGTTTACTTCCAAACTCAAGTATTCTCAGGTAAAGACAGGCGACGATATGTACCGCCTGGGTGCACCGGATATCCTTCTTTCCGAAGAAACGATGGAAAAGTGCCGTTCCCTGATCGATGAGCGTGCCGCGCAGGGACTTCGTGTTCTCGTATTCGCCAAAGTCGAAGCGGAAGATAAGAATGTACCGCTGCTTTTCGTTGTGCTGAAAAACGGTATCCGTAAGAATGCACCGGAGACTTTTGCGTACTTTAAGAGACAGGGCGTTCGCGTTAAGGTCATTTCCGGAGATAACCCGGTGACCGTATCCAAGATCGCAAGCTCCGTAGGTATTCCGCACGCGGATGAATATGTTGATGCTACGACCTTAAATACAGACGAAGAAATCGAAGAGGCCGTTAAGAAATACACTGTCTTCGGTCGAGTAAAACCGGAACAGAAGAAGAGTATCGTGCTGGCTTTAAAGAAGCAGAAACTTAAGGTAGCCATGACCGGTGACGGCGTAAACGATATCCTGGCCATGAAGGAAGCCGATTGTTCCATCGCGATGGGATCCGGTAGTGACGCGGCAAGACAGGCGGCCCAGGTCGTTCTTCTTGATTCGGACTTCTCCAGAATGAAGTACATCGTTTCACGAGGAAGACAGATCATCAACAACATCACCCGCTCGGCGACGTTGTTCCTGTTTAAGAATATCTTCTCGTTCTTGCTTGCGCTGTTTTCAATCATTGCGGTATTCAACTATCCGCTGGTACCGTCGCATCTTTCTATCGTAACGACATTCAATATCGGTATCCCGGCATTCCTGCTTTCTTTGGAACCGAATATCCGTAAGCAGAAACTGAGTTTCTTTAAGAAGACGCTATTAACCGCGGGACCTGCCGCGCTAACGGCCTTTGTGTCGATAGCGGTCCTCGTTGTGGTCGCTGAGGCCAATAAGCTTTCTTCGACAAGCATCGGTATGATCAGCCTTTATATGCTGGAACTTGCGGCAGTACTGATCCTTCTGCATGTGGCGCGTCCGTTTAACTGGTACCGCTCCATCGTAGTGGGCATCTCTATCGGTGGCTTCATCCTTTTCAATTTCATTCCGCTTACGAGAAACATCTATATGCTCAGCTCACTCGACAGACACGAGTGGATCATCTTCCTGTCGTTTGCACTGGTTGAGTTCCTGATCATTCAGGTATTCACGTTCTTGTTTGACCGTGCGAAAGATCAGGTAAATGAGCAGATCGAAAAGATCGAGAAACACGTTGAAGAGAAGAAGTGAGACTTACTTTTCCCCGTAGCAGTACTTCAGGATTTCAGAAGGCTTCATGTTCTGCGCACCAAGATCGTCGGTGAGTCCTTTTCCTGAGGTCGTATCCCATGTAAAACGACCTGCGGTATCGCCTTCCATATAGAAGAAGTTATCCGGGCTGCTGAGCGCGACAGAATAGCGGGAAGACCATTCCGGATAGAATTCCGTCATGTATTTGTCGGCAAGCTGATACGCTTCGCAGTCTTTCGACCAGCCGATGGCGCCAAGTGCGACACCGCCGCCGGGCTGACCGGTCTTACTTAAGATGCCGTTGGTGGAATGTACGATCAGGACGCTTCCATCGTCGCAGGTACCCAGAGAGATCCACACATGGCCTTTCATGCTGATGACATCACCCGGACGGAGTTTGTATGTGTTTGACTCCGACGGTGCAACCTTCTGCGAAAAATCACCCCAGCCGTATTCTTCCGCCATACGCTTCGCCATCTTCGTAGACGAGCAGACGTAGCCCGGACGACCATTCTCGGTTTCAAAAGTGTTGTATGTCGCCCAGCCCACAAATCCCGAGCAATCCAGACCGGCATAGTAGTACTCGTTATATCCGCCGAAAGGATAGTAGCTGGTGGTCGGGTCACGCTGGGACTTGTCGTTGTCCTTATCGCGGAAAGTATAGTTTTCGTCCTGCGAATTAAAGAATCGGACCCAGTCATCGGACACGCCCAGAGTTCGTGCCTGGATCGCACTTCCCGTATCCTGCCAGTCCCATCCGCCACCGAAAACATACAGAGTCGTGCCGACCGGCATGAGGGAAGTCTTGATGAAATTCATGACTGTTCTTTCGCCGGGCGTACCGCACACGACAGGCGTATAGGAAACCGTATCTTCGCGAGGCAGTTCAACAACATCGATAATGACATTTTCCTTCACGGCCAGCGTAAACGGATATCCTTCCTTCAACTTGTTCTGGACCGGGTAAGCGGGCTTTCCGTTCTCGTCCAGAAGCGAATTGTCGATGGCGAAAAGCTGCTCCGCGCCGTTGACTCTGAAGCGGTAAAAGAACTGGTCGGCGTTTTCTTTTTTTGTCTCGCTTGCGCCGTAGTTATAGACGCCAAGGAAAACCGCATCGATCTGTTCCACGCCTTCTCCGGTCGGAAGTACTGCAGAAGGCGACTCGGAAACAGAAGAGGATTCGCTTTCTGATGAGGCTGTTGTTCCTTCACGTTCAGTGGAAGTTGTCTGTATCGTGGTCGGATCAGAATCCGCAGGGAAAGAAGAAGCGGACATGGATCCGCTTGTAGAAGAGTCCGATTTACTGCAGGAGGTGGTTATAAGCAGGATACTGCTTACCGCAAGGACACCGGTACCAAAGCGTGTCAGGATCGTCTTAAACTTCATTCTTCTTATTGATCCTCACCCAGATAGGTATAGCTTCCGGTCGAGAAAACACGGTTCCAGAATGAACGGACGTAACCAGGTGTAACACCGCTGTTTCTGTGTGATCTCGCCAGGTCATCCGTGTAGTGATCCAAAGGATAGACCGTGTAGAAAGTTCCTTCTGCATTGATATAGTTGACGAGCGGAACGGCTTCTACATACTCGACAGAAGCAACGCCGTTTTCTTTCTTGATCCTTACTTTGGCCATTGCTTCCACACATCTTTCGGACTGGGTCATGTTGGAAACGAAATTGCCGAGTGAATAGAAGCATGGTACTTTCTTACCGCTGCTTGTGGTCAGGATCTCCAGCGGCTGAACAACGTGAGGATGGCAGCCGATGATCAGGTCTGCACCGGCCTCGGCCATCTGTCTTGCCATGCTCTTTTGTGCTTCGTTGGCAAAGGTCTTGTACTCTTCGCCCCAGTGCGGAAGGACGATGACGATATCGGCCTGTGTTCTGGCTCTTCTGATTTCGGAACATACCAGATCCATATCGAGGAGCTTGACCATGTAACGGGAGTCTGCTGGCAATGTACGGCCGTTCAGACCATAGGTGTAATTCAGGAAGGCGATCTTGATGCCGTTATATTCGCCAATGACCAGATTATTGTAATCGGCTTGCGAAGCATACATACCGGTCAGCAGGAGACCTGGCTGGCTCTTCCAGAAATTGATGGAATCCAGTGCTACGGCACGCCCCTTGTCCCAACTGTGGTTGGTAGCGTGTGTGACGACATTGAAGCCGGCATTGACAACAGCCTGACCTGCCTCGAGCGGACTGGCGAAATTCGGGTATCCGGACCACATGGAAGAGTTCGATGTGAGGAGCACTTCCTGGTTGATGATCTTTACATCCATGTCCTGGATATAGCCCTTGATA
Source organism: Clostridiales bacterium (assembly GCA_017615755.1). Classification (GTDB taxonomy): domain Bacteria; phylum Bacillota; class Clostridia; order Saccharofermentanales; family Saccharofermentanaceae; genus Scatonaster. Next base: position 98,253 of record JAFZZM010000063.1, on the reverse strand, counting down.
TTTGCGTAGATGAAATCGTAGTTATAGGAACCGTCACCTCTTCTGCCGGATCTGATGATCTTCTCGTGATACAGGTTATCGCCCACAGCAACGAGGTTCACATAAGTGGTAGCCGGTGTCGGGGTAGGTGTCGGATCACGGTAGAGACCATGCTTCTTGCAAAGCGCGGTAAACTCCGGGGAAGTGGAGAAGTAGCCCATGACCTGCTGTCTTCCCATACCGGTCTTCAGCTGATCCATCCAGTAGTCCATGCCGGAATTCTCCGGCTCGCGTCCCATATAGGTCGTATAAAGTCTGGTCAGGAACTCTTTGTTAGATGTACCTAACGACAGGAACTCTTCCGATTCAAAGAAGAACTGTGCTGCTTCTTTGCCGCTCTTTTCCAGATTGGTCAATGCAAGGCTCCAGTAACGAAGTCCGTCCAATTCCGGTTCGCGCTTCAGGCAGCAAGTATATAGACGTGTAGCAAAAACAGTGGCATTACCGGAAGCACGTGTCGCCTTGGCGGTCGGTGCGCCGGAACATACTCCAAAAGCGGCGCAGGTATTGCACCATTCTGTTGAGTCGATGAAAGTCTTGATGACATCCTCACGGCTTTGACGGCCACTGTCCAGCTCGCCCTGCCAGTAACTCTTACCGGAAGCATCCGCCTCGCGGCTGCAGAGTGCCTGATAAACAACATCGAGGAAGGCAGAAGAGGAAAGCTTCTTACCTGTGAATTCCGCGCTGGTCAGGATCGAGAAAGCGCAGTCCGCACCGGTTGCTTTACCATTTGTCAGGGTCTTGACCCAGTATGCTTTTCCGTCCTGGTCGGCGTCACGGTTTAAAACGGAAGTATAAATGTGATCGACAAATCCTTCAACTGTGCCCTCGGCAGGATCCTCTTCCGGGACGGCATTTGGATCATAGCCTTCCGAAGAGACGTCAAGATAGCGGTTTTCTGTTCCGCAGACGGGAGTGTTAATGGTCAGGGAAGTAGTGCTCTCATCCGAGCGGGCTTTATTATCTTTCTGAAGCAATACAGAAGAAAGAAGAACAACGATAAGAATGACCGATAATCTTAGAAAAGCCTTGAAAATACTGCGATGTCTGCGTCCGTTCATAAGCCTTTATACCCCTCTAACTAACCTAATATAAGTGTAGAATAATCTCTTGATTCTGGCAATGTGATTTTGCAAGTTTTTTTGCGAAAACCGGTCTTCGGACCGATACTTTTCAGCTTGCTCCAAGGAGAGTCGGGGAAAGTGCTTTTGCCATGGTTTTGGTTTACAACTGCTTTCCAATAGAGGTAAAATTGGAACAAATCTATATATGTGAGCGAGAGTGTGCTATGAAATGGGTGGAAATTGAGATCACAACGACAGAAGAGGCATCCGATGCGATATGCGAGATGCTTTCACAACTTGGTGCAGACGGTATAGCAGTTTGTGACCCACTGGAGATCAAGCGTATCATCGACGATCCGGATTCTCTGGCGTATGCGGATGATGGATTTGTGGATTCTTTGGGATCGGACGTAAAGATCCAGGCTTACTTTGCCGAATTTGACGATGGTATCCGTCTGGGTGCCAAGGAAGAAGAATATGAGAATCCCGAAGGTGTAGGCACGATCTACGGCAATATCGCGACCGGATCGAAGGATCTGGAAGACACCATTGCACTTCTGGAAGAAAGACTGGCTGCTATAGGTGAATTCCTGCCGGTCGGCGATGGTAAAGTGACATATAAGTATGTGAAAGACGAAGACTGGGAGAATGAGTGGAAGAAGGACTATCACGCCTTTACTGTATCTCCGCGTGTGACGATCGCTCCGTCCTGGGAGAGAGAATCGGTTTCCGAAACACAGGAGATGAAGGTCGTCTATCTGGATCCGGGTTCGGCTTTCGGTACAGGTACGCATGAGACGACGTCCATGTGTGCCGAATTTATCGATGAATATATGGTTCCGGAAGATACTGTCCTTGACGTAGGATGTGGTTCGGGAATCCTATCCATTATCTGCAGCAAACTCGGCGCGAAGTCTGTCGAGGCCTGCGATATCGACCGTCTCGCTGTGGATGTGGCCATCGAAAACTGCAAAGAGAACGGCGTGGACGTAGACTGCTATACCGGTGAACTGAAAGACGCCAAGAAGGAAGGATACAGCCTGATCATTGCCAATATCGTGGCCGAGATCATCGCAAGTATCGCACCGATGGTGCCGGATAAGCTCCTTCCGGGCGGACGTTTCATCACGAGCGGTATCATCGAGCACAAAAAAGAGATCGCACTGCAGGCTTGTGCGGCAGCCGGACTGACTTTGATCGAAGAGAAGCAGAAGGGTGACTGGCACGCCTACTATTTTGAAAAGAAAGCCTGAGTAGGATCGGATCCGGGGGAGAATATGGAGCGGACGATATTAATCATTGACGATGACGCGGACCTGACCTTGATCATGTCGGATATGCTTTCCGGCTATGGATACAAGGTGAGCTCGGTCACTTCGGTCGAGGAAGCATTTTCGGTCCTTGAGAAAAGCTCTTTCCATCTTCTGATCCTGGACATCAACCTTCCGGACGGCACCGGCTTCGATCTTTGTAAAGAACTTCGGGAAGTCTCTACCGTACCGGTGATCTTTGCGAGCGCCAGGACCAGCGAGACAGACCGGATCGCCGGTTTCGATATCGGCGGAGATGATTTTCTTCCCAAGCCTTATTCAATGAAAGAACTGCTCTCGAGAGTCAATGCGCTGATGCGCAGAACATACGGCTTTGCCGATGAAGAGGAGAAGATCCTTTCCTTCGGCGATGTGCAGGTCAATATCACGGCCAGGAGCGTGACGAAAAAAGGAGAACCGGTCTCCTTGTCTCTTCGTGAATTCGATCTTCTGGCATTTCTATGTGAACACAAAAATCAGGCCCAGCCGAAAGAGAAGATCCTCACCTCGGTGTGGGGTGCTTTTATGACGTCAGAAGCCTCCACCTTGACGGTACATATAAGATGGCTCCGTGAAAAACTCGAAGATGATCCGGCGGACCCGAAGTATATCAAGACGGTCTATAAGGTCGGATATATGCTGGAGGTGCCGGAGAATGCGTAAGCGGATCCTCGGCGTGCTGGCTGTTCTTCTGGTGGTGGTCATCGCGATGACGCTCACTTTCTATTTTCTTTCCGGAAGAGGAGAAAAAAACGGGAAGGCGGAGCAGCTTGTCACCATCAATGAAATCGACAAACTGATGCAGGAAGGAAACACCGAACTGGCTTCCGAAAAACTCTCGGATTTAGAAGAAAGTTTCCGAAATCAATCGCAGAAAAAAGAAAAAGACACGACGATCCTGGTCGTGGGAGGCATCTCTGCCGGATGCCTTCTAATAGCCGGAATCTTCGTCTTTGTAACAGTGTTACTTCCATTAAATAAGATATCAAAGTACACATCCGAGATCGCCAAAGGCAATCTGGATATTCCGCTTCAATATGACCGGGGAAGTGAAGTCGGAGAGTTCTCCTGGGCCTTTGACAGCATGCGTCAGGAACTGAGAAAATCGCGTGCATCCGAGAAGGAAGCTATCGAAAATAATAAGACGGTCATCGCTACTTTGTCGCACGATATCAAGACTCCGATCGCATCGATCCGTGCTTATGCAGAAGGACTCGAAGCGAACATGGACAGTTCACCGGAGAAGCGTGCGATGTATCTTCAGACGATCATGAAGAAGAGTGATGAGGTCAGTAAGGTGACCGACGATCTTCTTTTGCACTCGCTGTCTGACATGAACAGACTCAAGGTCGAACTGAAAGAAATCGAAGTCAGTGCTTTTGTTGCGGAAGCGGTACACGCGCTTGATCCGGATGAGCGGGAAGTGACCTTTGCGACTTCGGGAATCATGAGTAATGTGAAGGCGGACCCGGACAGACTTCTGCAGTGCCTGGAGAACCTGATCACCAATGCAAGGAAGTATGCAGAATCGAAGATCTCCGTGTATCTGGAAAGACAGAATGAAAATACTATAGCGATCTGCGTTAAAGACTACGGAAAAGGTATCCCGGACGAGGATCTGCCTTTCATCTTCGACAAATTCTACCGCGGCCATAACCACGGAAGTAAGCCCGGTTCCGGTCTGGGTCTTTATATCGTGAAGTATCTGATGACACAGATGAATGGTGACGTGACACTGAAAAACACAGGAGATGGCCTTCTTGTAAAACTGATCCTGCCGACGGCGTGATCTTTAAATCGTATATTCGACGATATTACTGATCCTTACATACCCTCCGAATTCACTATTAAATTCGGTCAGGTATATCTGGTATGTACCTGGTGCCGAACTAAAGTATTTATACTCCAGTTCATTTCACACGAGAAAAAGAAAGAGAAGAGAAACGCATATCCGCGTAAGCAGAAAAGCCTCTTAAGCAGGGTACGGAAAGTTGAAAAAACAAGTGCTTTTTGATACTGTATCAGAGAAATATCGTGTGCGGGAATTCACGTTAAGGACTTCTTAATAAGTCTTCATGGATAATGTGGACAGAAAAACACAAGAGATAACAGAAAACACAAAAAAGGAGTTCAAAAAATGAGTCAAACAATATTATCCGCACACGACCTCTGCAAAAGCTTCGCACACAACGGCGGTCAGGTGCATGTGCTGAATCACATCGATCTGGAGATCTATGAGAAAGATTTTACCGTCGTCATGGGCGCCTCGGGCTCCGGTAAATCCACACTGCTCTACGCACTGAGCGGAATGGACAAAGCCACCTCTGGACAAGTGCTTTTTGATGGAAAAGATCTGGTGAAAATGAAGGAAAAAGAACTGGCGAAGTTGCGAAGCCATGACTTCGGGTTTATCTTTCAGCAGATGCACCTGATCAGTAACCTCACGCTTTTTGAAAATGTGGCCGTGCCGGGGTATCTCAATAACGAGAGATCGACCGCGGATGTGAAGGCCAGAGCAGACGAGCTTCTTAAGCAGATGGGGATCTTCGATGTCAAGACACATCGTCCGTCCCAGGTCTCCGGTGGTGAGCAGCAGCGCTGCGCAATTGCAAGAGCCGTGATCCATCTTCCGAAACTGCTTTTTGCCGATGAGCCGACCGGTGCACTGAATAGAAAGAATACCGTCGAAGTCCTCGACCTGATGACGGACCTCAACAGAAAAGGACAGAGCATCCTGATGGTTACCCACGATGTCCGCGCTGCGCTTCGTGCCAGCCGCCTGCTGTACCTCGAGGATGGAAAAGTCATCGGTGAGATGACGCTTCCTCCATACGAAAAAGAGGAAGAGAAGAGCCGTGAGACACAGGTCAATGCATGGCTGTCTTCCATGAAGTGGTAAGGAGGAAACAAAATGGATATCCTTACTTTACTTCGTGCCAACATCAGAAGAAAGAAGGGCACGTTCTTCGGGATCATGCTCCTGATGATCATCGTGTCGATGCTTCTGATCACCATCTTCAGCCTGAAGAAAAACGTTGCGGAGAGTATCGATGAAGCGTATATCGATGCCAGGGCCAGTGATGTCATGATGAATATCCCGTCAGAAAGACTTTCCGATGAACTTCTTGACAAAGTCAGAAATCACCCGATGGTCGATCATGTGGATACATGTGATGCGATCTTGATCCGAAAAGAGATCCTGGGTAAAAAAGAACAGTCCGAGAGCTGGCTGATCACGGAACTCAATGACAGAGTGACGCACTTTTATAACGAAGACCTGACTGCCTATGAGGACGAGGTCCGTCCGATCGGCAAAGGCGAGATCTATGTGCCTCAGGGTGTCGCGACAGATTCCGGTTGCTGCATCGATGACGATCTGATCCTCTCGACACGCTCTGCTGATTATACATTGAAACTCAAGGGATTTATCGTCGAGCCGGTCTGCGGTTCCTCCATGGTCGGATGGAAGACGATCTATACTTCCAAAGAAACATTTCAGGAAATCGCTTCTGACCTTGACGACGATCCGGAAACGGATCTGGTCGGTCGTGTGACGATCGTGTATGTCTATAAGAAAACAGACTGCGAATTAAGCGACAGTGCTTTTGCCGTACAGCTCAATAAAGACACAGACATCCAGAATTACTCCTACGCATCGGAGACCGCCAGCCAGATGAAGTATTACACGGGTCTTTTCTCCGAACTGACCTGCAAGATCATGTTGGTATTCTGCGCGATCCTTGCGGCCGTCGTCCTGATCATCATGGCGCACAACATCTCCGTCACGATCGAGATGAGCTATACAGAACTGGGCGTCCTGAAAGCACAGGGCTTCAGCCAGATGCGTATCCGCGTTCTCTTTGCGATCCAGTATATTTTGTCGCTGGTCATCGGCACCGTCATCGGCGCCTTCCTCGCGATCCCGCTGATCATCAAGTTCGGCGGCATCTTCCAGCCGATCACGGGCATCCTGGCCAAGAACAATGTTGACGTGGTTTCCGGAGGACTCGTCCTTCTGATCATGCTCCTGGTTTCCATCGTGATCATCTTCCTTGCGACTAGAAAAGTCGGCAAGATTTCTCCGGTAAAAGCACTCACCGGCGAGCATAGTGATGTGCATTTCGATAATCTTCTGAATGCACCGATCTCCGGAAAGAATCTCTCGGTCAGCCTTGCCTACCGCCAGTTCAGCTCCAGGAAGAGACGCTATCTTGTTGCGATCCTGATCAGCGCTGTCCTGATGTTCTTCATGCTGACAGTCAATCTCATGGGAAGCAGCATGCAGTCCAAGCAGGCCATGCAGGCTATGGGTGAGATCCTGAGTGAAGTTAATATCGGCCTGAGTGACCGCTCTTTCACGGAAGGAGAAATGAAGGAAATTCAGGAGATCACCAATAGTACAGCGGAAGTACAGTTGGACGGTTTCATCCGTCACGAATACCTGACACTGGATGGAAACAGCGTGATGTGCGAGATCGATACCAATACGGATTTCATGGTGATGACTTCCGGACGCGCACCGATCTACGATAACGAGATCGTGATCACCGAAATCATCTCGGATATGCTGGGTATCAAAGAAGGAGATAAAGTCGAGGTAGCCCGACGTGAATACAAAGACGAGTACATCGTATGCGGTATCTTCTGCAAGATCAACGATACAGGAAAGGTCTTCGGTATGACTGAAGAAGGAGGCAAGAAGCTGCATTGCGGCGGTTTCTCCTGGTACAGTGCCAGCCTCGTCCATCCGAAGGACTGCTACAAAGTGGAAGAAGCACTCAAAGCCAGATTTCACGACAGCTTTATCATGCGCATACGTGAGGACTATAGTGATGCCGACGATATGAAGTCGATCTCGGCTGCCGTAGATGTCATGAAATACACCATCTATATCTTCTCCGTCGTCTTCGTACTGGTCGTGGTCTCCATGATCTGCAGCAAGATCTTCGCACAGGAGAGAAAAGACCTCGGCATCTACAAAGCCATCGGATTTACCTCCGCCAAGCTCCGCCTCATGTTTGCGATCCGCTTCCTGATCATCGGCGTGATCGGTTCCGCCATCGGCTGTGCGATGAGTATTCTGTTCTCGGAAAAAGCACTGAACAAGCTCCTTTACAGCATGGGCGTAACTAACTTCGTTTCGAACTACAAGGTCGAAACTATCTTGATCCCGCTGGTACTGCTTCTTGTCGGATTCTTTCTCTTTGCATACTTCATTTCCCGCAAGGTAAAGAAGGTGCAGACAAGAGAGCTGGTCGTCGAGTAAGTCTCACACAATATATGCCCTCTGGAGAAGGTCGTCTCAGATGTGAAACCAATCACGAAGAGACGACCTTTGTTATTCGCGAAGTTGCATTTTTCCGCATGAGTTCTTTTCCTAAATCTGACGTGTGTTTCACGACAAAAAAGTGAAAAATCTACAAATACGGATCGCCTATATAATATAAACTCACTATATTGTCTTCGGGGGGAGTGGGTTGATTCTGTCGACGCCATTGGGACATGCCATTTTCGGATAATATGGAGGGGATGTGCATAATGAAGACGATGATCAAGGGGATACTGTGCCGGTGCGCGGGAATACTTGCCGCTGTTACCATGGCAAATATGTTTGTTCCGTATGTCGGAAAAACATATGCATACAATGATTCATTTGACACACAACTGAAAACAGACATAGATTCGTCGGCACTGATCACGAAGAAATTCGATCTGGGCGGAAAAGGTGCGGCATCCGGTTACATCGGCGTCTCGGCTACGGATAAATACACCGCTTCGAAAGGCTACGGATTTCAGGATACGACACTGACGAAAAACGTCGATGCCAAAGGAACCGGCGCCCTTGCTGACGCTGTGCATTTTCAGGGCAGTGACGGGCAATTCATGGTCGACCTTCCGACCGGCGTTTATAAGATCAAAGTGACCGCAGGAAATGTAGAATCGACAACCATTGTTGCAGAGGGTATTTCCCAGGTCTTCTTCATGACCGGCAACAATGCAGTGGATGAATTTTCTATTCCCGTCACCGATGGACGTTTGAACATACATGCCACGGCCGGAGTCGGTTCGGAATTCTCGATCAGCGCGATCGAGATCGAACAGACCTCTACCGGCACAACGACCAAGCCGACGATCTGGATCAGCGGCGATAACACGGCGGGAAAACACTATAATGATGAGGATAAAGTTTCACATGGCTGGGGCGAGTATCTGGCCAACTACGTAAACACAGACAAGTACGATATAAGAGATATTTCTGCAACCAGTATGACGGCTGAGCAACTGGATGAGTTTTTGTTCCCGACGGTCGAAAAGTACGGTAAAAGCGGCGACATCCTGATTTTAGCAGTAGGTATCGAAGATTATCTGAAAGCCCGCGCTGCCAATACGGACGCGCCGGATTCAAGCAGTTATGTCACGAACCTGAGCGATATGGTCCGTCGTGCCAAAGCCAAGGGCATGAAGGTCTATATCGTAAAACAGCATGGTGAAAAAAGCGACATCTACAAGTACCCGCTTCCTGCCACAAAATGGTTTCATGCAGAAGCGCAGCAGGTCGCGAAAAACGAAGGCACAGGGATCATCGATCTGTACCGCCCGTTCCTGGAACTGCTTCTGGATAACGACCGTTTTGACATGAAGGAGTATTACTCTTCGTACGAGCTTTACATGAATGAACTCGGCGCGGACACGATGGCGAAGATGGTCAGTTCGCAGATCTTCCCGAAGAACACGAAACAGCCGACTCCAACACCAATCGGCACGCCGACAGTCATTTATCAGGCAGACCCTTCCGGCGAAGCCGTCTCCAATCCGCACAAAGGATTTGTCATGACTGCCTATACACCGATGATGATCAATTCCACCGGCGGCTATATCTACGGCATCGGCGGCTCGGCGAATAACCGCGCATGGGACGTGGTCACCATCGTCAGCGGTTCTCCGCACTGGAATGACCTCAACCCGAGTGAAGGCGTGTATAACTGGAAAGAAATCGACGATATGCTGGAGGCTTGTGCACAGCACGGCCTGACATACGGAATCCGCATCATGCCGTATTCGTCCTATCTTGGCAAAGACTTTGTCCCGCAGTGGGTCTATGCAAAAGGTGCGAAGAAGATCACAGCTAAGTCCTCGGAAGACTCTTCGAAAGAAGTCGTATTCCCGAAGTGGGACGATCCGGTCTACATTCAGGCCCACAAAGCTTTTGTAAAAGCACTTGCGGAGAAGTACGACGGAGATCCGCGTGTGGAGTTTATCGACGTCAGACCTTTTGGCGATTACGGTGAGTGGCATAACTCTTTTGCCGAAAACGGAGACTCGTATATGCCTTCGGAATCGATCCAGAAAGATATGCTTTCTTACTACGCCAGTCTCTTCCATAAAACACTTCTGGCCGTGCCGTCCAGTGCTTATGGCGAGATCTATAAGTACGCTCTTTCGCTCGGCATCACGAAGCGTCACGATGGCCTGATCTGTATGCCGAATATCGAGTGGAGCTTGCGACCGGCTTACTACGCGAATCTCCCGGTAGTCGGTGAGAATTACTGGCCTTATAGTAAGATGAAAGCACTTACGAGAAAAGATGATTATTCGTATGTAAACTGGACGCCCAAGCATTTCCGTGAAACGATCGAGATCTCACATCTGTCGATCTTTGCGCTTGATCAGGACAGCAACTGCAGTTACGATTTCTATAAAGAGCAGAAGTCGGTGATCGACGAGATGTGCAACCGCCTGGGTTACAACTATACCGTAACTTCAGCGGGTCTTTATGGCAATAAACTTGCCGTGACGATCAAGAACACGGGCCTTGCGCCAAGCTACTTCAACATCGATCTTTGCGCGGAAATCACTGATGCAAACGGAAACAAGATAGCAAACTTCGGTTCACCGATCCGTATCGAAAAAGGCGCTTTCCACGATGCCACAGAGAAGACTTTCATCTTTGAGTATAGTGGCGAAATGACTTCGGATATGACGATCTGTCTGGCGATGTACGATTGCGACAATCCGCTCATACAAGGCAAAGATCCGACAGTGCGTTTTGATAACAAGAACAACCTTCCGAACAAGCGGTTGAAACTTGTTGCCACCTGGACTGCTCCCACGCCGACACCGACAAAACCGGCTACGCCGATTCCAACTAAAAAAACAACTCCTGCACCGACAGGAAAGACGACACCGGTTCCGACAGGAAAAGCAACTCCGATGCCGGGCAAGCCGACAGCAACCCCTGTGCCCGGAAAACCGACATCAACACCGATACCGGGACAGCCGACAGCGACGCCTGTACCAGGTGAGCCTACACCGACACGTAAACCGGGAGACCCGACTCCCACGACAGTACCGGGGCAGCCTACAACAACGCCACAGCCAGGACAGCCGACAACCAAACCTGGAGATCCGACTCCGACTACTAAGCCAGGACAACCTACACCGAACCCAGGTGATCCGACACCTACTCCAGATCCGGAGAAGGAACCATCCATCGCAGACTTCGTAGAACGTCTTTACACGATCGCACTGAATCGTGCATCTGAGCCGGAAGGAAAAGCATTCTGGGTCAAGGAGATCGAGGATGGTAACCGTACAGGAGGTGACTGTGCATACTTCTTCCTGATCGAGGCACCGGAGTTTAAAAACAGAGGCCTTTCTGATGAGGATTTCGTAGAGACACTTTATAAGACCTTCTTCGACCGTGATTCCGAAGCTGCTGGTAAGAAGTTCTGGGTAGATCAGCTGAAGCACAAGACAATGACCAGAGATCAGGTCATCATGGGCTTCATTGACTCGAAGGAATGGTGTAATGTTTGTGCGACATACGGCGTTAAGTCCGGTGCACCGACAGCAAAGGCAGAGATTGCATCGAAGAATGCGATCAACTTCGCAACAAGACTTTACACATGCTGCCTCGGAAGAGAAGCAGAAGAGGGTGGACTTAAGTACTGGTCTTTGGCACTGACTAACTTGGAGCAGACAGGCTGCTCCGCCGCGAAGGAATTCTTCACGAGCGCCGAGTTTGTGAACTTCAAGCTGAAGTACGATGAGTACGTCAGAAGACTGTACACAACCTTCATGGGACGTGATCCTGAGGCCTCCGAGATCGCTTACTGGGTAGGCGAGATCAAGGCCGGCCGCCAGACGAAAGACACCGTCATGGCGTTCTTCGGACAGAGCGAAGAGTTTACCAACATCTGTAAGCAGTATGGAATCGATAGAGGAATGATCTAAGCACGGATTTCAAAGCCCGCTTTATGTGGATACATCCTTTTCTTGGTATTATTTCAATAGGGGAGGTATCACCTTTGTTGTTTTTTCTTTGACTACATCCTATTCTGTTTTTTTCAATGGAATCGGATGTAGGATTCTAATTCGTTTTTTGCTGTACTACATCCCCTTGGGATAGGTATCTTTGAATAGGGATGTATGCTCTCTATAGAGCAGGTTTAATCATACATCCCCTTTCGCTGGAAATCTCAGAGAAGGATGCACGATTGCTTGTAAGCGATTTTTTCGTACATCCCTTTGGAAAGAAATCAATGTGAAGGGATGTACGAGTGCTTTTGGAGAGGTAAATTTGTACATCCTCTTGGCGCAAAAACAAGAAGAAGGATGGTAATGCGGGGGTTTATACATCTCTTTGTAGATATATTGTGAAAGGGTGGTACGTCTTGCTTATCGTCGATTGTTAAGAGTAATAGTTCAATGCTTCGGTTTGTTTCGAGAGGTATCTGGTAAATCAAAGGTTGCATCGGACTGGACCTGATATGATACTATAGTATGCGGAAGGGGCTGTGCATTGACTGGCCCCGAGCCTGTTAGGAGTGAGTATGCTGAAGGTTTTTCTGGTTGAGGATGAGTTTGTGGTCCGTGAGGGGATCAAGAATAATGTTGACTGGCAGTCGCATGGCTATGAGTTTTGCGGAGAGGCCGGTGACGGTGAGCTGGCGTTGCCCATCATCCAGAAGGAACAGCCGGATATTGTAATCACGGATATTAAGATGCCGTTCATGGACGGATTGACTTTGAGCCGCATGATCAAGGAGAAGTTTCCTTGGATCGAGATCATCATCCTGACCGGATACGAAGATTTTCAGTTTGCAAAAGAAGCGATCAAGATCGGTGTTTCCTGTTACCTTTTGAAGCCGGTCAGTGGAGAGAGTCTGATCCGTGAAGTGGATCAGCTTGCCGAGAAGATCCAGGAAAAGAAAGCGGAGCGGGAAGCTGCGAAGCGTTATGAAGATGAAATGCAGGAGCGTACGCAGTACGATAAACGCGACTTTTTCAATAAGCTTGTGAAAGGTGGACTGCACGCATCGGAGCTGATCGAAGAATCCAAGAAGATCGATATCGACATTACAGCACTTCGTTATAATGTTGTCCTTCTCCGTGTGTGGTCCAGTAAGCATGATATCGGAGAATTCTCCAACAGCGTTGTTAAGATCGAAGATGGTATTAAGAAGATCGCTGAAGAGAACGGTGCCCTGTTCTTCGACTTCATCGTGGAAGGTATCGCGCTTCTTTTCAGGGGCGACGATGATAATGATATTAAGAAAAAGATCGACAAAGCGGTAGCACAGATGCAGGCGCTTTTTGGTGAGTATAAGCATATACGGTATTTCGGTGCGATCGGACAGCCGGTGGGAAGAGTCACGGAGATCCATACCTCGTTTGACTGGGCGAGCCGTGCTTTTGCGCATATGTACCTGACTTCCGAGAACGGATTCCTTGTCGGTTCGGAAGAAGGCCTTCGTCCGGAAAACGAAACGGACATCCTTTCCGAAGTGGACCCACAACATATCGACCGTCGTCTTGTGAAGCGTTTCCTGCGTGGCGGTGAACCGGCCGAGATCACATTCTTTCTCGAAGAGTATCTTAACAACATCGGAAACAACGCCATACGTTCGGCCATGCTCCGTCAGTATATCGCGATGGATATGTATTTCTGCGTGGCGGATTTTCTGGAGAACGAACTGGGTCTTTCCAGAAAAGAAGTGGACGAAAAAGTTGATCTTCCGAACAGCGAAGTGCTGGCAGATGAAAACAAGACTTCCGACTATCTGCTGGAACTTCTGGAACTGGCCTTGTCCTTCCGTCAGAATCACACGCTCGGCCGTTATCACGATGTCATGAAAGAAGCGATGACGTATATTGCCGAGCACTACGCAGAAGAGGAGTTGTCCCTCAACACGTTGGCGGCGCAGGTCAATTTCTCACCGAATCACTTAAGCGCGATCTTCAAGCAGGAGACCGGGCAGCCTTTCATCAAGTACCTTACGGATTACCGTATGGATGCGGCAAAAGAACTTCTCCGCAGAACTTCAAAGAAGAGTAATGAGATCGGTATCCTTGTGGGATATAAGGATCCGCACTATTTCTCCTATCTCTTTAAGAAGACACAGGGGATCACCCCGACGCAGTATAGAAACAAAGGTTACGGAGACACCGAGGAATGACCGAAGGAAGACAGAAGATCAAGCAGAGATCCCGTCTTGCGACGCAGATCCGTATTTCGTATATCATCCTGCTCCTGCCGAGCGTGGTGTTCGTCGCGTATGCCCTTTATAACCTGTGGCATGTCAATGCGAGAAATAACGAGATGATCAGCTCGGTCGTCGCGGCAAGTGAATTCAGTCTGCAGTTTAAAGAAGACTTCGATTACGAGACTTATCTTCTTATCGTCGGTAACGTGGCACCGGATAAGACCAAACTTCACGAGGAACTAGATAAGGCCAGACAGGTCGTCGATGGACTCAAGGACTATACAAACACGGAAGACAACCAGAAACGTCTTCAGTATGCCGAGAAATATCTCAACAACCTTGAGACGTATGTTGCGCAGATCAAGGAGAATCTCGGATCGGAAAACAAGTACGAAGATAACATGCTGATCTGGGAAAACGACGTACAGATCGTGACGAGTCTTCTTCAGGAAAGCATCAACGAATATATCTACTATGAGAATAAGCAGATCCAGATCACACAGGCAGAGAACAATGCATTGTTTGTTGATATCGTTGAGATCTCCGGTGTGCTCCTGGCGTTCAGCTTGATCAGTATGGTCATCGTTTCGTACTTTGCTCCGAAATACATAACAAGACCGATCGAAGAGCAGGTTAAAGAAGAGCAGAAACAGCTTCGAAAAGCCGAGTTCGATCTTCTTCAGTCACAGATCAATCCGCACTTTTTATACAATACACTCGATGCGATCATCTGGTCGGCGGAGGCCGGTAACCAGAAACAGGTCGTCAGCATGGTCGGCAACCTTTCCGACTTTTTCCGTCTGTCTTTGAATAAAGGAAAAGAAACCGTTCTGGTAAGAGAAGAACTGCAACACGTCAGAAGTTATCTGGAGATCCAGCAGATCCGTTACCAGGATATCCTTAGTTTCGAGATCCATGTGCCGGAAAACTTTAACGAGTTTCAGATCCCTAAACTCACGGTGCAGCCTGTTGTAGAGAATGCGCTGTATCACGGTATCAAGAACAAGCGTGGCGGTGGTACGATCAAGATCACAGGTGAAGAAAAGAAAGACTACTATTCCATCACGGTGGAAGATAACGGTAAGGGTATGTCGGAAGATCGTCTTCGTGAAGTACGTAAAGCGATCCGTGAAGGAATGCCGGGACAAAATGTCGTTTACGGTCTTTATAACGTTAATGAAAGGATCCGTCTGAACTACGGTGAAGAGTACGGTATCCATATCGAAAGTCTGCTGGACAAGGGCACTCGTGTAGTGATCCGTTTGCCGAAACCGCAGAGCAAAGAGTAAGGTTTGAGAAGACCTTGGTCTGATGCTCTTGGGCAAAACGTTTTGCCTTTTTTTATGCAAAAGCACTTGCGAAAAATTTCAACCTAAATCGTAAAAATTTGAAACAAGCGGAACAGGGGATAAAAAATCCAACTATGTTTCGTTTTTTTCTTCATGGTCTTTTTTCATGCGAAACCTAAAATGAAGTCAGAAAAGAGGGGAGACATCCCCCACAACTTGAGATTTCTAGGAGGTCTAAAATGAAGAAAGTAATTTCAGCAATTATGGCTTCGATGTTCGTTTTCAGCCTGGCAGCTTGCTCCAAGAGCGAAGAGACAACAACTAAAGCCACAACCGCAGCAACAACAGCAGCAACGACAGCAGAGGCTACGACAGAAGCAACGACAACAGAGGCTTCGAAAGAAGAATCTAAGGAAGAGACAAAGGCAGACGGCGGTCTGATCAAAGTCGGTATCATCAACAATGACCCGAACGAGTCCGGTTACCGTACAGCAAACGATGCAGACCTGAAGAAAATGTTCTGCAAAGAGAATGGCTACGATGCATCTTTTGCATACAGCTTGAAGAACGATGAGCAGATCCAGTACGCACAGACATTCATCCAGAACGAAGTAGATTATCTCCTTCTCTCCGCTGCAGACGTAGCAGGTTGGGATACAGTACTCCAGGATGCACAGGCTGCCGGCGTTAAGGTTATTCTCTTCGACAGAACCATCAACGCAGATCCGAGCCTTTATGAAGCTTCTATCGTTTCCGATATGAACAAAGAAGGCCAGACAGCTGTTGACTGGCTCGCAAGCCAGAACCTTTCCGAGTACAACGTAATCCATATCCAGGGTGTTATGGGTTCCGCAGCTCAGCAGGGCAGAAGTGGCGCTCTTGATACTAAGGCAGCTGCTGAGAGCAACTGGACGATCGTTAAGCAGCAGACCGCTGAGTGGAACGCTGAAAAAGCACAGCAGATCGTTCAGTCCGTTATCGACTCCGGTGCGAAGTTCAACGTAATCTACGCTGAGAACGACGATATGGCTAAGGGCGCTGTTGCCGCTCTCGATGCAGCAGGTATCTCCCATGGTGTAGGCAAAGACGTTATCGTAATGGGCTTTGACTGCAACAAGTGGGCTCTTGAAGAACTCCTCGCAAAGAACTGGAACTATGACGGTCAGTGCAACCCGTTCCAGGCAAGCTATATTGACGCCATCATCAAGGATCTCGAAGCAGGTAAGACACCGGCTGAAAAGACCATCATCATGGAAGAAAAGGGATTTGACGCCAACACAATTACTCAGGACGACGTCAACACTTATGGAATCGGCTAATCATATAGTCACTTGATTTTGGGCGCGGTGCGGATACATCCAGACGGAAAGACCGCACCGCGCTTTTTAAAAAATGAGAGAGGTAGTACCCGTGGAAAACGTAACAATGCTTGAAATGCGTGGCATCGATAAAACATTTCCGGGCGTGCGCGCACTGCAAAACGTGGATTTTACACTTCGGTCGGGAGAAATTCATGCCCTTATGGGGGAAAACGGTGCAGGAAAATCAACATTGATCAAGGTCTTGACCGGTGTATACACCAAGGACGCCGGCGTGATCAATCTGGACGGACAATATAACGTGAAGATCCATTCTCCTCAGGATGCACAGAAACTGGGAATCAGTACCGTGTATCAGGAAATCACGTTATGCCCGAACCTGACCGTGGCCGAGAACATGTACATCGGCCGCGGAAAAGGGGCGGTAACACATTGGCGCAAGATGAACGCGGACGCAGACAAGATCTTGAAGAAACTCGACATTCCGGCGAGAGCGACACAGCAGCTTGGTACCTGCTCGATCGCCGTGCAGCAGATGGTTGCGATCGCAAGAGCAGTAGACATGGATTGTAAGGTCCTGATCCTGGACGAACCAACATCGTCCCTGGATGAACAGGAAGTGGAGAAACTGTTCGGTCTCATGCGCGATCTGAAAGCACTCGGCGTCGGAATCATCTTCGTGACCCACTTCCTGGATCAGGTCTACGAAGTCTGCGATAGGATCACCGTGCTGCGTGACGGGCAGCTGGTTGGTGAATATGA
Organism: Clostridiales bacterium; assembly: GCA_017615755.1. Classification (GTDB taxonomy): domain Bacteria; phylum Bacillota; class Clostridia; order Saccharofermentanales; family Saccharofermentanaceae; genus Scatonaster. The sequence goes on along the minus strand of JAFZZM010000063.1, from coordinate 80,981 downwards.
GATAAAAGATCTTCCGCGAGTACAGCTCGTTGCGAAGATGCTGGGGAAGGAGATGGACGATCTTTCCGACATCAAGGGTGAACATGCACTCTATAGTGGAGAGGATGCCGAAACGAAAGTCCTGGAAGCAGAAAAACTGTCGAGTAACGCGGGTATCAAACCTTTCGATTTCTACATTAAAAAAGGTGAAGTTAACGGATTTACCGGACTTCTGGGATCGGGTCGAAGCGAGTGTGTAAGAGCGATCTTCGGCGCGGACCGTGTCATTACCGGTAAAGTAAGGAGAAACGGAAAGCCCGTACGTATACGCGGGCCGAAAGATGCCATGAAACTCGGCATCGCCTATCTGCCGGAAGATCGTAAGAACGATGGTATCGTCGGCGATCTCTCCGTAAAGGAGAACATCATTCTGGCACTACAGGTCATGAAGGGATTCTTCAAGCCCTTTACCAAAGCACAGGCAAGTGCTTTTGCAGATGAATACATAAAGAAACTCAATATTAAGACAGCATCAGCAGATACCCCCATCAAATCACTGTCTGGCGGTAATCAGCAAAAGGTGATCCTGGCCAGATGGCTGCTGATGCACCCTGAATATCTGATCTTGGATGAGCCGACTCGAGGAATCGATGTCGGCACCAAGGTCGATATCCAGAAACTTGTTCTCGAACTGGCTTCAGATGGAATGAGTATTACCTTTATTTCCTCCGAAACCGATGAGATGCTCCGTACATGTTCGCGACTTGTTGTCATGCGTGACCGTAAAGTCGTCGGAGAATTGTCCGGTGAGGATCTTACGCAGAGTAAGATCATGAGTACCATCGCAGGAGGAGAATAAGTCATGAACATGAGCTTACTTAAAAAGATAACGAGGAATCAGATGTTCATACCGGTCATGGCGCTTTTGCTTCTGGCGGTAGTGAATCTGGTCGTCGATCCGGGGTTCTTCAAAGTGACTCTGGGTACTAATAACGCAGGCAATCCGGTCCTCTCCGGATATCTGATCACTATTCTGGACTACGGTTCAGAACTGGCGATCCTGGCTCTCGGTATGACGCTGGTTACCGCAGCGTCCGGTGGACAGGATATTTCGGTGGGTGCTACGATCGCCATCGCCGGTTCCGCAATGCTTCGTATCCTTTGCGGATCCAACTCTCACCCGGATGCCTTACAGGCACCGATCATTGTTGCCTTCCTGGTTGCATGCCTGGTGGGTATGTTATGCGGCGCATTTAACGGCGCACTGGTCTCCGTGTTTAAGATCCAGCCGATGATCGCCACACTTATCCTCTTTACCGCAGGCCGTTCCATCGCAGCCTGGATAAACAACAATGAACTTCCCATCGTACCGGATCCGAAATTTGCATACTTCGGCAGTTTCATTCCGGGGATCCCGATCCCGACGACAGTATTCATTGTGCTGATATGTGTGATCATAATGGCCTTGGTACTGAAGTTTACAAATCTGGGGCTTTATACGCAGGCAGTCGGTATCAACGAAAAGTCCTCCCGATTGAACGGCATCAATCCTACGTTTATAAAGTTCCTGGCATTTGTGATCCTGGGTCTTTGCGTGGCCGTCGCAGCATTGATCAAAGTCAGCCGGCTTTCAACGATCAATTATTCGGTCATCGCAAAGGACATCGAGATGGACGCTATCCTCGCGGTTGCTCTCGGTGGTAACTCTCTTTCCGGTGGTAAGTTCAATATCTGGGCTTCGGTGCTCGGTGCCTATGTCATCCAGTTCCTGACTACGACGCTTTACAAATTCAATGTACAGTCAGATGCACTTGCAGCTTATAAGGCTGTAGTTGTTATCCTTCTGGTGTTCTTCTCGGCTCCGAAGGTAAGAGAATCCCTGTCCGGATTGGGCAAGAAGATCGCAGTGATGAAAGCACGCAAGGGGGAGAGCAAATGAATAAGACGAAGTTAAAAGGTGGATTCTTTAACCGGGTCAGCGACACCAATCTTCTTATGACGATCACCATCGTGATCTTCCTTATGATGTATATCGGAGCCATCGTGTTCCAGGGAAGCGGTTTTAAGAAACCACAGATGTTTTTCAATATTCTGAATGCGAATGCCGCGCTGATCATCACAGCGGTCGGAATGAGCATCGTTATGATCACGGGCGGAATCGATATTTCCGTCGGCGGTGTGGTTGCACTGGTATCCATGTGTTGCGCCGTATACCTGGATAAAGCAAACGGCAACATATTTGTTTCGATCCTGATCGCGATCGGCATCGGTCTTGCTTTCGGAATCGTTCAGGGATTCCTGGTTGCTTACGTGGACATCCAGCCGTTCATAGTGTCGCTGGCGGGCATGTTCTTCGCCCGAGGTATGACGACGATCGTAAACACCGCGCCGTTCAATGTACAGAACAAGTCTTTCGTAAAACTGAAGTCGACAAGGATCACGGTCCCGAAGATGGGCTCGTACAATAAAAAAGGACTCTACATACCGGCCTATGTCGAAATCGGTGTTTTAGTTGCCTTGGCAATTGTGGTAATATTGTTCTTAGTACTTCGCTACACCAAACTCGGAAGAGCTTTTTACGCGGTAGGCGGAAACAAGCAGAGTGCACTCATGCTGGGTGTAAACGTGAAGAGGACCAAGTTCCTTTCCCATGTGATCTGCGGTCTGATGGCCGGTATCGGCGGATATGTATATTTCCTCCATGTCGGTTCCGGAGCGGCCAGCCATGCATCGGGTATGGAAATGAATGCCATCGCTTCTTCCATTATCGGAGGAACCATGCTTTCGGGTGGTGTCGGTAATATTGCAGGAACCCTCTTTGGAGTTCTCTCGCTGAGTACTATACAGAATATCGTATCTTCGGCGGGTCTCGATCAGGCTTGGTGGACAGGTATCACGATCGCCGCGATGCTTTGCATCTTCCTTTTGATCCAGAGTATCGTCATCAGGCAGAGAAAGAGAGCCCTCAAGAGGTGAGGAGCTTTTAGATGAAGAAAACGGCCAATATGGCAACCTTGCTACTCCTGTTGGTAACCTTTCTGGTTGCCTGCAGGAGTAGTGCTGTTTCGGAACCGTCCGATTCGAGTCAGGTGGAGAAGAAAACCATCACGGTGGGCTTTTCCCAGCTGGGTGCCGAGTCTGACTGGAGAGGCGCAAATACGGAGTCGATGCTCTCGGCGCTTTCTTCTGAAAACGGATATACATTGATCTACAAAAACGGTCAGCAGAAGCAGGCCAATCAGGTTACGGCACTGCGTATGTTCATCCAGCAGGAAGTGGACTATATCGTGCTTGCGCCGGAGACGGAGACCGGTTGGGATTTCGTATTGCGTGAAGCGCAGGAAGCGAAGATCCCTGTTATCATCGTAGACCGGCGTGTCGATGTTGCGGATGATTCGCTTTATACCTGCTGGGTCGGCTCGGACTTCGCGCTGGAAGGCAGAAAGATGGCATCCTGGATCAATTCGTATATGATGCAGAAGAAAGTGGACGGGAAAGACGTACATATCGTACATATTCAGGGAACGGAAGGATCCACGGCACAGATCGGGCGAACCAAAGGTCTCGAAGAAGGAGTACAAATGTACGGATGGGATCTTGTCGCTCAGGAGAGCGGTGATTTTACCGAAGTCCGCGGTCGTGAGGTCATGGCATCGTTCCTCCGCGAGCACGATAACATCAATGTGGTCTACTGTGAAAACGATAACATGGCGATCGGCGCGATCGAAGCCATCGAAGCATCCGGCAAGAAGGTGGGATCCGATATTGCCAACGGGGAGATCATGGTGGTTTCTTTTGACGGCATCAACGAGAAGGCGATGAACTATCTGAAAGAAGGAAAGATTTCCTGTATTGCAGAGTGTAATCCGCTTCACGGCCCGCGTGTCCAGGGTCTGATCGAGACGTTGGAAAGAGGCGAAGTTCCGGAAAAACTGAACTATGTCTCGGAGACGTTACTCAGTTCCGTCCCGGAGATCAAGATCGTGGTGGTGAATTCAATCGGCTATGACGTAGAGATTGTGAAGTGATGCACTTCCTGACTTATCGGTGATCAGAAATTCATATATGCCAAATCATTTCTGTTGGAGTAAAATCATAAGTGCGAAATAGTAATTCAGTTGAACGGAGGAATCATTATGGAAGCAATTGAAAGAGCAGCTAAGTTTTTGAAAGATGCAGGTACATATTACCTGGCAACAGTAGACGGTGACCAGCCGCGTGTGCGTCCTTTCGGTACCGCCAATATTTTCGAAGGAAAACTCTATATCCAGACCGGCAAGGTAAAGCCGACATCCAAGCAGCTTCATGCCAATCCGAAGGCCGAGATCTGCGCATTCATGAATGGCGAGTGGATCCGTATCGCGGCAGAACTGATCGAGGATGACCGCCGTGAAGCGCGGGCATCGATGCTGGACGCGTATCCGCAGCTCCGTGGCATGTATAACGAAGATGACGGAAATACCGAGGTGTTCTATCTGAAGAACGCGACGGCAACCTATTCTTCTTTCACAAAAGCACCGGAAGTCGAGAATTTCTGAGTTGGCGGGAAAGAAAACAGGCAAAAACGAGAATACAAACTCGAATGGTTCCATCAAGGAAAAACTGTGGGCGTTTCGGGATGAGAAGTATGCGGCATTTACCGCAAAACTGATCCCCGAGGCGTCCCTTGCGCATTTTATCGGGGTCCGCACACCGGATCTGCGTAATCTGGCAAAAGAACTTGCCGGGAGCGAGGCAGCCGATGCTTTTCTTGGTGCTCTTCCGCATGAGTATTTTGAGGAAGACCAGCTTCACGCATTCCTGATCTCGCTGGAGAAGGATTACGATACATGCATGGAGAAAGTATGTGCTTTTCTTCCGTTTGTGGACAACTGGGCGACCTGCGATCAGATGGGACCGAAAGTGTTCGGAAAAAAGCAAAACCGGAAGGCACTGCTCAAGCAGATCAAGGTGTGGATCAAGTCGAAGAAAACATACGAGGTACGCTTCGGGATCCGCATGCTGATGTGCCATTTTCTGGACGACGATTTTGATCCGAAATATCTCGATACGGTTTCCAAGATCAAGTCCGAAGAGTATTACATCAACATGATGATCGCCTGGTATTTTGCCACGGCGCTGGCCAAGCAGTACGACGCTTCGGTGAAGGTGATCGAATCGAAGATCCTTTCTCCCTGGGTGCAGAATAAATCCATACAGAAAGCGGTGGAGAGCTACCGCATCACGGATGAGCAGAAGGCGTATCTTCGTACGCTTAAGATGCCGACTGAAAAAGAAAAGAAGAAATCAGGACAGGAATAATGTGGTTTGAAGAATCAGTTTTTTATCAGATCTACCCGTTGGGTTTTTGCGGTGCGCCTTTTGAAAATGCGCCTGCTGATTACGATGCACAGGGGGTGAAGTTTTCCTGGGGCAGCAGCACCGCTGACGCAGCGCCGATCATGAAAGTGATCGAGTGGATCCCGCACTTTACGAAACTGGGTATAAGTGCTATCTATTTTTCTCCGGTCTTTGAATCGGATACGCATGGATATAACACTCGTGACTATGGCCTTATCGATCGTCGTCTGGGAACGAATGAAGATTTTAAAGATGTGGTGGAAGCACTGCATAAAGCGGGGATCCGTGTGGTGCTCGATGGTGTGTTCAATCATGTGGGACGTGGCTTCTGGGCATTCCACGATGTGCAGGAGAAGAAGTGGGATTCGCCGTATAAGGACTGGTTCCACATTTCTTTTGACGGGAATTCCAATTACAATGACGGATTTTGGTACGAAGGCTGGGAAGGGTGTTTCGATCTTGTGAAACTGAACCTTCGAAACGATGCAGTCGTGAACCACATTTTCGATAAGATCCGTTACTGGGTGGAGTACTTCGATATCGATGGTCTGCGTCTTGATGTCGCCTATTGTCTCGACCGTGATTTCCTGAAGAGACTTCGCAGTTTTACTTCTGGTCTCAAGCCGGAGTTCCTTCTTCTCGGTGAACTTCTGCACGGCGATTATAAGATGTGGGTCAATAATGAGATGTGTCATTCCTGCACGAACTACGCCTGCTATAAGGGATTGTTCAGCAGCTTTAACTGCTTGAATATGTTCGAGGTGATCCATACTCTGATCCAGCAGTTCGGTCCGGAAACCTGGAGCTGGTTCCGTGGCCTGCACTTGATGAGTTTTGTTGATAACCACGATGTGACGAGAATTGCATCGAACCTGAATAATCCGGCACATCTGCCGCTGATCTATACTCTTGCTTTCGGTATGCCGGGATTCCCGTGTGTGTACTATGGTTCCGAGTGGGGCGCGAAGGCGAGAAAAGAAGAAGGCGATCCGGCATTGCGTCCCTGCTTTGAAAAGCCGGAATGGACAGAGCTGACATCTTTGATCGCTAAGCTTTCCGAAGTGAAGAAGAACAGCCCGGCGTTAAACTACGGAAGTTTCCGTTCGGTAGTTTTAACTAACCAGCAGTGTATCTTCGAAAGAAGATGGGATGGTGACGGCGCAGGAACGGAAGGTTGCCGGAGCGGTGCCAACTATGAGAGAGTTCTGGTGGCGATCAATGCCGCCGATTATGAATACACCGCGCATTTTGATGCGGGATGCGGTCAGGCGGTGGACCTGCTGACCGGTAAGATCCATGACTTTGGAGGAGGGTCGGTATTACCGCCTTACTCATGTGCCATCTGGAAGATGGAGAATTGAGGTAGAAGATGAGTGCTTTTTCCTATGAAAAGATCAGCAAGATAAGTTTGTCGTCCTCATCGAGCGGAATGGCGATGGGAAGTAACCAGAGCTGCTGCGAGGATCTATTGTGGAACGAAGGATCGGTCACGCTGACGAAGACGGAGATCCATGGATTCGAACGAGAGGTTTCGGAATGGAACATCAGCGCCGAGCAGGCGGAGAAGGTCCGTGCTTTTGCTGAGAGAGAAGATATGGCGGAATGGGGATCCTGGAAGCACGAGGAGGACCCACGATTCCGTTGCACTGATTATTCTTCCAGTTTTAGGGGAAGCATTATCCTGGACTATCGGGGAAAAGACGGAAAACCGTATGAGATCATCACTTTCTCGCCACACGCGGTTTTTGATCACGGAAAAGGCGACGCAATGCAGGAACTGCAGGCGCTTTTCGAAGAACTGGAAAATCCGGACACACGCGTTAAATACACAAAAGAGAATCTGGGGTCGGGAACCGACCGTTTTGGTGGACTCAATGGTTTCATGGGCATGGGCATGATGAATATGCCGGGTGGCACAGGCGGAAAAGAAGCGGGTACGAGTAGTCCGGAAGTCCCCACAACGGTACCGGAAGGTTCGTGGACATGCGACTGCGGAACAGTTAATACCGGTAAGTTCTGCTGTGAGTGCGGAAAAGCCAGACCGGTCTGAGCATCCTCTCAAAAAGCTCTGCGTTTTCACATCGGATTGCTGTATAATGAGAGCATATTCAAATTGAGGTTGAGAGGTGATCGACTATGGCAAATCCGAATCCGTACTCCGGTACACAGACTGAGAAAAATCTTGAGGCTGCTTTTGCAGGTGAATCCCAGGCAAGAAACAAATACACCTACTTTGCTTCCGTAGCGAAGAAAGAAGGTTACGAGCAGATGGCGGCGCTTTTCCTGAAGACTGCCGAGAATGAAAAAGAACACGCCAAGATGTGGTTCAAGGAATTGAAGGGCATCGGCGACACGAAGGCGAACCTCGCTGCTGCTGCGGATGGTGAGAACTATGAGTGGACAGATATGTACGAAGGTTTTGCCAAGACCGCGGAAGAGGAAGGATTTGCTGATCTGGCGAAGAAGTTCCGTCTTGTTGCAGCGATCGAGAAGCATCACGAAGAGCGTTATCGTGCACTTCTGAAGAATATCGAGACGGCACAGGTATTCGAGAAGAGCGAAGTAAAAGTATGGGAGTGCAGAAACTGCGGTCATATCGTAGTCGGCACACAGGCTCCGGACGTTTGCCCGACATGCAATCACCCGCAGTCCTACTTCGAGATCAATGCGGAGAATTACTGATGTTATGCCGGGTGTTCGCTCGGCTTGTGAATCACAAATTGTAATTGTATAATGAAGACGGTTAGACATATCTAACCGTCTTTTCCTTATGAATCGTTCTGAACAAAGTTTGGAGTTATAGGTATGGATGTTTTTCTCGGATTACTGATTCCTTTTCTCGGCACGGCTCTTGGTGCAGGTTGTGTTTTCTTTATGAAAAAAGAACTTTCCAACAAGGTCCAGCGTGCCTTGTCGGGTTTTGCAGCGGGTGTCATGGTCGCGGCTTCGATCTGGAGCCTGATCATTCCGGCGATGGAACAGTGCGAAGATATGGGAAGACTTTCCTTTCTTCCGGCAGCAATCGGATTCTGGGTCGGAGTGCTTTTCCTGCTGCTTCTTGATCACGTGATCCCACATCTGCACTTGAATACGGAAAAATCAGAAGGCCCGAAGAGCAAACTCGAGAAGACCACCATGATGGTGCTCGCCGTTACTCTCCATAACATTCCGGAAGGTATGGCGGTCGGTGTCGTGTATGCGGGTTATCTTGCCGGTGACGGGAAGATGGCGCTGGGTGGTGCGCTGGCATTGTCCATCGGTATCGCGATCCAGAACTTTCCGGAAGGAGCGATCATTTCCATGCCGCTTCATGCAAAGGGGAAGAGTAAAAAATGGGCTTTCGGAGCGGGTGCGCTTTCCGGTATCGTTGAGCCGGTCGGTGGTCTGCTTACGATCCTTGCTGCAGGGCTCTTGATCCCGGCCATGCCGTATCTGCTTGCCTTTGCTGCAGGCGCAATGATGTATGTCGTTGTGGAAGAACTTGTTCCGGAAATGGCTGAAGGTGAGCACTCCGATATCGGCGTCATTCTGTTCTCTGTCGGATTCACACTTATGATGGCGCTCGACGTGGCACTGGGATAAGGAAATAAGGTATCACCGGTATGCCCGTATCGCGGATGCGAACGCCAGCGTGTCGTACTTTTTCATCGTGACTAGTTCACCAAGTTGCGATGCATTCTTTGCAATAGTGGTATCAGCGGGGAGAATGATCTCATAACCGAGCATGTTCCAGCGAAGATGAGAGAAGACGTGTTTGCTCGTTCCGAGAACGCGGATATCCGGCTCAGAGGAGCACTCTTTTGATCCTTGGAGAAGATTCTCCATCACCCAAGCCTCCACCTCGTGATTCTCCAGATGTCCCGGCATATCGATGAGTTCGTATAAGCCGGCAAGAAGACCACTGTCGGGACGCTTTCTGACGAGGATCTTCTTTCCTACGAAGATCCGAAGGATCGTGTGTTCCTCAACCGGGGTTTCTTTTTTCGGTTTCTTAAGCGGGAAGTCTTCCTGCTTTCCGAGAAGGTTGGCGCTGCATTCTGTGGCAAAAGGACATGTGCTGCAGCGAGGGCTTTTTGGTGTGCATACCAGCGAACCAAAATCCATTAAGGCTTCATTGAAGTCTCCCGGGTTGTCAGAAGGAATGTCCTTGCGCACACGTTCATAGACTTCGTTGTAAGTTGATTTTTCAGAAGGAATCAGAGGCAGGGCATGAAGCCGGCAATAGATACGGATGCAGTTTCCGTCTACCGCAGGAGAGGCTACCTGAAATGCCTGTGATGCAATGGCGCCGGCCATGTAGGGACCGATTCCGGGGATCTCCAGAAGAAGGTCAGGAGAGGAGGGAAGTGCCCCATCAAAATGCTCACAGATATATTTTGCTCCGCGCATGAGATTTCTTGCACGGGAATAATACCCCAGTCCCTCCCAGAGTTTGAAAACCGAATCTTCCGATGCGGAGGCAAGAGATTCCGGGTCAGGGAAATGTTTCAAAAAGCGAGGATAATAATCAAGGACGGTAGTAACTCGTGTCTGCTGAAGCATGGCTTCGGAGATCCAGGTACCATAGGGAGTGCGGTCTGAACGCCAGGGCAGATCACGGCGGTTTTCGTAAAACCAGGAAAGCAGTGCTTCTACGTCCATGGCAAAAGCGCGATCAGAAGAGAGAAGGCATGCGCGACTGCGGAAATCGCTCTTTTCTTGGCAAGCTTATGACCAAGTTCCACGAAGAACTCTTTGTTTGCGCAGTGCTTATCAGCAAATGAAACCAGGAGGCTTTCACGATACTTCGGCGGAACCGGCGTCAGCGGGAACATATGACGCACGATGATGTTTTCCTCAATCGGAGTCAGATCGAATTCTTTCCGGGCATTTTCAAGCGCAATCTTCGGATGCGCAAACCCGTGGAGCTTGTCGAGCTTGACGGTGTGCCAGTCATAAAGGAAATAGTCGTGAAGAAGCGCGCCGCGGACGAGCTGGTCTTTCTTGAACTTGAAGGGGAGCCTCATGGACATGGCAAGAGCCGTCTTCGCTACTGCCAAGACGTGATCGTAACAGGTGCAGGTCCCGTGCTGGATATACTGACGCATAGGCTCCAGTTTCCCGCTTTCCAGGATCGGAGCCGCCAGGGAATCAAATAAAATGTCGCACTTATACTGTCGCTTCAAAAGAACTCTCCCGATTCATTGTCCATAGTTATCTTCATTCTAATACAAATCATGCTGCATTTGAATACTTTTTAAGGCTGCTTCATGTTATAATTCTTTTAACATGTTCGTGTTTGGGTCATATTGTTGTTGCTTTTGAGGAGGAAAAACTATGTTTAAGAAGCTTAGGACGCTTTTGGTGGCGCTTGGAGCAATTTCCATCGCAGGTCTTTTGTGCGGCGCGGCTTTGCCGACGGGAGGCAATTCGAAGCAGATACCTATCAGTAGAGTAAACACCGTGACATCCGGTGATGTCCCGCTTACTACAAATTACTTTGAAGATACGAAGTTTATTAATTTCCTGAAACAGTATGATGACGATGGTAATGGAAAATTAAGCGATACCGAATTGAAGGATATTACTGAGATAAAGATCTATAGCAGCAGCAATATCACGAGTGTCTTAGGTATAGCTAATCTACGATATCTTACAAAGTTCGTGACGTACAGCAATACTCTGACTGTCTTGGATCTGACCAGTTGCCCGAAACTTGAGTACGTTGACTTCAGCGACACCCCTGTTACAACGTATGCAATTGATTTAAGTCCGAATGTAAAAGAAGTTATATGTGACCGTTCGAAAATCTGGCGGTCGGAGACTCCTCTCAGTAGTGAGAAGTTACAAAAAGTCTCTTTCGTCGGTTGCACGGAACTTACCAAGATCATCTATCAGGATATGCCGTCCCTTACGGAGATCACTTGTAACAATTGCAGTAAACTGACCAAGATCAATATCAAGAACTGTTCTGAATTACTCGAGATAGATATCAGTGATTCTGAGAACATTAATGATCTGGAAGTTACTGGATGTCGCAAACTCAAACAGCTTTTTATGTCGAGTATGAATGGGGGAGATATGCTTCTTTTCCCGGAAACGCTTGTCCTGGATGATACGCAGATCGCATCTTATTTCCCGGTAGAGAACTTCCGTGGTATGAAGCATTGTTCTCTGCGTGGAATTAAAGTTTCCGGAACCATGGATCTGAAACACAATCCGAATCTTGTGTATCTGGATCTTGATGGTGCGAAATACATATCTGTGGAGATGGCTCAACTTGATAAAATCACGCATCTTTCTTTGAATCAGGTAGCCTCTGTTCAAGGATTTGATGAGAGTAAATGTCCGGCACTGGAGTATCTGGATCTCAGTTCATCTTCTCTCACAAGCATCGATCTGTCTAAAATGCCTGATCTCGAGGTTTTTATCGCAAATGATACGAATCTTACAAGCATTGATTATACGAAGAATCCGGCTTTGAAAACACTCTCGCTTCGGAATACCATGATTGAAAGCATCGTAGATTATGCTGGAAAAAGTGTAATCTGGAATCTTGATGTGAGCTATTGCACCAAACTGAAAAATGTATCGGTCAAACTTGTACATTGTCGCGAGTTTGATGTTTCGAATTGTCCGATACTCACTTCAGCATTTATTGATGCATCTAACGGTTTATCGAAAGTAAATGTTAAGAACAGCAGTTCTCTGAAAGAACTGATAATCCACGGCGGTAGGGAGAGTTATAAAGCACTTGATTTCACCGGAGCACCGAATATTGAAACGCTGGAAGTCCGGGATTCCCATGTGACGAATTTTGATCTGGCTCATCTTCCGAACCTCAAGTCAATTACACTGGGCGGATTGTTCTATTATTTCAACGAAGCTGAAGACAAGATCTTGGATATTTCATCATGCAAGAATCTTGAAGAGGCTCGTATTGAAGATTTCTCCTGTAAAACAGTTAAACTGGAAGGACTTACCAAGCTTACCACATTCTACTGTCTGGATAACAAGTTTACCGACGTTGATCTGAGTTCTTGTACTTCATTGAAAGAACTGTATATTTCAGGTGACAAAAACCTGACCCAATTAGATGTAAGCACCCTGAGCAATCTTGAGCTGCTTAGCTGCAAGAATGACAGTATAAAAAAACTGGATGTCAGTAAGAATAAAAAACTTGAGAAGCTCAACTGCGTCGGCAATGGGTTAAAAGACATCGTTTTCCCGGACAACTTCGGGCTCTTGAATGTTACGTGCTACGACAACGATCTCGATGTACTTAATGTCTATCAGTGTTATGCTCTTGTTGATCTTGTTACCATGTTCCCACCAAAGACGTATGCATCAGACGCGAATTATTCTTACTACTATAAATGGGATACAAGTGACATCGGCCTTCGTTTTGATACCAAGACAAAGATCATTTCCGAAATACCCACACTATCCGTCGATCTGTCTTCCGGGCCGTATATCTGTACGTCCGGAGAAGCATTGGCATTTACTGAAATCATGGCAAACAGATATTTGTGCAATATAGTGGAGCATGAGAAAAATCTTTACTATGTTGATCTGGATCTGAGTAATACGTATGATGTCAGCTTCAATACTTTGACCGGTGAAATGACAAGACTTTCCACCGGAAGTATCGATGGCACGTTCACCTATACGGAACAGCAGCTTGACGAAGCCGGTGTAAGAGCAAAAGAGTTTTCATTCTATTTCGGTAACCTGTATGCGATATCGTATCTTCCTAATGGCGGAACAGGAAGAATGAAAGCGGTCAAAGTGTATGAAGGCGATCCACTCGTGCTTCCGAAGTGCACAATCAAAGCCCCTGAAGGAATGGTATTTGACTGTTGGGACGCAGGAGCGGAAGGCGATACGATTATAGTCAAAGAACATATGGCCATAAAGGCATTGTGGAAGGCGATCATCTATTCCGTGACCGTGACAAATGATGGTAACGGTACAGCATCCGCTTCAGTTACATCCGGTGCGATGGGAACAGAAGTAACGTTGAAAGCTGTACCGAATAAGGGATACAGATTAAAAACGTGGAAAGTATTGTCCGGCGGCGTAAAGATCACCAACGACAAGTTTACGATCGGAACAGAGGATGTGAAGATCCAGGCGATCTTTGTAAAGGGAACGCCGACTCCGACACCGACCACTGCACCTGGAAAACCGACACCGAAGCCGGGTGATCCGACACCGACGACCGCACCCGGACAGCCGACGCCGAAGCCGGGTGATCCGACACCGACGACCGCACCCGGACAGCCGACGCCGAAACCGGGTGATCCGACACCGACCACTGCACCCGGACAACCGACGCCGAAACCGGGTGACCCGACACCAAAGCCGGGCGATCCGACCCCGACTCCGGATCCGGAGAAGGAACCTTCTATCGCAGATTTCGTTGAGCGTCTTTATACGATTGCTTTGAACCGTCCGTCCGAGCCGGAAGGAAAAGCATTCTGGGTCAATGAGATTGAAAGCGGTAACCGCACAGGTGGTGATTGCGCACACTTCTTCCTGATCGAGGCGCCTGAGTTCCTGAACCGTGGTTTGAACGAAGATGACTTCGTTGAGACTTTGTACCTGACATTCTTCGACCGTGCATCTGAAGCAGCCGGAAAGAAGTTCTGGGTCGATGGTCTTAAGAGCGGAAAGATGACGAAAGAATATGTCATTAACGGCTTCATTGATTCCACTGAGTGGTGCAATGTCTGCGCAACCTATGGCGTCAAGTCCGGTGCACCGCACGCGAAGGCAGAGTTTGCTTCGAAGAACGCGATCAAGTTTGCGACACGTTTGTACACCTGCTGCCTCGGACGCGATCCTGAGGAAGGTGGCCTGAACTACTGGAGCTTGGCTCTGACTAACCTCGAGCAGACAGGATGCTCTGCTGCGAAGAACTTCTTCAAGAGTGAAGAGTTTGTGAACTTCAAGTTGAAGGACGATGAGTATGTAAGAAGACTCTATACGACCTTCATGGGACGTGATCCTGAGGCTTCTGAGATCGCTTACTGGGTAGGCGAGATCAATAAGGGTACGCAGACGAAAGACAGCGTCATGGCTTTCTTCGGAAGCAGCGAAGAGTTCACAAACATTTGTAAGCAGTACGGAATCGATCGCGGAACGATCTGATTTTCCGAACGCTTGTAACAAAAACAGAAAAAGAGTGTCTCACATATGTGGGGCACTCTTGTTTTTGTGCAGTGCTTTTGAAGCGGCTTTCTTTTCCTGGGCTCTTATGGTACTATTGCCTTGGAGAATAGGAAGGCTGGCTGCTTCCCGAAAAAAGAAGAAGGAAAAAGATAGTATGCGTACGAAAAAATCATGTTTATGCATGGTCTTGTTTTTGACTATGCTGTTTAGCCTTGTCCCGTTCCGCCCTGTAGTTCATGCTGACCTGCCGGATGTTCCGAATGTACAGATCTCACCTGAAGGTGTGTTGACGTGGGGAATGCCGGAAGAAGGATGGCTCTTGAACGAGATTCACATCACAGGTATTCTCAACACCATCAGCCTGACCACTGACAATGAGCAGGCATGCGTTGTCGATATTGCGGATAAATTGAAGTCCAATGGTGCAGATAAAGGAAATAAAAGAGTGACCCTCCAGATTTTCAAAAAGGTGGACGATCAGAAGGAGCCGGTTACCAATGAATGGCTCGGATATTATTACTATCAGCCCGAGCATGGTGCTATCAGTACGCCAAAGAATTTTCGTTTCGATAACGGCACACTCTGCTGGGATCCGGTTACTTCCGATGGAAGTATTATTGAAAATGTAACTTACAGTGTTGAGATCGAGGGGTATGAAGTCGGGGGAAAAAGTATAGGAACGTTATATACGAAAGTAAATGAACCCCAAGTCACGATTGGAGGATTCAAAAGAGAAGGAACGTTTGAATTCGTTTTCCGGATCGCGCCGTCAGCTTATGGCTATCCGAAAGGTGAAAAAGGCGTAACGGGACGGTATCAGTACACATGGACTTGTCCGGAGCTCACGGGACTTACAGTCGACAAATGCGGCAAGGTTTCCTGGGATCCGGTGCGTGGAGCCACTGACTACTCATTGAATATTGAAATTTCGGGAAAAAATCTTTCTTCGTCTAGTACCTCGAGGACAGAGATTGATATTGCCAAGTTCTTTGAGGATGACGAATTGGAAACCGGTGATATCGTTATTACGGTTCAAGCAGGATTCGCAGGATTAAAAGTCTCTTATCCTGCATCTTGCACATACAACTATATCGAGTATCCTTTGACGCTCCTTGGTCAAAAGGTAACGAGCTTCATGGATATCGATTGCCTGCTCTATGATGGAAAGGGTTATATACAGTACGAACCGAAATCCCAAAGCTTGTACTTTTATGATTTCGACTTTAACAGATATTGCAAGTACGTTCAGGAACAGACGAATGAAACTGTGAAGACCCCGGATTGCTTTGCGATATCTTCCGAAAACCTCATGGTAGTCGGAACAGCTAAGAATCTTATGAGTTTGTTTGTAGTAATCGGCTCGGAAAAAGATCTGTACTTCTGGAGAAGTGATATTTCGGCTTTGTCATATTACAGTAATACCTTCTTAGCAGATAAGATCCGGTTTTCCAACAGCACGATATATGCTCGAGCATTTGAAACACGAACTGCTTGCTTTGGGGAATCATCAATTGTGATAGAAGATGGTTGTCCTTCCGTCTACTTGGAAAGTGGTACTGGCGCGGCAATCTACTGCAATAAAGGAAAAATCTCGCTTTCCAACGCTCGAGTGAAAAAGCCGGAGAAGGCAACGGTTGGCCCCCATAGTGTGTATGAGGAAGACGGACGCGCCGCAAGTATAGTCGAGTTTGTCAAAAATACCCCGACTCCAACTCCGTCGAACACGCCGACGGCTACACCTACACCGAAAAAGGACCCGCACCCGACAGGAGTGACGCCGCACCCGACAGGAACGACACCACACCCGACAGGAGTGACGCCGCATCCGACAGGAGTGACGCCACATCCGACAGGCGTGACACTGCATCCGACAGGAACGACACCACACCCGACAGGAGTGACGCCGCATCCAACAGGATCGACACCACATCCAACAGGCGTGACACCGCATCCTACAGGAGTGACGCCGCATCCGACAGGCACGACACCACATCCAACAGGATCGACACCCAAGCCGGATCCGGAGAAGGAACCTTCAATCGCGGACTTCGTAGAGCGATTGTATACGATCGCTTTGAACCGTCCGTCCGAGCCGGAAGGAAAAGCGTTCTGGGTAAATGAGATCGAGAGTGGAAATCGTACAGGTGGTGACTGTGCCCACTTCTTCCTGATCGAGGCGCCAGAATTCCTGAACCGCGGCTTGAACGAAGAAGACTTCGTTGAGACTCTGTATCGCACATTCTTTGACCGTGCATCTGAGCCGGCTGGAAAGAAGTTCTGGGTCGACTCGCTCAAGAGCGGGAAGAGGACGAAAGAAAATGTCATCATGGGCTTCATCGATTCGACAGAGTGGTGTAATGTCTGCGCGATGTACGGAGTCAAGTCAGGCGCACCAAACGCGAAGGCAGAGTTTGCTTCTAAGAACGCGATCAAGTTTGCGACACGGCTTTATACAGAGTGTCTCGGAAGAGCGCCGGAAGAAGGCGGACTGAAGTACTGGAGTTTGGCGCTGACCAACCTCGAGCAGACAGGCTGCTCCGCCGCGAAACTGTTCTTCACGAGCGATGAGTTTGTGAACTTCAAGCTGAAGGACGATGAGTATGTCAGAAGACTGTACACAACCTTTATGGGACGTGATCCGGAGGCAAGCGAAGTAGCATACTGGGTTAGTGAGATCAAGGCCGGCCGCCAGACGAAAGACAGCGTCATGGCATTCTTCGGACAAAGTGAAGAGTTCACCAACATTTGTAAGCAGTACGGAATCGATCGCGGATCGATCTAAACACGGATACATCCTTTTATTGAATTTCTTTCAAGAGGGGAGGTATCACCTCTGTTGATTTTTTCAATGACTACATCCCATTCCTTTTTTTCAAAGGAATGGGATGTAGGATCTGATTCCTTTTCTGCTGTACTGCATCCCTTTGTTCCAGATAGCTTTTAAAAGGATGTATGTGAAATTATAAACAGTTTCAATCATACATCCCCTTATGCTCGAAATCTCGGAAAAGGATGCATGATTGCTTGTAAACGACTTTTTTCGTACATCCTTTTGTAAAGAAATCGAAGCGAAGGGATGTACGAGTGCTTTTGGAACGTGATTTTTGTACATCTCTTTTGGTCAAAAATCTTGAGAAGGGATGTATTTCTGCTGTCACAGGTGCGGTAAAAAGTACCTCTTGTGTGCACAATCCAAATGTCAAGAAAAGAATTCAAAACAGGGGATTCCGGAAGGGAAAAAAGTATAGCGTAGAATCGGTGGCGAGAGGCAATTTCAACATTGACACATCAGCCTATAGAATATAAACTAATAGGCAAGTGAGCTCGAGCTCTCATTTTTTTCTACTTTTTCGAAAGCGATTTCGAAAAGGCATCCTTCTCCTCAAAAGATGAGGATTCGAGCCGCTTTTCCCTGTCAGTAATACGCTTTTGCGTACGAAGATATCAAAGATTTAGAAGAAGGAGTGTATGGAACTTATGAGTACACAAAACGAAACAAATGCAATTTCGGCCATCCGCGTTCTTTCTGCGGATATGATCCAGAAAGCAAATTCCGGTCACCCGGGTCTGCCGCTTGGCGCAGCTGCTATGGCTTACACCATCTGGGGAAAGGAGATGGCTTTCGATCCTAAGGATCCGAAGTGGATCAACAGAGATCGTTTCGTTCTCTCCGGCGGTCATGGTTCCGCACTTTATTATTCTTTGCTGCACCTGTTTGGTGTTGGCGGTCTGTCTATCGAGGATCTCAAGCAGTTCAGACAGCTTGATTCCAAGACACCGGGTCATCCGGAGTACGGCCACACAGCCGGTATCGACGCAACAACAGGTCCTCTGGGCGCCGGTCTTTCCATGGCAGTCGGTATGGCAGTTGCAGAAGCTCACCTCGCTGAGACATTCAACAAGCCGGAGTTCCCGGTTATCGATCATTTTACATATGTAATGTGTGGTGACGGATGCCTTATGGAAGGTATTTCCGAAGAAGCTCTTTCTCTGGCCGGTACTCTCGGTCTGGAGAAGCTCATCGTTCTTTATGACTCCAACAGCATCAGTATTGAAGGTTCTACAGACATCGCGTTCACAGAGAACGTTCGTGGTCGTATGGAAGCTTGCGGTTTCCAGACACTCCTCGTTGAGGATGGTAACGATGTAGACGCGATCGCTAAGGCAATCGAGCTGGCTAAGGCTGAGAAGACAAAGCCGTCCTTCATCGAAGTAAGAACGATCATCGGCTATGGCTGCGAAGCTAAGCAGGGAACACCTTCTGCTCATGGTGAGCCACTGGGTGAAGACAATATCGCGAAGATGCGTGAGACATTGGGTTGGCCGTGTGCTGAGTCCTTTGTTGTACCGCAGGAGATCTACGATCACTATGCTGAGCTTGGTGCAAAGGGCACAGAAGCACATGCTAAGTGGGACGCTCTCTTCGCAGAGTATGCTAAGGCTTATCCGGATCTCAAGGCTCTCTGGGACAAGTACTTCAGCAACGATTATTCCGCACTGCTCAATGACGAAGACCTCTGGACAGTAGACGATAAGCCGCAGGCTTCCCGTGCTCTCGGTGGTAAGGTCCTCAATAAGCTTGCTGACCGTATCCCGAACCTCATCGGTGGTTCCGCTGACCTGGCTCCGTCCAACAAGTCCTACATGAACGGCAAGGGCGATTTCAGCAAGAATGACCGTGCCGGAAGAAACATGCACTTTGGTGTACGTGAGCTGGCTATGGCCGGTATCTCCAATGGTATCCTGCTCCATGGCGGTCTGCGTTCCTACTGCGCAACATTCTTCGTATTCAGCGATTACACAAAGCCGATGGCTCGTCTGTCCGCTTTGATGAACATCCCGCAGATCTTCATGTTCACACACGATAGTATCGGTGTTGGTGAAGACGGTCCGACACATGAGCCGATCGAGCAGCTGACTATGCTCCGTTCTATGCCGAACTTCAACGTATGGCGTCCGTGTGATGCAACCGAGACTGTTGCATCCTGGGTTGCTGCTATTTCTTCCGAGAAGACACCGTCTGCTCTGGTACTTTCCAGACAGAACCTCATGCCGCTGACCACTTCCTCCAAGGAAGCGCTCAAGGGTGCATACATCGTAGCTAAGGAATCCAAGGAGACTCCGGATGTGATCATCCTGGCTTCCGGTTCTGAAGTTGAGCTTGGTATCAAGGCAAAAGACGTGCTCGCCGGCGAAGGAATCGATGCACGTGTTGTCAGTGTTCCGTGTCTGGATGTATTCCTTGCACAGGATAAGGCTTACCGTGATTCCATCGTTCTGCCGGGCGTAACCGCTCGTGTAGCGATTGAGGCAGGTTCTTCCTACTCCTGGGGTAAGCTCGTCGGTCTGGATGGCGCTTACATCACAATGGATACATTCGGTGCCAGCGGTAAGCCGTCCATGTTGATGGAGAAGTACGGCTTCACAGTTGACAACGTTGTTAAGGCTTGTAAGGAAGTTGCAGCGAAGTGATCCTGTAAGCGGTCATTTCGAAGAACTGAACCAGCAAAACATTTGAATAACCAACGATAAGACTTAAGGAGAGACAATGGCAACGATATATGATATAGCGAAAGCCTGTGGGCTTTCACCGGCTACAGTATCCAAAGCATTGTCGAACGCCAGCGACGTCAGTGCGGCGACACGGGAACGTGTCCGTCGCACTGCCCAAGAGCTGGACTACGTGCCTAACGCCGGTGCCCGTGCACTGAGCCAGAGCCGTACCTGGTCGATCGGAGTATTGTGCCAGGACGCATCCCAGATGGGTCTCTGGCATTATCTTTTTGCCCAGGTGATCGAGAGCTTCAAGGATTATGTCGAGCGGCACGGGTACGACATTGTGTTTATCTCGAACAAGGTGGGTAATCTTGGTCTTTCCTATCTCGGACATTGCCGTTACCGCCGTGTAGACGGTATCTTTATCGTCAATGCGGACCACGCGCAGAAGGATGCCCGTGAACTGATGGACAGTAATCTTCCGAAGATCGCGATCGACTTTGAAGATGAAAGTATCGGCTGCGTAATGACTGATCCGAATGAGAGTATGCGCATGATCTTTGACCACCTTTATAAACTTGGTCACAGAAACATCGTCTATCTGCACGGTCAGCGCGGTAAGTTTATTACCGAGTCCCGTATCCGTGCCCTGGAAAAAGCATCTGCCGAGATCGGTGACAAAAACACGATGTTCCGTCTTTTCCCGTCCCAGTATTATTCGATCGAGGGCGGGTATGAATCCATGAAACGTCTTCTTACTGCAACAGAAGGAAACCGTCCGACTGCGGTCATTGCCAGCGACGATTACTCCGCGATAGGTGTGATCGAGGCGATCCGTGATGCAGGACTCTCCTGTCCGGAAGATATCTCGGTCGTCGGTTTTGACGGTATTGAGATCACGCAGAGAACGAACCCGAAGCTGACTACGATCCGTCAGGATACGAAAGCGATCGGCGAAGCGGCGGCAAAGAATCTCCTTGCCCAGATCTCCGGCGAAACGGCAGAGAAGACCATCGCGCTTGCGCCTCAACTGATTTTAGGCGAAAGCTGCATGGATCTGAGTAGCAAATAATACCAGTTCAGGCACGAAGGCGTGCTTAAGAAGACTAAAATGAAAAGAGGTGTGGATATGGAGAAATATCTCGACCCGAATCTTTCGTTTCAGGAACGAGCGGAAGATCTAGCCGACAAGATGACTTTTGAAGAACAGGTACCGCAGTTGAGCTACGGTGCTCCGGCTATCGACCGTCTTGGCGTGCCGGCATATAACTGGTGGAACGAAGGTCTCCATGGCGTGGCTCGTGCCGGTACGGCAACGATGTTCCCGCAGGCCATCGGTCTGGCTGCAATGTTCGATGACAAGCAGCTCAATAAGGTGGCCAAGATCATCGCAAAGGAAGCACGTGCGAAGTACAATGCTTCTGCGAAGAAGGGTGACCGTGACATCTATAAGGGCCTGACACTCTGGAGCCCGAACATCAACATTTTCCGTGACCCGCGCTGGGGCCGCGGCCACGAGACATACGGTGAGGATCCGTATCTGACATCCCGTCTTGGCGTTTCTTTTGTAAAAGGACTGCAGGGCGACGATAAGTTCATGATGGCAGCCGGCTGTGCGAAGCATTTTGCCGCACACAGCGGACCGGAAGCACTGCGTCATGAATTCAATACCATTGCTTCGAAAAAGGATCTGGCGGAGACCTATCTGCCGGCTTTCGAGGCTTTGATCAAGGAAGCGAAAGTCGAAGGCGTCATGGGTGCATACACCCGACTGAATGGCGAACCGACCTGCGCAAGTTCTTTTCTTATGGGCAAGCTCAAGGAATGGGGCTTTGACGGCTATTTCGTTTCCGACTGCTGGGCGATCCGTGACTTCCACGAGTCCCATCACGTTACAAAAACACCAACCGAATCTGCAGCGATGGCGATCAATGCCGGATGCGATCTGAACTGCGGTAACACCTACGTTCACATGCTCGAAGCAGAAAAGGAAGGTCTGGTTTCAAAAGAGACGATCCGTAATGCGGTAGTACGCCTGATGCGCACCCGTATGCGTCTGGGTCTTTTCGAAGAGCACACCGAGTTCGACGATATCCCGTACGATATCGTGGCTTGCGAGGAGCACAGAAAAGTATCCAAGGAGTGCGCGGAGAAATCCATGGTTCTTCTTAAGAACGACGGCATCCTGCCGCTTAAGAAGGACAGCATCAAGTCGATTGCGGTCATCGGTCCGAACAGCGACAGTATCGATGCACTTCGTGGTAATTACTACGGCACATCCGTGGCACCGGTAACCTTCCTCGAAGGTATCAGAAAAGAAGCCGGCGACGATATCCGTGTGTACTATGCAGAGGGCGCCAGCCTGAGCAATGACCGTATCCAGCCGTTGGCTATGGCGGGCGATGGTCTGGCTGAAGCTGAGATCCTGGCAGAGAAGTCCGATGTTGTCGTTCTCTGTGTTGGTCTTGATGCGACACTCGAAGGTGAGCAGGGCGATACCGGTAACGCATTTGATTCCGGTGATAAGAGAGACCTGCTGCTTCCGGAAGGCCAGCGTGTCCTGATTGAGAGAGTACTTGCCCTTGGCAAGCCGACGATCGTGGTCCTTTCTTCCGGCAGTTCCATTAATCCTCTCTGCGATAAGGCACAGGCATTTATTCAGGCCTGGTATCCGGGTGAACTCGGTGGTGAAGCGCTTGCCGATATCCTCTTTGGTAAGGTATCTCCATCCGGTAAGCTTCCGGTTACTTTCTATGAGTCCATCGAGGGTATTCCGGAGTTTGCGGATTATTCCATGAAGGATCGTACTTACCGCTATACACGTAAGAATATCCTGTATCCGTTCGGATACGGTCTTACCTATTCCGATGTCGTTGTAACTGATGCAGTCTATGACGATGCAGAGGGCGAGGTGACCGTGACCGTAACGAATAAGGGCGATGTGGATACAGAAGATGTTATCCAGATCTATATCCGCAATACTACATCCGCGCATGCGACACCGTATCCGAAGCTTTGCGGCTTTGCACGTGTGGCCCTTGCAGCCGGAAGTGAAGAGAAGATAAAGATCAAGATCTGCGACAGTGCTTTTACTGTGGTAGATGACGAAGGAAACGTGATCACGGACGGCAATACGTTCGATCTGTTCGCCGGAACAAGCCAGCCGGATGAACTCAGTGAAAAGCTCACAGGTGCTTCCTGCATTCGTGTTTCCGTAGTAAAATAATGGTTGTGCGAAAAGCACGATGAACAAGTTCTTTAGGGCTTCGGGCCCGCGAAAATAAAACATATAAGGAGATTCAATTATGAAATATCTTATCGGTATCGACATCGGAACATCCGGTACAAAGACCGCTTTGTTTTCCCAGGATGGAAAGCTCGTTGCGGCACATACAGTGGAGTATCCGCTTTATCAGCCACAGAACGGTTATGCTGAGCAGGAGCCGGACGATTGGTGGAATGCTGCAAAGGAAGGCCTGAAGAAGGTCGTCGCAGACAGCGGCGTAAACAAGGACGAGATCGCAGGTATCGGTCTTTCCGGTCAGATGCATGGTCTGGTCATGCTCGACAAGGACTGCAAGGTCCTTCGTAAGTCCATCATCTGGTGTGACCAGAGAACAGCCAAAGAGTGCGAAGAGATCACTGAGAAGGTAGGTCTGGATAAGCTCATGGCGATCACGGCAAGCCCGGCTTTGACAGGTTTTACTGCTTCCAAGATCCTCTGGGTAAGAAACAATGAGCCGGAGATCTATGCACAGTGCGCACACATCCTTCTGCCGAAGGACTATGTACGCTTTAAGCTCACCGGTGAGTTCGCTACAGACGTTTCCGATGCTTCCGGTATGCAGCTTCTCGACATCAAGAACCGTAACTGGTCCGATGAAGTACTCGAGCTCCTCGACATCAAGAAGGAGTGGCTCGCAAAGGTTTACGAGTCTGTTGAAGTAAGTGGTCGTGTTACAGAAGAGATCGCTTCTGAAACAGGTCTCCCGGCTGGTATTCCGGTTGCTGCCGGTGCCGGTGATAACGCAGCTGCAGCTATCGGATGCGGCGTCGTAAAAGAGGGAACCGCTTTTGCAACACTCGGTACTTCCGGCGTTGTATTTGCTCATACAGACGATATGCAGGTTGACCCGAAGGGCCGTGTACATACATTCTGCTCCGCAGTTCCGGGTGCTTGGCACGTAATGGGCGTTCACCAGGCTGCCTGCCTGTCCCTGAAGTGGTTCAAGAATACTTGCTGTGATGCTGAGGTTATCGAAGCCGATAAGCGCGGTATCGATGTTTACCAGCTCCTCGACGAGATCGCAGCAGAGGTACCGATCGGTGCAAACCGTCTCCTTTACCTGCCTTACCTGATGGGTGAGAGAACACCTCATCTGGATCCGAATGCCCGTGGTGTATTCTTCGGTCTGTCCGCTATGCATGAGAGAAAAGATATGCTCCGTGCCGTTATGGAAGGCGTTGTATATGCACTTCGTGATTCCATCGATATTTTCAACAACCTCGGCGTAAAGATCGATTCCATGTATGCCTGCGGCGGTGGTAGTAAGAGTAAGTTCTGGAGACAGATGCTCGCAGACGTATTTGACTGCACAGTTAACACTTGCGCATCTGACCAAGGTGGTGCTCTCGGTGCTGCTCTCCTGGCTTCTGTTGCAGCCGGTGTATATCCGACGATCCAGGAAGCTTGCGGTGCGACGATCTTCTCCGCTTCCTCCATGGATGCAAGAGCAGACGTACATGCACAGTACGAGCCGTTCTACCAGATCTACAAGGATCTCTATGCTCCTATGGCTGAGAATTTCAAGAGACTGGCGAACGTATAAGCCCGAACGAGGAAACGTACATGCAGTATGAGATTAAAGGCAACCAGCTTCCGGTAGTGGTCTGCACTCTGGAACAAGGCGAGTCCATGATTACAGAACG
Source organism: Clostridiales bacterium (assembly GCA_017615755.1). GTDB lineage: Bacteria > Bacillota > Clostridia > Saccharofermentanales > Saccharofermentanaceae > Scatonaster. The sequence continues at coordinate 56,084 of JAFZZM010000063.1, read as the reverse complement.
TGGCGCCATGAGCTGGATGACATCGAACATGAAGATGGAAACCCAGGCGGGTGGCATTGGTAAAGCAGTCGGACGTCTGTTTTCCGGTGAAGCCATGTTTCAGAACAAGTACACTGCGGAAGGTGGTCAGGGCTCGATTGCATTTGCTTCGAGTTTCCCGGGTGAGATACGTGCACTTCAGATTTCTCCCGGTAACAACATCGTCTGTCAGAAAAGTGCTTTTCTCGCGGCAGAAACGGGCGTGGAACTCTCCGTGTATTTCAGAAAGAAATTCGGTGCCGGTCTTTTCGGCGGTGAGGGTTTCATTATGCAGAAACTGTCCGGAACGGGAACAGCTTTCGTTGAAATTGACGGATCGCTGGTTGATTATTTTCTTGAGCCGGGTGAGACGATGCTTCTGGATACCGGTTATCTTGCCATGATGGAAGAAACGGTGCAGATGGACATCGAGATGGTGCATGGTATGAAGAATATCTTCCTCGGTGGTGAGGGACTCTTCAATACGAAGGTGACCGGCCCGGGCCGTGTCTGGATCCAGACCATGCCGCTCAGTTCGGTAGCCAACCTCATCGGCACATTTTTCCCGGGCCGGTAAGGTAGATATAATGACATATTACAGAAAGCAATTTCTGTTGGAGGGGAGATCCCCGGATCGCAAGGTCCGGGGATTTTTTGTCAAGGATGGAGTCTGTTGTACCGGCTTTTTTCGAATAGAGCAAAGGCCCTTGATTTCTGATATAATTGATTTATCGTTTGGGTGAAATAATTGTGGTGTGGAGGTTGTAAGTATGCAGATTGAAAAATGGAAACGAAAATCTATGAAGCGTTTCTGGATGCTGTTTATTGTGGCAATTCTGATACCGTTGATCGCTTTGGGAAGTGGATTGGCCGGAGTGCGTGCAGAGGAGTTCGTCGGAGACAACGACGACTCTAAGCATGTTATGGGAACGATTGGAAGCCTTCCGTTTACCAGTTCAACGACTTCGGTTAAGGCAGGGGTCCTTCCGAAGTTTGAAGTAGAAACTACAGAGACTGTATTCAATATTGAAAAGTACGGTTCAAATACGCAATGGGTTAAATGGGATGAGAATAAAAGCATGTGGCGTGGATTTGGTGATGATATTCCGACGGCATTCAACGATGGAAGCACACATTATGGGCTGCGTCTTTTGGTTGAAGCGGATGATGGATATGATATCAGTGCAGACGCCAAGGTCTTCTTTAATGGCGTAAATGTGGCTGGTAATGGACACACTCAGGTTAAACCCATGCCATGGGGCGCATATGTTTATATCGATCTTGGCCTGGCATCCGGAACAAACCCGGTTACACATAAAGTGGTGTTTGACAGTAGGGGAGGATCGAAAGTTTCCGACCAGACTGTGCCACAGGGCTATTGTGCCAAGAAACCAACGCCACCCACTCTTGCGGATCATTACTTCTGGGGATGGTACTTAGATAAGGAGTACACACAGAAATATGATTTTTCTACGGTGCTCACTTCTGATATTACTCTGTATGCACGATGGGAAGAAACGATCAACTTAATTTCTGAAATTCGCCTAACAAGCAATATTACTTATGTCAAGCCGGGCGTTTTACCGACCATTTCAGCAAAAACTTCTACGAAACACGTTCAGATCAAGCTTGATTCAAGTCTTACGCAGTGGGTCTATTCATACGAGTCCGAAAATGTTGTCCACTTCTTTGAGGATGAATTGCCGGTTGCTGTGGCGGATGGGAAGACGCACTATTTCATGAGTGTTGATCTTGAAGTGGAAGATGGCTATCAGCTTTCTTCCAATGTGAGTTTGTTCTTTAATGGTGTTTGTGTAAGCGCAAATGATACCGGTTATATCTTGAAGTCGACTTTTGGAGGATATGCCAGGGTCGACATTGGTCTTGCCGTAGATAAATCGATCGACCTTGATCAGGTGACCGGCGTTAAGGGAGAACTGAAAGATATGGGACAGAATCTTTTCTTGTCCTGGCACAAAGTAGAAGATGCGCTGGATTATGAGGTCTGGGAATCCTGCTATGACATGAAGACCGGAACGACCACGGATTGGAAAAAGATTGCGACAACCACGTATAGCTCGCAATACAAAATGTCACTCCGTCCGAATATCCGTTATGACTATATGATACGTGCACACCGTTTAGATCCATACGGAGAGTATTTTGGAAAATATAGTGAGACCTATTCGTTTACCCCGGTATCGGATATTGTTTATAATCTTTCTTCCGGAAAGGTGGTACTCGATCAGGACCAGACCGATGCAATGATGTATCTGATCTTTAAAGACCTTGTCGGCTACAAACCGGTAAACGATAGTCAATCGGATTACAGTATGTATGTGGATCTCGATAATGACGGCCATTATGATGTGATGGTGCCGAAAAAAGCAGAAGATCCGTTAGTGATGTACGCAGGCAGAAATCTTTTTGATTCTTATACTATTTCGGGATCAAAGCTGAGTAACTCGTCTTTCTCATCGCTTACTTTTATTTTCCCGAAACCGACGCCGACAGCTACACCGGTACCGAGAGATGTGAAGATCGATTATACAAAAGGTAAGGTGGAGCTTTTCAAACTGCAAAGAGACGCACTTGATCTTCTTGTTGAAAAATCACTTGTCAACTTCCGTCTGGATGCATCCAGGAAAGTCATGTTTTATGATATCGATAAGGATGGAAACTATGACTTGAAGAGGAATCTTTCCGATAATTATTCGGAAATGCTTAACACTTGTAATATCGGTGGTGAATTTGCCTTTTCTGTAGAGCAGCTTTCGGGAAGCGACTTTGATTCCATCGTGTTTGTATTCCCTGTGCAGGAGATCTCCTCTGTAGTGCTGAAGATCGATGCGCCGGCATTGGGAAAAGCACCTTCCTATGAGGTGAAGATTCCTGATGAAGCTGATTACGCGATTACAAACGATGTATTCACAGATAAAACCAACGTGAAGAACGGTGTGGCATGGCTGGATAAAACGACCGGAAAACTTGTGGACGTTACAAAGGGTGTCTTTGAGCCGAAGCATGAATACGAAGTTTTGATCGGCTTGTCTCCGTTTGCCCGATACAAATTCAGCTCCGATGTTGTTGTGAAGATCAATGGAAAAGCGGCGGCGAAAGTTGAATTGACAGAGAAAGGTCTGATCGCACACGGCGCCTTTGCAGCTATAGTTCCGACCAATACGCCGACACCTAAGCCGGGTGATCCGACACCTAAGCCGGGAGATCCGACACCAAAGCCGGGAGATCCGACACCAAAGCCGGGTGATCCGACTCCTAAGCCTGGCGATCCGACGCCGAAGCCTGGCGATCCGACACCAAAGCCGGGTGATCCGACGCCTAAGCCTGGCGATCCGACGCCTAAGCCGGGAGAGCCGACACCGGATCCGGAGAAAGGACCTTCGATCGCGGACTTTGTTGAGCGCTTGTACACGATTGCTCTGAACCGTCCGTCCGAGCCGGAAGGAAAAGCGTTCTGGGTCAATGAGATCGAAAGCGGAAACAGGACCGGTGGCGATTGTGCCTATTTCTTCCTGATCGAAGCACCGGAGTTCCTCAATCGTGGATTGAATAACGAAGATTTTGTAGAGACGTTGTATCTTACTTTCTTTGACCGTGCATCGGAAGCTGCCGGAAAGAAGTTCTGGGTCGACTCGCTCAAGAGCGGAAAGATGACGAAGAAGGATGTCATCATGGGCTTCATCGATTCGAAGGAATGGTGTAATGTCTGCGCAGACTACGGCGTAAAGTCCGGTGCACCGACTGCGAAAGCAGAGCGTGCCTCGAAGAATGCGATCAACTTTGCTACGAGACTTTATACCTGCTGCCTTGGACGTGCACCTGAGGATGGTGGTCTGAAGTACTGGAGCTTAGCTCTCACTAACCTCGAGCAAACCGGATGCTCCGCAGCGAAGGAGTTCTTCACGAGCGATGAGTTTGTGAGCTTTAAGCTCAAGGATGATGAGTATATCAGAAGACTGTATACGACCTTCATGGGCCGCGAGCCGGAAGCAAGTGAAGTCGCTTACTGGGAAGGCGAGATTAAAGCCGGCCGCCAGACGAGAGGAAGTACGCTGACGTTCTTCGGAAGCAGTGAAGAGTTCACGAATATCTGCAAGAAGTACGGAATCGATCGTGGAACGATCTGATTCTTTCAAACTCTTGTAACATAATCAGAAGGGGCTGTCTCAAAACTACGAGATGGTCCCTTTTCTTGTAGGCGAAAACCGGGTGGTATGGTTTTGCCGGACAGGTGATTGTGTTTCACTTTTGGGGGTCACGAGTTCTTTTCCCGCATGAATATCTGATTCGTTTTTCTGCATACCCCCGGGGGGTATGTAGACGATTTTGAAGATGTGAATTCATACTAAATTCCATTTTTATCAGAAAAAGTATGCATTTCTTTTCGCTCTGCTGTTAAATTGGTGGCCTGAAGTAACAGATCCAAGTGCTTTTCGTACGGGATGAAAGCAGTATCGGTCTTTATACTCTCCGATATGTGCCGATATGGGGGAGGGGGTATAGGAAAAGTGCATACTTTTGCGCGTTTTTCTCTAAAAAAGTATGTAAAACTCCCGTTTCCGCCTGACTGATCGTTATAATTCGGCAGATTGGTTTTGAGACAGCTCTTTTTTCTGTTCGATAAGTGCTTTTTAAGCGGGTAGGGTGGCGAGTTGTGCGGCTCGGTTGACTATTTACTTGGAAATGCTATAATAGCGCGGGCGCGCGAAAATAACTTGCGTGGAGTGCTTTTTCGGAGGAGTATGGACCAGACGACGAATAAGAAATCGAAACTTTCGTGGTGCATCGCATTCTTTAAGAAGAATACGGTGGTCTGTATTGCCGCGCTTCTTGCTATTGTGACGTCCTGCTTTGTCCCGCCGGATAAGGCATATCTCGGTTATTTCGATCTGCGCACCTTGACCTGCCTGTTTCTGACACTGGCCGTGATCTGTGCGCTTAAAGATATCAGCTTTTTCAGTATCGTTGCGCAAAGGATCGTCGTGACGACAGGAAATCTTCGGATCCTTGCGCTGGCACTTGTCTATATCACGTTTATCGGGTCGATGCTGATCGCCAATGACATGGCCCTGATCACATTCCTGCCGCTCGGTTACTTCGCTTTATCGGTCACGAAAAACGAAGAGAAGATGGCGTATATCTTTATCCTGCAGAATATCTCCGCGAATCTGGGCGGTATGCTGACACCGTTCGGTAACCCGCAGAATCTTTATCTTTACTCGTATTTCAAGATCCCGACCGGCGAGTTCACGAAGATCATGTTCCCGCCGTTTCTTCTGGCCATCGCCATGCTGACGGCTGCGTGCTTCCTGATCCCGAGGACACCGCTGGTGATCAAAGATGACTCGGGCCGTACACTAAACAAGAAACGCACGACACTGTATCTGGTGCTTTTTGCATTCTCGTTGCTCATCGTATTCCGCCTGATCCCGTACTGGGTGGGACTTCTGATCATTCCGGTCATATTGTTCTTCGCCGACAAGAAAGTATTCGGCGAGATCGACTGGGGCCTTCTTGCGACGTTTTCGCTGTTTTTCGTTTTCTCGGGCAACATGGCCCGTATTCCTGCAGTACAGGACTTCGTCAGCAGGCTTCTTGGCAAGAACCCGCTTATTGTTAGTATCTGTTCTTGTCAGGTGATCAGTAATGTTCCTTCAGCGATATTGCTTTCAAGATTCACCGACAACTACCACGCATTGCTTCTGGGCGTCAATATCGGCGGTACCGGCACACTGATCTCGTCGCTTGCGAGTCTCATTACATTCAGCCACTACCGTACATTACGTCCCGGCCATACGAAGAAGTATCTGTTGCTTTTTGCACTGATGAACGTGATCTTTCTTGCGGTCATGACGACAGCGGCATGGTTCTTCTTTTAAGAACAGATTAGAAAGTGTATAATTTGACGAGGAGGTTCGCCAGCATGGACAAGCGCATTATCACAATTGGACGTGAATTCGGAAGCGGAGGCCGCGAGATCGGTATCAAGCTTTCTGAACGCCTGGGCATACCTTTTTATGACAAAGAACTGATCACTCTGGCGGCGAAGGCCGGTGGCATCGATCCGGAACTGATAGCAAGAAACGAAGAAGGTGCGCACCGCATATCGGATAAGGGAAGAGGAAGAATGTCGTTTTTCTCGTTCTCGTATACACCTGACTTTTCCGATGCGATCTATCTTCAGCAGTGTCGCGTGATAAAAGAACTTGCCGAGCAAGGTCCTTGTGTCATCGTCGGCCGATGTGCGGACTATGTGCTCCGTAACGACGGCAGTATCAATGTCTTTATCGCGGCGAGCATGCCGTTCAAGATCGCGAGAAAGAGAAAGGTCGCAATCGAGAAGGCAGACTATACCGACGAGCAGATGGAGCGCTACATCAACGATGTGAATGCAGCGAGAGCGAATTACTACAACCATTATACGAACCAGAAGTGGGGAAACAGTTCCACCTATCATCTGTGTGTGCACTCGGATCTGGTGGACGTGGATGGATCGGTCGAGACGATCCTGGCTTATCTGAATAGTGTGAAATAAGAAGAACCCCCGAACCGCCTCAAGGCGCAGGGAAATTGAAGCGAGAGCGAAGGAGCAACGAATGAAAACAAAAGTATTTATTGACGGTAGCGAAGGTACAACTGGTCTTCGGATATTCGAAAGATTCCAGGGAAGAGACGATATCGAGATCATGAAGATCGACCCGGAACTGAGAAAAGATCCGGAAGAGAGAAGAAAGATGATCAACTCTTCCGACATCACATTCCTGTGCCTTCCTGATGCAGCGGCGATCGAGGCAGTGAGCCTGATCGATCCGGATAATGATCATGTCACGATCATTGATGCATCGACAGCACACAGGACTAACCCGGACTGGTCCTATGGTTTCCCGGAGCTCTCGGATTCGCATCGTGCAAATATCAGCCACAGTAACCGTATTGCGGTTCCGGGCTGCTATGCTTCCGGTTTCGTTTCACTTGTCTACCCGATGGTCGTCAGCGGGATCCTGCCGAAAGACTACCCGGTAAGTGCTTTTGCTTTGTCCGGATACAGCGGCGCAGGTAAGAAGACGATCGCCGTGTATGAGAGCGAAGACCGTCCGAAGGAGTTTTCTTCCGGCCGTGAATATGCGCTTGCACAGCAGCACAAGCATCTTAAGGAGATGCATGCTGTTACGGGCATTTCGCGCGTGCCGCTTTTTTCTCCGATCATTGACGACTACTATAGCGGAATGGTGGTTTCCGTACCGCTCTTTGCCGATATGCTGGGCGTAAAGCAGACGCCTTCCGAGCTTCTGGCATTCTTCCGCGAATACTATAAGGACCAGAAGTTTATTACGGTTGCCGAGGATGACGATGAGATCGCAGCAAGCGGATTCCTTGCCGGAAACCAGTTGAGCGGCTGGGACGGCTTGAAGATCTATGTGACCGGTAATGAGGACCGTATCGTGGTATCTTCACAGTTTGATAACCTTGGAAAGGGTGCTTCCGGTGCGGCGATCCAGTGCATGAATATCCGTATCGGCTGTGATGAGGCAAAAGGACTGAATCTCTGATCCCGGATCATTGATTCCTGTGATTACTGATTGATTTAGCACCGAGTATTATGCGAAAATACGTATAAAACCCGGTGCTTTTCTATGATATATTCATAATGACATGAATTCTAAAAGTGGGGAGGGTAAGCATGAAAAGACGTATTTTTTCTTCTTTGTGTGGCGTTGTCACGCTGGGGGCGGCATTATTATTTTGTACTCCGACGATGACTTCAAAAATGGTTCGTGCCGGTGTTGACGCAGACGGTTCCGTAGCACTTACTTCGAGTAATTTTGAGGATGCGGTCTTTCTTAAAGTTTTGAAGGAGAAAGACAGCAATCATGATGGAAAACTATCTGTATCGGAGATTAAAAACGTTACCAAAATATTCATTAACGATACTTCGTGCAAATCCTTGAAGGGTATAGAGTATTTTGAATACCTTACGGACCTGACTGTCTGGTCATCTTCGATCAGTAGTCTGGATCTTTCCAAGAATACAGCACTTACTACTATGAGCTTTGCATCGAATAGCCTTACTTCATTAGATGTGTCCAAGAATACGTCTTTGAAGTCTTTATCGATTGCGTCGAAAAAACTTACTTCGCTGAATCTGAAAGGCGCTACCGCTCTGGAAACACTTGACTGTTGTAACAATGCACTTACTGAACTTGATATTTCTACCAATGTCAATCTGAAAACGTTGAAGTGCTCCTCCAATCAATTCACATCACTTGATTTTTCCGGTAACCGGTCTTTGGAAACACTGGATTGTGGAACAAATCCGTTAAGTTCGTTAAACTGTTCGAATATGAAAAAACTGAAATCGTTGACATGCGGGATGTATTCCTACAAGCTGGATCTGAAATCGTTAAATGTCAGTGGAGATACCGCTCTGGAAACGCTGAGTATTTCCCACCATAACCTTAACGAGTTGGATCTTTCAACGTGCACTTCGCTGAAAAGACTGACGTGTTATCGTGATTTCTATTCTAGTCCGAAAGCAGATCCTTTGATCAAACTTGATCTGTCTAAAAATACAAAACTGGAAACGCTGGACTGCGATGCGAACGAAATACAGCAATTGATCCTGCCCGAAACAGGTTCTTTGACATCGGTCGAATGCTCGCACAGTGCATTCACGTCTTTAGACGTGTCAAAACAGTCTTCACTTACGACCCTGGATTGTTCCTATAGCGAACTTCAGGAACTGACAGTAGGCAATCTAACCAAACTGACTGAACTGAATTGCAAAAACAACAAGATTTCTTCACTGAAAGTGTCCGGTTGTACGAATCTTGCTGAGCTGGATTGCGGATATAACCAGCTTGATTCTTTAACGTTGCCCTCAGGAACGAAACTGACGAAAGTAATTTGCTCAAGAAATATGCTTGATGGTTTGAACGTATCATCGAATACGGCGATTACCTATCTGGATTGCGAGTATAATGCTATCACGTCTTTGGATATTTCGAAGCTTTCTGATCTGGAGACATTGATATGCAGAGGGAACAAACTTACCTCTTTGGATGTTTCAAACAAGTCCAAATTGACGAAGCTGAATTGTACATATGGTAAGGCACAAAACGGCACGAATACCGATAACCCGAAGATCACAGAATTGATTATATCCGGGGATACAGCATTAAAGGAAATCCTATGTTCCGGAAATGAAATCTCTGAACTCAATTTGTCCGGAATGGGTAATCTTGCTGTACTGAATTGTTCTTCTAATCTTTTGAAATCTCTGGATCTGTCAGATTCTCCGTTGATCAGAGAACTCACCTTCTCAAACAATTCCATTTCTTCTTTGAAACTCGTAAGCAAGAACAAGTTGACTAATCTGATTTGTTATAGCAATGAACTGAGTTATCTTGATCTCTCCGGTGCTCCAAACCTGACAAAACTGAATTGTGATAGAAATAAGCTGCAAACATTAATCGTGTCCGGTGATACTTCATTGAAAGAACTGGATTGTGGATACAATGAACTGAAAACCCTTAATGTTTCCGGTCTGTCCTCGCTTGAAGTGCTGAACTGCCAGAATAATCAGATCGAGACTTTGAATCTGACAGGAGTAACCACATTAGTAACATTGAATTGCTTTGACAATGCTTTGGAAACGCTGGATGTTTCTAAGCAAACGCAACTGACTGAACTCAGTTGCTATTCGAACAAACTCGCTTCGCTGACTGTAGCAGGAGCATCGAAACTCGAAGAACTGTATTGTCAGAATAATGCTCTTCCATCTTTAATTCTGAAGCAAAATGTTGCATTGAAAGAACTCAATTGCGCCAATAATGAGATTGCGTCTTTGGATCTTTCTAAGAATTCAGACCTTGAAGAAGTGAATTGTGAATACAATTTACTTACGTCGTTGAATATAGTAGGTGCCACTTCTCTGAAAGAGCTGAATTGCTGCTGTAATAAGCTTTCTTCTCTGAATTTGTCGAAGAGTGCATATCTCAGTAATCTGGAGTGCTATGCGAACAATATCCAGGAGATGCAGATAGATGGCGCTCCGAATCTCCTTTCCTATGTACAGGCATACAGAGGGAATTGGTCAACGCATTGCTACGGCAAGGAATACCCATTCTATAGCTATTCATTAAACGACGGATATTCTTATAACAATCATTTGCAGTGTGATCTGTTTACCGGACTCGTTTCCAAGAGTCTTACACCTACTCCGACGCCACCGGCTCCGGGAGAAGATTCGGTTCTTATTAATTCGGACAATTTTCCGGATCCGAACTTCCTTGAGTACATTGTCGTTTCCGGCTTTGATTCGAACAGAAACGGTGCACTGGAGCCGGAAGAACTTCAGGCGGTGAAGGTTATCTCATGTGATAACTATGGGATCAAATCATTAAAGGGTATTTCTTACTTTACGGAACTGAAGGAATTGGTTTGCAGGGATAACGAGATCACCACGTTGGATCTGAGTGCTTTGACCAAACTCGTCGGTTTGGCTTGCCAAGGCAACAAGATCAAGGAGATAAATGTTTACTATTGTCCGGACCTTGTCCATCTGGTTGAGAATTATCAACGACAGCACGGAAACGATGGCACCTATGATTTTTATTATGGTCGTGGTGCTGATCATAGCACTATAGTTGATATGATTTTTGATACTAATGTGAAGATCTCGACGGCGAAACCGACAAATACTCCGACGCCTACAGCGAAACCGGCAACTCCAAAACCGACAGGAGAAACACCTAAGCCAACGGGCGGTACGCCGAAGCCAACAGGTGCAACACCGAAGCCAACAGGTGCAACACCGAAGCCGACAGGTGTGACACCGAAGCCGACAGGAGCAACACCTAAGCCGACAGGTGCAACTCCTAAACCGACAGGTGCAACACCTAAGCCGACAGGTGCAACGCCTAAGCCGACAGGCGCTACGCCGAAGCCGACAGGTGCAACACCTAAGCCGACAGGCGCTACGCCTAAACCCACGGGAGCGACGCCGAAACCAACCGGCGCAACTCCTAAGCCCACGGGAGCGACTCCGAAACCAACAGGTGTGACACCGAAGCCGACGGGCGCTACGCCGAAGCCGACGGGTGCAACACCGAAGCCGACGGGTGCAACACCGAAGCCAGATGATCCGACACCGACTCCGGAGAAGGAACCTTCTATCGCGGATTTCGTAGAGCGTCTCTACACGATTGCACTGAACCGTGATTCCGAGCCGGAAGGAAAAGCATTCTGGGTCAATGAGATCGAGAGCGGTAACCGTACGGGCGGTGACTGTGCGCACTTCTTCCTGATCGAAGCCCCGGAATTCCTGAACCGCGGATTGAATGAAGAAGACTTTGTCGAGACCTTGTATCTTACTTTCTTCGATCGTGCGTCCGAACCGGCCGGAAAGAAGTTCTGGGTCGATGGACTTAAGAGCGGAAAGCTGACAAAAGAAAACGTCATCATGGGATTTATCGATTCGACTGAATGGTGCAATGTCTGCGCGACATATGGAGTTAAGTCCGGTGCACCGAACGCGAAGGCGGAGTTTGCTTCTAAGAACGCAATCAAGTTCGCGACACGTCTTTACACCTGCTGCCTTGGACGTGATCCGGAAGAAGGCGGACTGAAATACTGGTCGTTAGCTCTGACTAACCTCGAGCAGACAGGTTGCTCCGCCGCGAAAAACTTCTTCACGAGCGATGAGTTTGTGAACTTCAAACTGAAGGACGATGAGTATGTCAGAAGACTTTACACGACGTTCATGGGCAGAGAGCCGGAGGCGAGCGAAGTCGCTTACTGGGTAGGCGAGATCAATGCCGGCCGCCAGACGAAAGACAGCGTCATGGCATACTTCGGACAAAGCGAAGAGTTCACGAATATCTGCAAGCAGTATGGTATTGATCGCGGCACGATCTAAGTGCTTTTGAAAAAGAAATGAAGAGAGGGCATCCGGACGAAAGTTCAGGTGCTCTTTTTTCGAAATTCCGACTGCCGTATTGATATCCTGCATGTTGGGAAACAACAGATTATTGGTGAAAACTACTCATTAGTTTCAAGGGGAATGCAAAATAGAGAAGAGTATATTGATATTTCAAAGGTTTGCGATACTCCGGAATCGTGATAGACTAAACTTGGTTTGAGGTGCTTTTTCAGAAGATGAGTCGTCTTAGGAATAGGAGGATGTTATGTTTTCCAGAAAAACTTTCTTTAGTGCGTTTATTGTGTTAGCTATGCTTTTTGCCGGAATAGGCTTTGCAAGTTCAAGGGTATTTGCTGATGATACCTTGCCGGATATTTCTAATGCAAAACTTGAAGACGGTATACTCTCGTTTACTACTACTGAGGATTGCTATTTTTATTCTATTGATTTTATAGGAGCGGCAGGCGGTTATGCCTATAAGCAAGAATCGTCATACTCTCCGAGAAAAGTGAGTCTGGATTGTTATGACTTCTGTTGTCAGAATGGGCTGGCAACCGATGATTACACCGTGAGTGTATCTTTTTTTTCGAAGAGTCATGAATATGTCGCCAAGAAATGGACTGCGACATATTCCTTTACTTGCCCGGGAATAGAATTGAGCACTCCTTCAAATATCGCGTTTGATCCTGATACGCTTACGCTATCCTGGGATCCGGGCCCGAATCATACTGATACGGAAGTATACACGGTTCATGTAGAGCGGAGACCTGCAGGCGTTACTAATATATCGACGGTTATTACATTAACTACGAAGCAACCGAGTTGCAGCAGGAGATTTCTGAAGACCGGAAATTACGACTATACGATCCGGATCGAAGCGAAAGATCCGGGAAATGTTTCCTCGGACTTATCGGAAAAGTATGTGTTTACGTATAACTATCAACTTCCGGATCTCCTTGACGTGCATCTGTCTTCAAAAGGGATCTTATCCTGGAGAGCTTTGAATGGTGCGAATCAATATCGTATTTCTTTATCTGCAGATGGCAGTAATTTGGTATCTTACGACACGACTGATAACCGATGCGATCTGGATGAAATAATGGAGCGATATAGCTGGTACGGAAAGACGGTTTCCGTTTCCTTGGTGGCACGTGCATTAGATGAGCAGGACAAGGAATATTTTGAAATCAGCAATAAGGCTGAGGTCGGTGAATACACCACGACAACGGAGTTTTATCCGCTGAAATACTATGGTAATCAGATCCATTCAAGAAGCAAACTGGATGATCTGAATAATGACGGCGGGTCGCTGAAGTATGATCCGACGACGAATACTCTTATTGTGAACGGAACGAATTTCTACTATTATTCAAATTACGCGATATTTACATCTTCAGCAGATTTGATCATCATGGGCGATATCAGTAGCAATCTCCGTGGTACGTTAGTTGAGACAACCGGAAAACTGACGTTCGCGGAAGGAAGCAGGATATCACTCCGTCTTTATGATGGTACTTACCCGGCTTTCAAGGCGAAAGAACTCGTGATCAATAGTACCTCAATGTATGTGTACTCAGAAGGCGCCCCAATGGTCGTCGATGGGAATATTACTTTTGGAAATGCGTGTATCTCTGCGGAGTTCAAAAACTATGAAGGTAATGTAAGCGCAGTTCATACCGAAAACGGAAAGATCAAACTGAATAAGATGAAGATCCAGGTTCCTGAAAACGGATCGCTTGGCAAAGACAGCAAGAATGTGTATTTGAAGGATGGCAGTACAGTGGCTTCAGAGGTAAAACTGTTCACTTCCGATACATCTCTCGGCTTTGTTATGATCGACGAAACGAATTTCCCTGATGGAAGATTCCGTTATTGGATCAGTAAGCACCTTGATACTGACTCCAGTGGATTCCTGGATAAAGAAGAGCTGAAAGTGGAAACGATCGAGATATTTAAGACTGACATGATCTACTCGATGAAGGGAATGGAGTTTTTTAAGAATCTTATCTCATTGAGCATTATTTCGGATACGCTGACCGGTCTGGACCTCAGTAAAAATCCGGGCCTTTGCTACTTGCAAATAGTGGACACGCCTCTAAAAGAACTGGACATTTCCTATAATCCGCTGCTTATTAAAGCGTACAAGGAAGGTATCAAAGAGGCTTTTGACGATAATATGCTGTATCGCTATTATGAGGAGGATGCCTTTGGAGCTTTGAGACTGATCTCGGAGTTGTACATTAAAAATGACATGAAGATCAATACAGAGAAGCCGACTCCGACTCCGACAAAGGAACCTACGAAGGCACCTACTACAGCGCCCACCAAGACTCCTACAAAAGCGCCGACAAAAGCACCTACGGGCAAGCCAACAGTTTCTCCGACAAAGGCACCGACAGGAAAGCCTACCGGAACGCCAACAAAGACACCTACTAAGACGCCAACATCGGCGCCGACCGGAAAGCCGACAGTCGTTCCGACGAGAATTCCAAGCGGAACACCTACAAAACCGGTAACGCCCAAGCCGGGTGATCCGACACCAACAACTGCGCCGGGACAGCCGACGCCAAAGCCGGGTGATCCGACACCAACAACTGCACCGGGAAACCCGACGCCGAAGCCGGGCGATCCGACTCCGACAACTGCACCGGGACAACCAACCCCGAAGCCGGGAGATCCGACGCCTACTCCGAACCCGGAGAAGGAACCTTCTATCGCGGACTTCGTTGAACGTCTCTACACGATTGCGCTGAACCGTGATTCCGAGCCGGAAGGAAAAGCATTCTGGGTAAATGAGATCGAGAGTGGTAACCGCACGGGCGGTGACTGTGCACACTTCTTCCTGATCGAAGCCCCGGAATTTCTGAACCGCGGCTTGAACGAAGAAGATTTTGTCGAGACACTGTACCTGACATTCTTCGACCGCGCTTCTGAGCCGGCAGGAAAGAAGTTCTGGGTCGATGGACTTAAGAGCGGAAAGCTGACGAAAGAAAACGTCATCATGGGCTTCATCGATTCGACAGAGTGGTGCAACGTTTGCGCAACCTACGGAGTCAAGTCCGGTGCACCGAACGCGAAGGCGGAGTTTGCTTCTAAGAACGCAATCAAGTTCGCGACACGACTTTATACTTGCTGCCTCGGAAGAGATCCGGAAGAGGGCGGACTGAAGTACTGGAGTTTGGCGCTGACTAACCTCGAGCAGACAGGTTGCTCTGCAGCGAAGAACTTCTTCACGAGCGATGAGTTTGTGAACTTCAAACTGAAGGACGACGAGTACGTAAGAAGACTGTATACGACCTTTATGGGACGCGATCCTGAGGCGGGCGAAGTCGCTTACTGGGTAGGTGAGATCGCCAAGGGTACGCAGACGAAGGATACCGTTATGGCATTCTTCGGACAGAGCGAAGAGTTCACCAACATCTGCAAACAGTATGGTATCGACCGCGGCACGATCTGAGTGCTTTTCAAGAAGAAAACGAGAGAGCATCCGGGCGAACCGGGTGCTCTTTTTATGTGGTTTACAGTCAAAATGAAGGTTTTTGTGTTTTCGCACGTAAAAAATCGTGGGCGTACAGTCGTAATAAGATTTAAGTGCTTTTCGCACGTAATGAAAGATGAGGCATACAGTCGTAATGAAGTATTTGATCGTTTTCGACTGTAAAAAACGATGTTTTTCGAGACTTTTCTTTGAGACAGGCATGCGTTTTCGATGATTTTTCGGATTCTGACTGCTTTTTGCTGAAAAACAGGCAAATTATTACGTGCGTAAAAGCACTTTTTCTCGATTACGACTGTATGGCCGATCCTGTGCTCGAGTCCGGCAAAAAAAGCACTTCATCCTTGACTTTTCCATACGGCAAGCGTACAATCAAAGCCTGCAATGAAAGTGCGTAAGTAGTTTTTGCCTACACCTGCAAGAAGAGAGTCGCGTCACCGGCTGAGAGCGCGATGGCAGAGGGGAAAGATGAATTTCAACACCGGAGCGGTCTGTGAAAACGGCGAAAGGCTGAGTAAGCAGATGCAGGCGCAGCATTACGGCGCAAAGAGTGCGGAAAGCAAAACGAGGAATCTCGGCAAGTGCTTTTCGAACATGGGTGGTACCGCGAAGGTGCGAGATAAGCGAATTCGTCCCATGGCAATGGATCGTTGCCATGGGATTTTTGTTTTCATGGCGGAAAAACAGTCATTAACGTTTGCGCAAGCAACGAAAAAAGCAGGAGGAAAGTATGGCGGAACTGAGTGAATTGAACGAGAAGTTATCCGAGATCAGAAGTCAGATCGAGAGCGACCTGGCGGGAATCAGTAGTTCCAAGGGTGTCTACGAGTACAGAAAGAGTGTCATGGACGCCAAGGAGGGAAAGATCGGCTCTCTCATGAAGGAGATGGGCAAGATCCCGAAGGAGCTCAAGGCCGATTACGGTAAGATGGTCAACGAGATCAAGAATTGGGCGCAGGAGAAGTTTGATGCGCTCGATACAAAGTTCAAGGCAGAGGAGCAGAAGGCCCGTTATGCAAGTGAAGCGATCGACGTGACGCTGCCGGAGAAGAAGCAGAAGAAAGGTAACCTGCATCCGAATACCCAGGTTAGAAACCAGATCGTGGAGATCTTCGGTTCCATGGGCTTCTCCATTTATGAGGGCAACGAGATCGAGACAGATTACTATAACTTCACGGCTCTGAATATTCCGCAGGATCACCCTGCCCGCGATATGCAGGATACATTCTATCTGAGTCCGGAGTTCCTGCTCCGTACACAGACATCGGCAGGACAGATCCATGTTATGGAGAACCAGAAGCCGCCGATCAAGATCATCTCCCCCGGTAAGGTATTCCGTTCGGACGATGATGCGACGCATTCTCCGATGTTCTCCCAGATGGAAGGCCTTGTAGTCGATAAGGGCATCACACTTTGCGACCTGCAGGGTATGCTGGATGTATTCGTAAAGAAGATCTTCGGTGAGGAGACAAGAACACGTCTTCGTCCTTCGTACTTCCCGTTCACCGAGCCTTCGGTAGAAGTTGACGTAAGCTGCTTTCAGTGTGGCGGTAAGGGCTGTAAGCTCTGCAAAGGCACAGGCTGGATCGAGGTCCTGGGTGCCGGCGTGGTCAACAAGAAGGTACTGGAAGGCTGCGGTATCGACAGTAATGTGTACAGCGGTCTGGCTTTCGGTATCGGTATTGACCGTATCGCGATGCTCAAGTACGGCATCAACAACATCAAGATGCTTTTCGAATCCGATCTGCGCGTGCTGGATCAGATCGATGACTAAGGAATGAGGAGGCGAATCACATGTTAGTACCACTCAGTTGGCTTAAAGATTATGTAGATATTGACGTGACCCCGGACGAGCTCGAGGAGAAACTCTTCAGCTGTGGTTTCGAGGTGGAAGAAAAATACGAAGTCGGTCATGACATCAGCAATGTCGTGGTTGGTGAAGTGAAGACCTGTGAGGGTATCGAGGGTACCCACCTGCATCTTTGCCAGGTGGATGCCGGCGAACACGGTACACTGCAGATCTGCTGCGGTGCCGATAATGTTGCGGCGGGCGGAAAGTATCCTCTCGCTCTGATCGGTGCTCAGGTATATGCGACAGCGAAAGACCATAAGACAGTAGAAGGTCTTATGACGATCGGTCAGGGCAAGCTTCGTGGATACGATTCCTACGGTATGCTCTGCTCCGGTGTTGAAATCGGTGTGACCGAGGATATGTTCCCGGGTGCCGGTTATAACGGACTTCTGGTCCTTCCGGAAGACAGCGTTCCGGGTGCAGATGTCAAGCCGATCCTGGGCCTTGATGATTACATCTTCGACGTATCGATCACTGCGAACCGTCCGGACTGCCAGAGCATCTTCGGTATTGCCCGTGAGGTTGCCGCGGTGCTGGGTAAGCCGGTAAAAGAACCTGCACTCGACTACACCGAGTCTGACGTGACAGTTCCTTTCAACATCCGCGTTTCTGCGCCGGATCTCTGCCCGAGATACATCGGCCACTTTGTTTCTGACGTAAAGATCGAGGAGTCTCCGGTCTGGATGAAACGCCGTCTGGCTCTTGTCGGCTGCTCGGCCATTTCCAATGTGGTAGACATCACTAACTATGTTTTAAAAGAACTCGGCCAGCCGATGCATGCTTTCGATTTCTCTTATCTTGAGGGCGGCGAGATCCATGTTCGTCGTGCCGAAAACGGTGAGAAGATCGTTACTCTGGATGAGAAGGAGTTTGCGCTCACATCCGATAACCTCGTAATCTGTGACGGCAAGAAGCCAGTCGCACTGGCAGGTATCATGGGAGGCTTGAATTCCGAGATCCTGGATACCACTTCGGCAGTAATGTTCGAGGCAGCCAAGTTTGCTCACGATAACATCCGTAAGAGCAGTAAGGCACTCGGTCAGGTTTCGGATTCGAGCATGCGTTTCAGCAAGGGTGTCGATGAGTACACGACCGTTATGGCCATGAAGCGTGCTCTGCACCTGATGGAAGAACTCGGTTGCGGTAAGGTCAGCGCAACGAAGTTTGATATCAACACAGGCAACTCTGTTGAACCTCGTAAGATGACTGTCAGCGTAAAGCAGGTCAACGGCGTACTTGGCATTACCGTACCGGATGAAGATATCGTCCGTATTCTTACCAATCTCAACTTCGCACCGGAACTGAACGGTGACGAGCTGACGATCTCCATCCCGGGCTACCGTGTGGATATGGAATCGTATCAGGACGTAGCTGAAGAAGTGATCCGTATGTATGGTTACGAGCATATCGTACCGACATTCATCCCGACTGCACAGGTCACAAGCGGCGGTAACAACCTCAAGCAGCGTTCCGAGCTCAAGATCAAGCAGGCACTCTGTGCTGCAGGCGCTTACGAAGGCGTACATTATTCATTCTTCTCGCCTTCGGATTTCGATCTTCTCCGTTTGCCGGAAGATGCACCGGAGCGTTTCGCCATTAAGATCATGAACCCGATCAACATCGATCTGTCCCTGATGCGTACCACACTGGCTCCGCAGATGATCACATCAATGGCAAGAAACCAGAAGAGAGGTACTCTCTCCGGACGTATCTACGAGATGGGCAATAAGTTCCTGCCAAAAGCACTTCCGCTTACCGAGTATCCGGATGAGCGTGAGACAGTCTGTATCGGTGTTTTCGGTGAGGATGAGGATTTCTATTCCTTGAAGGGTCTGGTTTCCGTGATCGCGGATGCACTCGATGTGAAGTTCGATTTCGAAAAGGATGAGAAGACCTTCCTGCATCCGGGAAGAACGGCAAAAGTGCTTTGCGACGGTGAAGTTGTCGGTTACCTGGGTCAGGTACTCTATGAGATCTGTGACGAGCTGGATATGCGTGTTCCTGCGTATGTGGCCGAGATCGATCTGCGTATCCTCAGTAAGTACTACGGGAAAGAGAGAAAGTTCATCCCGCTTCCGAAGTTCCTCGAGGAGAAGCGTGATTTCTGCTTCGTTATGGATAAGGATGTTACCTGTGCTGCAGTAGAAAAGGAGATCGCTGCTTCTTGTGAGTACATCACAAAGATCGACCTGTTCGATATCTACGAAGGCGCACAGCTGGGTGAGAATAAGAAGAGCCTGGCTTTCAGCGTGGTATTCACACCGAAGGACGAAGAGTTCAAACCGGAGGTCATCGATGGATTCGTCAATACGATCCTTGGTAACCTCAAGGAGAAGTACGGCATTACGCTTCGTGCGTAAGCCGGAATACAAGGGGCGCGCAATGGCACGTTAGCCGGAAAGTGAAAAAGCGGTCAGTTTGAATCGGCCGCGAAGAGCTTCTTGGCACGGTCGAGTTTCTTCAGATAGTACTCACGCTCCCATTCATATTGGAAATCAGGGAAGTCGAGGATCGTTTCGCGGCACAACGCGAACGCATCCTCGGCTTCTTCGCTTTTCTTAAGAAGAAGGATCTTCACCTGGGTGATCTCAAGAAGCAGACGGTTCTTCGGGAAAAGATCACACCACTCGCGAAGTCTCTTGATATAGATGTCTTCGTCTTTGGCGACACTGGCAAATGCGCAGAGAAGGGCGGCGTTGGAATAGAAGTCACCGGAGATCTTGGAACGGACGGGGTTCTTCATGAAACGGTCGAGAAACTTCTTGTTATCGGAGAAGAGCTCGAGTGCCCGATCCATTTTGCCGGTCTCGATGAACAGCATGATGCGGCAATGAAGAAGCTGGCCTCTCGTGATATCGTCAAGAATAGAACTCGGCGTGATGGGATCGAGGCAGTCCTGGGCTTCCTCGTAGCGTTCCAGCTCAGTATAGATCTCGCAGAGCGTGAATCGGTTGTCGTTATTTTTCTCGGGGCACTCTGCCATAAAAGCATCAAGATACTCATCGCAGTAGCAGCCCTTGACCTTATAGATCGAGGCCAGACCATATCCGTCCTCCTGATCGTCGTTTATATATTTACGAAGAAAGTCAAAAAAACCCATATCTGAACCTCTGAAAAGAACTTTCACCAAGGGGAAAACTAAGTTTCCCTGCGTATACTCAGTATAGGTGAAGTTGGTGATTTGCTCAACATTGTTATATAATATTGTGCGGAGAAAGGAAATGGAGATTGGCATGAAAGATACAAAGAAATCGCTTTTACGGGCTTTTAGCCTTCTGATCATATGTGCCTTGCTCATGCAGCTCATGGGTTGCAAGAATAGGCCGAGTGCACAGCTTCGCCGCCAGTGCGAGGGTGTCGTTGAGGATTATTTCGAGTACATCAAGAAAGCTAAACACGACAGACTTTCGAGATATATAGACAGGGATGATGATCCGTTCCAGCAAATGGAGGATTCTGAGAATACCCAGATCTTTGAACTTTTCGAGAAGACCCTTACATATGAGATCGATGAAAGTTCTTTTGACGGGGAAGATGCCGTATTCAAGGTCTATGTCACAGTGCGTGACGGCGCGGATGTGGCCCGTTCTTTGAACAGCGCACCGACGTTGACGGATGTGCAGAATGCAATCGATAAGATCAGTGCCACTGTTTCCAAAACGATCGAACTGGATCTTTCCTTTAACAAGAAATTAAAGAGTTACATGCTTGATTCTACTGAAGAGATCTACAAGTTTATCGACAGACAGGCTTCGAAGATATACGGAAAGATCACCTATACCGGTCTGGATGACTGCAAGGCGCAGGTAGATGAACTTATCAAGGCGTTTACGAATTTTGATCTGACCTATCTTGAATACCATACCAATCTGGACCTGGACGACGATTATGAGCCAAAGTATATGATGGATCTTTATCGGGCCGAGATGGCTACGCTTCAGCATTCCTATACGATCACCTCAATCGATGAAGAGAAGGCCGTGATACTTCTTCATTTGGAGAAAAACAATGGTGAAGAAGTATTGGAGAAGATCGTGAACGATGAAGAAGTGATTTCCAAACTGCTCAGCAAGTATGTGGTGGAAGTGGCAGAAGGAAAGGATTTTTCAACTTCGAATGACATATTGGCTTACTTCGATTTTTCCGGGATCGTGGACGATTTCAAGACTGAGCTGAATAATTCGACAAAGATCAAGATCGATGTTTCCTGTACGATTACGAACAATGGTCAGGATGGTACGGGATTTGAATTTGAACGTGATCTTGACTCTCTCTTTCCTGTGCCGAACTGTCTGGATCTGGTTGACGATTCTATAGATGATAAACAATACGAGATCTACCTGAGGGCTTCGGAAATTGCTTATGAGGCGGGCAAAATGACGAAGGAACAATACGACCTTCTGGTCAGGACATTCTCTCCCTACCCTCTTTCTGATGAAGAAGTGAAGACGATCCTTGCAAAGTATGGTTATGCGCTTGATTCGTATACAGATACTACGAAGGGTGATATGGATTTTGAAAGTGAGAATGCCATGGCTTCTTTTGACAAATTCGACGGATTCGAATCTGCTTATGAAGATTATATGGAACAGGTTCGGGACCTGAAAGAACAGATCCGAAGCGGTGAGATCGCGGGTAAAGTCGAGGGTGTGCCGCTGGACCTCTGGATCGATGCATCCATGCAAGACTTGAAGATAAAGTTGTACACTTGTGTGATCCAGGATCGTATGATCTCGTTCAGTATCATGAACCCTACGGATCAAGATGTTGAGAAATGGAAAGAGATGCTCCGTGAACTCAAACTCATTGCTTGAATTTTCATTACGTCACAGCTAAAATTTTATATATCAGAATTCTTTGGACATGAAGGAGGTCTCTTATGAATTGTATCAATTGCGGTAACCCGGTAAGAGAAGGGGACGTTTTTTGTATGAATTGCGGATTTAAGCTTGCTGACGCGGCAGCCGCGGCTCCGGTGGAAGCACCTGTGGCACCTGTAGCGGAAGCTCCGGTATTTGATGCACCTGCAGCACCGGCTTTCGAAGCTCCGGTTGAAGCAGCACCTGTAGCTGAGGCGCCGGCATTTGAACTGCCCGGCTCTCCGGTTGATGCAGCTCCTGTTGAACCTGTAGCAGAAGCTCCGGCATTTGAACTGCCTGGTTCTCCTGTTGATGCAGCACCTGTGGCACCTGTAGCAGAAGCTCCTGCTTTTGAGATGCCGGGATCTCCTGTAGACGCAGCACCGGTTGCACCTGTTGAGGCAGCACCGGCTTTCGAGGCACCTGTTGCTGAGACCCCTGCATTCGAGGCTCCGGTTGCGGAAGCACCGGCTTCCGGATTTGACGCAGCTGCAGTAGCGGCTCCGGTCGCAGCTGTTGCAGCAGCTCCTGTAGCGGCGATGGAAGACGCTCTTCCTGAACCTCCGCCGTTCCAACCGGCTGAACCTGTACAGCAGGAACCGGTAGCGGGAGCAGCTTCCACACCGATCAATGACGCATCTGCATATCCGAACCAGTTTGCCGGTGGCGGTGCGGGACCGGTACCCGGAGCACCGACCCCTGAATCTGCGGCAGCAGCGGCAAAGAGCGCAGCAGATGAGCTCTTTACCAGAAAAGAGTGGAAGGACTCCCGTGTTAACAATGGTGGTATTGTTAACCAGGGCCCGAAGCAGTTCTAAGAAATAGTGTTTAACAAGAAAGAGGTTGCCTGTGGTGAGTCGATCATCCGAGGCAGCCTCTTTTTTGTATCTGATTTTGGAAGGCCTACACCTCGACAATAATGAAAGAAAATGTATAATTATATTAAAGCTTTTATGCGCTTTGGGAGGATACATCAATGAAAACATGTCCGAAATGTGGTCATACGATGGATGATACATTTACATTTTGTGGTCGTTGTGGAACTCCGTTACCGGATGGAGAGCCGGCTGTTGGGGATGAAGCAGAAGGTACGGTATCGGAATTACTAAGTGAAAGTAGAGAGGAAGAGGGATTTGCACCGCTTCCGTCATTTGATTCAGACAGTCAGGAAGAAACAGAATCTGAGCCGGCCCCGGCTTTCGATTCGGGGTTCGGTGCTTCCAGGAGATCTCCGTTTGAACAGGCGAGACGTTCGCCGTTCCAGCAGTCTTTAGACTCCGGTATGCAGGACGCAAGAGGTGAGGAAGCCTTTTCGTTCAGAAATCAGGATTCCGACGATACGGATTCGGGACGTCCGAATCTGCCGAATCTTACTTCTCAACCAGTTCAGTCCATGCGTGGCAATAAGACGGGAAAGACACCTCCGCCAAGAAGAGCACGTGATCTGTCGAGTGATGAATCTTCTGATCGTCGCAGATCTGCTTTTGGCGCACCGGGAAGAGAAGAACCATCAAGAAGACCGGCACCGGCAGAAACTGCTGAAGAGGAAGAGCCATTTGTACCGATCCCGCCGTTTGCTTCTCATGAATCGCAGGTAGAGTCTCCGTTTAAGGCTGCGGCTTTTAAGAGTAAACCGAATGCCGGCATGGATGATGATTCCAAGCCGAATCCGATTGAGAGAGCAGCGAAGGCTACCGGTCCGTCTCATTCCATTTATGATTCCAATAAGACAGGTTATGAGCGCACGAAGCCGTGTCCTCGTTGCGGCGCACTGACATATCCTCAGGACCAGAACTGCTTATCCTGCGGATACCGTCTTGTAAAACTCAGACGTATCAATATCGGAGCAGTCATCGCGGCACTGGCTCTGGCTGTGGCAGTTTTCCTGCCGTATATCAATGCTTTGATCGGTGGACAGAGAAAGTCATTGTCACTTATGGGAACCACCGATGGTTATATCCTGCTTGCCCTGGCCGCTGTTGTATTTGTTGTCGCGATCTTGGGACGGGATGTGTTTGTCATTGCGCTTGGCGTGATAAGCGCGCTCTATGTGTTCTTCCTCAATCAAAGCAGGATCTATCAGATCTGCGAGGACAAGTGGGGCGAAGTGATCTTTAAGATCGATATGAGTTACTACGTTTTGTATGGTGCTGCCGGTCTGATCGTGTTAATGGGTATTTTCGGCGCGATCAATTCGGCTACCCGAAACAAGCAGCAGATGTATTAACGAGAAGAAGACCGATACAGGGAACAAAGGGAGGTCTATATGGGACTATTTGATAATATCCAGAATGCAGCCGCCGGAGTAGGTGGCATGAATGCCGCTCCTGCACAGGAAACGAAGAAGACCGTGGTTTTTCAGGAAATGCCTGAGAACCTGGAGCAGCTTCGGGCACTCCCGGAAGCATCCATGAAGAATCCTCTGGATGTGGCAGCTCTTACTGTTGCTGCACTGTGCGTATATCCTTTCAATAAGGATGCATCGCTTGAGATGCTGAATTTCCTGAAAGGACCTCAGCCGTTGTCTCCGATGGAGATCTCTTTTATCGCGGACCGTTTCCGTGATTCCGACTATGTACCGCGTTCTTATCTGAATGGCGCGACACCGCAAAACAATTATATGCCGCAGCGCCCGTATTCGGTAACGGTATATGAGACACCGCATAGCCGTGACAATTTCAATGAAGGCTATCTGACGATCTATATCACATCCGGTGGCGCAGACAATCCGAGATATGTACGTCTCCGCACAAAGCCGTCTACAGGCGAATGGTTCCTGTGGGAACAGTTCCTGCTGGTAGGTATCCGTGTACCGGATGCACAGAATCCCTGGGCATAACTGGTGAAAGAATGACGTATAAAATCCTGGTGGTGGAGGATGACTTCACCATTGCATCTGAATTAAAGACGATGATGACCGGCTGGGGATACGAAGTCAAACTGACGGAGAACTTTGAAGATATCCTCGGCGAGTTTCATGCTTTCCAGCCGCACCTGATCCTGATGGACATCGGCCTTCCTTTTGCCAACGGCTTTGTTCGTTGCAGCAAGATACGTGAAGAGTCGAAGGTCCCGGTGATCTTTCTTTCCTCGGCTTCGGATAACATCAATCTTGTTACTGCGATCAACATGGGTGCGGACGACTTTGTCGCCAAGCCTTTTGATTTCAATGTGCTGACTGCCAAGATCATGGCGGTGCTTCGCCGTGCTTATGATTTTGCCGAAGAAAAGAGCGATGTGATCGAGTACCGTGGTGCTTCGTATAATGCATCGGATTCCACGATCACCATTTCAGGAATTAAAGTCGATCTGACCAAGAATGAGAACCGTATCATGTCGGCACTTCTAGCTGCAAAAGGAAGTATCGTATCCAGAAACTCCCTGATGCAGCAGCTCTGGGATGACGATTGTTTCGTCGATGAGAATACGCTGTCCGTCAATATGAACCGTCTTCGTAAGAAACTGGAGGCAGCGGGGCTTGCCGACTTTATCGTGACGAAGAAAGGACAGGGCTATATCATTGAATAAAAATGTTTTCCTTGCCTATGTACGAAGCCGCTTCGGTGTGATCGTCAGCGGCATTGCCTGTGTGCTGGTCGTTCTTTTGGTCTGCTGGGTCTATGGTTTTTCACTGATGCCGGCTGTTCTCAGTGCGGCGACGCTTGTGCTCCTTGGTGCGGTATTCGGTGCGATCGGGTACAGAAAGTATGCCAAGAAACATGAATCTCTGGAAAACGGTAAAGAGTTTCCGCAGGCGGTGGCCGAGGAATTCAGCGCTTCCGAAGATGCTCTGGGAAGTGTCGAAGAAAAGGTTGATCTGATCGAACAGGATTATCGAGATCTTCTTGTAAATCTTTCCGATGAACTGTCGCGTGAAAAAGAAGAGAATGCGTCGAGCTACAATGCGATGCTGGACTATTATACGATGTGGGTGCACCAGATCAAAACACCGATCTCGGCGCTTTCGCTGATCATTCAGAACATGGAAGACCAGGAGACGGCGAACCGCCTTCGTTCCCAGCTTATTCATGTTGAGAACTATGCCGATATGGCCTTGAACTATCTGCGTCTGGGCTCCGAGAGCAATGACCTGCAGTTTACCAAAGTCAATGTCGATGATGTTGTCCGTGCGGAGATCCGTCGTGCAATGACGATGTTTACGACGAAAGGCCTGTCTGTGGACTTTACTCCTTCCAATCTGGAAGTAACGACGGATAAGAAGTGGCTGGGATTCATCATCAGCCAGCTGATCTCCAATGCGATCAAGTACCAGAAGACCGGTACGATCCATTTCTATGGAGATAAGGACTCGACTACATTTACGATCGAAGATGAAGGTATCGGCATTGCAAAAGAAGACCTGCCTCGCATCTTCGAGAAGGGCTATACGGGATATAACGGACATAATGAGAAGAAGTCCACGGGACTCGGACTGTATCTGGTCAAGAAAGCCGCAGACCTGATTTCTGCTCAAGTGCTTTTTGATTCGGAAGTGGGAAAAGGAACGAAAGTGACGATACGCTTCGGAAACAAGTGATCTTTCAAAAAGAAGAATCCCAATCTTACGAAAATGTAAGATTGGGGATTTTTATGTAAGGTAAATCGATGGAAGCAAGACGTACCGAAAGTGTAAGATTGTCATGAAATACAAAGAGGGCGGGTCAAGGGGAGCCGTCCAAGAGAGGAGACATAACATGTCAATGTTAGAGGTGAATAATCTGAAGAAAGTCTACACCACACGTTTCGGCGGCAACAAAGTTACGGCGCTGCAGAACGTGAATCTCACGGTCGAGAAAGGTGAATTCGTCGCGATCATGGGTGAATCCGGATCCGGTAAGACGACGCTTCTGAATATTATTGCTACACTGGATAAGCCGACAGAAGGTGAGGTGCTTCTTGAAGGTACGAAAATGAGTTCCATTAAGGAAAAAGCACTGGCGCAGTTCCGTCGTGAGCGTCTGGGTTTTGTTTTCCAGGAGTTCAATCTTCTGGATAATTTCTCCGTTCGTGACAATATTTATCTGCCATTGGTCCTTGCGGGACTGCATCATTCCGAGATGGAAGAACGCATCAAGCCGATCGCGGAGAAACTCGGAATTACTCCGCTTCTTGAAAAGTTCCCGTACGAGATCTCCGGTGGACAGAAACAACGTGTGGCGGTAGCCCGTGCGATCATCACAAAGCCGGAAATGGTACTGGCCGATGAGCCGACCGGTGCGCTGGATTCGCGTTCCACGGATGAACTTCTCGAGCAGTTTGCCAACATTAACAAGGAAGGGCAGACCATCCTGATGGTTACCCACTCTATCAAAGCCGCGTCCACCTCCGGACGAGTGCTTTTCATTAAGGACGGTATCGTATATCACCAGATCTATCGTGGAAACGAGAGCAACAGCGAGTTCTACAGAAGGATCTCGGATTCTCTGACGGCCCTCATGGGCGACGGCGTGCAGGCCGTGAAGGATTGAGCCGGAGGAGAACACGATGAAAAGCATTTACAAAAATCTTGCGCGCAATGCGCTCAGCAAGAATAAGATCGTTTATGTTCCGTATATCATTTCGAGCATCATGATGATCACCATTTCGTTCATCATCTTTAACCTTGCCGTAGATAAGGTGATCGGAAGTATCAACGGTGGTGCTTCTCTTCAGATGATGATGAATTTCGGCATAATCATCATGTACATGATCAGCTTCTTTTTCCTTAACAGCGTCAGCCGTTTCGTGATCAAGCAGAGAAAGAAAGAACTGGGCCTTTACAGTGTTCTCGGTATGCAGAAAAAGCACATCATGCATGTGCAGTTTATTGAGAATCTGTATGTGTATATCCTCAGCGCGATCCCGGGTACGATCATTGGTGTGGTGATTTCGAAGATATTGCAGCTGATGGTCCTGAAGATCTATAACTGTGAAGCCGATTTCGGATGGGAGATCAATGTGGTGCCGATCCTTATAAACCTTGCTGTTTTCGGTTTATTCTACCTCATTTTCTTCCTGATCAACTGTATCAGTATTCTTCGTACCAATACGCTGGAGTACATGAAGGAAGAGGCGAAAGGCGAGAAGAAGCCGAAGTCCAACTGGTTCCTGGCTATCGCAGGTGTTATTCTTCTTGGCAGCGGTTATGCGATGGCGATCCGTTCCCAGAGCGCCATGGATGCATTTACTTTTTTCTTCTTTGCCGTTACGCTGGTTATCCTCGGCACGATCAGTCTGTTTACCGCAGGTTCGATCACGCTTCTGAATACATTGAAGAAAAAGAAGGACTACTACTATAAGACCGGGCATTTCATTTCGGTATCCGGTATGCTCTACAGAATGAAAAGAAACGCATCGACGTTGGCAACGATCTGTATCTTTGCCACGATGGTACTTGTCACGATCTCTTCGGTCATGACGCTGTACAGTACGATCAGTACACGCGCTGAGGAATGGTATCGAGTGGATTTCGATGTCGTTTATGAAACGTGCGGTGACGAGCAGATGCAGGAGAACATTGAGAAACTGAAAAAAGGCGCGGAGAAGATCGGAATGAATGTCGATCAGATCATTCCGTACAAGTACTACAATGCATACGCAAGTTTTAAGGATGGTGTACTTCTTACATATCCGGCTTACCCGAATACAACTGTGATCGAAACTTTTACGCTTTCGCTGGATCTTTATAATCTCGTAAATAAGTGTGATGTTTCGCTTGAGAAGGATCAGATCGGTTACTATGTCATGAATGGTTCGAAGCTTTCCGGGCAGATCTCGTACCAGACGGTAAATGCGGGATATGATCAATACTCGGAAGTGTCGAAAGCATTCACGCTTGTGGAACTCGATGAAGCACCGCAGGTCAGTTATGGTGCCTCCATTACGCTTACTGAAGGAACGTATTTCTTCGTTGCCCCGGATCAGGAAACACTCGACTATCTTCGCGGCTTTTTCAGCCAGTCGATCATCGAGTACGAAGATGCAAGAATACGTGTCCTCGTAAATACGGATGCAGATGAAGAGACACAGCAGCTCTATTACAAAGAACTCAATACGAATCAAGCAGACTATGGATTTATGTATGCCTACAGCCGACTGGAGGATCTCCACGAAGTGATCGGTATCTACGGTGGTCTGTTCTTCCTGGGTATCTTCTTAAGCATCGCGTTCCTGACGATCACGATCCTGAATATGTACTTCAGCCAGCTTCTGCAAGGCTATGAAGATACGAAGCGATTCGCAATAATGAGAAAAGTGGGATTGAGCAGAAAAGAAATCAAGAAGTCCATCAACTCCCAGATCGTTATTGTGTTCCTGCTGCCACTTGTGGTAGCCGTGATCCATACGATGGCTGCATTCCCGATGGTCAACCGTATCCTGCTGCTGCTTGGCGGATGCAGACCGGAACGGTTCCTCATCATCCTGGGTGCTTGTGTTGCCGTCTTTGCTGTGGTCTATACGATCGCTTACTACTTCACAAGAAGGACGTATCTGAAACTGGTTAGTGGTTCCAAATAGTGATTTGAGGATTTGAGAAATTTAAGCGTGAATCCACACAATACAACACGAAATTGATATTCTTTCCCCCCTCCGGTAATGTAGAATGCATTTAATCAGTTCGACTTACCGGAGGTTTTTTATGCCTGAATATATACTTGACTGGAATAAATACACGGACACGGCGATCCGGGTCGCACAGGAAGGTTCCGTGCTTCTTAAGAACGATCGTGAAGCCCTGCCGTTATGTGGCGGAGCGAAGGTGGCTGTCTTCGGTAGAATGCAGAAGAACTACTATAAGAGCGGTACCGGTTCCGGCGGTATGGTCAACGTCAAGCATGTGGTCTCGATCCTCGAAGGTCTTCAGAATTCGGATGAGATCGAGCTGGATCAGGACCTGATCGGCATCTACGAAGAGTGGGAAAGCAAGAACCCTGTTGATCCGGGAGTCGGATGGGGAAAAGAGAACTGGTCGCAGAAGGAAATGCCTCTTTCCGATGAGATCGTTGACGCGGCGGCAAAGAAAAACGATGCTGCGGTAATGGTCATTGCAAGAACCGCAGGAGAAGATCGAGACAATACTGCACAGAAGGGTTCCTTCTTCCTGAGCGACGGAGAAGAAGAGATGCTGAAGAAAGTATGCAGTGCTTTTGAAAAGACAGTTGTGCTTCTTAATGTCGGCAACATCATCGACATGTACTTTGTAGAAAAATACGATCCGGCTGCAGTGGTTTATATCTGGCAGGCCGGCATGATCGGCGGAACGGCGGCTGCAGAGGTCGTGACGGGTAAAGCGAATCCTTCCGGATGTCTTACCGATACGATCGCGCGAGACCTCGCCGATTATCCTTCGTCTCCGAATTTCGGCGGAGAAGATCTTTCGAAGGATTTCTATGCGGAAGATATCTTTGTCGGATACCGTTATTTCTCGACCTTTGCGCCGGAAAAAGTACTGTATCCGTTCGGCTTCGGTCTTTCCTATACGAAGTTCGATCTTGCTCTTTCTGATTTTGCATCTTCGGGAACCGATGTTTCCGTGAAGGTGAAAGTGAAGAATGTAGGAGAGCGGAAGGGAAAGAAAGCCGTGATGCTTTTTGCGCAGGCACCTTCTGACAGAATTGCAACGCCGGCGAGAGTGCTCGTGGATTTTGCCAAGACAAGAGAACTTGCTCCGGGTGAAGAACAGGAACTGGTTTTAAAGGCAGAAGGAAACCGCTTTGCGTCCTATGACGATGACGGCCGTCTTATGGGTCAGACAGGCTGGGTGCTGCCGAAGGGGACCTATTCCTTCTTTGCAGGCGAGAACGTCGTGGAAAGTGCTTTTGCGGGCGAAATTGAGGTAGCAGAAGATACGATGCTCGAAAAACTGGAATCGGCGGCAAAACCGATCCAGGCTTTTGAACGATTGACGATCGGCGGAAAATACGAACCGGCACCGCTTCGTGAAGTGGAACATATCGAGACGAGACTTGAGCGAGTCGCTGAAGAAATCCCGTATACGGGAGATCAGGGAATCAAGCTTGCTGATGTTAAGCTCGGGAAGAATACAATGAAAGAATTCATCGCGCAGTTGTCTGATGAGGATCTTTCGCTCATTATCCGCGGTGAAGGCATGGGCAGCCCGAAGGTCACGACCGGTACGGCGGCTGCATATGGTGGTGTCTCACGTGAACTGAAGGCTTTCGGTATTCCGACATTGTGCTGTGATGACGGTCCTTCCGGCATGCGTATCGACAGTGGTAAGAAAGCTTTCTCGCTTCCGAACGGAACCTGTCTGGCTTGTACGTTTAACGAAGAACTGAACGAAGCGCTTTTCGATTGGTTTGGTATTGAGATGGTCAGCAACGAGGTCGACTCGATCCTGGGACCGGGCATCAACATCCACCGTCATCCTTTGAATGGAAGAAACTTCGAGTATTTTTCCGAGGATCCGCTTCTGACCGGACGTATGGCATCAGCGCAGATCCGTGGTCTGGAGAAGCACGGCGTGACGGCGACCATTAAGCATTTCTGCTGTAATAACCGAGAGACGCGCCGCCGTTTCATGGATTCGATCGTTTCGGAGAGAGCACTTCGTGAGATCTATCTCAAGGGTTATGAGATCGCGGTCAAAGAAGGCGCGGCCCGAAGCATAATGTCCGTGTATAACATGATCAACGGTACGTTTGGCACCGCTAACTACGAGTTGAATACGACGATCCTGCGTGAGCAGTGGGGCTATACCGGTCTTGTGATGACCGACTGGTGGGCTTATATCGACAGCATTTCGGAGAATCCGCATGACCATGCACTTCGCTCGCATTCGGCAATGGCCAGATCCCAGTGCGATGTATATATGGTTTGTTCTTCGGTAGAAAAAGAGGACCTGGATAAGACCGATACTTTTGAAAACCTTACTTCCGGCAGAACGGATCTGATCACGCGTGCCGAGCTTCAGAGAAATGCAGACAACATTCTTCGTTTTGCGATAAATACGCCTGCGATGGATGCGGTTATGGGTGACAAACCGACTGTTAAGCATATCGATTGTCCGTTTGCGGAAGATACGATCGAAGCCAAGGTCGACGTGTACTATGAGATCAATAAGAATCCGGTCATTAAGGTCAATGTCGATACGACAGACGGAAAGGATTTCCTGTTCGGCCTTACATGCGACAAGCCGGGTATTTACGAATGTGATATGGTTGCTTCTTCCGAACTCGAGCCGCTGGCGCAGCTTCCTGTAACGGTATACTACACGAGCATTCCTGTGCGTGTGATCACGTATAACGGAACTGACGGAGAAGACGTGAGTATGAAAACGGAGTGGCCGCTGTTCAACAAGCACTCGATCTTCCGTCTGCATATCGGTAAGCGCGGATTGGCAATAAAGAGCCTTACGTTCCGCTACGTGAAGAGTCTGGAAGGATTCAAATTCGAGTGATCCCGATCACACGATCTGCAGAAGATAGAACTTCAGATAATCGGTTTCCGGAATCGTCATGGCAACCGGATGGTCCGGCGCGGCTCTTCGTTCTTCGATGAGACGTAGGCTGACACCTGCATCACGCGCGGCTTCCAGAAGCATCTTCCTGAACAGTTCATTCGGCATGAAATGTGAGCAGGAGCAGGTGGCCAGATAGCCGCCACGCGGCAGCATCTTCATGGCACGATAGTTGATCTCCTTATAGCCACGCTTGGCATTCTCGGTCGTTTTTCTGCTCTTGGTGAACGCCGGCGGATCGAGGATGATGAAGTTATACCCGGCGTGTTCTTCGGCCAGCTTCGGAAGAAGGTCGAATACATCTGCGCAAAGGAAATCCATTCTGTCGGAAAGCCCGTTGATGCGCGCATTTTCCGCCGCTGTATCAACAGCCAGCTGCGAAATATCTACTGCGGTAACATGTGCCGCGCCACCCTTGGCCGCGTTCATGGCAAAAGAACCCGTATGCGTAAAGCAGTCGAGTACTTTCATGCCGCGGGCAAGTTTACTTACGGCAAGTCGGTTATATTTCTGGTCGAGGAAGAAACCGGTCTTCTGACCGTTCTCGACGTCTACGGTATAGCGGATGCCGTTCTCACAGATCTCGACTTGCGGGGAAGAAGGGACACCGACAAAATCGCCATGGTACCAACCTTTCTCGAGCGGGAGATCTTCCAGTTCGCGGATCTTGGCTTCGTTTCTTTCAAAGATGCCACGGACCGTGACACCGTCGTTTTTCAGTTCGTCCACAAGTGCTCTGTAAATGATGTCCTTGACCTGTTCGGTGCCGTACGAGAGAACTTCGGTAGAGAGGATATCTTCGTAACGGTCCACGGTCAGCCCCGGAATGCCGTCCGCTTCACCAAAAATCAGACGGCAGCAGGCGTAGTCGTCCTGCATGACCGTGCGGCGCATATCCAGCGCATACTTCACACGACGCTGCCAGAATCCCGGAGCAAAAGTCTCGTTGGCGTTATTGGAAAGTACCCGGATCCGGATCTTGCTGCTTTTGCTGAGAAAGCCGGTGCCGAGGTAGCGGCTCTTCTGTGAGAACACATCGACCAGTGCGCCGTTCTCAATCGAATCGGCGGCGCTGCCGAGGATGCCGTCCTTGATTTTGCTTCCGGCAAATTCGGTGATCTCAGTATCATAGACCCACGGATGACCGCGCTTCAGCGCGCCTTCCGCTTTTTCGGTCACGGTTGCCCGGGGAAAGGTTCTTTCCGTTTTCATCATTTCATCTCCTGTATTTTGGTGCGCTTGTCGCGTTCTTATTCCAGCACGGTGGCCAGTTCATCCAGGAATACCTTGGATGCGGCATCGGACGGGAGCTTCAGGTCTCCACGAGGAGAGAGGTCCACCGATCCGATCTTCGGACCGTCCGGCATGCAGGAACGCTTGAACTGCTGCGCGATGAAACGGCGCAGGAAGTTTTCTTCCCACTTGTAGATGGTCTTTTCGTCGTATTCTCCGTCAAAAGCACTCTTCGCAAGTCTGTAGATCTTCGATGGTGCGAAACCGAGGCGGACGAAGTAGTAGAGGAAGAAGTCGTGGAGTTCATATGGTCCTACGAGATCTTCGGTCTTCTGTGCGATCGTGCCGTCTTCTGTCGGAGGCAGAAGTTCCGGAGAAACCGGTGTGTCGAGGATGTCCTTGAGGACAGCAGATACATTTGCGTCTTCTGCGGCTACACGATCTGCCTCGTATGCAACGATGTGGCGGATAAGTGTTTTTGGCACGGAACCGTTTACGGCATACATGGACATGTGGTCGCCGTTATAGGTGGCCCAGCCGAGTGCCAGTTCGCTCAGGTCACCGGTGCCGACAACGAGGGAACCCTCGTCATTGCCGAGATCCATAAGAAGCTGCGTGCGCTCTCTTGCCTGTGCATTTTCAAAAGCAACATTATGGTTGTCCAAGTCGTGGCCGATGTCTTTAAAGTGCTGTGTGACGGAATCCTTGATGGAGATCTCGTCGATACGTGCGCCGTATGCCTTGGCTAACTCGATCGAGTTGTTCTTCGTACGGGAAGTGGTGCCGAAGCATGGCATGGTGATCGCGTGGATGTTCGTTCTCGGAAGTCCCATGATGTCGCAGGCACGTGCGCTGACCAGGAATGCCAGAGTAGAATCGAGTCCGCCGGAAAGGCCGAGGATGAACTTATCGCAATGAATGTGCTTCATGCGGGTAACGAGTGCCATTGCCTGCATCTCGAGGATCTGGGCACAGCGGGCAGAGATCTCATCCTTATCTTCCGGTACGAATGGATTCTTCGCAACCTTACGGATCAGGGTAAGTTCTTCGTTGAGTTCCATCTCGAAACTGATCATGTCAAAATCGCCGTCAGCGGTGCTGTTGGCAAAGTCGGTCCTCCATGCGTCATCTCTCTGTCTTTCGGCAAAGAGAAGCTTGAGGTCGATGTCGGTATAGATCACGCCGCTTGCGAAACACTTGCTTCTGGAAAGCTCGCGTCCGTTTTCGTAGATGAAGTCTTCACCGGAGAAAACGAGGTCAGTCGTAGATTCGCCTACGCCGGCATTGGCATAGATATATGCGGCGTGAAGCTTGCGGCTCTGGGCTTCCAAAATGGAGGTGACCTTCTTTGTTGAACCGATCGTGACCGGAGCAGCGCTCGGTACAGCGAGGATGTGACAGCCGGCAAGAGCGGCGTCGACATCGTCGGAGATCGGTGCAAGAAGATCTTCGTGGAAGATCACGGCGAAGGAGAAGAGGTCGTTCTCGCTGAAGTAAAGCGGCTGACCGAATGTGATCTCCTCGTCAAAGTATTCGTCATAGAAAGAACCGCTGACTTCGTAAGGAGAGAAGTAGCGGGATTCGGCTTCGTTCAATGTGAGCTTAACATTACAGCCCAGGATCGCACCTTCGTGCATAACGACAGCCATGTTCAGAAGTTTGCCTTCGATGTAAGCAGGAAGGCCGACGATGAACACGCAGTTTTTCTCAGCGGTTTCTTCCGCGATGCGGTAAAGTGCCTGCCAGGCGGCATCTATAAAAGATTCCTGCCGGAAGAGGTCTCCGCAGGTTGCGCCGGTAATGCAGAGTTCCGGGAAGACAAGCAGCGCGCAATCCGGATCGGCATTTTTCACCGCTTCGATGATCTCGCCTGCGTTATAGTCGATATCTGCCACACGAAGCTTCGGGGTGGCTGCACCTACACGTAAAAATCCATCTTTCATAAAATGACCTCCGTTTTCAGTTCTTTTTCCGAATCCCGCGCCGATGGGCGGGGAAGGGGATATGCCGTTATGTTCTGGTTTTCGTCCGGATATCAGATGCCGGGACGAAGAATGTCGTTGCTGTTGTCTTCCGGTGCTGCGACCTCTTGCGGTGCGGCCGGTACAGAAGGAATGACTTCCTGCGGAGCGGCGACCTCCTGTGGTGCAGCGACCTCCTGCGGTTCTGCCACCGTTTCGACCGCACCTGTATCCGGCGCGATCTGCGGCTGATTATAGATCCGGTCGACCAGTTCATTGAAGTGGCTGTAGTACATCGTGGAATTCTCGATAATGTATCCGTAAAGCGCTCTCGGCTGCACCTTCAGGATGTGGCGGCAGAGCTGCTCTGCCTCGCCCATGGAGTGGACGGAGTAGCGCAGGCACTGATGGTAACGGGTGTACGCGATAACGGTGTATGTGGTCGCATTACCGTTCGTATTGGTCCTCTGCGAATAGATCCATACCATGTCATACATACTGTGCACGTTCGGCGACATATTGGCTTCTACGATATACTTGCTTCCCACGAACAAACGCCCGATGGTGGAAGCATTCTCCATATCCGCATTGAGCTCGTCCAGCGAGATGTTCTTGGAACTCAGGCTGTTCTTGAATTTCTTCATATATCTTCCGGTAAAGGCGGAGATGCCGACGATCAGGGCACCGATGAGACATCCAAGGACCAGAACGATATAGAAAGTTGCATCACCGAAAAGCACTTCCGTCGGGGGGACCATGACGAACATGTAGTCGCATACGCTCTCACGTACGTCGTTGGAAGCCTCCACGGCTGTGAGGTACTGATCCAGGAAACGAAGGATCTGTGCACTGGGTTTGGTGGTATAACCGCGGCAGGAAAGCGTCTTTGTCGCTACACTTTCGTCACCGGTATTTTCGAACTCGCGAGTCTGCTCGACCAGCTCATCGGCGCGGTCGATGTATTTGTTCGGCACATAAACGACCATGTAGGATGCGTTGCCGTTGGCGTCTTCCATAGGTGCGATATAGAACCGTCCCTTATCGTTATCGGCAAACCATACGTACATATACTGTGTTTCGCCCTTATAGAACTTATCCTCGCCAAGCCTTGTGGATGCTTCGGAAAAAACGTTCTTCGAAGCAAGAAAATAACGAGTCGTCTTCGGGAGCAGAGCAAAGCTGATGATGGCGGCGATGACCAGGAGCAGCGCGGCGATCAGGAGGCGGCAGCGTATATTGTAGCCGCGTACGGTGGATATCATGGATTTCTGTTTAGCCATAGTTTTTCTTTCTCTCTTCTTTTGTGTCACATTCGGAAAATGTCGCATTAAGTATATAAATATACAAAGTATTTTTCAAGAAAGCGTATCATTGAAGATATCAGCGGTTTGTGGTAACGTTAATTCGAAAAGACGAGGTGAAATGCTATGGAAACAGTTCCTTTTACTGCTGAAGAAATCCGTTCGTACCGCCACAAAGCGGAGATGCCGATGTATGTCGCGATGGTGATTTTGAATGTCCTGATCGTGATCGGAGTTCTGGTATTCGGCATCATGGGCGCGCTGGGATACGGACCGATGGCAGGAGAACTCGGTGAGCGTATTACGGAACTGATGACCGGTGTTTCCGACAGCGGAAACAATTCACTTTCCTATGTCATCCTGATCGTCATGATCCCGGTGATCCTGATTGCCGGCGTGTACCTTGTCTATGCCCAGTACCGGGCGAATTCCATCCGTATCACGGAGAAAAACTTCCCGGAGATCTATGCATTTGTAGATGAGTATTCGCACCGCCTCGGCCTTAAGAAAGTCCCGAAGGTCTACCTGACCCAGGAAAACGGACTTCTCAATGCTTTTTCCACGTTTATCCTCAGAAGACAGTATGTCGTGCTTCTGGCCGATCTGTTCGAGGTGGCCTATCTCGAGCACCACGACATCGAGAGCATCAAGTTCATCGTGGCCCACGAGCTCTCCCATATCCGTCTTCGTCATGCCACCTATTCCTATCAGCTCAGCATTCTTTTTGCGAACTATATTCCGATCCTGTCGACCGCGCTTTCCCGTGCCCGTGAGTACAGCTGCGACCGTGTGGCCCAGCACCTCGTCGGCACAAGCGGTGTCGAGCCTATGATGGCGCTCGTCGTCGGCAAGCACCTTTACAAGAAAGTTGACGTGGAAGACTATGTGCAGCACTGCCATGAGACACGCGGTTTCTTCGTGTTCATTTACAACATGATGAGCACGCACCCGATCATGCCGAAACGTATCCAGGCACTCCTGAAAGATCAGGGCAGCGGAAGACTGTTCTTCTGATTCCCGGGGCAAGTGCTTTTGCCAAATGAAAAGCACTTGTTCATGCAATCTCGCCAAAAACATCTTGCAAAATCCGAGTATCGGGACGAAAAAGTAGAAAAAACGTTTGGAGCGTTGACAAGGCGTTCCGAAACGATTTTACTATATAGGTACATATAGCTAATTTTGCAAGCAGGAGGAACATCACATGAAAAATATCACGTTTAGCGACAAGAGCAATCTTCTCGAGCAAGATCCGTATCAGTATGCTCTGCAGGATGTGGAGAAGCCGGAACTTTTCCGTGAGATGTTCCCGTATGCCGAGGTGCCGAAGATCGCTTACAACTACCGTAAAGTTCCGATGAACATGCCGGAGAATATCTATATCACCGACACGACTTTCCGTGACGGTCAGCAGTCCCGTGCGCCGTATACCACCGAGCAGATGGTGGAGATCTATAAGATGCTGCATCGCCTGGGTGGACCGAAGGGTATCATCCGCCAGACCGAGTTCTTCGTGTATTCCGAGAAGGACCGTCAGGCTCTCGAGCAGTGCATGGCGCTGGGTTATAAGTTCCCGGAGATCACGACATGGATCCGTGCGACCAAGTCCGACTTCGCTCTGGTCAGAAACATCGGTATCAAGGAGACAGGTATCCTCGTAAGCTGCTCGGACTACCATATTTTCAACAAAATGGGCCTGACTCGTAAGCAGGCTCTGGATAAGTATATCGGTATCGTTACCGATGCGATCGATGCAGGACTTCGTCCGCGCTGCCATTTCGAAGATATCACACGTGCTGATTTCTACGGCTTTGTCGTTCCTTTTGCATCGGCACTCATGAGACTTTCCGAAGAGAGCGGTATCCCGGTCAAGATCCGTGCCTGCGACACGATGGGCTACGGCGTTCCGTTCCCGGGCGTTGCACTGCCGCGTTCCGTATCCGGTATCATCTACGGTCTGCAGCACTACGCCGGTGTTCCGTCCGAGATGCTCGAGTGGCACGGCCACAACGATTTCTATAAGGGTGTCGTCAATGCGTCTACTGCATGGCTCTACGGCGCTCAGGCTGTTAACTGCTCGCTCCTTGGTATCGGTGAGAGAACAGGTAATGTTCCGCTCGAGGCTATGGTATTTGAGTATGCTCAGCTTCGTGGTACTTTGGATGGCATGGATTCCCGCGTGATCACAGAGATCGCGGATTACATCGCTCGTGAGACGAACTACGAACTGCCGCCGATGACACCGTTTGTCGGTAAGAACTTCAACGTAACCAAGGCCGGTATCCACGCTGATGGCCTTTTGAAGGATCCGGAGATCTACAACATCTTCGATACCGAAGCACTTCTGGACCGTCCGCCGCTCGTTGCCGTAAGTAACGTTTCCGGTCTCGCCGGTATTGCCTGCTGGATCAACAACTACTACCGCCTCGCAGGCGAGAGTGTTGTCAGCAAGAAAGATCCTTTCATTGCCAAAATGAAGGAGTGGATCGATGCCGAGTACGAAGGCGGCCGTATCACCGTGATCTCTGATGAGGAGATGGTGAAGCTCTTCGAACAGTATGGTGGAGAGACATATAAGCGAGTAGCCCGCCCTAAGGCCTGATATCAATCAAACACGATCACGGCAGTGTGGGCCGGATTTACCGGGACAGATGCTTTTGGAAATGTGATCACAGATCTACCGGATCACCAGTATCTTGATTTTGAAGCCACGAGCGGCGATGCTTTTGGAGAAGAAGAGGTAGATCTTCAGTCTTCGGTTATCCGCCGTGTGGATGTTTTCATCAAAAAAATACTCCTTTCAGATGGAACGATCATCGATGTGCAAGGCGAACCTTGGCAGGAAAAAGAAAAACCTGCTTTTACCTGGAGCGCTCATATGGGCAAGATCAAGGCCTGCAAGACTACTGCCCAGATTTATGCATATTTGACCCATATTGATGACCTTCCGTCGGATTTCAAGAACGACGTCATGCCGAAGATCAAAGAGATGGTAGATGCCGAGAAAACGGATGGTAACTTGAAGGATTCGACCATGAAGCTGATCGATGAATATATCGGTTGATCCGCTATGAACTCTCTGATAAATGTCCGGTACTTTGAATAAATAACAAATAGGGCTCCGCTTCTTATGGCGAAGCCTTTTTGTTGCGGTTGGAAGGCGGGTAGACACGCCAAAATGCGAAAATCGAAAAATCACGTGGGTGCTTTTTCGTCAGAATACACGCCAAAATGCGAAAAAGAAGAATCGGCGTGGGCGCGATCAGAAAAGCAACCACGCCAAAATGCAAAAACGAAGAATCGGCATGGGCGCGATCAGAAAAGCAACCACGCCAAAATGCGAAAAAGAAGAATCGGCGTGGGCGCGATCAGAAAAGCAACCACGCCAAAATGCGAAAAAGAAGAATCGGCGTGGGCGCGATCAGAAAAGCAACCACGCCAAAATGCAAAAACGAAGAATTGGCGTGGGCGCGATCAGAAAAGTAGACACGCCAAAATTCAAAATTTGCGTTTTCACGTGTCTTCCTTTATGTTCCGCTCGTGGCTACGACTCCCGGCAGCACTTCATCGCCGACTTGAACCGGTGCATCGATGATCGTGTGATGGATCTTTCCGGCCAGCTCGAAAAGCTCTTCCTTCGGGATCTCACCGTTCGACTTTACGCTGATTCGTCCGAGGCTGCCGTCTTCGTAGCGGACGCGGATCGTTGTGGTAAGCGTACGCATCGGGTGCGTGACTTCGGCAATTGCATACTCCTCGCCGCGCGGACAGGAGTTTCCGGAAACGATCGGCGGATCGCTTAAAACAACACTCAGCTGACATCCGCGCGGGCAGATGATACAGGTCATTTTTCGGACGCCATAAGCGCCGTCGTCAGCAATTTCTTGCTTCGATTCTTCCACAGGTTTGACGACTTTTCTCGGGAACTCTTTCGGGTTGTCGATAGCATCTTTGGATGTTGTTTCTTTTGTGCCACCAACGAAAAGCGCTGCGGCTTTTCCGGCTTCGATCGCTTCTTTGGTAACGTTGTCAGCAAGATCATGCACATGCAGAACATTGCCGCATGCAAAGATTCCGGGCACGGAAGTTTCCAACGATTCCGAAGCAAAAGGACCGCCGGTCTTCGGGTCGATGGCCAGGCCCGCTTTGCGGGACAGCTCGTTCTCCGGAATCAATCCGCAGGAGAGAAGAAGTGTATCACATTCGATCTCGCGTTCGGTGCCGGGAATCGGTGTATAGTTTTCGTCCACTTCGGAAACAGTGATGCCGGTTAGTCTTTCCTTACCGTGAATAGCTGTAACGGTCTGGCGCAGATAAAGCGGAATGCCGTAGTCTTCCAGACACTGTGTGATATTTCGGGCAAGTCCGCCGGGCTGCGGTGCGATCTCGATACATGCAAGAACATCCGCGCCTTCAAGTACCATACGTCTGGCCATGATGAGGCCGATGTCGCCGGAGCCTAGAATCACGACTTTTCTTCCGACCATATATCCGTCTATGTTGACATAATGCTGGGCAAGACCTGCGGTCATGACACCTGCCGGACGGGTGCCCGGGATCGCGAGTGCGCCGCGTGCTTTCTCACGACAGCCCATGGCAAGGATGATCGCCTTGGCGAAGATCTCGAAATA
This sequence comes from Clostridiales bacterium, assembly GCA_017615755.1. Taxonomy (GTDB): domain Bacteria; phylum Bacillota; class Clostridia; order Saccharofermentanales; family Saccharofermentanaceae; genus Scatonaster. Next base: position 14,336 of record JAFZZM010000063.1, on the reverse strand, counting down.
ACCATCCGTTTTGTTCATGGCATAAATCGTTTTGTCGGATGTGATCTCCATAACAAATGTATCAAGAAGTATCTCAACACCGGACGCGGTCTCTTGCAGTTCAACCATGGCGCGATGCGCATATTCCGGACCGGTCAGTTCTTCACCGAAGTGGGCCAGGCCAAAACCGTTATGGATGCACTGGTTGAGAATACCTCCGAGTTTGGTATCACGTTCGATAAGAAGCACGGAATGACAACCGTTTTCATAAGCACTCTTTGCTGCTGCAAGACCGGCCGGTCCACCGCCGATAACAACGATATCGTAGTTTCTCATGATTCCACCTCCGTTTCGCGAGTGAAGAACAGGTTCGAACCCTCTGCATCCTGCAGGATGGAAAGAGGAGAGGTGTCTTCTTTCTGCGCCAAAAGCACTTCTACGATTCTTGGTCCGCAGAATCCTCCCTGACAGCGTCCCATTCCTGTTCCGGCGCGGCGCTTCACGGCGTCGAGAGAACATGGCGGAATCGGACTTGCGATTGCATCACGGATCTCGCCTTCGGTCACACCTTCACAGCGGCACACGATACGGCCGTATGCCGGATCGGAAGCGACGAGTTTTGCTCGATCTTCGTTGCTCATGTCACGGAAATGTATCTTCTTTCTGGTCATGTCGTAACTGCCTGATTTCTCAGGAAGCGCGATGCCACTTGATTTAAGAAGTTCGACCATATACGGCCCGATCGCTGGGCTGCTGGCAAGTCCCGGCGATTTAATGCCGGCGGCTTCGAAGATACCATTGCAATCCGGGATTTCACGGATGATGAAATCATCGTTATCGGAATTGGCACGTATACCCGAGAAGTTTCGGACATTGTCACGCCAGGAGATATTGCTGACGGAACGCGCCGCCTTTGTCTTGATCTCAGCAAGTTTAGCTGAAGTAGTGGCTGTGTCTTCAATGTCTTCTTTCAGTACTTCAGAGGTCGGCCCACAGATCATGTTCCCGTGTATGGTCGGCGCAACGAGTACGCCTTTCCCAAGTTCATTCGGGCACTGGAAGATCACGTGGTTGACTTTACTACCCTCGGACTTGTCGAGAAGGAAATACTCGCCACGTGTCGGTACGATCTGAAAGTCCGGTTTGGCAATTAGTCCATGCACCGAGTCGGCCTGAATACCGCATGCGAGAATTAAGTTAGCTGTTTCAAACTCACCGTTTGTAGTTTCGATAGAAAAAGCATCGTTGCTCTTTGTAATTGCGGTGACTTCAGCATTCCCGACAAAAGTCCCGCCATTTCTCACAAAGACTTCCGCCTGTGCGAGGCAGAGCTCCCAGGGATTGACGATGCCGGCAGAAGGGGCATAGAGGGCGGCGACGGCTTCCTCGCCGATGCCTGGTTCCATCTCGCGAAGCTCCCCGGCATCAATGATACGAAGATCCGGAACCCCATTTTTCACGCCACGCTCGAATAACTCCTGAAGAGTGTTTTTCTCGGCATCAGAAAAGGCGAGAACGAACGATCCGCAACGCTTGAAGGGAACAGAAAGATCCGCACAGAGTTTCTCGCAGAGACGGTTTCCTTCCACATTGAGTCTGGCCATAAGCGTTCCCGGCTTTGGATCGTAGCCGGCATGAATGATCGCGCTGTTGGCACGTGTGGCCCCCATGGCGACATCGTTATTCTTATCGAGCAAAAGAACGGAAACATCGTAAGGAATGAGGTTGTAAGCGATCGATGCACCTACGACTCCGGCACCTACGATGGCAATATCGTATTTCATAAGCCGCCTCTTTTCCGGCCGGCAGAAGAGTAGATGAAACAAACCCCGGCCTCGATTGATACATCCATTTTACTATACAAAAAGAACTTGTTGGCATATTTCGGGTGCACGATATTTTCGGGTGGACTTCTGAAATTGACATTGCCCGCCCAAATCATTATACTTTTGAGTGCTTATATATTTATATTATAGTGAGGAAATCATCATGCGAGTTTCGAAGCTTTTCATGTCAACACAAAGAGAAGTACCTTCTGATGCCGAGATCGTGAGCCATCAGCTCATGCTGCGTGCAGGCCTGATGCGTAAGGCTGCTGCCGGTATCTATTCATATATGCCGATGGGCTATCGTGCTTATCGTAAAGTCGAGGCGATCGTCCGTGAGGAGATGGATCGTGCAGGTGCTCAGGAATTGATCATGCCTGCAGTACTCCCGGCTGAAACCTACATGGCTTCCGGCCGTTGGGAAAAGTTCGGACCGGAAATGTTCCGTCTGAAGGATCGTGGCGGACGTCAGTTCTGCCTGGGCCCGACGCATGAAGAGCCTTTCACAGAAGCAGTAAGAGATACGATCCGTTCTTATCGTAATCTTCCGGTTACTCTTTACCAGATCCAGCACAAGTATCGTGACGAGAAGCGCCCGAGATTTGGTGTTGTCCGTTCCCGTGAATTCGTCATGAAGGATGCATACAGCTTTGACGTAGACGAGGCAGGCCTCGATAAGTCCTACCTCATCATGAAGGATGCATACTGCAAGATCTTCGACCGCTGCAACCTTGACTACATCCTCGTAGATGCCGATTCCGGTGCAATGGGTGGTTCCGGTTCCCAGGAATTCATGGTAAAGTCCGCAGTTGGTGAAGATGCGATCGCATACTGCCCGGATTGTGATTATGCCGCTAACGAAGAAAAAGCACCGTGCCCGGAACTGCCGAAGGCTGAGGGCTTCGAAATGCTGCCGATCGAAAAGATCGAGACACCTCACGTAAAGACCATTGAAGAACTCATGGAGTTCATGCACTCTGAGCCGACCGCTTTTGCTAAGACGATCCTTTACAACATCGATGGCAAGATCGTAGCTGTTATGGTTCGTGGTGATCGTGAGATCAACGAGACCAAGCTCGGTAACCTCTTCGATGCGACCGAGATGAACCTTGCAAGCTTTGAAGAAGTAGAGCGTGTAACCGGTGCGGCAGTTGGTTTTGCCGGTCCTGTCGGCCTGAAGGAAAAGGTTGAAGTTATCGCTGACTATGAAGTAGCTGCAATGCAGAATTTCATCGTTGGTGCAAACGAGACAGATTATCACTTCAAGAACGTAAACTTCGGCCGTGACTTTACTCCGGACCGTGTTGTGGATGTACGTTGTGCAGTTGAAGGCGATCCGTGCCCGAAGTGCGGTAAGCCGCTTGCTATGTGCAGAGGTATCGAGGTTGGTCACATCTTCAAGCTCGGCACCAAGTATTCCGATGCACTCCACTGCATTTACCTCGATAAAGATGGTAAAGAGAACTCCATGATCATGGGTTGCTATGGTATCGGTGTTTCCCGTACCCTGGCTGCGATCATTGAGCAGCACTACGATGAGAACGGTATCATCTGGCCGATGTCCGTGGCTCCGTATCAGGTCATCGTTGTTCCGACCACATCGCAGGATGAGACAGTCGTAAAGATGGCGGAAGAGATCCACGATGCACTCGAGAAGGCCGGTGCAGAAGTTCTGATCGACGACAGAGAAGAGCGCGCCGGTGTTAAGTTCAAGGATGCAGATCTCATCGGTATTCCGGTTCGTATCACAGTTGGCCGTAAGGCAGCAGAAGGCAAGGTCGAGTATAAGCTCCGTGCTGGTTCTGAAGTAGTTGAAATGACTGCAGAAGAAGCCATCGCCGCTGCACTCAAAGAGATCGAGACCGCTAAGGTTTGATCTTAAATCGCAATAACATGTAAGTACAAACAGGGGGCGTCTTTGTAAGTAAAGACGGCCCCCTTTTGAATCTTGGAAAAATATTTTGGAAATCTTGTAACGAATCCGGATTTTTCTGCATACACATACGAGAAGCAAAGGAGGTGAGAAGTTGCAGTCTTTTGATGAAATCTATCAGCAGCACGCGAAGACCGTGTACAAGTATCTTCTGTCGTTGACTTATCAGGCCGACCTGGCAGAAGAACTGACGCAGGAAACCTTTTATCAGGCGATCCGGACGATTGACCGGTTTGATGGTACATGCCGGATCTCGACGTGGCTTTGCGGCATTGCCAAGAATGTACTTCTTACCTATCGGCGCAAGCACCCGCAGCACGAGGATATCGATGATCTGGCCATCCCCGTGGAGTCGGCGGAAAAAGCACTTGTCGATTCGGCCGAGCGGGTCGAGCTTCTCAAGATGCTGCATGCATTAGCGGAACCCTACCGGGAGGTGATGTATCTTCGGATCTTCGGAAATCTGTCTTTCCGTGAGATCGGAGCGATACATGAAAAGACAGAGAACTGGGCGAGGGTGACGTACTATCGAGGAAAAGAAAAGCTGAGAAAGGAGTTGGAAAAATGACGAAACTACCTTGTGAGATCGTACAGGATCTCCTGCCGCTTTATATCGACAAATTAACATCTGACGTCTCCAATGGCGAGATCGAGGCACATGTTGCGGAGTGCCCGACCTGCGGGGGAATGCTGGAAACCATGAAAAAAGACGAGGCAGGTGTTTTTTCACCGCAAGAAGCAGCCACGGAGAAAAAACAGATCGACTTTCTGAAGAAGTACCGTTCTCGAGTGAAAGTCATTGCGCTGGCGGTGATCCTGGCGGTGATCGTGCTGATCCTGGGAGTGCTCGTTACGAGAACGTATCTGATCGGAGAAAAGAGTGAGTACGGGAAGGTGACATACAGCATTGAAGTGGTCGGTAAGGACGTACATGTCACGGCAATCCCTGTCGACGGGAAGGATGCCGTATCGGAATTGAAGTTTGAGGAAAGCTCGGACGGATTCCTGTGGATTACCAGCCGCATCGTAAAAGAAAGTCCTTTTCATCAGGGAATGAAGATGGAGACATATACGTTGACCTCGGATGAACCACTGACCATGATCTTTGCCGATGAAGAAAGAGAAATCCTCTGGGAGGACGGCGAGACGATCCTCGATCAGACATGGCGTGTATGGGGCACGAAGAATATGTACGTGGGCGATATGTCGAGTGATGTCCGAGTCGCCAGAGCACTGGAACTCCAGGACAAGATCGGCGCTTTTACCAATGAGCTCGAGACGGAAAAAGAACCCTACGGATGGACGATCATTTTCAGCGAGCCGCTCGATAAGAAACTGGAAAAATACTATCGTTCCGAGATGAGAAAAGCGGGCTATGAAATGATCGCACTGGTCAGAAATCTGGATCACGTGACTTTCCGCTACACGATCGATGGAGAAGAGTTTGAAGAGACTTACTTCGCTGAGGATGCAACGCAGGGATTCGGCCAGGACGTGAAGGACTGCTGGACAAGCGTAAAACTGTTCCAGGATTATGTGCGCTGGATCGAAATGCTATAATGATTCTACGCATAAGAAAGGATGTGAGAAAATGGAGTTTCGAAAGATTTTTGATACGATACCGGACAAATTCGATCAGTACAGACCAAGATACAGTCAAGAGCTTTTTGATTGGCTACTGAAGTATGCTGATATCGGCCCGGGCAAGACCGTGCTGGAATTAGGTCCCGGTACTGGCCAGGCAACGGAACCCGTTCTCAATTCCGGATGCGATTACCATGCGATCGAGCTTGGCGAGAACTTGTTCGAGAAGATGAAAGAGAAGTTTTCCGACAGGAAGAATTTCTCGATCGTGAACGATGACTTTATTACCCATGACTTTGGCGAGCAGAAGTTCGACATGATCTACTCGGCAGCGACGATCCAGTGGATCCCGGAGGAGATCGCGTACAAGAAGACGTTTGAACTTCTTAAGCCGGGTGGAGTCCTTGCCATGATGTTCACCAGAGAAGACTATCGGAGCTACAATGAAGCGCTCTATGAGAAGATCCAGAAAGTGTATGATCAGTATTTCAAGCCGGAAGTCCCGTACAAGCAGGGCGGTTTTGGTTATACAAAAGCACCTGACTACGGTTATGGTCCGGTCGAGATGCGTGAGTTCTACGGTACACGCGAAATGACGGCAGATGAGTTTGCTGCATTTAACGGAACACACTGTACGCACCTGGTCATTCCGGAACCCTATAATACGAAGTTCTTCGAAGGCCTTCGTGACGCGGTTCTTGAGTCAGGGAACAAGATCGTATATAAGGATACCTATGTGCTATATGTGACCAGAAAACCGGTTACAGATTTGTCATCTGATCCTGCCTGAAACGATATATAATGATCCTGTTGGATGAACGGGAGGAGATGGCTGCCTCCTGAGATTATGTGGAGTAGGACATGAATACGAAAAACAAATTGTTGTCGGCGATTGTCGCCGTGATGGTTTTGGCGAGCCTGGCTTTGAGCGGATGCTCGATCTTTTCGAAGAAACCGGCATATTCCGTAAAAGATGCAATTGCATACATGGAAGACCGGTATGACGATACGTTTACCTATCTTGAGGATTACGATGATCATCAGCCGACGGGCGGGTCATACGATCTGTATCTGAAAAGCAAGAAGTTTCCGGATGAGAAAGTTTATCTCCGTATCATCAGAAGTGGTGACGGATTCCGCTATGTGGACAACTATATCGCCATAAAATATTGTGACGAGACACGTGAAGCAATTGAAGAGATTGCAACAACCGTTTACGGAAACAACTTCAATCTGCTCTGTGATCCAGGCCCGTCTACAGCACTGAGTGCAGAGAAGGATCCGGATATGTCACTTCAAGAATTCTGGCTGACGAAAGAGGCAGATCTTGCCTGTTGTTTGAAGATTGCTCCGGAATACGGTGACACGAATTCGGAAGCGGAACTCGATCAGATCGAGGAACTGATCAAGGAAAAGAAGATGTGTATCCGCTTTTCCATCTACTATACAAAAGATCAGGATTTTTATGAGGCAACGAAAAAAATAGATGCGAAATGGAATGAATACAGCACGCATATGTTGATCGGGATCGGCCCGGATATGAAGACAGAAATAAAGAACCGGGGTTGACTCCGGTTCTTGTCATTTGGTATTCGGATTTTCGGGAAGCACTCAGCTTTCTTCGTGCGGCAGGCGTGTCGGGGAGGCGAGGTTCTTGTTTTTCGCTTCCTCGAGAAGACGGGCGAGTTCTTCTTCGGTATGCTCGATCGGGAGAGAAGAGCCTTGCTTGGTCTTGACGTCCTTCGGGAATGCCTTGTGGAAGTTTTCTTTTCTGTATTCTTCCGGTGTCTGTCCGGTCTGCTTCTTGAATGCCTGGATAAAGTGGCTCTGTGTCGAGAAGGAGAGGAACTGCGAGATACTCAGGCAGGAATAGTCGGAATGCTTGAGCATGTGCTTGGCCGCATCGATCTTCTTGATACGGATGAAGTCACTGACGGATACGCCGGTCTCTTTCTTGAAGAGCTTGCTGAAGTACGCATCGTTTAAGCCAAGATACTCGGAAAGATCCGGTACAAGGATACGATCCTGCAGGTGGCTGTAGATATACTCGATGGCACGTACCACGTGTTTACTGAAGATGTTGTCGAGACGCAGGGCGCGCATTCTGGTGCAGTAGTCCTGGATGCACTGCTGCTGGATCTCGTCGAGCTGGGCTGTGGATGTCGCCGCATCGCATTTCTGGATATAGATATCACTTAAGGAATAGGAAGTCTCTACATCCATACCGTAGTTGATACAATAACGGGAGATCATGGCGATCGAGATGATCAGATGGTAACGTACATTTCTGAGACGGTCAGGTGAGAGGGTGCCGACCCCTCGGAGCTCGGAAATGTGATATTCACGAACCTGGCGCATGACCTCTTCCACCTCGCCGGTGGCCACCAGATCGTAAAAGTCAAATTCATGTTCGTACGAGGAACGCACCATCAGGCGCTCACGCTGCATGAATAGTAACCGCTGTAGTTCCTTGTTTACATCATTATCCATGTTCAGACCCTCACTTATACATAGATTCATCCCCGTATACGTTTTGAAACAAACTTACGTCATTATTATGACATAAAGTGCAAAAATTTGGTATCGTTATTTCTGAAATAGTATAGAATATACTCAAGTGGGGGATGTGTGAATAGACAACCCCAATGCCTCCGTTAGTGAAAGTTTGCCATCTTTCAGACGCACACTACCCTAACCCCCACGCTGACAACATCTTGCACTTCCACATGACACACAGATTAGTTGCAAGAACCTACTCGATGGAAACCCCGCTATCCTGATGGTGGGGTCCATTTTTTGTCCGGGACTTCTCATATTTTGTTTTGTTAAGCAAAATATTGAATTAAACTTAAGTCATTTCTTAATTACGAACAATGATTAGACAATAATTTCGACATGAAATCGGTTATTTGATACCAAACATCTAAGAAGCAACACTAATACAAAAGCCCGAGAGCCGCACGCATCGGTTTGAGCAGATGTGCAGACTAGACTATTACAACAGGGAACGGTCACATTCCGACTTTGCTTACAAACGCGCAAGTGGTATAATTCAAAAATATCAGGGGTTAAATGACGGAAGAAATCTTCTTAAATCCAACATAGAAATGACTGCTTTGTGGCCAGGAAAAATGGAGCGCTTTATTGAGTAGTGCTGTTTGTAATAAAAGAGAGATTTGAGGAGAACACCGGAATGGATGATGGTACGATGGGTGATGATTTGATTTCGGAAAAGGTCAAGGAATTTTCTAAAGAACACCAAAAAGTATCAAACAGAGTTTGGGTAAGTGTTGTAGCTGGAATTAGTGCATGTTTTGCTTTAATCATAGGCTATTTTGCATGGAAGAATAGCATCAAACCGCTCAAGAATAAGGATAATGCAAATAGCGAAATTATGAATACCGAAATAACAATTACTGAAATGACCACTAATGAGGAAACAACCGCTTTATTGCTCTACAATATAACGATTAATGGAAGAGATTATGTAGCAGCAGGTCCGTTAGCGTCAAGAAAATACCATCTTCCTGCGAATAGTGACATTAAGGAATCCGATTTAGGAGAGAGTATCGGAGAAGTGACTGAATGCAAGGGAATACCTGAATTAATAGGGAAAAAGGCTTATCTATATGCCGAAAACCAGAGCGATGGAATGATTGTCATTCTCGATATGGATGGGAGATATGAATTTTACGAGCGAACATATTAAGGGTGGCCCTTTAGTTGGCACATCGTCTGGTAGTTCTAAATATGTAGTCGGAATATGTTCAGGCGGAGATAGTACTTATTCTAATTTTTCAAAAGTGACTAATATTCTCTATAGCATGAATGGCAACCTCTACCATTAAGAATAAAGAAAAAAGTTGGGTTATGAAATCGGTTATTTGATACCAAAGAGCATTCCGATGAGCTGAACTGCGTAGGCGGCGATCCATGCGATCGCACACTGGAAGACCACCATAATGGCCGCCCACTTGGCGCCGAGTTCCCGTTTTACCGAAGCGACCGCGGCAACGCAGGGTGTGTACAGCAGGCAGAACACGAGAAGTGAGAAGGCGGCCAGAGGAGAAATCGATGCAAGCACGGCATCGGTATTTCCTACCAGAACGGTGAGGGTCGATACGACACTTTCTTTTGCAAGAAATCCGGAGATCAGGGCAGTAGAGAAACGCCAGTCGCCAAATCCGAGAGGAGCGAAGAGCGGCGCGATAAAGCCCGCGATCACGGCCAGGATACTGCTGGCGGAGTCATCGATAAGAGACAGGCTCGTATCGAAAGACTGGAGGAACCAGATCACGATAGAGGCAATAAAGATGATCGTGAAGGCTCTCTGCAGAAAATCCTTTGCCTTTTCCCACAGAAGCTGTGCGACATTTTTCAGGCCCGGCATACGGTAATTCGGAAGCTCCATAACGAAAGGGACCGCCTTGCCGCGGAAGACAGTGCTTTTGAAGAGGAAGGCGATCAGGATGCCCACGAAGATGCCGATAAAGTAGAGGGCGACCATGATGAGGCCGCTGTATTTCGGGAAGAACGTGGAGCAGAAGAAGCCGTAGATCGGGAGTTTGGCCGAGCAGCTCATGAACGGTGTCAGAAGGATCGTCATCTTACGGTCACGCTCGGAAGGAAGCGTGCGACTGGCCATGACGCCCGGGACGGTACAGCCGAAACCGATGAGCATCGGAACGATGCTTCGGCCGGAAAGACCGATCTTACGCAGGAATTTGTCCATGACAAAAGCAACGCGCGCCATATATCCGGTATCTTCCAGAAGAGAGAGGAAGAAGAACAGTATTACGATGATCGGCAGGAAACTCAGGACGCTTCCGACGCCGTTGAATATGCCGTCGATGACAAGGGAGCGGATGACCTCGTTAACTTTCCAGGAGGTCAGTGCTTTTGCCGTTATATCGGTGAGTTCGCCGATGCCGGATTCCAGAAGTCCCTGGAAAAAAGCACCGATCACGTTAAATGTCAGGAAGAAGATGGCACCCATGATCAGGATAAATGCCGGGATCGCAGTGAATTTACCGGTCAGGATGCGGTCGATCTTTCTGCTTCTTTGATGTTCTTTACTTTCTTTCGGCTTAATGACCGTGCGGTCCACGAGTTTCTGAATGAAGGTGAAACGCATATCGGCGATGGCGGCGCTTCGGTCCATGCCGGATTCGCCTTCCATCTGGGTGATGATGTGTTCCAGAGTATCTTTTTCGTTCTGATCAAGCTGCAGTCTTTCCAGGACACGTTCGTCGCCCTCAACAAGTTTGGTGGCGGCAAAACGCACCGGAATGCCGGCGGTCTTAGCGTGATCTTCGATGAGGATCATGATGCCGTGCAGACATCTGTGGATGGCACCACCCTTGTCGTTCTCATCGCAGAAGTCCAGACGTCCGGGACGTTCCTGATACTTTGCCACGTGCAGGGCGTGAGCAACGAGCTCGTCGGTACCTTCGTTCTTGGCTGCCGAGATCGGTACGACCGGAATGCCAAGTTCATGTTCCATCTGGTTAACGAGGATGGAGCCGCCATTGCCGCGGACTTCATCCATCATGTTGAGGGCAACGACTATCGGTACATCCAGCTCCATGAGCTGCATGGTGAGATAAAGGTTACGCTCGATATTTGTCGCATCAACGATGTTGATGATGCCTTTCGGTTTTTCGTCCAGGATAAACTGACGGGAGACGATCTCCTCGGCAGTATACGGGGACATGGAATAGATACCCGGAAGGTCGGTGATCTCGGTATTCGGGTTGCCCTTGATGACGCCGCTTTTGCGGTCGACGGTGACGCCCGGGAAATTACCGACGTGCTGATTCGAACCGGTCAGCTGGTTGAACAGCGTGGTCTTACCGGAATTCTGGTTGCCGGCCAGGGCAAAGGTGAGTTTTGTTCCTTCCGGAAGGGGATTCTCATCGGCCTTGACGTGGTATTTACCACCTTCACCGAAACCAGGGTGGTCGATGATGATGCGTCGGGCTTTCTTTTCTTTCTTCTCGGCTTTCAGATCGACCGGAAGGGAATTGTCAGATGACGAAGAGGATTCGGAAGAAGGGAGCTTCTCGATATCGATCAGTTTCGCATCTTCGATTCGAAGAGTAAGTTCATAACCGTGAAGACGCAGTTCCATCGGGTCGCCAAGCGGTGCAAGCTGAACCAGCGTTACTGTTGCACCGGGAATGACACCCATGTCCAGAAAATGTTGCCGAAGTGCGCCTTCTCCTCCTACGTGAAGAATGCGTGCACTTTCTCCGATCTTTAAATCCGCTAAAGTCATTCAGAATATCCCCTATCTTTTTCTGAAATGTTTTTTGTTTTGAGTTTGTGTTCGGTCGCTTGTCAGTCGATGACGCGTACTTCCTTGATGACCGGCTGGTTCTCCTGGGAAACGGAACCATTGTTGTCATAAGCCTGAACTTCAGCGATCTGATCGACTACATTGATGCCGGAAGTTACATGACCGAAAGCAGCATACTGGCCGTCGAGGCTCGGATAATCCACGTGGCAGATGAAGAACTGGCTGGTAGCCGAGTTCATATCTGTTGTACGCGCCATGGAGATGACGCCGCGCTTGTGCTCCATAGGATTATTTACGCCGTTAGCGGAGAATTCGCCCTTGATCGGTGTGATCGCCGGACCTTCGTAAGTCTTGGAAGCTATGCCGCCCTGGATCATGAAGTTCTTGATGATACGGTGGAAGGTAGATCCGTTATACACGCCGGCCTTTGCGCAGTTCAGGAAATTCTCGACCGTGATCGGTGCGACGGAACTGTCGAGCTCGACAGCGATAGTGCCGTAGTTTTCTACTTCGATCTCAACATGGTGCAGGGAAGACGGGTCTGTATTTGCGCCCGCTGTTGTCGTCGGTGACGGTGGAGTCGTTGTGGTGGTCACGGCCTTGGTGCCGTTCTGGTAACGTGTGCTGCTGCATCCGCAAAGGGAGAACAGCATGCCTGCTGCAAGAATCATGCTGAGAAGTGGTTTTCTAAATGTTTTGTTCATGTTCCTATTCCTTCTTAATTCATTTATTTTTCGGGCTTTTCGTGCTACCGCAAAAGCCGGATCGACATGTTAGTTATAACTACCTGCCCAATTGTACATCATAAAGCGGCTCAATGGAAAACTTTCTTCCGCTTAATTTGTTATGGACATTCTCTTTCGGGATCTTGCCGAAGAGAAGTGTCGTGGCAAAAAGCTGCTGATAGCGGACCTTGCCGCCGTGCAGGTTCTGGAAATGCAGATTGTACTGGTTTCTTCCGTAGTTTCCGTCACCGAGGATCGGGTGGCCCATATGTGCAAACTGAGCACGGATCTGGTGCGTTCTACCGGTGACGAGCTCGACTTCCACATCGGATACATCTTCTCCGTCCGGACCGATTCCCTTATAGACTTCCAAAACACGGTAACGCGAGGTGATAGGAAGATCGCCCGGCTTTTCTACGTCATGGATGAATACATTTCCTTTAGCCGGTTTTTCGAGAAAAGCACTGACTTCTTTCATGATTGCTTCGTCCTGGCAGATGACGGTCGTACCCATCGTCGGTACGCCACGGAGAAGACAACGGTAACGCTTCGTGATCAAATCGTTCTTGAAAAGGGAGATCGCATCTTCGAGGCTTTTCTTATCTTTAGCAGTCAGGACCAGTCCGCCGGTGTTCATATCGATACGGTGGCACAGGTCCAGATTCTTGTTATGGTAATCGCGGCGAAGGATGTCGATGAGACAATCGCCGGTCGTACCACGGCCGGAATGCACGGCGATACCCTGGCGCTTGTTGACCAGAAGCAGCTCATCGGACTCGAAAACGACCTTATAGTTGTCCAGTGATTCGGAAGTGCTCTTAGCAGAAGGGGAACCTTCAAAAAGTGCATCCGGGATCCAGATCTCGACAACATCGCCTTCGCTGACGAGGGTATCGGAAGAGATACGCTTGCCGTTGATACGGATATCTTTATGCTTCAGTGCACGCTGCAAAACGGCGGGCGTCAGATTCGGGTATTCCAGGATCGCCGCACGGATCACCTTTTTGCCTGCACTTTTGGCAGAAACGGTAAAGTCTTTCATGGTGTTTCTCCTTATATATGTTAAGAACATGCTTATTATTCTATACATCCTATTAAATCTCAATAGACAAAATAACGAAATCAAAAAAACGCATGAAGGTTGAGAAACGCAGTGCTTTTTCCTATAATACTTCTTAGCCGAAAAGAGTAAGGGAGAACGAAATGGAGAAAACACCGTGTCTGGTAAGTGTGGAAAGTGCTTTTGCCGAGTCAAAAGCACTTTACGAGGGTTCCTTCGAGGAGGACGGGGAGCGTGTGCGTATTTCCTGGTGCCAGCCTGAAGAAGAAAAGGGGGAGGGCGACAGCCGTTTCCTTCTGAGCTACCGGGTGAGTGAGAAAGTCCTTCGTATGACTCGCCGGGGCGCGACCGAATCGGAGATGACGTTCCAGGCCGGAGAGAAGACCGAAGGAATCATGCGGACGGCACACGGCGATTTTGATCTTCAGATGGAGACATCGAGGATCTCCTTCTTTGAGGAAGACGAAGAGATCGTGGAGGAAGAGGGAAGAAAATATCTTCTGAAACGGGCGTATCTGGACTACGAGATGTGCTTTCCGAACCAGGATCCGATGCCAAATACCATGATTTTTGAAATACGTATTGCCAAATAACGGAATTATGTATAAAATCTATCGGTAAACCACGAAAGTTGCTTGACAAAGCACTTTCATTAGTGCATAATATCATTCGCGCCTCAAGGTATTAGTGTGGCTGCGAAGAGAATTAGAGAGATCTAAGATTAGTATTGGAGGTGGATGCGATGGCTCATCCGAAGCGTAAATGGTCGAAAGCTAGAACTTCTCGTCATAGAAGTGCCTGGAAGCTTGTTTTGCCAGGATTGGTAGAGTGCCCCAATTGCCACACTAAGATGTTGCGCCATAAGGTTTGTAAGACCTGCGGTTATCTTGATGGCAAGGAGATCATCAATAAAGCTGATGAGATTGCTTAA
>JAFZZM010000062.1 GCA_017615755.1 Clostridiales bacterium | reverse complement strand
CACCAAAGATGTTCAGCGCGTGAGCTGCGAGAGCTCTTGCGGAAACGTGGAATACGCACGGGAGAAGCTCACCGGCGATCTTGTACATGTTCGGGATCATCAGGAGAAGACCCTGGGATGCGGTATAAGTTGTTGTCAGAGCACCTGTTGCCAGGGAGCCGTGAACAGCACCTGAAGCACCTCCCTCAGACTCCATCTCGACGATGTTAACCGTCTGTCCGAAGATATTCTTTCTGCCCTGCTGTGCCCATTGGTCGGTGTGGTCAGCCATAGGCGAGGACGGTGTGATCGGGTAAATCGCTGCGTTCTCGGTAAATGCATATGAGGAATATGCAGCAGCTTCGTTACCGTCCATGGTCTTTTTTGTAAGTTCAATTGCCATACACTTTCTCCTTTATATAAAGATTTAACTATAGTTTGTGGCACGGTGTTATGCGAATGGGCATAAACCGAGCGCATATATTATATCATATAAGACAAAAAATGGGATGTTCTATTGCTTTGATTTTTGTTAGATTTCAAGACTTTTCCCCTTCAAAATAACATCATATATTTGCAACGGGCGGTGCAAATACATGATTTGGCGGATATCCGATATCTATTTATTCCCCCAAACCCTACATATAGAATAATTTCAAAGCAGGACGGTAGCTTTCAGGGTAAAAGGAAGGCCGCCTGCAGCATAATCAATCATGATACATGACGGTAGGGAGGTAGGGATTATGCCAAGGGAAATTTTATTACTTATTGGAGCGATCGTCGCAGGAGGAGTTCTTCTAACCATTATTCTCTTCTCGATGATCAAGACAGCAAAGGGTAACGAGGCACTGGTCGTATCCGGTGTCGGTGCCACAGACAAGAACGGTAATCCGAAAATCAAGAGAGCCGGCGGTTGCGTGGTCATCCCCTTCATTCAGAAGGCAAAGTACTTCGATCTTTGTGTCCGCACAGCCAAAGTCACAGGCGACGTTACCAAGACGCAGACCGGTGTTCCGATCCAGATCGACTGGGCAGTCGCTTACAATCCGGATGTTTCTTCCAACGAGAGTTTGCAGCGTGCAGTTTGCAACTTCCTCGACAAGAACGACACAGAACTCGAAAGAGTCATCCTGGACGTAGTATCCGGTGGTGTACGTGCCGTAATCGCAAAGATGACACCGGAAGAAGTCATGAACGGTAAAGACAAGCTCGACGATCAGGTCAAGGAGTCCATCTCCACACAGATGAAAGATCTGGGCTTCAACACGATCCTTTCGATCCATGAAGTTGAGGACGCAGCGGGCAGCACCTATTACAAGGATCTGGCTGCCAAGGACCGTGAGACAAGACGCCGTGACGCGGCAAACATTTCCGCAGAGGCCGAACAGTCCATGCGTGAAAAGAGAGCCGAGACAGACCGTATGGCTCAGGAAAAAGAACTCGATGCGCAGGTTGCCGTTGCTGAGCGTCAGCGCGACACAGATGTAAAGAGAGCCCAGTTCATGGCCGAGACCGCACGTGAGACAGCCAAGTCCCAGATGGCCGGCCAGCTGGAGCAGGAAGCCATCAATCAGCAGCTCGTCGAAAAGCAAGGTGCCGTTCTGGTCATGAAGGCCGAGCAGGCAAACCGTGCCGCACAGAAGCAGCAAGAGGTGGAGATCACCAGAGCTGAAACAGCAAAGCGCACCACAGTCATCAATGCAGAAGCCGAAGCTGAGCGCAAGAAGGCAGAAGCTGCCGGTGAAGCAGAGGCCAAGAAAGTATCTGCTGCCGGTAATGCCGAGGCCCAGAAGCTGACCGCTGCCGGTGAAGCCGAAGCCGCAGCCGTACGTAAGACCCGTGATGCTGCCGCTGCTGCAGAAGCCAGAAAGACAGAAGCCGATGGTGCCGCCGCTGCCAGAAAACTGGAAGCGGAAGGTGCAGCAACAGCAAGAAAGACAGAAGCAGCCGCGGAAGCAGAAGCCGTCAAAGTACAGGCAGATGCAGAAGCAACCGCTACGATCGCCAAAGGTGAAGCCGAAGCCCAGGCAATTGCCGCCAAGGGTAAGGCCGAAGCGGAAGCCATCGAGGCCAAAGGTAAGGCCGAAGCCGAAGCTGCACGTGCCCTGTCCGACGCGCAGGCCGCAAACGACAAGGTAAACTTCGAACTGAAGAAGATCGAGATCGAGCAGAACACCCGCGTACAGGTAGCCACAAATATCGCTACCGTAATGGCCGAGGTTGGTAAGAACGCCAAGTTCTATGACTTTGGCGGCGGTGCCAAGCAGGAAGGCGGCGGAGATCTCCTGACCGGGATCCTCGGTCGCATCCCGCAGGTATTTGCTCAGGCGGATATGCAGAATCAGGCCATGAATGGTGAAGATCTTACCGACACCGTGAGAAAGCTGGTCGCAGCTGTTGCCGATCCGATCAAAGGAAAGAAGACAGACGTAGCTGACATCAATGGTGCAAAGGAAGCGATTACGACAACTGCATCGGCTCAAGTGATCGATGCTCCTGAGAGAGGCTAAACGATCACGGCAGATTCCGAAACTGCACTAAAAAACGAGGGGCGCCTCAAAGTGAGTAATTCACTGAGAGGCGCCCCTTTTTATTGTCCGGTTTTTAAACCGTAACTTTTCCCGTTTCCGGGTTCATGTAGCAGATCGAGCCATCAGGCGCTCGGACACCGACGTTATACAGTGCCGTGATCATACGATAATCTGTCTGTATCTCTTCTCTCTTGATCTCATTTCCATTGGCGTCATATGTGACCTTATAAGCCACAGCCACTTTGTGGTTGTGTGCGGCGCGCTTTTTTTCGACTGTGCCCACGGGGAGCGTCGGATCAGCAACATATTCCACGCGGGTAGGCTCCTCATCGACAAGCAGTTCTTTTTCGCCGAAGAAACTGATCTTCTGTCCGTCCGGGAGGAGACGTCCGTAAATTTCTACTGTTACCCAGCGATCACCATAGTAAGCATGAATTGCAACCGGATAATCCGTATTATTCGTAAACTTAAAATCCGGGTACTCCCAGGAAACCGTAGCATCCGTACCCGCATCCACATAGTCACTTGGCCAGGAGTGCGCCACACGTTCATCTACACGAAGATCCGCTTCCATAACACTTTGATAGAGCATCGTGTTGGCCTGACAGATACCGCCGCCCAGCTGCTGTTCGCTTGCGCCGTTTGTAATACCTGCTGCCATCTGATAGCCTTTTGCTTCTGTTCTCTCACCGACAAAACCGTTAAAGTCAAACTGTTCGCCGGGCTGGAGCATAAGACCGTCGAGCGTTTTGCAGACAAGCCAGATATTCGTATTTCTGTTCGGCTTATCAGTCGTCTTCGAACTGTTGGAAGATACTTTTCCGAGTTTGGAACGAAGCGCATCTGCGGTAAGTTCCGCCTTTACTTCACTCACATCGACATCAATGACAGTCTTATACGTTTCCTTGGAAAAAGCGTCATTTACATCGGCGATCGCCTTTTCGATATCCACGGATTGTCCGCTCTTGGCTTCTTCAATGACAAACGAAAGCGTCTCCAGGTCAAACCTTGTCGCCTTTGCATCTACCGGATTATAGTTAAATCCGTCCAAAGCTTCGTGTGTAAGCGAACTGACGTTGTCGTACCCGAGCGTAAACGCAGAAGTATATTCCTTCGGATTCTTCTTCAAAGAAGTGATCTTATCATAACGTTCCAGTGAAGCCTCTACACCTTCCAGATTACTTGTCTTTGCGTAACCGAAAGCTTCAGTCAGTACTTCGTCAATATTGGAAGAAAGGGTCATCCCATCGGATTTCATCTGAACCAGTTCGTCACCGATCTGGAACTGTACATCGACAAATTCGTCTACAGTCTTCTCTCTTGTATCCTTGAACATGGCTTTTGCTTCTTCAAGAGTCTTATCGGAAACATCTACGCCATCGATCTTGATTCCCTTATAGAACTTGTCGTAATTGACGGCTTCCTCCAGTTCCTCGGCCGTATACTTGATCTTCACGCCATTTTCGTCTACGACGGTATACTTCTTGGCGAAGAAACGATCCACTTCTGCCTTATAAAACTGCGTATAAAGCACTGTACAAGTCAACGCCACAAGCAGTATTCCGGTCAATACAGCCAGAAGCCGGGTCGATGCACTTGTTTTCTTCTTTCTGATCTGTTTTTTGAGATTTTTTGTCTTCCTTACAGCAACATTTCCGGTATGGGATTGTCTACGTGCCGCAGTACTTTTCTTCATTCCGTCTCAGCCTCTTCTTTGTCTCTTTCTTCTCTCTATTAGAATGATACCCTCAAAATTTGTGTCATTCAACACCAAATCGCACATCTAAATACTTTTTTTATTATTTTTTTCAACCTGTCTTTTCCAGTCTTTCCCCGAAACAGGATCATCTTCTTTTTGACATCAAAAAGTGCCGCAACGGAAAGCCCGTTACGGCACTGTTATACGTCTTTTTTTCTGGATGAATTACTTCATCTTGATCATGGAAGACTCCCAGCAATCCGGCTTCTCTACACCAAGGAGATCCGCAATGGTAGCTGCGATGTTGGCAAGACCGTAAGAATCGGAATCTACAACCTCGTACTTGTCCTTGTTCTCTGTGTTGTCGTAGAAGATACACGGAACAGGATTGAGTGTGTGAGATGTCTTCGCCTTGATACGGCCGTCCTTGTCTGCCTTCGGGGATCCATCCTTTGCGAGCTCGTACATTTCTTCGGCATTACCATGGTCAGCTGTGATGATTGCCATACCGCCAACTGCATCAATAGCCGGAAGGATTCTCTTCAGCGCGATATCTACGGACTCAACACCGATAACAGCAGACTCGAAAACGCCTGTGTGACCGACCATATCGCCGTTCGGGAAGTTTACACGCATGAAAGGATACTTGTTCTCGGAGATCAGCTCAACCATCTTGTCTGTGATTTCAGCGGACTTCATCCACGGACGCTGCTCGAAAGGAACGATATCGGACGGGATCTCGATGTACTCTTCGAGCTCATCGTTGAACTTGCTGCTGCGGTTACCGTTAAAGAAGTATGTAACATGGCCGTACTTCTGTGTCTCGGAGATCGCCAGCTGAGCGATGCCCTTGTTTGCAAGGAGTTCACCAAGAGTATTGCGGATGACCGGCGGAGAAACGAGGAACTTCTTCGGGATGTGAAGGTCGCCATCGTACTCGAGCATACCGGCATAGTTTACGTTCGGAACACGAACGCGGTCGAACTTATCGAAATCTGCGCCGCTTTCAAAAGCAACAGTCAGTTCCTGGGCACGGTCGCCACGGAAATTGTAGAGAATCACGCTGTCGCCGTCCTCGATCGTACCAACCGGTGCGCCGTTCTCTGCGATAACGAAAGCCGGCAGATCCTGGTCGATAACGTTCGGGATCTCGGAACGGAATGTCTCAATAGCTTCTTTTGCTGTAGCAAACTGTCTGCCCTCACCGAGAACGTGTGTCTTCCAGCCTGCTTCAACCATGCCCCAGTTTGCACCGTAACGGTCCATGGTGATGACCATACGTCCACCACCGGAAGCAATTCTATAGTCATGAGAATCATCGGAAAGCTCAGCAAGCTTTGCTTCGAGCTGATCTACATACTGCAGAGCAGATGTTTCACCTACATCACGGCCATCGAGCAGGATGTGGATGCGAACCTTAGCGACGCCCTCTTCCTTTGCTTCGTCGAGCATAGCGAGGAGATGATCGATATGGGAGTGTACGTTACCATCAGAGAGGAGACCGATAAAGTGCATCGTGCCGCCCTTCTTGGCATCTGCTACAAGAGACTGCCATACTTCACTCTGATACATGGACTTGCTTGCCAGAGATTCGGAAACGAGCTTGGCGCCCTGGCTGTAAACCTGACCTGCACCGATTGCATTGTGACCTACCTCGGAGTTACCCATGTCACCGTCGGACGGAAGTCCAACTGCTGTACCGTGTGCCTTCAGCTTCTGCATCGGATAGTTCTTCATGCAGTTGTCCAGGATCGGCTTCTTCGCGCCGGTTACGGCATTACCTGTTTCGATTTCTTTGATTCCTACACCGTCCATGATGATCAGAACGATTGGGCCCTTGTAAGATGTACTCATATCTTGTTCTCCTTTTCTATTAAAAGGGGCACAACTCTGAAAGACTTGTGCCCTTTATTCACTGTTTCGATTGTCGGCTCGGAAGGAAGATTACTCTGCAGGAGTCTCTCCACTGCCTTCGTCTCCACCACCGTTATCTCCGCCGCCATTATCTCCACCATCCTCCGGTGGATCAGTCGGTGCCGGGTCAGTCGGTTCAGGATCTGTCGGTGCCGGGTCTGTCGGTTCCGGATCGGTCGGTGCCGGATCTGTCGGTTCCGGGTCAGTCGGCTCCGGATCGGTCGGTGCCGGATCTGTCGGTTCAGGATCAGTCGGCTCCGGATCTGTCGGTGCCGGTTCAGTCGGTGTTGGTGTAGGATCGGAAGGATCAGACGGTGCCGGTGTGGTCTCCGGAGGCTGCTGCGTCTCGGACGGCGGCGGTGTCTCGGAAGAATCCGGCGGTGGTGTCGTCGTAGCCGGATCCGGCGTCGGTGTCGGAGCTACATATCCGTCCGGCGGAGTAACTTCACCGGTATTCGGATTCATGTTAAAAATCGTTCCGTCTGCTGCACGGGTACCAACTACGATCTTTGCTCTGATCGCAGGATATTCCGTCTTCAGTTCTTCACGCTTGATCTCTGCGCCATTTGCATCGTATGTAACGATGTAGGCCAGAGCAACTTTATGATTGTGGGCACTACGCTCATGGTTCACCGTTCCGACAGGGAGGGAAGAATCTGCAACGTATTCCACACCGCTCGGTGCCTCGTTGACCAGAAGCGAATCTGCTCCGAAGAAGCTGATCTTCTGTCCATCCGGAAGGAGACGACCGTAGATTTCTACTGTTACCCAGAGATCACCATAGTAAGCATGGATCGCTACCGGATACTCAGTGTTGTTAGTAAACTTAAAGTTCGCGCCACCCCATGTAACTGTAGCATCCGTACCCGGATCCACGTAATCACTCGGCCAGGAGTGTGCTACTCTCTGATCGATCTGCAGGTCAGCCTCGACAACACTCTGGAAGATCATGGTATTTGCCTGGCAGATACCACCACCGAGTTCCTGACGGGATTTTCCTTCAAAGATACCCGGAGCTTCCTTAAATCCTCTCTCTGCAGTTCTCTCACCAACGAAGCCGTTGAAATCGAACTGTTCGCCCGGCTGGAGTACCAGACCGTCGATCTTCTCGCAGACAAGACGGATATTCGTGTTACGGTTTGCATTGTCCTTGCACTTGGAACTGTTGGAAGAAACCTTACCGAGGTTTGCACGCAGATAATCTGCAGAGGTCTTCGGCTCAACTACGGTTACCTCGACCGGAATAACAGCACTGTACTCAGCCTTGGCAAAAGTATCGTTAACATCCTGGATAGCCTTATCCACGTTAACGGACTGTCCGTTCGCGGACTCCTCAATGATGAATGTCAGTGTCTCTTTGTCAAATCCGGTAGCATGTGCTTCGACCGGCTCGGAATTAAAAGAATCCAGAGCAGCATGTGCCAGCGTGCTGACATTATCGTAACCGATAGTAACTGCAGAGGTATACTCCTTCGGAGTTTTCTTCAGAGCCGTGATCTGCTCGTAACGGTCCTTCAGACCTTCTACACCTTCGAGCTGGCTCGTCTTTGCATAATTGAAAGCTTCTGTCAGGACTTCGTCAATATTGGAAGCCAGTGTCATGCCTTCCGTATTCATCTTGACCAGCTCATTACCTACCTGGAACTGAATATCGACGACATCGTCGACCTTCTTCTCACGGGTATCCTTGAACATAGCCTTTGCTTCTTCAAGTGTCTTATCGGAAACGTCTACGCCATCGATCTTGATGCCCTGGTAGAACTTGTCATAGTTGACTGCTTCAGCCAGTTCATCCTCTGTATACTCGATCTCTGCACCGGTCACATCGATGACCTTATACTTCTTCTCGAAGAAACGGTCAACTTCTTTCTTGAAAAACTGTGTATATAAAATCGTACCAGTCAGACCAAGCACGAGAAGCACTGTCAAAGTAGCCACAATGCCGGTAGTTATTTTCTTTTTCTTTCTTCTAGCAGCATTCTTTTTCATTCCGCAATTGCCTCTTCCAAATCCTAATAAAATACGCCATAACAAGACTACTATATAATGAGCCTTGTTTCAAGAGAAAAACATATTAAATTTGCGCCAAAACAGTCCTTCCATTTCTGCACATTTTTGGTGTTTCGGCTGATTTTTTTCCATCTTTCGCTTATAATGTAATGTTGTATAATTGATTTGAGGTATGTCTTAGACAAAATTAGCGAGAGTAGAGGAGTTCACATGCATTTTTCCCATCGGTTTTCCCCAGCCCACGCTTTCAAATTTCTGTTTTTCCTTGTCGTGATCCTGCTGGTAAATCTTTCGTATGTGTGGACGTTCTACATTTTGAGTGCCACGAATATTACACCTATTTCCGGCGAAAACTTTAAGGCTTACTATACTTTGATCCCTGTGATCAGCCTGTCCTCGCTGATTCTTTCCGACACGCTCAATCTGTCCCGTTTTTTCAGAAAGAAGCCGGGAGAGATCCTGTCCCAGTCCTTATGGTTCGTTCTTCTGCAGGCCATGATCACCACCACGGCAAAAGATATGCTCTTGCAGCGTGCTTTTCCACGAAGCGTACTCATCTTCAGTACGATCATCATGTTTGCCATGCTGTCTCTCTGGTCCGGACTTTGTCTGCACATGAGCCATAAGCTCTATGAGAAGAACCGTCTGATCATTATCGGTGGCTCCCTGACTACAGCCAAGCTTATCCGGGAGAAGATCATGCCGCTTCTTCACCACTATGATCTTGAACTGACCGATCTTCTCATCTATTCGGACCGTGCAGGCATCCGTTCGGCGATCATGGAACAGTCCGAAGTGTTCATCTGTCCTGACGTTCCGGATGATTCCAAGTCCGACATCATCATGCAGTGCGCCAGAAAGAATACAGTGGCGTACATGGTTCCGCAATTCTATGAGATCTCCCTGTTCCAGTCCCGCATCATCAATTTCGACGACCTGATGGTCTTCCTTGTAGACCGTCTGGCCTTGAAGTTTGAGCAGCGCGTCCTGAAACGTCTTATGGATATTCTCATTTCGCTTATCGCTCTGGTTATCGCATCGCCATTCCTTCTGATCTCGGCGATCCTGATCAAGTGCACCTCCAAGGGTGGTGTTATCTACCGTCAGGAGCGGTTGACCATCGACAAGAAGCCTTACTACATCTATAAGCTCCGCACTATGTATAACGACGCTGAAAAACAGACGGGTCCGGTCATCTCCGGTGCACACGACCCGCGTGTTACCCCTGTCGGCCGCTTCCTTCGCCGTTCGAAGCTGGATGAAGTACCGCAGTTCATCAACGTTCTGAAAGGCGAGATGAGTATCGTCGGTCCTCGTTCCGAGCGCCCGGATTTCGTTGAAAAATTCGAGGTGGAGATTCCCGGTTACGACCAGAGATTTGCCGTTAAGGCCGGTATTACGGGTCTTGCGCAGGTAGTCGGAAGCTATGACACGACTCCGCAGGACAAACTGCGTTACGATCTGCTTTATATCAAGAACTATTCCGTGCTTCGTGACGTGAGCATTATCCTGCACACATTCCGCGTAATCTTTACTCCGAAGCTCTATAAGCGTACATTCAGCGAGAATATGGAACAGTATGCACCGTCCCTGACGCGCGAAGAAGTCCGCGAGCGCAAGAGAAACCGCAAGAAGAAATCCCGCCAGCAGGAAGATCCGGATAATATCTGAGTTTTCCGAAAGGATCAGAGTTCGATCAGTCTCTCGAGACGACGCATGATGTCATCCCAGTCATAATTGCAATAGCAGTAATACTTGCCGTTCTTTCCCATTTCTTCTCTTTCACGGGCATGGGACAGCAGGTAGTCCATGCATGATTCAAACTCCTCGTAGTTATGGTAGAAAAGACCGCCGTTTGAATACAGGCAGTGATCCTTAAGTGTCAGGCAGTTACCGTTTACAAGGACAGGTCTGTTCAGGCTGAACGCCTCCAGGACCGCAATTGACAAGCTTTCCAGCGGAGACGGAAGCGCAAGGAACATCGAGCCTTGGATCGCCGCATATTTATCATTATCCGATACGAAACCGAGAGGGAAAACCTCTTCGGAGGCTTCCACCTGCATGGCATTATTTCCGATAAGGACCATCGGAATAATGTCCTTCTTCTGTGCTTTTCTCCTGGCATTATACTCGTGCCAGAACTCCAGGAGTTCTTTACAGCCCTTGATGACATCCACACGGCCTGCATAGACGACATACTCGTCCGGAATCGTATAACGGCTCCGGAACCCGGCCGTATCGATTTCTTCCGGGATCGTCACACCACATCCGCCGACGGCCGCAGGAACGGACTTCACGTCGAAAAGCGACTCCACCAGTGTCTGCTCGCTGCGGGAGTTATAGAAAATGCCCTTTACTTCTTTGAAAAGTTTCTTGTAGACAGGGATCCTGAGATACGGCTCATCGTGGGCAGTCGGGATCAGTATCGCCTTCTCCTTGACCTTTGGGATACCATACACTGTCGGGTAGTATAGGTAGGTCATGAAAAGGAATGCATCGTATTCATCCTTGGACGCCTCGATTGCTTCTATCAGTTTCGGGCAGTCCGGGCCTTGCTTTCTCAACCAGAGATCCAGCATGCCATCGTCGATCATCTCGTCACTTCTGTTCAGCAGTTCCAGCATTTTCGTGCGGATCTGACGGAACTCTTCCACTTCCCGTTCTTCCACGGTCGGGAAACGCAGTACGCGGACGCCGTTGATCGTTTCTTCGCCTTCCGGATACTCATTTTTCCAGGTAAGATAGTCTTTCGCACAAGTCGTCAGCACCGTGACTTCATAGTGCTTGCTGAGACGCTCGGCATAGAGTTTCGCCTCCAGCTCCGCTCCTCCGTTGACTTCCTTTCCGTAACGCTGAACTATAAATGCTACCTTTTTCACTCTTTCGTCTCCTCATCGCTAAGAAGCGGCAAAAGCACTTCCCATATCCGCTCTTTCACTTTTTTCTCATCAAAGCGTGCCATCTCCTGCTGCATTCTCGCCTTTTCCTGCTCCCGGAAGGCCTCGTTATGGACCATCTCGTTCAGGACCGCCGCCGCTCGGGCCGGATCCTTGTGATCAAGAAGCACGCCCGCGTTGCCCATGGTCTCTCCGATGGCGCCGAAGTCACAGGCCATGACAGGTACGCCGAAGAAGAAAGCTTCGACGACCGGAACACAGAATCCTTCGTGTTCGCTCATGATGACGAAAGCGTGGGCGCTTCTGTAGAAAGCCAGGATCTCCGCAAAGGACGTGTGTCCCGGCAGGATCACATGGTCGGAAAGACCGAGTTTTTCCACATATTTCTGAATCTTTTCGAAATACAGTTCCATGCCTTTGGAAGACCCCGCCAGGATCAAGCGGGCATCCGGATCGTAGTTTTTGATGTATTCCGAGAACAAGGCGAGAATGTCCTCCTGACACTTGTTCGGGGCCACACGCCCTACAAAAAGGATATTGGTCTTCCCATCGGAGAGTTCCTGCATACGGGCCGCATCCGGCTCCTGCCTATAGTCCTCAAAAGGAATCAGGATCGGGATCACCGAAGGCTTCGGGAAACCCATATCCTCCAGTTCTTGCGCATTATAAGATGAAACCGTGATCGCCGCGGTCACCTTCGAGGCCATGGCGGCGAGCTGTTTTCTGCCTGTTTCCGAGGACTGGCTCAGCGTGGAATTATACTTTCTGAAAAAGTGCGCCGGCGTGATGTTATGGTAGATGACCACCTTCTTGTTCGGAAGGTCAGCGAACCAGTCGTTCATGTCCTCTCCGACCGAGAGATGGTACAGGATCAGGTCATCTTCGGCGATCTCTTTCCTGGCTTTTTCGAACTTCTTCACATCGATGGAACGGCGGAGATGATTGTATCTGGCGGAAATGCGGTTTTCCACACCTTTCTCGGAAAGAAGCGCAGAGATAGCCAGGCACTCATTGCTGACTGCGTCGCCTTCGGAAATGGTGGGAAGAAACTGCCAAACTCTCTTCATCTTCGACTCCTGTCCCGGCTCAGTTCTGGTATTGACGGATCTTCTCGAGCAGTTCGGTCAGAATGACCTTATGGTCGAAACGCTGCAGTTGCTTTTTCTGGTTCTCGATCATCGCGGTCTTCAACGAATCGTTTGTAAAAAGCGCATTCATGACGCCGGCCACCTTTGATGGATCCTTGTCCGTAAAACAGATTCCGCCGTCGCCCAGGGTGTCCGGGACGGCACATGCCGAATACGCCATGACCGGCACTTCAAAGATCATGGACTCGATCAGCGGCACACAGAAGCCCTCGTGCTCACTCATGCACAAGAACAGGTGCGCGCTTCGGTAATAGGCCAGAATATCGGAGAAAGGACAGTGTGCACGGAACAGCACATCTTTGATCTCCTGGTCTCTGCAGAAATTCTTCAGTTTATATACGTACGTTCTCAGGTCGTCATTTCCGACAAGGATCAGACGGCTCTGGGCGTTATACTGCTTCTTATACTCGGAAAAGGCGAAGATGATGTCCTCGAAGCACTTGTTCGGCACCATTCTTCCAACAAACAGGATGTTGGTGTAACCGTCATTCAAGCGATCCATCAGGACCCGGTTCGGTTCTTTCTGGTAATCCGGGAAGGAGATCAGGAGCGGCACGACCGCGACATTCTTATAACCCAGGGAAGTCAGTTCTTCGCAGTTATACCGGGAAACGCCCCAGGCCGCATCGAATACACGCGCGCCCTCGGCAAGCTGCTGGCGGGCGGCGATGGCGGCTTTGGCCGTCTTTTTATCGTAATTGGTAAAGAATTCGCCCGGTGTGATGTTATGGTAGATCATGATCTTCTTGCACGGGAATGCTTTCATCTTCTTCCAGATCAGGTCCGGGAGGACCCAGGCATAGTGGACGATAAGAAGGTCATCGGCCTTCACGTTCTTCTCGAATTCATCCACGAAGATGGTACCCTTCTGCGGGTAGTCCGGGGCAAACTTGACGATCAGATTGTCCATCTTTTCATTCAGCAGATATTCCCGGATCGCCACAACTTCGTTACCGATGGCATCCCCTTTTTTCAGCGAATGGACATACTGGTAGATCATGCCTTCTCCTCCGTCTTATCGCTTGTTTTCTGCTCTGAAGAAGAGGATTTCTCCATGAAAGCGATCTTCTCTTCTAATTCCTCGATCTTCTCATAAAGCTTATCGATCTTCTGATTGGCCTTCAGAAGTTCTCTCTTCGCTTCTTCGGCGGAATCACGGTCACTCTTGTTGATCTTTGCAAGAAGCACCAGCATTTCCTGGTTAGCGCGGACAATGTCTGTATTGAAGTTCACCTGCGGAATGAGATATCTTCTCGTCGGCCAGCAAAGGACCTTCAGCAGGGTACGCTTGACGGTACGGCGGAGCGGGGACGTCGGCGGATTATGGGTCACGGAAATGATGTCCTCGATACGCTGGGCATGGGCAATATAGGCGCCGATGGTATCCATACTCTCGGACTTGCTGGTCTCGGTGTTATCCGTCCCGGAATCGGGCTGTACACCGATGTCGCCCATGATGGTCTTCACGTCCACACCGAAGTTGTCTGTTTCTTCAAACAGCTTCTTATAGTCCGTCTCGGCCGGCTTGGCGTTCTGAGCTACGCTTTCCAGCTGCTCCTGCCACACCGAATTCTTGATAAATGGCTTTCCCTCGCTCATGCTTCCCTCCTGAGGCATCGTTTCTGACCACGATCGTGATCAGAGCAGATCTGTCCGGCCTTGGCGGCGCAGTTCCTCTACCAGTTTCTTTACATCCTGGCACTTGTCACGCGAAATGACCATGATCGCATCGTCCGTATCGACGATGACCAGATCGGATACACCGACTGTCGTGATTACGCGCTTGCCGCTTTTGGAGAATACGATGCAGTTCTCTGTATCGATTCCGACAAACGGAGCACGGATGACATTATCTTCTTCTGTATGACGGAATACTTCCGACAGCGCATCCCAGGAACCCACGTCGTTCCAGCCGAATTCAGCAGGAATGACGCAGACATCGCTCGTCTTTTCCATGATGCCGTAATCGACGGAGACCGACTCCAGATTCGGGTAGATGCTGTTGATGACAGCCTGCTCGTTCTCCGTGCCAAGATCTTTCTCCACGGAGGCAAAGGTCTCGTACATGTCCGGGAGATACTTCTTGAAGGCCTCCAGAATTACACTGGTCCGCCAGATGAACATACCGCTGTTCCAAAGATACTTATGGGAATTGACATATTCCTGGGCACGGAGCTTGTTCGGTTTTTCGACGAAGCGCTCGAGCTGGTACACTTCTTTTCTGTTGCCTTCTTTATCACCGAAACGGATGTAACCGTATTCCGTTGCCGGTGCTTTTGGCCAGAGACCGATCGTTACGATCTTGTTTGTTTCTTCTGCGGTCTTATAGGCCAGAGAAAGAATACGCTCATACTCTTTGATATCGGAAATGTGGTGATCTGCGGCCAGTACAGCCATCAGGGAATCACCGAATTCCTTATGGATACGCATTGCTGCATAAAGAACACATGGTGCCGTATTCTTTCCAACCGGTTCGATCATGATATTCTCGAAGCGGAAAGACTTCGGCAGCAGCTCCTTCATGAGGCTTGCCTGTTCCTTGTTGGTAACGATATATGCATCCTCCACCGGAACGACATTCTCGAAGTGATGGATGGTCTCGTTGATCATCGGTTCTTCGCTTGTGATCGAAACAAGCTGTTTCGGACAACTCATACGGGAAATCGGCCAGAATCTGGTTCCCCCGCCGCCGGCCATGATCACTGCAACTTTCTTCATTTACGTATCCTCCATTGCATCTTTGTGCACAAAATCGATGGTATTATATCATGTTACGACCCGAATGTGTCGAAAGCAGTAGTGTTTCTCATTCTTGCACAAAAGGAAGAAGTGCTTCCCAGAGTTTTTCTTCCACGGCTTTCGTTTCAAAACGGGTAAGAGCTTGCTTCATCCTCTCTTTTTCCTCACTGCGCCACGTCTCATCGCTCAACATCTCATACAGGACAGAAGCCGCCTTGGCGGGTTCTTTTTGCGAAGAAAGAAGGACACCCGCATCTCCCATGGTCTCGCCGATCGCGCCGTAATCGCAGGCCAGTACAGGCACCCCGAAGAGGAATGCCTCGACCACAGGCACGCAGAAGCCTTCGTGCTCGCTCATGATCAGGAATGCGTCCGCGGTCTTGTAATAGGCCAGGATCTGCGAAAACGAGATATGCCCCGTGAAAAGAACATCGTCCGTAAGTCCGAGCGTTTCCACATACTTGTCCAGGCGCGCCTTATACTGCTCCATGCCGCCGAAAGATCCGGCGAGGACCAGTCTTGCGTCCATGTTGTACTTCTTCTTGAATTCCGCAAACACCGCGATGATGTCTTCCTGACACTTGTTCGGCGCCACGCGGCCGACGAACAGGATATTCTTCTTGCCGTCCGACATGGCCTTCACGGTCTCCTCGTCCGGCTCTTGCCTGTAGTCGTCAAAGGGCATCAGGATCGGTACGACCTTCGCCTCCGGGAAGCCCAGTTTCTTGAGCTCACCGGCGTTATACTCCGAATCGGCGATCGCCAGATCTACGGAATCCGCCATCTTCTTCATCTGCCATCTTCCCTGCTGGGTCACGGCGATATGGACGGCGCTGTAGGTCTTGAAAAACTTGTACGGAGTGATGTTGTGGTAGATCACGGCCTTTTTGTTGGGCAAAGCACTGAACCAGTCGTTCATCTCGTCGCCGACAGACAGGTGGTAGATGATCAGGTCTTCGTCCTTGATCTGCTTTCTTGCCTCTTCAAAAGCACTTGCATATTCTTCCATCTTGGGATGGATCACTTTGGCGCCGATGGCGTTCTCGATCCCTTTACTTGTAAGGAACCGGGAAATGGCCAGACAATCGTTCCCGATCGCATCGCCGAAGTAAAAGGTCGGAAGAAACTGCCAGACTTTTCTCATCGATCAATTCCTCCCGTCCGCGGAATCCAGTCTGTCTTCCAGTTCCTGATTCTTACGCTCCAGATCTGCCACCAGGACTTCCAGTTCCTGGATACGCTTCTTCATGAGTTCCATATGGGAAGCCAACTCCGAGCACACCGAAAGGAGTGCGTCCTGTCTGTCCTTGGATTCCTGCTGGATCGTGGCGCTGTCGCGCTTTAAAACATCCACCATCTTCAGGATGTCCTCATTGATCCGCACCGAGCACTCATTGTACTTGATCTGCGGATCCAGATATCTTCTTGCCGGCCAGCCGGCCACTTTCAGGAAAAGCTTCTTGCCCTTGCCACTATGCGTGGTGGCAATCATGTTCATGTTCTCTTCTGTTCTCTGGATGTATCCCTTTGTGTCGCCGGTGATGTTTGCCATCTCCTCGCCGCTGCTCGGAAGCACACGCGGGTCTTCACTCTTTTTGGACGCGACCAAAGAAACCATGTTCTCACGGATCGGATCAGTCTCATCGAAGATCTTCTTGTAATCGACATCGCCGGCATTGGTCTTTCCGGCAATCTCTTCCAGTTTTTCCTGATCGGCCGCTTTTACCAGAAAAGGTTCCTTCTCGCTCATTCTTTGCATCCTCCTGACATTTCAAAAAAGAACAGCTAGTGTTATTATATCATTCATAGAAAAAATATCGAAGAAACAAGCGGGGGAATACTCTTGAAAAGACTGATCGTATGCGATATCGACAATACACTTCTCCCGTCAGGCGGTAAGATCTCGGATCACACGCTCGAAGTGCTGGCCGGACTCGATAAGGACACGGGCTTTTCCATCGCCACCGGAAGATCTTTTCACGTCGTAAGAAAATTCGTCAGAGATTTCGGTCTGACGATCCCTGTTATCACCAGTAACGGCGCCCAGCTCTACGATTACGGGAACGAGTGCTCTGTCTTTTCACACCTGATCCCGACCCGTTCCGCCAAACTTCTGGTCAAAAAGCTGATCGGCCTGGGCTTCGACTTTGTCGCCTATGCCGACAAGGGCGTCTATTTCCGTGAAGGAAGCGAGCACCTCGCCTTCTTCCATAACTACAACAAATCCGTTCCGGCGAAACTTCGCGCACCCATGCTGATCCTCGACGAGAAGCACCTGGAGAACAATTCCTGGAACATCACCAAGATCCTGGTCTATTTCCCGTCACAGGAACTGATCCGCAGCCTCAAACGCTGGAAGTCCCTGGAAGTGACCTCATCCATGCCGCACGTGATCGACATCATGGCGAGAGGCGCGACCAAAGGTGCCGCCGTCGTTGCACTGGCCAAACACATGGGTGTCCCGCTGTCGAAGGTCTATTGTTTCGGTGATAATGAAAATGACGTCAGCATGTTCACATGCGGCGCCATTGGTATTGCTATGGGTAATGCCTCCGAATCCGTTCAGAAGCAGGCTGCCATGGTCACGAAGAGCTGTCTTGACGACGGCGTGGCCTGGGCCATTACGAATCAGATCCTTCCCGGAAAGATCTGATCAGGAACGCTCGTTATTCATGAGCTG
Source organism: Clostridiales bacterium (assembly GCA_017615755.1). Classification (GTDB taxonomy): domain Bacteria; phylum Bacillota; class Clostridia; order Saccharofermentanales; family Saccharofermentanaceae; genus Scatonaster. Next base: position 24,205 of record JAFZZM010000062.1, on the reverse strand, counting down.
GGCGATCGCATCGACCACCGCGTCATTGAAGCGGTTCTGGTCGTCAATGATCGGCTGCATGATCGGGCACATCAGCTTTCTGAAGAAACGACGGATCAGAATGATCGGTTTTCCGATGATCTTGTGGTGGGATGTGATCGGATGTCCGTACTGGATGTGCGCTTTTTCACGAAGACTGCGGATCACGGCACTGTTATCGTACAGCTCGATACCATATGTGTTCTTGTGTCCAAGGAGTTTTTCGGCTACATCGTCGATCGAGCCGTCTTTTTTTGCATCGCGCTCGATTTCGGTCAAGATCTTCTCTACACTATGTTTCGTCTCACTCATGCTCTCGTCAACTCCCTCACTACATTTTTCCAGGTAATATCCATCTCATCGAGATGCTTTCTGCCGCCTGTTCCAAGTTCTCGAGCCATGGAATCCGAGTTGGCAAATGCATCGATGGCTTCGGCGATCTTCTTCGGATCCGGGTCGCATACACATCCGGTCTTCTCATTCAGGACGAATTCCAGCGGGCCGCCGCTGTCCTTGCAGGTGATGACCGGTCTTCCCGCCGCCATGGCCTCCAGCGTAATGTATCCGTAGTCTTCATCCTTCGGAATAAAAAGCACTGCTTTAGCCTTGGAATACAGGCGGATCTTTTCTTCCTGGGATACAAAATCCAGAAATTCCACGCGGTCTTCCATCTTCTTCTCTTTGATCAAGGTCGTGATTTCTTCCAGAAGTACCGGGCTTTCTGCATGTCCGACCACGACCAGCTTGATCTTGCTCCTGGTCTCGGCCAAAGCTTCGATCGCAAGTTTCTGACGCTTGGTCATGTTGATGCGGCTTGGCATCAGGATAAAATCTTCGTAGTCTCCTTCGAAGAATTTGTCCATGTCCGGGCACGGGTGGTACAGCGCCCGGGATTCGATCTTGTTGTATTTTCTCATGCGGGACGACACGTTCTCCGCAATCGTATAGATCCGCTTGGCCTCCGGGAGGTATCGGTTATCTGCATTTTTCACGATCTTCTGGTAAAAGCGCCCCTGCTCGTCATCCTTCAGCGGGCTGTACTCAGTATTGAAAAGATCGTACGCCTGGCGGTGCTGGTGCAGCGCCCAGATGACTTTATTCTCGTGCGGCATGAAATAAGCCGGGAACTTAAGTCCGATGCAAAGGTCGATATGTCCGCCCCAGGAATTGTTGATGTCCATGAGCCGGGAGGATACGATGTGGTTTTCCAGAAGCGCTGCCGGCTGGTCCATAAAAGGCATGGTGATGATCTCCGCCTCATGACCTTCCGTAAGGAGCGCCTGCTTCAGATTGGCGGCCAGAAACTCGGCGCCACCGGTGATATACGGGATCTGTACTGTCGTGATCGCGATTTTCATGATACCTGAAGGCCTCCCTTTCTGCGGTAGTCTTCCAGCACATCTTTCAATGTCTGTTCTATCGGATATTTCGGAACAAAGCCGGTATCGTTGAAGATCTTGCTATTGTCGCTATAGACCCTCGGGAACTGGCTGTTTTCTTTCTGGGAAGCAGGAAGATCCACGACTGCCTTCGCTTTCTCACTCATGTTGATGAGTGCGGAAACAATGTCGAAGATATAGTACGCATTGCCGGAACCGACGTTATAGATCTCGCCGCTTCTGCCCTTTTCCAGAAGGAGACGGTAAGCATGGACCGTATCTCTTACATCGGCAAAATCTCTCCAGGAATCCAGGGAGCGGACCTCGATCGTATCGGTCAGGCCCTTTTCCAGGTCAACGATGCGCTGACAGTAGTCGGTCACGACGAATCCGGTCTTCTGGCCGGGGCCGATGTGGTTAAAGGAGCGTGTCATGATGATGTCCAGACCATACTTCTTTCCAAGAACACGGACCAAAGACTCCTGAGCGCTTTTGGAGACGTCATACGGGCTCTCGGCGAGCTGCGGTGCATCTTCGGCGATCGGGCCGGCAGGAATATTTCTCATGTCATACTGGTTCGCCGAACCGATCAGGATAAGTCTGGCCTTCGGACAGTGATTGCGGATGGCCTGCATGAGGTTCACCGCGATATCCACGTTGATATGCATGGTCTTGACCGGATCATCCCAGGACGCACCCGGGGAAGCAAGTCCGGCAAGGTTGAACACCGCGTCCGGCTTCTTCTGCTCAAGGATACGGTCCACCGCTTCGGCATCGAGCATATCTGCCTGGATCGTGTCTTCGTCAGAAGCAACCACGTCCACGCCCCACACGCTGTATCCGTTCTCGAGAAGTTCACGTTTCAGATACTGGCCGGCAAATCCGTTGATTCCGATGATACCTACGTTCTTCATGTGTCACCGTCCTCCTTTTTTCCGTCCTGAATCACCCAGTCATGGTCGATCTGGACGACGCCGATGCCGCCCTTATCCGAGACAACATCGAATTCACAGTAGTTCCGGTAAAAATCCATTGGGGTTTCGTTCTCGTCAATGATCGAAACCGAGAAAATATAACGACCTGTCTTGAGGTTCAGGTTGTTGATCGTAAATGTCACGACGCCGGTATCACCCGGGAGAGCCGTAGGTTTTCCGTCTTCTCTCTGATTGGTGCCGTAGAGCATATACCAGTCTTTGCTCATGATCGCCATACCGAAGATGTACTCCTTGGACGGCTTCTTGATCTGGTAATGAATATCGAAGGAACAGGTCTGTCCCTCTGTAAACGTCGTGTTGATCTTACCCTTCGCATCACGAAGGACCACGTTGGTGATCACGGCATAACCCAGTCCGAAACGGTTGGCGGCATAGTCGATATCGTCCTTTGTCGCCGTAGGATCCAGGAATGTCTTCGGCGTCTTTTCTTTCTGCTCGTCATCCTCTCCGGACTCCACGCGCTTGGTTTTGGCCGCTACTTCCTTCTCGAGCGCCGCCTGACGCTCTTCTTCGAGGAACTCTCTATAGTCATTGACGACCTTCTTGATTATGCCTTCCGAAGCACAAAGACCGTCCTTGATCCACAGACCCTTGTCGCAGAATCTCTCGATCGTGCCGATATCGTGGGAAACGATAACGATGGTCATACCCTGACGCTTCAGTTCACTCAGTTTCTTGAAGCACTTGGCCTGGAAATTGGCATCGCCTACCGCCAGGATCTCGTCGATGAGGAGGATATCCGCATCCACGTTGATCGCAACGGAGAACGCAAGTCTCATGTACATACCGGAAGAATAGGTACGTACCGGGTTATCGATATAGTCCTCAAGTTCGGAAAAGTCGATGATATCCTGAAGTCTTGCATCGATCTCCTTCTTCGTCAGACCGAAGATCGCCGCATTTGTATAGATATTCTCGCGGCCGGAAAGGTCCGGATGGAAACCCGCACCAAGCTCGATCAGGCAGGACACACGTCCGTTGATCTTCACTTCGCCCTGGTCCGGGTACATGATACGAGAAAGAAGCTTGAGGAAAGTACTCTTACCGCAGCCGTTCACACCGAGAAGGCCGACCGCCTCCCCCTGCATGACCTTCAGGTCGATACCCTTCAGTACCCAGCGCTCTTCGTAGCGGTTTCTCTTCCAGAAAAGCGCTTTCTCCTTGAGGCTGTATCCCTTGTCCAGGTACACGCGGTATTTCTTGTGGATCCCCGTTGCCTCGATCGCCACTTTTTCAGAGGATTTTTTATTGTAAAGATCGGCACCCAGTACCTTGTTCTCACTCATATTACAGCTCCTCCGCAAAACGACGCTTCAGTTTACCGAAGATCTCAAAGCCGAGGATCGTAAACAGCATACCCATGCAGACTGCCACAACAAGAGTGTTCAACTGCGGTACCTTGTGATAGAACATGATATCTCTATAGGCGATGATCACCGAAGTCATCGGGTTCATGTAGAAGATAGTCTGAAGTCTCGGGCTTCCGTCCAGGATACTGACATCGTACATGACCGGCGTCAGGAACTGCCATGCCATGGTCACGATACTCATGATGTACTCCAGATCACGGAAGTATACAGTCAAGGCCGAAGTGATCAGGGTAATGCCCAAGGCCAGGAAATATTCGACGATCATGATAAGCGGCAGGAACAGAAGCGCTATCGGATCAAGCGTGTGTCCGGTGAGAATGACCACCGCGAACACGACGATATATGTCAGCAGCATGTTTACAAAAGCACTGGTCACGTAGGAGACCGGGAGTACTTCTCTCGGGAAATAGATCTTCGTGACCATAGTATTCTGTGAAACGACACAGCCGGAACCACCGGAAATACTGGTCGCAAAGAAGATCCAGGGGATCAGTGCCACAAACAGGAAGAGATAGTATTCCGGGATGCCGTTACGCATGATCGTGGAAAAGACAAGTGTATAGACCAGAAGCTGAAGAAGCGGGTTGATGAATGTCCACAGGAAACCCAGGACAGACGCCTTATAACGTCCCTTCAGGTCTCTTTTGACAAACCCGATGATCATCTGTCTGTAATCGTACAGTTCTTTAATAACCTTAACCAAGTCTTCCTATCTCCTAAATACAAAAAGAAAGCACAGAAGCGGAAGAAAACTCTTCCGCCACCGCACTTTTCGTTATTTCTTACATTTCTTTGGAAACGAGGTCAAAGTCGTTCTTGACCATACGCTCTACGAGCTGGGAGAAAGAAATCTCGCGCTTCCAGCCCAGTTTCTCTTCTGCCTTTGCCGGGTCGCCGAGGAGAAGTTCAACTTCTGCCGGACGGAAGAACTGCGGATTTACGCGTACGACAACCTTGCCGGTTGCTTCGTCGATACCCTTCTCATCTACGCCTTCGCCTTCCCACTTGATGTTGATGTCCAAGTGACGGAATGCGGTTTCCACGAACTCTCTTACTGTTCTTGTCTCACCGGTTGCAACTACATAATCGTCCGGAGCATCGGCCTGCAGCATCAGCCACATCGCCTTGACGTAGTCCTTGGAATGACCCCAGTCGCGCTTCGCGGAGAGATTTCCGAGTTCCACACACTCCTGTTTGCCCAGCTTGATACGGGCAGCAGCATCGGTGATCTTACGAGTAACGAACTCCTTACCACGGCGCTCGGACTCATGGTTAAAGAGAATACCGGAGCAAGCGAACAGGTCGTAGCTCTCTCTGTAGTTCTTGGTGATCCAGTGACCATAGAGCTTCGCAACACCGTACGGGCTTCTCGGATAGAAAGGCGTGGTCTCGCTCTGCGGGATCGCCTGAACCTTACCGAACATCTCGGAAGTGGATGCCTGATAGAAGCGTGCTTCCGGTTTTACGATACGGATCGCTTCGAGCATATTGGTAACGCCGAGAGCATCGATATTAGCCGTAGCCAGAGGCTGTTCCCAGGATGTGGCAACGAAGCTCTGCGCTGCGAGGTTATATACTTCATCTGCCTGAGAGATCTTCATGGCCGTGATCAAAGAGACCGGGTCGGTCATATCCGCATAGATAAAGTGGATCTTGTCCTTGATGTGTTCTACGTTGCCGTAATCCACAACACTCTTTCTTCTCATGATTCCGTAAACTTCGTAACCCTTCTCGAGCAGAAGCTCGGCGAGGTAGGAACCATCCTGGCCTGTAATACCTGTAATAAGTGCATGTTTCATGAGTAAAAACCCTCTCGACAGTAAGAATCAATTATCGATTTATTGTATCACATCATATATTGCCTGACCATATGCCAGGGTCGTGCGATTCCATGAAAACTTCTTGACCTGAAGCTCCATTTTCTCGTGCATTTCGCTACTATTGAAGTTGCCGGACAAGATCTCTTCTATCTTTTCTGCAAAAGCACCCGCGTCGTTCGGATCTGCGAGCCATCCGGCATCGCCGACTACTTCCGGAAGCGAAGACGTATCCGAGGTCAGAACCAGCGTCCCACAGGCCATGGCCTCCAGAACAGGAAGACCGAATCCTTCGTACATGGACGGGAACACGAAAAGGCTGGCGCAACGGTACAGATCGATCTTGTCGGATTCGGAAAGATATCCGGTACGAACGATATCTTCCGCGTACTTCGACTGCTCGATCTTCTGAAGGATCGGCTCGTAGTTCCAGCCAAGGCCGCCTCCGATGACCAGTTTCAGTTCTGGATGTTTCTCTTTTATCGTCTCAAAAGCATCGATCAGGAGTCCGACATTCTTTCTCGGCTCCAACGTGCCGAGATAAAGCAGGAATCCTTCCTTGATGTTCCACTTCTTGGCAATACGGGCCATGGCATTTTCGGCCTGCTTCTTATCCTTGAAAGGCGAATATACCTTGCGGTTTACTCCGCAGTACGCCACATGGATCTTTTCTTCCGGCACGTTCAGACACTCCATGATCTCTCTTTTGGAGAATTCACTGATGGTCATGATCTTTTCTGCTCTTTTGCAGGATTCGGGAAGATGCTTGGTCAGCAGGCGCTTGTTCTTCTTATCCATCGTTTCCGGATAGCGCTGGCACACCATATCGTACACGGTAATGATCGTCTTGCCCTTGATGCCCATAGGCGCAAGGTAATTGAAAAATACCGTGATGTCATTTTCTGTATGGAGAAGTTTCTCGTATGGAATGATCGAGCCGAGTTTGCCCATGCGAATATACGCACCGAGAGGCATAAGCCAGCTCTGCTTAAACGGCATATCTGCCACAGGTTTATCGGCGTGTTGACGCACAAAATCAACACCACCGTTTTTTTTCAGGAAATCAAAAACATGGACTTCAACACTTGCATATCCGCCCTTCTCCAGGTTCGGACCCAGACGCCTCGCCACTTCCCTGGCATAAGTACCTATGCCTGTCAGCTTGGAACTGGCCAACGGCTGCAGATTAAATGCAATTTTATTCATACCCCAAATTCAGACGCTTACCGCTAACTCCTTACTTAATCGATACGTGCATCGATTTCGCGATAATGAAGAAACGTCTGTTTTCAACCTTGATCTTGAAGATGTGGTATCCCTGACCAATATGGTATCTCTCGTTCATCTGGTAGAACTCCTCCTGAGGAGCCAGACCGATAAAGTCCCCACCTTCGTAGGTAAAGCGCATCGGACAAGAAACCATAAACGGCTGCATAAATACAATTTCCAATGTTGGTTCTGCAAATTCATCCGGCTTTCCGACGAGAACGACCTGCTCGCAATCAGCAGACTGGATCTCGAAGTACATCCAAAGAACATCGGACAGACATTCTTTAATGGAGTTGAATTTAATTAAACATTCATTGGCAGTCATCCACATGCCCCCTTTTTACTTGGTAAGCAGAGTATACTCGCATTTCAGCGACATTTAAACCCCAAAACCCTAGTCAAAATCGACAATTTTGTGGATAAATCGTACTATTTTTCAAACTTTCTTCGCATTTTCTTCGCAAAATCTTCACTTTTCTTCTCGGATACGAATACTAAATAACCGTCGGTTTCATAGATCCGGACTCCTCCGAAGATAGCTATCATCTTCATTTTATACCACTCTCTCCGTTTTGTGACAAGTACCATGCTCCCGCCTGTTTTCAGCCTGTTAAAGCCTTTTTCGATGAATGCTTTTGCCACTTTGAAGTCTGTGTGGTAAGGAGGATTCGACAAGATCAGATCGTAGTCTTTTCCGGGGACCGCCGACAGGTCCGGACCACATACGACCGTCGCCCCCGTGATCCCGTTTCTTTCCAGGTTCTTCTTACTCATTTCCACGGCCAGCGGATCGATATCGGTCATGACCACATTCTCTCCGCCCACCTTCCTGGCTGCCCATACTCCTACGATACCTGCACCGCATCCCAGATCCAGAACGCGCTCGTTACCCTTCAGCTCCACATGGGAAAGCATGGCAAGAGTACCCGCGTCGGGTCCTTTTGGCGAAAAAAGGGAAGGCTCTGTTTGAAACCAGAGCTCTTCCCCGTTGATTTTCCAACAATACTCCATTGCCTTCTCTCTTTTCTATTACAGCTTGGACTGTACGTAAGAGGAAACCATTTTCTTTGTCTCGGCAAGACGTGCCTGAGAATCTTCCTTGGTCGTCGCATAGATACCGAAGTAGATCTTCAGCTTCGGCTCTGTGCCGGACGGACGTGCACATGCCCAGTCCAGACCCTTGTCACCGCCCAGCTCGTAGAGCAGAACGTTCGATACCGGAAGATCGATCGGCTCGACTTCGATGCCGCTGTCTGTGAAGACATAGCGCTTGGATGTCTGGTAGTCACGAACGGCTACGATCGGCACACCACCGAGAAGCTTCTGTGCTTCTTCCTTGTTGGCTGCACCTTCGAGCTCTGCACGCAGGGACTTCATGGCGCCGGAGATCTTCTCTACGCCTTCCTTGCCTTCCAGAGTGAAGGAAACTGCTTCTTCAAAGCCGTATCCGAATCTCTTGTAGATGCTCTCGAGACGATCCAGGAGAGATTCGCCTCTCTCCTTGCTCTGAGCCTGCATGCCTGCGATGAGCATGGCAGCAACGACTGCGTCCTTGTCACGTACGTTTACACCTGACAGATAGCCGTAGCTCTCTTCGAAGCCGAACTGGAAGTGCTTGTTACCGAACTCGTCATCGATCTTGATTCTTTCACCGATGAACTTGAAGCCCGTGAGAACTTCCTGGAGCTCTACGCCGTAGTATTTGCAGATCGCACCGGCCAGTTTGCTGGACACGATAGTGGTTACGGCAAAAGGATTGGCCTCGAGTGTGCCTGCGGATTTCTTGGAATCGAGGATATAGTCGAGGAGCATCAGACCGATCTGGTTACCTGTGAACGGAACGAATACTTCCTGTCCATCCTGGACGGAACGTACGGCTACACCGATACGGTCACTATCCGGGTCAGTACCGATGACCATTTCCGCGCCGACCTTCTTGGCAAGTTCGATGGCCATGGAGAGTGCAGACGGATTCTCCGGGTTCGGTGTTTCTACTGTCGGGAAGTCACCGTTCGGAAGCTCCTGCTCAGCAACAACGTGTACGTTCTCAAAACCGACCTTTTTCAGGATGCGGCGTACCGGCTTGTTTCCGGAACCGTGGAGAGGTGTGTATACGATGGACATATCTTTCTGGTTGAGGATCGCCTGACGGTCGATAACGAGTGTGTCGAGCATATTGGTGTATGCTTCATCCACTTCGGCGCCCCAGAATGTAAGAAGGCCCTTGTTCTTTGCCTCGTCGAGGGAATCCGGGCGGATCGTTCTGATATCTTCGAAGCCTTCGATGAATCCAAGGATCTTGGAAGCAGCCTCCGGCGGTACCTGTCCGCCGTCTTCACCGTATACCTTGTAACCGTTATACTTGGCCGGGTTGTGGCTGGCGGTGATCATGACACCGGCATATGCCTTATGGTAACGGACCGAATAGGAAAGCATCGGTACCGGACGAAGTTCATCGGAAAGATATACACGGATGCCCATGGAAGTCAGTGTACGAGCGGTGATCTCGGCAAATTCCGGAGAGCAGCGACGGGAATCGTAGGAAACGACTACACCACGCTTTACGGCTTCTTCACCCTCACTCTGGATGAATTTGCCAAGGCCGGCAGATGCTTTTGAAACAGTATAGAGGTTCATGCGGTTTGTGCCCGCACCAAGGATACCACGGAGTCCGCCGGTACCGAATTCCAGATCGCGATAGAAACGCTCTTCGATTTCTTTCGCATCGTCTTTAATGGCAAGAAGCTCTGCGCGGGTCTCCTCGTTAAAATACGGATCCCGGCTCCAAAGCTGATACAATTCCTGAATATTCATAGTTCATACCTCCTCATTATTTCTCTATGCTTTCAGTATTACTGTCTGTCTTCTCTTCTGTCTTGACCGCAACTTTTTCCTTGTTCTTTCCCATTACGAATGCGAGCACGATAAATGCCACGATGCCGACACCGCTGGCAAGAAGACCAGCGTGCCATCCCGGAGGGGTAAAGGAAAGTTCGATCGTATGGGTTCCGGCAGAAAGCGGGATGCTGATGAAGGCATCCTGGTAGGAGACGATCTCCGTCTTCTGTCCGTCCACCTTCGCGGTCCAGCCCTTCTCAAACGGGATGGATGTAAAGAGCATCTTCTCTTCTTCGGAAGTCGTATTGATCACCACATGGCCGTTCTTGACCTCAGTTCCCAGAAGTCCCTGACGGAGGGCTTCGGTCTGCTTTGCCATGTTCTCGGTGTTGCAGTATGCGAAGATCGGATCAAAGGATGCGAAGATATCCTGAGAGATGCGGATATCCACGCGGATCTTCTCACCTTCGTGGTATGAACCCAGATTGACGATCTGGCTGTAGAAAGATGCGGAAGAATTCAGCTCGATCTTCTCATCGTTCACATAGATGCTGCTGACACACTGCATGCAGAGGTACGGAACGACGAAATACAGAGGCTTCGAACTCTCGACCTCGATCTCGGTACGAAGTACCATCGGGCTCTTCGTGTTATTGCGCAGATAGTATTTCAGATCTTTTGAATCTGTATTCTTGTTTTCGTGGTTGAGAGAGTTCACGACAAAATCGCCGGCCGTGATGTTTTCACTTGGCTTAATATCCGTTGCCTGGCCGTTCAGAACTGTCCACTCGGCGTTAAACGTATCATAGATATCGGATGCATCCACCTTGGAAAGTGAAGTGATCCAGTTTTCCTGGAATGCGAAGTAATCCTTCTTGTGATCATCTTTCTCAAGTGCATTGCCATCGAAATTGTAGGCGTCTGCTGCAGCCAGGAAGGCGATCGGCATCGCGTCACGGTTCTCGTACAGATAGTACTCACCCTTATTGGCCTTGTACTGCATCTCGGTCAGGTCATGGTCGGTGGTGATCACATAGCGGATACCCAGGATCGTGTCTACCGGCAGGAGCGCGTACTCATGTTCAATGCTGAAGTAATTGTAGTTAGACTCATAACCCAGCTGTTTGAGGAAATGGTTGGTCTTCTTGTTGGCCATGGAAGCAAAGATACTGATTCCGTGTGTGTCCGTATAGAAGGCCAGCGTGTTACCGCTGATAAACGTATGCCATGGCTTGTGGATCTCAGAACGGTACCACTCACCCTTCTCTTCCACTTTGGCCAGTTCGGAAAGATTCTCGATCATTTCCACATACTGCGGCTGATCCTTCGATCCGCCGAAAACATCCGGCATATAGTTACGCGGATTAAATACCACGATCTCGATCAGGATGACCACTACCAGAAGCAGCGTGCCGATCTTTTTCAGGTTATAGATCACCTCCGGCCACTTCTCAAGTGTCTTTCCGTAGAAGAGCACACAGATCAGGAATGAGATCGCCAGCGTGGCAAAGAAGGTACTGTTCTCTTTTTCCATCTGACCGAAACTTTGGGAAATGCAGGCGATACCACAGATCACTCCCCATGCGATAAAGAAGTACTTCTTCTCGACTGCCTTCATGTGCAGATAGGAGTAGAAAGCAACGAGGATCATGACAAATGAGAACACATACGAATAACGGAAGTGGAACCAGTTCGGTGTGTCAAAGAGGTGCCAGGCGATGTCAAGGAGCGGGAACTGGAAGCAGAAGATACCGAATCCCAGAGCGAATGCCACGCCTGTTCTGAGTCTCTTACTGATCGAACGGTTCAGGAAGAACAGGATGCAAAGGAAAAGCACTGCCAGACCGCCGAATATGAACGGCAGGTTTTTCGACAGATCGTTTACACCTGTATCCAGGAGCTGATCAGCAATCGAGATCAGTTTGAAGTTCGGATCCATCGATAGCTTGTCAGCCTGAGTATAGTCACCGTTTCCCAGTGTATCGAGTCCGGCCGGGATCAGGATGCAGGCGCTCATCATGCCCGCTACAACAGCAGTCGAAATGAAACGGCCGATCTTCTTCGCGGTTTCTTTTCCCTTACCCTTGGCAAAAGCACCCTCGTAGCCCATATAGGCGAGAAGGTAGATGAATGAGAATACACCGACCATATAAGCCATATAGTAGCCGGAAACAAACAATACAAACAAAACAAGCGTCAGCTTTACCCATGCCTTACGATCTTCGATGATCTTCTCTGTCAGCATGATCACCAGAGGGAGAAGTGCGATGCCGTCCAGCCACATGATGTTGAACATGAAGATGATGGTGAACGAGCAAAGCGGATACATCATTCCGAAAAGCACTGTCATTCTGTCCTTGGACTTGAACTTTCTGTCCAGAAGCCAGGTCATGAAAGCACCGGCGAAAGCCAGCTTGACGCTGATCAGGATCGTGATGGCTTCCTGAAGGCGTGCCTTCGGGAAAAGGAATACGAGGAAACTGAGCGGGCTGGAAAGATAGTAGGCAAACATACCTAAGGTATTCTGTCCCAATCCCAGAGCCTGGGAATAAAGCATCGATTCCCCGCTCAGAAGCGCGTTCTTGTATCCGATAAGATACGGGCCGTACTGTGCACCCAGATCCGACGTCAGAATATTTCTCTGGCCGAATGGCGTAATCTCGCTGATCGCGAATATTGCGAACATGGAAAACAGCGTGGCGAAGAACGCGAACAGAGGACGTAGATCAATATTCCTCTTCCTTGCTGATTCCAATGATGTTTTCTCAATCATTTCGTGTCTCCTGTCACTTTTTTATCCGACCCTGAAGAAGAATATCTACGCTTCAAAAGAATCGCGAATGCGGTTCCTGATAATAAACCCACCGCACTGATTATAACACCAATTGACCCTCCTGGGAGTGAGAATTCCATCTTGACCTGATGATTCCCGGCGTCCATGAAGAAACTGACAAACGCCTCCTGGTAACAGAGTACATCACAAGGTGTACCATCGATGGTCACCCGCCAGCCCTTTTCGTACGGAATGGAGGTAACTACAAGTCTTCTCGAATCTGCTTCGGCGGTAAAAGCAACCTCGCCGTTTTCTATGCGCGCATCGGAAATACCGTCTTTGAGGATCTTCATCTGCGCATCGAGCACCGCTGTGTCCACATAAGCAAGTTTCAAATCAAAGCAAGGGAAGACCTCCTCTTCCGTCCTGACCTCGATCAGGACCTCCTCGCCAACACTGAAATTTCCGAGGTTGACCAGTACCGAATAATCCGAATCGGATGTTTCTTCAAATACCTTCTGACCGTTGCAGTACACCGAGAACGGGTAACTCTCCATCATGAAAGGTACGGAGAGGTAAAGCATATCCGTAGAATCCGCAACGATGGTGGTGCGGATCGACATCGGCGATGCAGCGTTGGCACGAAGATAGCTTCGTACCACCTTGAAATCGGCCTCCGGATCTTCGAGGTTCAGGCTGTCCGGGACTTTCTCCTCTATGTTTTTCCAGCTCTTCTTCAGTTCCGTGTAAGTAACGGGCGCCTCTTCTCCGTTAATCGTTTCCCAGCATACATCGCAATCGCGGTACAGCCCGGAAGCATCCTGTCCGGAAAGGGACGAGAACCACTTCTCCTGGAACGCGAAATAGTCTTTGTCCTCCGTTTCTTCTTCCAAAGCATAGAATCCAAAAGCACCTGCGTCTTCTTCGGCCAGGACCGCCGGTACTGCCGAGTACGGGTTTTCAAGAAGTGTCAGGGACCCTTCGCTTGCCTTCTTCTGAAGTCCCGTCATTTCCCCTCTTTCGGAAATGATGTACCGGATGCCCAGGATGGAATCAGAAGGCAGGATACAAAAATCGTGTGTGGCACGCATATAGTTGTTGTTCAGACGGTATCCCAGCTGCTTGAGGAAACGGTTCTGCGTTTTGTTTGCCATCTGCAGATCCGAGCTGATTCCGCTCACCTGCCCGTACGCATTAAGCAGCGAAGGCTCCGGACCGCCCTGCCCGTCCTTTTCGACACGGAAGCGGGAGCTCTCGTCGATCTGTTCCGTCAGTGCACGGTACTCTTCGAGCGACGAGACAAACGCCTGATGATCCATCGACCACTTTGTCATGTCCCGAAGCTGGCCTTGCGGATCAAGCGTGATGATCTCTACCACGAGGATCGCGGCCAGAACGATCCCGCTCACGCGCGAGATCGAGGAAAGGATCGCGTAATGGTGCCTGACCGCACCTGTCCACAGACAGAAAAGGATCGCAGCCAGGAAAAACATATGGGGGAAGAAATATCCACCCGCATTTCCCGGGATCTCGATCAAAGCCAGCATCGCGAAAAGAACTCCACCGGTAAACAGGAAGTCCCGTGACGAAAGTGCCCGCCGATGCAGATAGGAATAAAATGCCATAAGGATCAGTCCGAATATATACAGGAAAGAGTTCCGGTACAGAAAGCGTGCCGGCTCTTCGAAGACATGCCAGAATATGTTGAGCGGTGCCAGCATGAAAGAAAGCAGCCCCACACCAAGAATGACAGCCGTCCATTTTTTCACGCGGACAGAGATCTCGCGATTTCGGTAGAACAGTACCACGAGGGATACCACCAGCAGATTCGTGGCTACAAACGGAAGGTTTTTGCCGTCTTCTGCCACCCGGCTCAGAAGGAGCTGCGACAAAAATGCTTGCAGGGAGAATGCCGGCTGGACATCGGGTACCTCGGGCTGTGAAAAATCGCGGTTTTTGAAAATGTCCATGCCTGCCGGAATCCAGACGGCCGCGCAGAGCATCGCCGCAACCAGCATTGCAAGGAGGAAAAGGCCGGTCAGTGTCTCACCGGAGGGAGTTCTTTTCGGTTCGAAGGCGCCTTCGTAGTCCAGCAGTGCCACAAGATAGGCCAGGGCGAAGATCCCGACGATGAATCCCATGTAGTAGCCGGAAGCAAAAAGCAGGAACATCACGAGCAAAACTGTCCACCAGCGGGACGGATCTTTTCTGAACCGTTCGAGCATAAGGATAATGAGAGGAAGCATCGCAAACCCGTCGAGCCACATGATGTGGACCATAAACGCCAGAGAGAACGAGCAAAGGCCGTACATCGCTCCGAAAAGAATGCTCATCTTCGTCTTGTCGGAAAAACGTGTATCCAGAAGCCATGTCATAAAAGCGCCGGCCAGCGAGAGTTTCAGGATCAGAAGAAACATGACGGCTTCGCTCAGGTATTTCATCGGCAAAAGAACAGCCGGAAGATTCAGCGGACTGGAAAGGTAGTAGGCAAAAACACCGGTGAAGTTCTTTCCCATACCGGTTTGAAAAGAATATGTCAGGGACTTTCCCTGAAGAAGCTGATTCTTCAATGCAGCCAGAAACGGCAGGAACTGTCCGCCCACCTCAGAACTCAGGATATCTTTCGACCCGAAAGGGAAAACACCGAAATAAAAGAATATTGCAACAAGAAACAGCGTGGTGGCGAAAAAGGACACCCAAGGTCGAGTATTGAATCGTACCCCTCTATTCGGTTCCGGCATACCTCACCCTCCATGTCTGTCCGTCCTGCCAAAATACACCATGCATAATATCACAAAAGCGCTATGTTTCCAAAAGATTCACGTTTTCATGCATACGAACCAAAGCATGTTGTAGTATACTAAGAACATACATTTCAAATATTCATGAGGTGGTTTATGTTAGTCAGCCTGATGGTGCCGTGCTATAACGAAGAAGAAGCGCTTCCATATCTTTACGAAGCGCTGTGTAAGGTCATGCAGGAATGCCCCAAATATGAATATGAATTGATCTTTGTCAACGACGGAAGCCGTGACAAGACTCTTTCTTTGTTAAGAGATCTGGCCGCAAAGGATTCCCGTATCCGTTATATTTCTTTCTCCCGTAACTTCGGTAAAGAAGCCGCAATGTATGCCGGACTTTCCGCAGCCAAGGGCGAGTGGATCGGTCTTCTCGATGCAGATATGCAGGATCCGCCGTCTCTTCTTCCGCAGATGTTCGACATGCTGGAAAAGGATGAATGCGATATCGTTGCCACACGCCGCGTCTCGAGAAAAGGCGAACCGCCGATCCGAAGCTGGTTTGCGCGCCGTTTCTATCACCTGATCAACCGTTTCACCGATGTTGAGATCGTAGATGGCGCAAGAGATTTCCGCGTTATGCGTCGTCCCGTCGTAGATGCGATCCTTTCCCTTAACGAACGCCAGCGCTTCAGCAAAGGTATCTTCGCATGGGTCGGATTCCGCACCAAGTGGCTCGAATTCGAAAATGTCGAGCGTATCGCCGGCGAGACCAAGTGGTCCTTCTGGAAACTGTTCCGCTACGCTATCGAGGGTATCGTATCCTTTACGACCGCTCCTCTCCGTATCGCCACAGTCGTCGGCTTCCTCACATCCTTCGGATCTTTCATTTATCTTCTCTACTACTTCGTACACGCGATCATCCACCTGATCTGGAAAGACAGACCAGGTTACCCGTCCTTGCTCTCATTCATGCTCTTCCTCGGCGGCATGGTCCTCATGGCCCTCGGTGTAATCGGCGAATATCTGGCAAAGACATATATCGAAGTCAAGCGTCGTCCTCTCTATGTAATTGCCGAAGACAACAAAAAAGAAGAGAACGAGAAGAACTGATTCAAAGAAGATAACGAGAACTGCAATTCAGAAATGTTTGCAAATGAAAAATCCCACAAGCGATTCCGCAGACGCGAAGCGTCGAGGACCTAGCGTAGTGGGATTTATTCTTTGCGAACAAAATGAATCAGTTCTTCTCGTTCTCTTCGATTTACTTCTGAACCGTAACCTTCTTCATTTTCTGCTCCTGGAGCGGTCTGTCTCCTCTGTCTGTCGGAGTAGAAGCAATCTCGTCTACTACTTCGATACCTTCGATGATTCTACCGAAAGCTGCATAGTTGCCATCGAGGAACGGGCCGTCTTCGTGCATGATGAAGAACTGGGATCCTGCGGAGTTCGGGTCTCCTGCGCGTGCCATGGAAAGAACGCCACGCTCATGGGCCAGATCGTTCGGTACGCCGTTTGCACGGAACTCACCCTTGATGTGATGGCCCGGACCACCCATACCTGTACCTGTCGGGTCACCGCCCTGGATCATAAATCCGGAAATAACACGGTGGAAGATCAATCCGTCATAGAAACCTTTCTCAATGAGATCAACAAAATTCTGCACGCTGATCGGCGCAACATCCGGATACAGCTCCAGCTTCATGATGCCGCCGTTTTCCATTTCAATCGTTACGATAGGATTTGCCATAATTCAAATCTCCTTATTTCTTAGAATCACTTCTTTGATAGTAAGGGAAAAGCACTCATTTGGCAAGTTTCTGCGGACATTACCAGACAAGATCTTCGTAGAAGACTTCCTCGAGCGTAAGTCCTTTTGCCGGCATGGTCTTACCGGCCTCTTTTCTCGCTCCCTCGCCGGTCAGAAGTGTCCGGATCTCTTCCTTTTTCATCTTGCCCTGCCCCACATACACGAGACTTCCCGCCATAATGCGGACCATATTGTAGAGGAAGGATTCACCGATCACCGTGATCTCGATAAGATCCGGATCATCGGCTTTTCTTAAAACATAGACATCCTTCATGGTGCGTATCGGGCTGATGTCCGGACCACCTTGTGCACGGAACGCCGAAAAATCGTGCGTGCCGATGAATTCTTTGGCTGCCTCATTCATAGCCTCCACATCCAGTTTTCCCGGAACAAACGCCTCCGTCCTACGGTCGATCGCCGAAGGGATCGCCGCGTTTCTGACACGATAGCAATATCTCTTGCCCTTCGTGTTGAATCTGGCGTGAAAGTCAGAGGTCACTTCCTTGGCGGCAAGTACCACAAGATCCTCTTCCATGACCGCATTCAGCGCCAGCGGGATCTTTTCGACCGGGATCGAAAACGGTACGTCGACATGGGAAACATGTCCTCTTGCGTGCACACCGGAGTCCGTCCGGCTGCATCCGTAAATACGACAAAAGCGCCCGTACACTTTTTCCACTGCTTCTTCCAGTGTCTGCTGTACGGAGCGCCCGTTATTCTGTCTTTGGAAACCGACAAAGTCAGTCCCGTCATATTCGGTCAGCAAAGCGATACGAATGTCCGTATTCTCCTTTGTCTTCCCGCTGTCTGTCATTGTTTTCAGCCCTGAAGATTCTTATCCAGGCAGGACTTACCCATCATGGCTGCGCCGACGATACCTGCATCGTTGCCCATTTCTGCCAGACGGATCTCGGTCTTCTTTACCCCAGGTCCGAAGAAAGGCTTATTCATGGTCTTCTCACGAAGCGGGAGAAGGAGCGGATCACCCTCGTTGCAGACGCCGCCGCCGATTACAAGGATCTCCGGCATGAATGCATTGATCACGTTTGCCAGACCATCGGACAGATACTCGATATAGGTATCTACAACCGCAGATGCGACCTCATCACCCATACGCATTGCTTCGAAAGCGATCTTAGCATTCAGCTTTCCATCGTTCGCCGCAATCACATCATTCAGCTTGGATGTCGGGTTGGCTTCCGCAGCCTCGCCTGTCATTCTGGCCAGTGCCGATGCAGAACAGTATGCTTCGAAGCAGCCCTTACGTCCGCAAGAGCACTGCTGTCCACCGGTAACCAGTACCGTATGTCCGAATTCCGAACCGGCCTGATTGAAGCCGGAGAAGATGGTATTGTTGATGATCACGCCACAGCCGATTCCCGTACCGATCGTGATCGCTACCGAATCCGCTGCATCCTTCGCAGCACCGGAGACACTCTCCGCCATCGCTGCACAGTTTGCGTCATTATCGATATAAACAGGAAGATCGATCACGGAACGGATGATCTTTCTCATCGGTGCATTCTCAAACGGCAGATTCTTCGCATAAACCAGCGTACCTGCCTTGTTATCCGGTGTTCCCGGAGAACCGATACCGATCGCGGAAACATCCGACTCGGAAATTCCGGCATCTTCAATAGCCTGCTTGGCAAGCTTGCCCATGTCCGTAATGATCTCTTCCATCGAGCGCTCAGCATTCGTCTTGATGCTGACTCTGTTCAGAAGTTTTCCTTCATCCGAAACAACGCCGGCCTTGATATTGGTTCCACCCAGATCGATTCCTACAAAATATGCCATTTCAAAACTCTCCTCATCTTTTGAAACTCAATGCTTTCAGGTTTTGTCACACCCGATTATTTTACTTTATTTTCCACAATAAATCTACCAGGACAGGCAGAAAAGCGGTCGCCGTCAGAAGCACCATCCACAGCCAGTCGGAGCCCTTCATGCGCAGAGGATGGAGCTTGGTCTTGCCCACTCCGCCCTTGTAACACCTGGCATCCATGGCTGTCGCCAATTCTTCGGCGCGTTTAAAAGCACTTACGAACAGCGGAACTAAAACGGTTACGTAACCCTTGGCCCGCTGGAAGATATTACCCGTATCGTACTCCGCACCACGCGAAGACTGTGCCTTCATGATCTTATCCGTCTCCTCGACAAGCGTCGGGATGAATCGAAGTGCGATCGAGATCGTCATCGCCATCTCATTGACCGGAACATGGATCACTTTCAGCGGAGATCCCAGAGACTCCAGCGCATCCGCCAGTTTCAGCGGCGTGGTCGTCAACGACAGCAGAAGTCCCGTAACGATGATCAGAAGGAATAACCGGAACGCCAGTAATATCGCCCGTTTTAATCCATCGTCGGTGATCACCAGCACGCCCCAGGACCATAGCGTCTCACCGGACCTGTTGGTAAACAGGTTCAGCACAAAAATGAATATCATGATAAACACGATCGGCCGCACTGACTTCAGCACTTCCATAACAGGAATGCGGGAAAGGAACGTCAGGTACAGTATCACGCCGAAAGACGCCGCCATGGCGATCGCCGTATCCGCCATAAATACCGTGACCATGTACACGATAAACAAGAAGACCTTCACACGTGGGTCCAGTCTGTGCAGCACTGAATCCGCCTGGTAATACCGGCCGATCGAAACATCCTTGATCATGAGGAGCTCACCTCCTCATTTCCGAACACCAGCGATAATGCCGCACGTTTATAGTCAAATTCAAATTCATCCGCATACGGGAATTCTTTCTTCAGAGAAAGCATTGTATTCATCAGAAGCGGACGGTCCAGACGCATGCGCACAAAATCCGTCTTCTCGGAGAAAAGCTCCCGCGGCGTTCCGAAGAATACCTGCTCGCCCTTCTTGAGCACCAGGATACGGTCCGCGATCATAGCGGCCTTGTCCATATCATGGGAAACCAGAATGATCGACTTCCCCTTCTCCTTCAGCTGCTGAATATAGCCGAAGATCTCGTTTTGTCCCACCGGGTCCAGACCGGCCGCAGGCTCGTCAAGGACCAGTACATCCGGATCCATGGCCAGGATACCGGCAAAAGCAACTCTTCGCTTCTGTCCGCCGGACAGTTCAAACGGGGATCTGCTCAACACATCTTCCGAAAGACCGACTAACGGCAGGGATTCCATGAGCAGTTCTTTACACCGCTCTTCGCTGTATCCCATCTTCTTCGGCCCGAACATGATATCCTTCTCGACCGTTTCCTCAAAAAGCTGATGCTCAGGATACTGGAACAAGAGCCCGACGTGCTTGCGGATCTTCTTGATCTCGGCATTTTTTGCCGTAGAAAGGAATTCACCCGTACTTGCATCAAGCACTTCGACCTGTCCCTCAAGCGGACGCAGGATACCGTTCAAATGGGAGATCAAGGTCGTCTTGCCCGATCCACTGTGACCGATCACGGCCAGGATCTCGCCTTCTCTCACATCAAAGTTGATGTCGGAGATCGCCTTCTTCTCCTTCTTTCCGTAACTATGGGATAAACCGTTTACACGAAGCACGACCTTCTCGGACAGCGGCGTTCTTGGTGCCGGCATCTCCTTCTTAAGGTCTGCCTTTTTATTCTTCAATATGGATGTGATCGTCTCGATTGCTTTTTCTTCCGAAGTAAAAGCACTCTTGTCGACTTCGACTTCGCAGATACGTGCGACTTCCCAAAGCAGTTCTGCCCACTTCGGCAGTTCAAGTCCGAGACTTCGGATCACTTCGACCTGGGAAAAAACCTCGGAAGGTGTATCGCAAAGACGCATCTGACCATGTTCGAGCACGATCACACGATCTGCCAGGAATGCTTCATGCATATCGTGGGTGATATGGATCACTGAGATACGCTTATCGGCACGCATTCTGGCAACCAGCTGCAGGAACTCATCTCTGGCCTTCGGATCGAGCATGGATGTACTTTCATCCAGGATCAATATCTCAGGCTGCATCGCCAGGACACCGGCAATCGCCAGTTTCTGTTTCTGACCGCCCGACAGCGCAGACGGCTGTCTATCCGCCATCTCCAGAAGACCTACATAGCCCAGTGCTTTTTGCACACGCTGGGCAAGCTCGGGAAGCGGTACAGAGAGATTCTCAGGTCCGAAAGCCACGTCTTCCTCAACTGTAGTTCCTACGATCTGGTTATCCGGGTTCTGGAAAACCATTCCGCAATGCGAACGGATCGTCCAGAAATTGTCATCATCGGAGGCATCCAGTTCAAATACACGCAATTTACCCCCATCTGCATATTCGAGGAGATTGATGAGCTTCGCCAGTGTCGACTTGCCTGAACCATTACGGCCAAGCACCGCAACATATTCTCCCCGCTTAATAGAAAAGGAAACATGGTCCACAGCCAACACGTCACTTCCCGTGTTGGTAGAGTAGGAAAATACCAGGTCCTCACCTTCGACGGCCTGCTCAAAGTTTCCTAGTGCTCTGATCTCATCTGCCATATTTCCGTTTCCTTTAAAATCCGAATATAAGAAAGTGACGGACAGCACCCGCCATCCGTCACTTGCCTCTTATCAAGTTATTGTGGACAGCTTACTCCGCGAATGTGAGAAGAGCCATCTCAGAAGCGTCACCGCGACGAGCGCCGAGCTTCACGATCTTGGTGTAACCACCCTTGTGGTTAACAAGTGCCGGTGCGATCTCATCGTAAAGGATGTTTACCGGATCAACTGTGTTACCCTCAGCATCGTGGCTCTTTCTGAGCCAGTAAGCAGCGTTCTTGCGAGCAGCGAGACGGGACGGGCTATCAACCTGAACTGTCTTCTTGCTGATCTCACGATCAACTACTTCGTACTTCTTACCATTCTTGGAAGTCTTTGTTGTAAGGACCTTCATGCCCTTAGCGTCCAGCTTCGCAGCGGAAACCGTTACTTCCTTTGTTGTGTAATTGTCCTTTTCACGGATTGCATCAGCGATCAACTTGTCGATGATCTTGCTGACTTCCTTGGCACGGGCTACTGTTGTAACAACATGCTTTCTATTCTCAGAAAGTGCCTTTCCGTCTTCTTTAACCGGGCAAACAACGAGTGAAGTTGCCAGATTTCTCAAAATTGCGATACGCTGATCGCTAACTCTTCCTAATTTTCTATAACCTGCCATGGTTTCCTACCTCCTGTATATTTACAATATCCTAGCTGACCCTCGAGCCGCTATTCAGTCCTCGACATCTGCGAGAGACAATTCCATATCCTCGAGCTTCTGGATAACTTCTTCCAGAGACTTCTTACCGAGGTTACGAACCTTCATCATTTCATCTTCAGACTTCGCAACAAGATCACCGATCGTGTTGATACCTGCACGCTTCAAGCAGTTGTAGGTACGTACCGAGAAATCAAGATCCTCGATAACGATATCATGTGTGGAATTCTTGCTTGCGCTGTCATCCGAATCACGGAAGCTCGGTCCGTTCGTTACTTCTGTAAGAGAAGTGAACAGTCCCAGATGATCGCAAAGGATCGAAGCGGCAGAAGAAAGTGCCTCATCAACCTTAATGGTCGCATCTGTCCAAACTTCCAAAGTAAGACTATCAAAGTCTGTACGCTCACCAACACGTGTATTCGCGATCGTGTAGTTGGCCTTCTTTACCGGAGTAAAGATAGAATCGATTGCAATCACGCCAATGGTCTGCGTAGCCGGCTTGTTCTGGTCGGCTGTCGCATAACCACGACCCTTGTTGATCGTCAGCTCGATGAACAGACGACCAGCGCCGTTCATGGTAGCAATAACATGATCAGGGTTCATGATCTCGACTTCCTCATCATGCACGATATCTCCGGCAGTAACCACACCGGTCTTGCCTTCGTCCATGCTGATGTATACGGTCTTCGGCGTATCAACGTGAAGCTTAGCACGGATACCCTTAACATTCAGGATGATCTCCGTCATGTCCTCCACTACGCCAGGAATCGTTGAGAACTCGTGATACACGCCTTCAACTCTGATGGACGTTACCGCCGCACCGGACAAAGAAGAAAGCAGTACACGACGCAGAGAGTTACCGAGAGTCGTACCGTAGCCACGCTCGAGAGGAGCAACTACAAACTTACCATACGAACTATCTTCGTTTACTTCTACGCACTCAATTGTCGGCTTCATAATTTCAATCATATTTATCCTCCTACGCGCTTAAGCCCGCGCACGGTGATCATTACTTCGAGTACAACTCAACGATCAATGTCTCCTTAACCTCAAGATCAACATCCTCACGAGCCGGCTCTCTTACGATAGAACCTGTAAGTGTCTCTTCATTGAATGTCAACCAAGCCGGTACCGGACGAGCATTGGAAAGTGTCTCAAATTTCGGGGACTTTCTGGATGTTTCCTTAACAGCGATCGTATCGCCTGCCTTCAATGTCATGGAAGGAATGTTAGCCTTCTTGCCATTGAGAAGGAAATGACCATGTGTCACCAGCTGACGAGCTTCTGCACGGGAAGAAGCCAGACCAAGACGATAAACTACGTTGTCGAGACGGAGTTCGAGGAGCTCAAGGAGCTTCTCACCGGTCTTACCCTGCTTACGCTCAGCACGTGCATAAGTAAGTCTGAACTGCTTCTCCAAAACGCCGTAGAAACGCTTTGTCTTCTGCTTCTCACGAAGCTGTACACCATATTCTGAAATCTTTTTTCTGCCCTGACCATGCTGACCCGGTGCTGCGCTCTTCTTAGCAAGTGCGCACTTAGCGGAATAGCATCTCTGACCCTTGAGGAAGAGCTTGTCACCTTCTCTGCGGCAGAGTCGGCAGGATCCTTCTGTATATCTAGCCATTCTCTATACCTCCGAACTCAGACTCTTCTTCTCTTAGGCGGTCTGCAACCATTGTGCGGAACCGGAGTAACATCTTTGATCATAGTTACTTCAAGTCCTGCTGTCTGTAAAGCGCGGATTGCGGATTCACGACCCGGTCCAGGACCCTTTACATAAACTTCTACTGTACGCATACCGTGATCAGCAGCCTTCTTACCGGCATCCTCAGATGCCATCTGAGCTGCGAACGGTGTACCCTTACGGGAACCCTTCATGCCCATCTCACCGGCAGATGCCCAGGAGATTGCATTACCCTGCATATCAGTAATTGTAACGATTGTGTTGTTAAATGTAGCGTGAATATGAGCCTGTCCACGGTCAATATTCTTACGCTCTCTCTTCTTCGGTCTTACGGCCGTCTTCTT
>JAFZZM010000061.1 GCA_017615755.1 Clostridiales bacterium | reverse complement strand
GCAGAAGAAGTGAGAGCTGTCCTTGACAAAGACGTAGATATGTTTGAAATCAGCGAGATTAATACTGACAGTTCCTTCTACGACACAATTATGAAAGAGAAGGTTCATGTTGCATGAAGTATACTGATCACGACAGATTGGTTCATGATTATGAAGGAACCAACTGGAACATCATTTGTGATGTGGTTTTTGATGAACTTCCAGGTTTTATTGAACAGATCAAAGCGCTTCTTTGATTCAATGCAAAGAACAATTCATTCCAAGATGTTGTCTGCCAATCTTCAATATTTTACACGACAGGAGAACCATTATGCCGACTATTCACCTAAATTCGATCACTACATACAGCATCAGTTTTCAGCTGGAAAACGATATCCGCAAGAAGGCGCTTTCGGAAGAAGAGATCGCCCATGTCTATGAACTCTTCAAAGATAAAAAACAGAAGCAGTTCACATCAGTGAAGATCATGATCATCGTGATGGCGGTCTTCGCCCTGATAATCGGAATCGCAACGCTCCTGAAAATGGAGAGCTTTGATTCGGACGAGCGCCTTCTCAGCTTTATCGGCATTGCACTTGCATTCGTCATTATGGGAATCGCAGGATATCTCGGATGGTACTGCAACATCGGCAAGATATCCAAGCAATGGAACAAACTGCTCAAAGACTACTATCCGCAGATCAGCGAGAAATATAAGCTGTAATTAAGTGATGAGCCAACTCCATTTTTGAAGTTAAAACTTAAGTTTCAAAACACTTGGAAACAAGACTTGTCAGTTTCACGCGTTTCGGCTAAAATAAGATTGAATCGTATTTTAGCCGAAGGAGTTGGCGCTATGTTTATTCACAGAACTCTTGAAAGAAAAATCTTAGAAATCAGCGAGGATTATAGTTGTCTGCTTCTGATCGGACCACGCCAAGTAGGAAAGACAACAGTTTTAGAGCACCTTATGGAAGGGACTCCAAGAACTAAAGTCACCCTAGACGACGCCGAAAACAGACGATTGGCTAAGAACGATCCTGCTTTATTTCTCGAACTTCATCCGGCTCCAATCCTAATTGATGAGGTCCAGTATGCACCGGAATTATTCGCATATATCAAGATAAAAGTAGATAGCGGAGCAACTCCGGGGTCATATTGGCTTACCGGATCACAAGCCTTTCATCTCATGGAGTTAGCACAAGAATCTTTGGCAGGACGAACTGCCATTATCCATATGTCATCTTTATCACAGGCAGAGATGTATGGTGATGGAATAACCGGTCCGCTTTCCTTAACTCTTGACAACCTTCAAGAACGAGCTGCACATCTCACACCATGCTCGCCAATTGAAATGTACAAAAGGATCTGGGACGGCGGTATGCCGGGACACAGAAGCGGCAAGTATAAAGACCGAGACGTTTTCTACAGTTCCTACATCCAAACCTACATTAATAGAGATGTTACTGACATGATCCCAGGTGTAGATAAACTACTGTTCGCGGATTTCATAAGAGCCGCAGCTTGCAGGGTCGGTCAATTGCTGAATATACATGATATCGCCTTGGACATAGGAGTCTCGGATGACACCGCCAAGAGGTGGCTTCAAGTACTGGAAAAATCCGAAATCATTTTTTTCCTTCGTCCTTATTCAAATAACCTTCTTAAGAGAACAATAAAGACTCCCAAGATGTATTTTTTCGATACAGGACTCGTTACTTATCTTACCAGATATTCCAGTCCTGAAATTCTGATGAATGGGGCAATCAATGGAGCAATCCTAGAAAACTACACTGTGGCCGAAATCCGCAAAACATGGTTTAACGACGCCAAAGACTGTCTCTTACATTACTATAGAGATAAAGACTCCAATGAAATCGATATGGTTATTGAGAGCAATGGCAAACTACATCCTTTGGAGATCAAAAAAAGCACCAATCCCGGAACTGAATTAGTCTCCGCTTTTAAGATTTTGGACAAAGGTTCTGTCCCAAGGGGAGTCGGAGCAATTCTTTGCTTACGGAGTGAGTTGTCGGCAATAGATAGAGAGTCATTGATATTACCGATCTGGATGGTTTAATCAGTCAATGGAACAAACTGCTCAAAGACTACTACCCGCAGATCAGTGAGAAATACAAACTGTAACTGACGCTTACTCAGAACGTTCACTCACCCTTCGCTTACCCAGAACCCGTGAAGATTGCAGTATTTGTATGCCCTGATTATTTCCGCGCCCGAAAGCACTGCAAACACGGCTTTCGGTTCATCCCCCGGCCAGATATTTAAGAATTTATAAAGACTTCTCTTATTCCATTGCCCCGCAAAATCGAAAGTGATACATTGCATTCAGAAGAGAGATTGAAACGGATAAGGGGTGTTTCAGATGGAAATAATCTGGAAGAGAAAAGATGAATTTACAGCGCAGCCGAAGCTCTACGATATACCGGAGCTTCTCGCGATGACCGCACTCGTATCCCTCCTCGGCTTCATCGTCGAAAACCTCTGGATGCTCACCCGAAGCGGCTTCATCGATAACCGCAACATGAACCTGCCGTTTCTTCTCGGCTACGGTATCGCTGTCGTCGGCATGTATCTCGTGATCGGCACCCCGAAGAAAGGGCACTTTTTCTTTTACTTCACCATCGTTTTCTTCCTGGTATCTTTCGGAGAAATCGCACTCGGCACCACGGTCGAAAAGCTCTGCGGTTTCTATTACTGGGACTACACTTCTCTCCCGCTGCACCTGACCCGCTACACGAGTTTCTTCACGAGCCTCGGATTCTCCGCGATCATCACGATCTTCATGTACTACTTCTATCGACCCACGATGGAATTCTTCCGAAACCACAAGAACAAAAGACGCCAGCGCATCTGGATCGCCGTCTTCATTCTGATGATCCTCGACTTCTTCTACAGCTTCCACGCCATGCGCATGATCGGCGACGTCAACAAGACTTGGAAGATCTACATCAACTTGATTTAAATTGATGACCCTCTCCCATGCCTTTCCCCGCCCGAAATGCAAGAACAAAAAAAGGACGGCTCACTTTTCGGAAGCCGTCCTTCGTTGAATCAAAAGTTATCGAGCAAAACTTACCCTTAGGCGATCTCACCTCTGTCGATACCGTACTTCTTACAGATCGCGGTGAACTCAGGAGACTGGGCAAAGAAAGCGAGGATGCTGTGGCGGTTCTGTCTTCCGGCCTTGATCTCGCCGGTCCAGAATCCGATTTCTTCCTCGGAAGGCTCTCTGTCCATAAAGGTGGTGTACAGTCTCATCAGGTATTCGCGGTCGGTTGTTTTTAATCCGACGAACTCCTCGCCTTCGAAGAAGAACTGGGCAGCCTGTGCGCCGGTCTTCTCGAGGTTCGTGAGTGCCAGGGACCAGTAGTCAAGTCCGCCCTTCTCTGCATCACGCTTGAGGCAGCAGGTGTAAAGCCGTGTCGCGAAGTTGATGGTATTTTTAGAAGCCTTGGTTGCCTTGTGATACATCGCACCGGACTTAACACCATAGGTAGCGCAGACATTACACCATTCGGTCGACTCAATGAAATCGTTCACGACATCGGCGCGGGTCTTGCTTCCGGATTGGATGGCATCGACCCAGCCCTTCTTGCCGGCAGCATCCGACTCACGGTCGAAGAATGTCTTATAAAGTGTCTCGACAAAATCTTCCACAGAGAGGTTTCTATTCATGAACTCGTCTGCTTCCAGAAGGAAGAATCTTGCGCAGTCCGCGCCGGTCTTTCCTTCTTCTACGACTTGCTTGATCCAGAACTGCTTTCCTTCCGGCTCAGAAGCACGGTTCAAAGCTACAGTGTAAAGACGCTCCACGAAATCTTCGAATGTCGGATCCGGATTGGTCGGTTTCGGAAGTTTATATCCCTTGCGATCCACCTTCGTATCCACAGAGAAATAAACGTAGGAGGAATCATCCACCGAAATCTCACTAAAGAAATAATTCGACTCCGTGTTTTCTTTTACTCCGTATTTCTTCAACCGGCCGACCAGCGGAGCACACTTGCTGATATCCAGGCTGGTCAGTTTATTTCCGGCGATTCGAAGGAATTCCAGTTTGGTGTTTTTCGAAAGATCCAGACTGCTCAACTGGTTATCGTTCAGTGCAAGTTCAATCAGATTCGGATATCCGCTTACATCGAAAGACTGAAGCTGGTTATCATTGGCATAAATGCCTTCCAGCTTTCCGGATGTTTTCGGGAGTTTCAGGGATTTCAGCTTATTCGACATGACCCGGACATCTTGCAGCTTCGTACACTTGCTCACATCGAGTTCGGTCAGAGCTGTGCCATAGAATTGAATAGAAGTTAATTCCGTGTTGTGGCTCAGATCGATCTTAGCAAGTTGGTTTTCGGATAGAGACACTTCCTTGAGGTGGGTATTCTTGGTAAGATCTACAGAGGTGAGCTTACTGCCGTCTATAAACATACGCTCCAGATCCGGGCACTTTGTCACGTTGAGAGATTCAAGAGGAGTGTCATAGCAGAAAAGCCAGGTCAATTTCGGATTGTTAGAAAAGTCCAGTTTCTTGATCTTAGTGTCACTACAGTTGACGCTGTCCAACTCCTTACTCGAAGAAAAATCGAGTTCAGTGACAGGATTTCCATCACAATTGAAAGAAGTCAGGCTGGAGAGTTTCGATGTATCCAGTTTCGTTATCTTATTCTCGTAAACATAGCAGTATTCCATATCTTTCATACCCGATATATCCAACTCCGTCAACTGGTTCGTGCAAGCATCAAACCCGACCAAAGCACCCTTCTTCGGGAGATCAAGCTTGGTTAATTGGTTCTCCTGACAACTCAGCAACACGAGTTTCTCGCTATCCTTTACATTCAAAAACTGAAGCTTACCGTTATGGCACTCCAATTCCTCGAGGTTCCTGCAACCGGTCAGATCCAAAGTCGTGAGCAGGGTATTATTGCAGTTGAGATACTTCACATTGGAGTTCGACATCTTAAGACTGGTCAGCGGATTATCGGAGCATTCCACACCTTCAAGTTTCTTGCTCTTGCTAAGATCCAGCTCAGTGATCTTGTTTCCATCGATGACCACCCTCTCCAACTCCGTATGTGCGTGGAGATCGAGCTTGGTAAGATGGTTGTTGATCTCACGGATCTCCTCTTCCTCCGAACCCAATCCACCGTCCATATGCAGATAGTCAATTGTGCCGCAATAAAGCCATGAGAGTTTCGTGTTTTTCGAAACATCCAGTTTGGCAAGGTCGTTGACCGCGCATGTAAGATTGCGCAGGCTCGGCATGTGGGAAACGTCCAGTTCCTTCAGAAAGTTACTGTCACAACTAAGGGTCACCGGGTCACAAGTACTGACATCCAGTTTCGTCAGCTGGTTGCACGCACAATCGATGTAACTAAGGTTTTTATTCTGGCTCAGATCCAGCTCGGTCAGTTCATTTCCGCTGCAATCGAGATTATAAAGATACGGCAAAAGCTCTACACCTTTGAGTGTTTTGATCCCCTTGCCGGGAACCTCGATCGTATTGGCATAAAGAAGCTCGTCCTCGTCAAGTTTCTTGTCCTTATTCTCGTCATACTCTGAAACAGTTTTTCGCAGATTCGCATCCGGAAAATTCTTCTCATTGATCTCCACTGTTGTTCCTGCATTCGCGCTGTTCTCATCTGCGCGGATCGTTGCACCAAAGACCTGTGCAGCCGCCGGAACAGCAAGTGCAGACGCCACAAGGACGGAAATTGTAGCTCTGATTTTTTTCTTCATTTTCACTCCTCCTGCTATATAAACTCACTTATAACTTATGGTATCACAACCAAATCTGAAAAGGCAGGAATTCTTGACCGCCATATAGGATTTTCAAAGTAAACGGGTGCCCCCGCCGAAAGCAAAGACACCCGTTTATCCTGTTTCAAATACTGCTCAGATCGTTCCCCGATCAATTCCGTACTTCTTGCAGATGTTCGTGAACTCTTCACTCTGTCCGAAGAAGGCAAGCACGCTATCCCGCGTCTGGCGCCCGCCTGCGATCTCCCCGGTCCAGTAATCCACTTCCGAAGCCTCCGGTTCTCTGTCCATGAAGGTCGTATAAAGTCTTCTTACATACTCATCGTCCTTCAGGTTGAAGTTTACAAACTCCTTGGATGTAAAGAATTCCTTTGCCGCCGAGCATCCTGTCTGCTCAAGGTTAGTCAGAGCCAAACTCCAGTAGTTCAGTCCGCCCTCTTCTGCATCTCTTCCGAGGCAGCAGGTGTACAGTCTGGTCGCAAAAGCGATCGCGTTCGGAGAAGCAATCGTGGCCTTATGGTACTTCGCACCGGACTTCACACTATACTTCGCGCAGATATTACACCACTCAGTGGATTCGATAAAGTTCTCCACCACGACCTCGCGTGTCATCTTACCGGTCTCGATCGCATTGACCCAGCCCTGCTTTCCTTCTGCATCCGAAGCACGGTCGAAGAACGTCATATAAAGCGTCTCCACAAATTCCTCGACACTCAGGTTACGGTTCATGAATTCCGGTGCCTCCAGCAGGAAGTATCTGGCACAGTCACCGCCGGTTCTTCTTCCACTCGTCACCTCGTCTGTCCAGAACTTCTTACCACCCGGCTCAGAAGCACGGTTCAGCGCGCATGTATATAATCTCTCTACAAAATCACTGAAGACCGGAGCCGGTGTCGGTTCTGGTGTAGGTGTTCCCGGCACAGGTGTAACTGTCGGATCACCCGGAACCGGTGTTACCGTTGGCGTCCCCGGGATCGGAGTAACTGTTGGCTCTCCCGGCTTTGGTGTCGGCACTTTGGTCGGTGCCTTCGTCGGACCATTTGTAGGCGTCTTGGTAGGAGCCTTCGTAGGTCCGCTTGTTGGTGTCTTAGTCGGCACCTTGGTCGGCACTTTCGTAGGTGTATCTGTCGGCACCTTGGTAGGAACCTTAGTCGGAGTCTTCGTTGGACCCTTTGTCGGCGTATCTGTCGGTACCTTGGTAGGCACCTTAGTAGGCGTCTTGGTCGGCCTCTTCGTTGGAACCTTTGTCGGCACCTTCGGTGTCGGGGTCACACCATTAAGGATAAGGGTAGCTTCCTTGGAATGCTGGCAATACGCACCGTTTGTTACCTCGCAATAATAGAGATATCTGTTATTTCTAATAGACGCATCGACTTTCAATGTTTTGGTCTTATTACCCGTAGCAGTTGACTGCTGCCAGGTCTTACCGCCGTCACTGCTAAACATCCACTGATAGGTCACACCCGCCGCATCGGAAGTGACCTTAAATACGGCCTTCTCCCCCGCATCCACTGTCTGGTCAGAAGGCTCTTCCGAAATAAGGGAACGCGACTCCAGTTTCACGATATCTGTGTATTTCTCCAGATTGCCGCTCGAAACTATACAGCGGAAAAGTCTTCCATCTACAGACGGAGTACAGGACAAACGAAGCGTATATGTATCCGCGCCGCTGAAAGAAGAATTCTTCCAGGTCTTTCCATTATCCGTGCTCTCCTGCCAGCAATACTTCAATAAATTACCACTCGCATCTACACGGAAAGAAACAGGATCCCCATAGAAGCCGGACCGGGATACAGGATGGCTCTCAATCGTCACGCTTTCTTCCCACACCAGAAGCCAGGCAGCCTTAGAGATCATATCTGCCTTGTTTCCGCTCGGCGTGGTTTTCGTCTTATAGTTAACCAGACAACGGTAAGCATAATTGTCCATGCTCATTTCGGCGGTAAAAGTATATGTCTTGCCATATGCCCGAAGATCGGTCCAGGTCACGCCATCATCCGCCGAATACTGCCAGCGGTAGAAAGCATTTTCATACGTTTCTTTATCGGAAATATTGGTCTCGATCGCGAAGGTAACCTCAGTGTTCTCCACCGCCATTTTTCCACTAGGCTGCTTGGTGATCTTAACAGCAACAAGTTCTGTGACCGGACGATCCCCTTCCGGAAGTTCACTCCAGAGCATGCCATCCTTATCGACCATTTCAACCGCTAATCTATAACTGTAATTTGCTCTTGTGAAGGGACGGAAAAGCTGGAGTTTATCTATACCATAAATACCTGAGGATTCAGGTCCGAAGGCGTACAGGGATGAAACGTCCAAATATTCAAGAGACTTGCATTCGTAGCACAAATATTGCACATCGGCATAGCAGGAAAACTGAGCCATATCGATCTTTTTCAGTTTAGTACATTTGTAGAACATGTCTTGCATGTTTACCATATGTTCTTCATCTCTGGGCAGGTTGACCTTGACATTGCAAAGATCCACCGTCTCAAGATTACTGCACTCGTAGAACATGTTCTTGTAACTGCCACAATTCGACATATACGTCGCGCCGAAATACACTTTCGTCGCCTGACAATGGTAAAACATCCCGTAGCAGCTTTTTACCGAAGAAAAATTAAGCGAACTCAGATCAATGACGTCTGCGCGGTTGGATCGGAACATATATCTGACATCAGTCACGTGGGAAGTATCGATTCCGTACAGATCGACCTCGTGAGCGCCATCGAACGCAGAGTTCATGTTTGTCACGTGAGATGTATCCATTCCACGGAGACTGACCGGGAAGAAACAAGAGCTAAACATAGACGTCATATTCTCTACCTTGCTGAAATCCACGCCGGTAAGATCCAGTTCGTCCAGCCCGCAGGAATTGAAAAGATTACTCGAATCAACCGGGAAAGCAAATCCTTCCTCAAAAGAAACCGATTTTGCATTGGATTCGTAAAAAGCACTTTTCGTGGTTTGGAACATCCCGTCCTGATTGGTGCCGAGAGTAACGTTATATGTCTTTCCCTCAATAACCGCTGTCTTCGGAAGCACGATCGTTGCCGCCGTCCCCTTATACCGGATAAGCGTACATGTCGTATCGGAAAGATCGTAATCGAAATCGTTGACAGAAATCGTAGCCGCCGGCACGACATCTTCTATGTCAAAAGCACTGTCCACCGTTTTCGGCGTCGGCTCCGTTTCCGCACGTAGATCCGCCGCGCCAAAAGCCTGGCTCCCTGCAAGGACGCCTGCCACACTAAGAGCAATCGCCAGCCCAATCACTCGCGAAATGATTCTTCTCACCATATTAAATTCTCCTTCTGACTTCATCAGCAAAAGCCATACGCGCACACCAGGATTTTCCCCCGCATGCACTGTCTTATTATTCATCCAACCTAATTAATTAGAATAGCAGAATCTGACGGCAACGACAACGATTGTGACCAAATTGACAGCTAACTTACACCCAAACATAAAGAAACCCCTTGCGATGAGATCCTGATGTCACGCTTCCGCAGGGCGAAGCCCGAGGACTTAGCGACGAGGGATCTACATCGCAAGGGGTTATTTCATTTTAGTTGAAGCAGACGATTCAGATCGTTCCTCTATCAATACCGTACTTCTTACAGATATTCGTGAACTCTTCACTCTGTCCAAAGAAGGCAAGTACACTGTCACGTGTCTGTGTGCCCTTGGAGATCTCACCGGCCCAGTAAGAGACTTCGGAGGCTTCCGGTTCACGATCCATAAAGGTCGTGTAGAGTCTCTTGATGTACTCTTCCGTCTTCAGATTCAGGTTGGTGAATTCCTGGCTCTTGAAGAATTCTTTTGCCACACTGCAGCCTGTCTGTTCGAGGTTGGTCAGTGCCAGGGCCCAATACTGAAGTCCTTTCTCTTCCGGGTCTCTTCCGAGACAGCATGTGTAAAGTCTTGTCGCAAAGTTGATCGCATTCTTAGAAGCAAACTCTGCTTTCGCTGTCGGCGCTCCGGATTTCACTCCGTATGTCGCGCAGACATTGCACCATTCCTTCGAATCAATGAATCCCATGATGACCTGATCTCTGGTCATGGTCCCCTTCTTCAGCTGTCCGACCCAGAAAGCCTTTCCGTCGGCTTCAGAAGCACGGTCGAAGAATGTCTTATAAAGTGTCTCGACGAAATCCTCGTCACCCAGGCCGCGATTCTTGAACTCCGGTGCTTCGATCAGGAAGAAGTATGCACAATCACCACCTGTACGGTTACCGTCTTCGATCTCCTTGACCCAGAAAGCTTTTCCTTCCGGCTCGGATTCACGGTTCAACGCGATCGTATAAAGGCGCTCTACGAAATCCGCAATAGAAGGTTCTTTCTCCGGGACCGGTGTCAGAGTCGGAGTCGGTGTACCGCTGGGAGTAGGACTCAATGTCGGTTCAGGCGTCACCGGTACCGGCGATGGAGTCGGCGTTTCTGTCGGCACCGGTGTTGAAGTCGGTGTCACCGGAACAGGCTTAGACGTCGGTGTCAAAGTTGGTATCACGGTCGGCCTGGACGTGGGCTTCGGCGTCGGGCTCAAAGTCGGAGCCTTAGTCGGTGCTTTTGTAGGCGTCTTTGTCGGCGTAGGTGTTGCTTTCTTCGTAGGCGTCGGCGAGGCTTTCTTCGTAGGCGTCGGCGAGGCTTTCTTCGTAGGTGTAGGTGTCGGAGTCTCCGAAGTGATCTCCACCAGATCCGCGACAGTTACTTTGTCCGACTCATATACATGATGCGCATCGCTTCCCAGATTACCATTCTCCGGTCGGGCAATGCGAAGTCCCGAAGCGATGGAGATCTTTCCGTTTTCGCAGACCAAAGCACCTTCGCCGGTTTTGCCTTCCGCAACGATCGTTTTCACTTTAGACGAGAACGCGAGCATCTCATTGGTACGTACCGCAACTTTGGCACCGCTCTTAAGATTCAGCGTGCCTCCGTTTACGATCAGTTTGTCCGCAACAAGCACCTCTGTGTTCGTGCTTGTAAGGTTAAGATCACTTCCCTCATCGATATACATCGTCTTCTCACATTCGAAGAAAGGTAATGCGTGTTCACTGACTGCATTTCCTTTCAGTGTAATATCGTCGCTACATGAAAACAGCGGAATGATCACACCTTCCGGCAAAGGAATGAATAACATGGTATCTTTATAATCGCTCATGTCAAAGTCGCGGAACGTCACGCTCTTTTGAGACGGATCATAGATCAAAGACCCGCCGAAAAGATTTGCCAGCGAACTCATATTCGTCCCATATCCCAGAAGCCGGAGATCCCACGGTTGAAAGTCATATGTTATATTCCAGGCAGGCGCAACCGGATATAACTTGCCTCCGATATTACGCGAGACAACGATCGTCACATCGACCGGTCCCGCTTCGGCATTTTT
Organism: Clostridiales bacterium; assembly: GCA_017615755.1. Lineage (GTDB taxonomy): Bacteria > Bacillota > Clostridia > Saccharofermentanales > Saccharofermentanaceae > Scatonaster. The sequence goes on along the minus strand of JAFZZM010000061.1, from coordinate 2,589 downwards.
GTTCTTAAGAAGATCATAAATATATAACGGATCCGGAACATATGCCACATTATTGATAAGGGTCTTTTCTCCCTGGACCGCAGTCACATTATACGAATACACATTTTCACTATAATCAGCGGAAAACCTTGTTAATTCATCCATAGTAAGATGGATTTCCCGGTCAAAAGTGAATTCGGCACTAGCCTCCACTTGATCACTATTGGGATATCCATACTTGATCGCCCCAACTCTGATCCGATAAAGATTCGTCCCGTAAACGAGTTCTCTTCCCATATCGTAGAACTTATTGGATGAAGCTCTGCAATAATTCGCCGGTTTCCATGTCTGACCGCCGTCTTCCGAAAAAGTAAACTCAACCTTGAACTGCGCCTGATCATCATCGTAATCCCAGCGGAAAACGTTCCCGTCCCATCTTGCATTCTTCGGCGCTTCGAGTTTCGGTCCTTTTGCCACATAATCGTACTTCACCGAAGCCTGGCGGCAAAGCTGCGTACCGGCTCCATCCGACGAGTCGATCTTGACTTCCACTTCACAGCTGTCATATCCGCTCGAAGCCAAAGTCGCATATAAGTCATACGACGGGTTTTCAAGCTCACGTACAAATGTCTGAATGCGATTCCTTCCGTTTATGTAGATCCATAAAGTGAATAATTTTACACCTTCCACAGGATCCCACGTAATCACACCGGCTTCCGAAATGACAAGATTCTGAAGCTCCGGAAGTTCTTCCCCGTCCGCGCGTACACGGCCGCGCGACCCACCTAAAACCAAAACAGGAAACATCGTCAGGACCATTGCCAATACAACCAAAGCACTGGCCCATCTTTTTTTCGTCCGCATATCCAAACCCTCCTTTCACGATACTTACAATTGTATAGCATAGTAAAAAGATAATAAACTTCGCGGACTTCAACTTACTCTCCCCTATTTCCTGCTTGGACAGCAGTTGTTGGAGATTGCCTCACATATTGATCCTGCTGTAGTGGCGGATTCGGCCGGCCGCTACCATTTGCATCTAAGTTTATCGGGCAGAACTTACCCTTCACTCACCCAGAACCCGTGCAGATTGCAATACTCGTACGCCTTGATCACTTCCGCACCTGAAAGCACAGTAAACACGGCCTTCGGTTCATCGCCCGGATGCAGTTCCGCGATCTGGATACCCGCATTCGTCTCCAGGATCACAAACTGTATATAGTGCTCCTCCACCATCGGATGCGCCACTGAACCGACATCGACCGTCACAAAGTTTCCCTCACGCTTCACGACCGGAACATGCTTCTCCAACGATGCATCCACCGCCGCCGGCAAAAGCTCTTCCATCTTCTCGCCACAGCACACCATCGGCACACCCGAGTTCACGACCTTGATCGCAATATTCCCACAATGCTTACAACGATACAACTTCACTACCATACTCCGATCCTCCTTTATTAAGTTACAGTGACTCTGCCTCTACTTGTTATCCTATCACATCTGATGCCCCACGAACATCTTAACTTGAGAAGAACTGCTCCCCCGCCCGCTTTCATCCCTTTTGCCCGTTTTTGACAAAAAAGGATGTATCCTCCTCATCCTTTTTGAACATAAAACCGCAAAAGGTATGAATTCGTCAAAACCACGGATCAGAAGATGCATACCTTTTCCCGATAATTCTCCAAAGAGTATGAAATAGCAAAAATACAAGCTTGCTATGAGGGAAACGATCCATCCTCAGCAGATACCGGACCGGACGCTTCCAAGCCCGCTTGAATACATGATTCAGATCCAAGAGAAAGACGTCAAGTCCGAAGAAGGCCATCTATAAAGCATACCTACAAAAACGCATATCTCGTTTCCTGTGTTTGGAGTAATCAAGAGATTCCCAGCCTTTTCAGCAGCTCATACCTCTCCTTGCTTCTCTCCAGATCCCCCTTGATCTGCTTGCGGCTCCTTCCACTCTTCAATCCCTGCTTGATATACCGGAATATCTGATAGAACCAGCAAAAGGGCTTGAGCCAGTGATGCTTTTTGTATGCCTTCCAGTTGTACTCGCCGGCCCGCTGTAGACGTTTGAACACACCTTCCCGTCGAAACGCAGTGGTCACAGCTTCAACCGTGCTACCACTACCCTGCTTGCGCCCGAAATTCCCGGAAGTCAGAAGATTATCCATCAACATCCGGCAAGTCTCCTCGTCCGCCTCGCGACACCACGAGATATTCTCATCCAGCCCAAGATAGATCTGGCACGCCCGAGTCGTCACCTTCGCCAGCACGTCCAGCCTCTTGGCCTTCGCCACCGCGCCAAACTCCTCGTTCCAGAAACGATCATCCAGCCCGGCATGCACATACATCATCCAGTCCACCACCTGGCGCAACCCCAGCCCCGCTCTCAGATGCGATTTCATATGGTCAAGAAGCACCAGTCCGTTTGGTAACTTAGGGAGCATTGGGAATGCATGTCCGTCTATCTCTTTTGTTTCAAAAGCACTGATCCCTGGTACTATGTAGTCTTCGAGGTCCATTTCTTCGTGACTGAACTTTCGATGAAGTTCAAAATGCACTCCGTCTTTGTCAAAAGCGATATGCCGCTCATGCTCCTCACTT
>JAFZZM010000060.1 GCA_017615755.1 Clostridiales bacterium | reverse complement strand
CTGTGCCATAGAAGTAAACTTTAGTAGCTTTCTTAGCCATGTAACTTATTCCTCCCTATATTATGCTTCGAAGTTCAGAACTTCCGGCTTCTGTGCAGCATGCTCATGCTCAGCACCTGCATAAACCTTCAGCTTCTTAAACATCTGACGTCCGAGAGCGTTCTTCGGGAGCATACCCTTTACTGCCAACTCGAAAGCCTTCTCCGGCTTCGTATCCATAAGCTTTCTGTAAGCTGTCTCCTTGAGACCGCCGGCATAGCCTGTGTGATAACGGTACATCTTCTTATCCAGCTTGTTACCTGTAAGAACGAGCTTGGAAGCGTTGATGACGATTACATAATCTCCTGTATCGATGAAAGGTGTGTATGTCGGCTTATTCTTGCCGCGCAGAACAGTTGCGACTTCAGTAGCCAGACGACCAAGTGTCTTGCCGGAAGCATCAACTACGTACCATTTTCTCTCGATATTTGATGGTGTAGCAACAAATGTCTTCATAATGGACTTCTTCCTCCTAAAATAGTTCACGCATAAAACTCCCTGTTTCAAGGGCGCTTCACTATAATATATGCGCAAGGAGGCCTTGTCAACACTTTTTATCGAAAAATCTCGAAGATTTTCAAAAATCCGTCGATTTTCTCCGTTTTTCTCTCTTTTTTACCACCGCAATCAGATATTTCCGCGTTCGATTCCATATTCCGCGCAGATATCCGTAAACTCCTGCGATGCCGCAAAAGAACGAAGCACTTCCATTCGGGATGTACCGCTCTTCAGTGCTTTGACCCAGTGATCGAATCCGCTCTGGTCCGGTTCTCTATCCATAAATGTTGTATAAAGACGAGATACATATTCCTCATCGGATGTCTTCAGATCACGGAACTCCTGTGAATCGAAGAAACGCTTGGCCGCACCGGCACCGGTCTGCTCGAGATTTGTCAGTGCCAGGCTCCAGTACTTGAGACCGGCATCCTCCGGCTTTCTCTTCAGGCAGCAAGTATAAAGGCGCTTGGCAAAGTCAGTCGCGTTCTTGCTGGCTCTCTCCGCCTTCGCTGTCGGTGCACCGGAACGTACGCCATAATCCGCACAAAGGTTGCACCATTCTTTGGAATCGATGAAGCCTCTGACGACGGCTGCTTTTGTATATGTACCTTTCTTCAATGCATCTACCCAGTAAGCCTTACCGTTCGGCTCCGATGCACGGTTGAAGAATGTTTTATACAGTGTCTCAACAAAATCCTCGATGGAAAGGTTTCGGTTCATGAACTCCTCACCTGTGAGGAAGTATTCTGCGCAGTAGCCGCCTGTACGTCTTCCGCTGGTGATCTCATCGACCCAGTACGCTTTTCCTTTTGCTTCCGAAGCACGGCCGAGCGCTACCGTATAGAGACGCTCCACAAAATCTTCAATCGACGGACCTTCGCCACGCTTCGGTGCACGCATGATCACGGAAGTATTTACATCCACAGTAAGCACCGGTGTCATTCCGGATTCCGTATAATACGCATAGAAGTCGCCATCCACATCCGAGATCAATTCACGATGCGTTCCGGGATCTCTCAACGTATTCATTAATGTCTCACAGGAATAAATATTGACCTTGTCGATCTTGTTATAGTGTGCATTCAGATGAGAAAGGTTCTTGTTTTCCCCAAGGTTCAGAGCGGTCAGGAGATTGTCATAGCAGAACAGACCAATCAGATCCGGATTGTGGCTGACATCAATATACTCAATCTTGTTCGAACCACATTCAAAGACCTGCAGAGTCGGAACACAGCTCACATCCACATAGGTCAGTTCATTCTCACAGCAGCTGATCCATCTGATGACCGTACAGCCGCTGACATCCAGCGAAGTCAGTTTATTATCGTCACAGTGTATGTAGTCGAGTTCCGGCTTGGAACCGAGTTTTATTTCCGTGATCTGATTATGCCGGCAATCTATATTCGTCACATTCGGTGCGTTGCTGAAATCCAGATACGTAATCTGATTGTTGTCGCAAAAGAATCCGACCAGATTGATCAGGCCGCTTATGTCGAGAGTAGAAATGTTATTGTCCTGGCAGTCCATACCGAGGATATGCGGATTATGGGTCACGTCGAGTGCTTTTAGATTATTCACCTGGCAATCCAGTGTCTCCAGTTTCGTGTTCTGGCTGAGATCCAGCTCCCCGATCTTGTTATACGCGCAATCCAGATAGAGAAGATTCGGATTGTATCTCAGGTCCAGTTCTTTTAGCTCGCCGATACCGGAACCCTCCGTGACAAACTCGTCGTCACCCGGATGCGCAATAAGCGTCTCAAGCTGATAGAAATACTCGATTCCTTTAAGAGAACGGACCTGCAGCGTGTTTACCTGAATGGAAGTTGTATTAGCACGCTCGCTATCGTCCAGCACATTGTTATGGTTGTCGTCGATCGTGTTCAGTACATACTGGCGGAAATCCTTGTCCGGGAAAGTCGTTTCATTGATGGCTATCGCTTCGTCGATCGTAACGTCCGATGTTCCCGTGTCCCTCGTGTCCGAAGCACCGCTCTCGTCTGCTCTCACGATCTTCGACCCTGCGCCGCTTACTGCACAGGCAGCGCCCAAAGCCATGCAAAGCCCCATAGTAGCAAATGTTTTTTTCATAGTCTCCTCCTATATAGCTTATCGGAAGTTTTGCCCGATAAGTTGACTCGAAATAATATGCCCCCCAGCTAATGATCATTTGCCACTCATCTTATACTAAACCACAAAAATCGAAAAGAAAATTAACATTTTGTCACTTTGGGTCACATATCTTTCAGCGAAATGAAAAAGCCCCCGTCGACGCATGTTTCGCATCGCCGGGGGGGCCGTGTTTCTAAAGCTGTATAACGAGATCAGACCGTACCGCGCTCGATACCGTAGTCCGCGCAGATCTGCGTGAACTCCGGTGACACGGCAAACGCTGCAAGTACCTGCTCACGGGATACACCCTGCGAGAGCTGACCTACCCAGTACGTGAAGCCGTCAGTTTCCGGTGATCTGTCCATAAAGGTCGTGTACAATCTCGTCACATATTCTTCATCCGTTGTCGCAAGGTTAATGAATTCCGCGGATCCGAAGAACTGCTTCGCCGCTTCCGCTCCGGTCTTCTCCAGATTTGTCAGCGCCAGCGCCCAGTACTGAAGGCCCGCTTCTTCCGGATCTCTTCCGAGGCAGCAGATGTATAATCTCGTTGCAAATGCCTTCGCCTTCTTACTCGGTCTTTCTGCCTTTGCAGTCGGTGCACCGGAACGCACGCCATAGTCCGCGCAAAGATTGCACCATTCCTTGGAATCAATGAATCCACGAACGACGCTCTCACGGCTGACGCCATTTTTGAGCTGGCCTACCCAGTATGCCTTACCGTCCGGTTCGGATTCACGGCCGAAGAATGTCTTGTATAAAGTCTCGACCAGATCTTCTTCACTAAGCTTTCTGTTCGTAAACTCTTCGCCCAGAAGGAAGAACAATCCGCAGTCCGCGCCTGTCTTTCTTCCGGATGTGATCTCTCCGATCCAGTATTTCTTTCCTTCTTCCTCCGAAGGACGTCCCAGCGCCTCCGTATACAGTCTCTCCACAAAATCACCGATGGTCGGTTCTTTTACCGGAGCCGTAGTGATCACTTCCGTATCCTTGTCATAAGTCAGCCAGCAGCTTAATTCATCAAAGAATGTATAACCATAGTATTCACCTTTTTTTCCGGACACGGTGATTTTCTTTACTTCCGGATCCACAAGCTGCTCCTGCAGGCGCGGGCAATTTGAGATATCCAGTTTTTCGATCTTGTTGTAGTTTGCTCTCAAAAAACCGAGTTTTGCATTTTTACTCAGATCCAGCCTTGTAATCTCGTTATCCGCGATAAAAAGGCTATCCAGTTCCGGATTATGGCTGACATCGATTTTCGTGAGTTTATTCTCATAAACAAGGAGACCTTCCAGTTCCGGATTATGGCTGACATCAATTTCCGTAAGCTGATTTTCTTCAACGAAGAGAGACTTCAGTTTCGGATTATGACTGACATCCAGTTCCGTTAACTGATTGATTCCGGCATCGAGAGTTAACAATTCCGGATTCTTACTCACATCTAATGTTGTGAATTTGCTGTCTCCGATATATAAACGTTCCAGTTTCGGGTTATTGCTAACGTCCAGTTTGGTGAATTCATTCGCCCCACAGTACAGCTCCCTCAGCGTAGGATACTTGCCGGGATCCAGTTCCTTCATATTACACTCGGAACATGCCAGGGTTTCCAGATACGGCTTATCACCGATAACAAGTGTTTCCAGCGGATTCTCGGAAACCGTAAGATCCACCAGTTTCGCATTCTTGCTGAAATCCAGATTTTTGAGCTTATTTGTAGAACATCCCAGTTCCTGCAGTTCCAGATTCTTACTCACATCCAGATTTTCCAGCTCGTTATCGTCCAGCCTCAGAGTTTTCAATGCTGTCAGGTTAATTATATCCAGACTAGTGAGCTTGTTATAATACGCATATAAAGTTTCCAGTTTAGTATTATTACTTACGTCCAGCTCCGTGATCTGATTCCAGGATGCATCAAGATATTGCAGCTCTGTATTCCCCGAAATATCAAGATCCTCAATAAGGTTTATCCTACATTCCAGTGTCCGTAAGGCAGCGTTCTTGCTGACATCCAGGCTTTTCAGCGAGTTTCCCGAACATTCCAGGCACACCAGATTTTCAAGACCGCTGACATCCAGTTCTTGTAGTCCGACTTTCACCTCATCATTTGTACCATATTCGCCGGGCGTACAATGAAGGTAAACAATGTTGGTAAAAAACTCGATTCCCTTCAACGAACGAATATTTTGAGTTCCGACAAAAAACTCATCAACATCTAAATACTCACGCGGATCAAGGAAGCCATTCTGATCCTGGTCGTAGTATTCAGATACATACTCCCGGAAAACCTTATCCGGGAAGTTTGTCACATTGATCGGTATCTTCTCTGCTTTGGCCGTCTGACTTGCGCCGTCCGCCCTTACGCCTGCGCCGATTGCGCCTGTCACGGCAAAAGCACTTGCCAATGCGAGGCTTATGCTGCTGATCGCTACTTTTTTCATTTTCATGTTCTACACACCTTTCTTATTGATTCCCCCCCGCTTTTTCTTTCCGTATGTTACACCGTTCCGCGCTCGATACCATAGTCCGCGCATATCTGCGTAAACTCCGGTGACACGGCAAACGATGCCAGTACCTGCTCACGGGATACACCCTGCGAGAGCTGACCGACCCAGTACGCGAAGCCGTCAGTTTCCGGTGATCTGTCCATAAAGGTCGTGTACAACCTTGTCACATAGTCTTCGTCCGTTGTCGCAAGGTTCACGAATTCCGCGGATCCGAAAAATTGCTTCGCCGCTTCCGCTCCGGTCTTCTCCAGATTCGTCAGCGCCAGCGCCCAGTACTGAAGGCCCGCTTCTTCCGGATTTCTTCCGAGGCAGTTCATGTATAACCGCGTCGCAAATGCCTTCGCCTTCTTACTCGGTCTTTCCGCCTTCGCGGTCGGTGCACCGGATCTTACACCATAGTCCGCGCAGAGATTGCACCATTCCTTCGAATCGATGAATCCACGTATGACGCTCTCACGGCTGACTCCATTTTTGAGCTGGCCTACCCAGTACGCCTTACCGTCCGGTTCGGATTCACGGCCGAAGAATGTCTTGTACAAGGTCTCGACCAGATCTTCTTCACTAAGCTTTCTGTTCGTGAACTCTTCGCCCAGCAGGAAGAACAATCCGCAGTCCGCACCGGTCTTTCTTCCACTGGTGATCTCCTCGATCCAGTATTTCTTTCCTGCTTCTTCCGAAGGACGTCCCAGTGCCTCTGTATAGAGACGCTCCACGAAATCACCGATGGTTGGTTCTTTTTCCGAAGCCGGAGTACTGATCACTTCCGTATCCTTGTCATAAGTCAACCAACTGCTAAGGTCATCATAGAATGTGTAACCATAGTAATCACCCTTTTTCCCTGACACGGTGATCTTCTTTACTTTCGGATCTGCAAGCTGCTCCAGCAGGCGCGGGCAATTTGAGATATCCAGTTTTTCGATCTTGTTGTAGTGCACTTGCAAATATTCGAGTTTTGTATTCATACTCAGATCCAGACTCGCGATCGCATTGTCCGCGATAAACAGTCTGCTGAGGTCCGAATTATGCCTAAGATCGATTTTCACGAGCTGATTCTCATAAGCATGAAGAGCCATCAATTCCACATTATGGCTGACATCAATTTCCGTAAGCTGATTTCCCTCAACATAGAGGTGATCCAGTATCGGATTCTGACTGACATCCAGTTCCGTTAACTGATTGTAACCGACAGTGAGAGTTTCCAATCTCGGATTCTGACTGACATCCAGGGTTGTAAGTTTGTTTCCTTCGGCATAGAGCTCGTACAGTTTCGGGTTATTGCTGACGTCCAGTTTGGTAAGTTCATTCCCATCGCAGGCAAGCACAAGCAGCTCCGGAAACTTGCCGGGATCCAGTTCCTTCATGTTACACTCGCCACAGTATAGATGCACCAGTTCCGGTTTATCACCGATAACAACCGATTCCAGAGGATTTTCACTAAACCCGAGATATCTCAGTTGCGTGTTCTTGCTAACATCCAGATTTTTGAGCTTATTTGCATCACAAAAAAGATCCTGCAGCTTCAGATTCTTACTCACATCCAGTTTTTCCAGCATGTTTCCGTCCAGGTCCAGAGTTTTCAATGCTGTCATCTTACTTACATCCAGACTCGTGAGCTTGTTATATTCCGCATGAATAGTTTCCAGGTTGGTCTTATCGCTTACGTCCAGATCCGTGATCTCATTCCAGGCAACATCAAGGTATTCCAGTTCTGTATTCCCCGAAATATTCAGATCCTCAATAAGGTTTATCTGACATTCCAGTATCTTCAAGGAAGTGTTCTTACTGACATCCAGGCTCTTCAGCGAGTTTCCTGCGCAATTCAGGCACTCCAGTCTTTTAAGACCACTTACATCCAGTTCTTGTAGTCCGTCTTTCTCTTCATCTGGAGCATATTCGTCAGGTGTACAATGAAGGTAATCAATGTTGGTAAAAAACTCGATTCCCTTCAACGAACGAATACCATTAGTCTCGATATCAAACTCTCTAACCTGTAAATATTCACGCGGCTCAAGAACGCCATTCTGATTCCGGTCGTAAGAATCAGAAACATACTGCCGGAATTTCTTATCCGGGAAGTTTGTCTCATTGATTGGTACTTTTGCCGCTTGGGGCGTCTGACCTGCGTCGTCCGCCCGTACTCCTGCTCCGATTGCGCCTGTCACGGCAAAAGCACTTGCCAATGCGAAGCTTATGCTAGCGATTGTTACTTTTTTCATATATTATTCTACACACCTTTCTGATTCATTCCCCCGTTTTTTCCTGTTACACGTTATACCGTACCGCGCTCGATGCCATAGTCCGCGCAGATCTGCGTGAATTCCGGTGACACGGCAAATGCTGCCAGCACCTGCTCACGGGACACGCCCTGCTTAAGCTGGCCGACCCAGTATGCGAATCCGCCCTCTTCCGGCTCTCTGTCCATAAAGGTCGTATACAACCTTGTCACATACTCTTCGTCCGTTGTCGCAAGGTTCACGAATTCCGCGGATCCGAAGAACTGCTTCGCCGCTTCCGCTCCGGTCTTTTCCAGATTCGTCAGCGCCAGAGCCCAGTACTGAAGGCCCGCTTCTTCCGGGTCTCTTCCGAGACAGCAGATATATAACCGCGTCGCAAATGCGTTCGCCTTCTTGCTCGGTCTTTCCGCCTTCGCAGTCGGTGCTCCGGAACGCACGCCATAGTCCGCACAAAGGTTGCACCACTCCTTGGAATCGATAAATCCACGGACGACACTCTCACGGCTGACACCATTTTTCAGCTGACCGACCCAGTACGCTTTACCATCCGGTTCGGACTCACGGCCGAAGAATGTCTTGTACAATGTCTCGACCAGTTCTTCTTCACTAAGCTTTTTGTTCGTGAATTCTTCACCAAGCAGGAAGAACAATCCGCAGTCCGCGCCTGTCTTTCTTCCGGATGTGATCTCTCCGATCCAGTATTTCTTTCCTGCTTCTTCCGAAGGACGTCCCAGTGCCTCTGTATAGAGACGCTCCACGAAATCACCGATGGTTGGTTCTTTTTCTGGAGCCGGAGTGATCGGCCCCCTTTTCTTGATTTCTTCAAACGACGGGATCAATTCCACTCCGACATCCGTCTCGAGTATTATGGAATTGCCAATCAGGTACTGATATGTCTTGTCATCCCGATCTTCATATTCACTTTGCACTGTATCCGGGTCAGCCAGTTTCTCCAGAAGCGGTCTGCACTTACTGATATCCAGTTTGCTGATCTGGTTATGGGCAATAAAGCAGTTCATCAGATTTTCGTTCTTGCTGAGATCCAGTTCTTTCAGTTTGTTGCCATCGCAATCAAGTGTCTCAAGATTTACGTTCTTACTCACATCCAGTTCCGTAAGCTGGTTATTGTAGCAATGCAGCCAGACCAATTCCGTACAGTTACTTACATTCAGACTTGAAAGTTTGTTCTGTGAACAGTCCAGATCGACCAGTTTACTGAATCTGCTGACGTCCAGTTCTGTCAGTTTGCAATCAAAACACAATAAATATGCCAGATCCGGGTTGTTTCCGATGATCAGCGTTTCCATCGGGCTACATGCACATTCAAGCTCCGTCAATTTCGTCTGTTTACTCAGATCCAAAGAGGTAATATTATTGCAATTGCACTCCAAAACCAGCAAGTCCGGATTATTCGAAACATCCAGTTCCGTAAGTTTGCCTCCCGAACAAATAAGCCCCTTCAATTTTGTATTCTTGCTGACATCCAGTTTGGAAAGATTGCCTCTTTCTTCGGGCTCGGATCCGAATGCCTCCGGCGAACAGAATAAAAGCTCCAATTCCGTGAAATACTCGATTCCCGTCAGATCTTTTATTCTTTCCTCAAAAGTTTTGATTTCCTTCGTCGAGAGAATCTCACCTTTCTTCAGAACACCATCGCCATTATCGATGTTTTCCTTCACATACATACGGAAAAACGGATCCGGGAATGTCGTCTCGTCTATGACGACATCCTGTATATCTTCGGACACCACTTTCTCCTCTTCCTCATCGGCACGAACACTCTTCTTCGCTCCCCCCACCAGAGCCGAACCAAGAGTCAGGGCCAGACACAGCCCCACTGCCGCAAAAATCTTTCTTTTCATCCACTTCCACCTTCTTTCCTGATGACTACCTTTCCATTATACAGTAGAATCAAGATTTTATGACGCTGCCAAAACGAAAGTTAGTCGGGTGCGCATAAATCGCCGATCCCGACTAACTTGAGTGCATTTTCTTCAGCAAAAGCACTTGTCCCGGAAAGTATTCTTCTTTCTTCTCAGAGTTCTTTTTCCATCAGGTAATCATCGCAGATGAAGCCCTCGCCGATGTCGGTCTTCTTCTCTTCGATGATGCGGTATCCTTTACGCAGATACACACGTACCGAGTTATAGTTGCGGCGGTTGACGAAGAGGCGCACTTTCGAAAAGCCCTTCTCTTTCGCCACTTCTTCGGCCTTGTCAAAAAGGATGTTGCTTCTTCTCTCGCCGCGGAACGGCTTCATGAGATAGAGCTTGGACAGAAGAAGTGCATCGTTATCAGGAACGACGCCCATATATCCGACTGGTGTGTCGCCCAGGATCAGAAGGAAGTATTCGTAGCCGTTTTTCTCGATGGCTTCATCGATAGCCGGCATGCTCTGATATTTCTTGACCATATAGTTGATCTGTTCCTGCGAGATGATGTTCGGGAACCATTCGTTCCAGATGATCTCCGCCAGGGACACCACAGCCATTTTTCTCGTTGGTGAATTGACCGGAAGAAGCTTCACGGTCGAAAGCTTCTCAATGATCGGCTGGATCTCCGAAAGGGATTTGACGACGACGTCGGCCGCATTGACATTCTGACCGCCACTCGTCGGGTTATCGTAGCCGATGGTGTACATGCCCGCCATACGTCCTGCCTGGACGCCCGCCGTAGAATCTTCGACTACGAGGCATCGCTCGGGATCGATATCCAGTCTTGTCGCGGCAAGAAGGAAAATATCCGGCATGGGTTTTCCATGTTCCACTTCAAAACCACTTGCGAAGACTTCCACGTACTGCCACAGGTTCAGGTGGTCAAAGACCGCCTCGACGAAATCCTGTCTCGACGAAGAGGCCACTGCGATCTTGATGCCGTTCTCATGGCAATAGTTCAGAAGTTCGGTCAGACCCTCGGAGCGCTCGAGTCCCGAATCCTTTAAGCCTGCTACGTTCTTTTTCCACTGCAGTTCGGTAAGATCTTCCACCGACGCCTTGATGCCGTACTTGGCCTTCAAGTCCGCCCACATATCCTCCGATGTGCGTCCCACATAAGGACGGATCGCTTCGTAGGCGTTCTTGACGCCATAGCTCTCGAGAATCGAAGTGGTGGTCTGATCGTGGTACGGTTCACTGTCGAAAAGGACGCCGTCCATATCGAAAATCACTGCAGAAATCATTGTTGTCTCCTCTTTACGCGCATCTTGGCGCTGTGCCCGGATCTTGACTCCCGGCTTCTTACTCTTCCATCATGTCGATGCCGGTGTCGTAGTTCGGATAGTTTCCGGTAAAGCACGCATCGCAGAAAGAATGGTCCTTATCGCCGATCAGGTCGCCCAGCGAATCAACTTCGAGGTAACCGAGGGAATCCGCACCCAGGATCTCGCAGATCTCCGGGATCGTGTGCTGGCAGGCGATCAGTAGATCCTTGCTCGGCACGTCCGTTCCGTAGTAGCACGGAGAAACAAAAGGCGGCGAACTGATGCGTACATGCACTTCGGTCGCGCCTGCTTCACGGAGCATACGCACGATATTGGCCATGGTCGTACCACGAACGATCGAGTCATCGATCAGAACGACACGCTTACCCTTGACCGCTTCCGCCACCGGATTAAGCTTGATCCGTACGGCTTCCTGACGCTGATCCTGCGCCGGCTTGATAAACGTTCTGCCGATATAGGTATTCTTCATGAAACCACGTACGACAGGTATTCCCGCTTCTTCGCCAAAACCGCTTGCCGCGTCGAGTCCGGATTCCGGTACACCGATGACCACATCCGCCTCTACCGGATGCTGTCTGTAAAGAAGACGTCCGGCCTGTAGTCTGGCCTCATATACACTCTTGCCGTCGATCCGGCTGTCCGGACGGGCAAAGTAGATATATTCGAAAATGCACATTTTGCAGATGCCGCGGCAATGTGTCCGGATGGACCTTATACCGTCATCGTCGATAACGACGATCTCGCCAGGCTCGACATCTCTTTCGTATTTCGCACCTACGGCATCGAGCGCGCAGGTCTCGGATGCAAATACATAGGACTCCCCGATCTTACCCATACAGAGCGGTTTAAATCCATACGGATCTCTCGCCGCAATGAGTTTCTTCGGGCTCATGACCAGAAGCGCATATCCGCCCTGGATCCGCTCCATGGCCTTCTCCACCGCTTCCTCGACCGAATGCGTCTTCGTGCGTTCTTTTGCTACGAGATACGCGACGATCTCCGAGTCTACCGTGGTCTGAAAAAAAGCACCCTCTTCCTCGAGTTCCCGACGCAGCGTGATGGCGTTGGTCAGGTTGCCGTTATGGGCCAGGGAAAGGGTACCTTTAACATACTGGGTAACAAGAGGCTGCGTGTTCTTCAGGATACTCGCGCCTGTCGTGGAGTAGCGCACATGCCCGATGGCGATCGTGCCCTCCAGCGAATCGATCACATCGTGGGTAAAGACCTCCGAAACGAGGCCCATGTTCTTATGACAACGGATCCATCCGTCGTTATTGATGGCGATACCGCAGCTCTCCTGGCCACGATGCTGCAGAGCAAAAAGCCCGTAGTAAACCAACGGGGCGATCTTTAAACCCTCGCGATCGTAAATACCGAAAACACCGCACTCTTCATGGCGGGAACCTATCACGCGACATCACCTGCTTTCTATTCGAGAACATTGTATTTTATGAGCCTTTTTCCTGTCAATGCGATATACTGATAAGAAATGAACGCAAAGGAACTTATTTTTCGTGGAAAAGCACTTATTCCCGTCTTTGGATCGTTGTTTTTTGTGTCCCCGTCGTTGCGGCGCCAACCGTAATGCGGGCAAGACCGGGTTCTGCAAAATGACCTCGGAGATCCGTATCGCGCGGGTGGGCTTGCACATGTGGGAGGAGCCATGCATCTCCGGCACCCGCGGGTCAGGCACGATCTTCTTTACCGGATGTAACCTTGGCTGCATCTTCTGCCAGAACCACGAAATCAGTACTGTTGCTCTTCCCGGCAAAGCCTGTTCCGTTTCGGAACTTGCTTGCGCCATGCTGTCTTTGCAGGATAAGGGTGCGCATAACATCAACCTGGTCACCGGCACACATTATGCGCCGCAGATCGTCGAAGCCGTGCGTCAGGCAAGAAGCTCCGGTCTTACCCTGCCTATCCTCTATAACTGCGGCGGTTACGAATCGGTCGAGACACTCCGCATGCTCGAAGGCACCATCGATATCTATCTTCCGGACATGAAGTTCTTCTCCGGAAAGATCAGTTCGCAATATGCACGTACCCCTGACTATTTTGAAAAAGCTTCCGCTGCCATCGCCGAGATGGTACGCCAGCAGCCGGATCAGGTCTTTGATTCGGACGGCATGATGCAAAAAGGCGTCATCGTCCGCCACCTCATGCTTCCGGGGCTGCTTTTTGATACGAAACATGTACTCGATCATCTGGTTGAAACGTATGGAAATCAGATCACGATCAGCCTGATGAACCAGTACACGCCGATGCCCGGCGTGCCCGAGGAACTTGCCAAGCCGTTATCTTCCGAACACTACCGTGCCATGGTGGACCACCTCGCGATCCTTGGCCAGGAGAATGCTTTTACCCAGGAAGGCGGAACGGTCAGCGAAAGTTTTATTCCCGATTTTGAGTGACATTTGCTATACTTGAAGAAACAGCCGCGGCCGGAAGGCGCTTCATGCTCCCTGCCGCAAGAAAGGATAAGGAAAGCCATACGCGATGAACGAAGAGATCAACAATCCTTTTTCTCTGCACGAGGAATACGATGATTCGACACCGACCATCTACCAGCAGCCGGTCAAGCAGTTCTCCCGAAGAGTGCTTGTCGGTGCGGAAGAAGATGTCGATTACGTTCCGGACACCAGCATCCGTATCCTGTACAATAACAAGTACAGAAGCTATGCGGCGCATAAGCACGCGGCCATGGAGGTCTGTATTCCGATCGAGAATGACTATAAGTACATCATCGGATCCAAGTCCTATACGATCGTGCCCGGGGATATCTTCTTTATTCCGCCGGACACCATGCATGAGGTCGAGTGTGAAAACGACGGTTGCCGGTTCATCTATCTCTTCAACATCAGTTTTCTTTCCCATCTCTACGAATATCACTTTCTGTCTGATTTTCTGAAAGGGCCGCACCTGATCAACGAGACGACCTATCCGAATCTCTACGGACAGATCTATTCCTCGTTCATGGCCATCAACGACCAGTACTTCATGTATGAGAACATGATCCTGGAGATGTCGATCTATTCACGGTTACTTAAGATCTTCAGCCTGATTGCTTCGACCAGTGCCCAGTTCAACCCGATCCGGGCCGAGGAATCGAAGAAGAAAGGCAAGTACGGCAAATTCAAAACTCTGATCAACCACATCAACTCCCACTACATGGATGAAATCTCGATGGAATGGGCAGCAGACTATGTAGGTTTTTCGAAGTTCCATTTCGCCAGATTGTTTAAGGAATATACCGACGTCACATTCTATGACTACCTTCTACATCGCCGTATGCAGGCGGCAAAAGTACTTCTTGCCGATACATCGAAGACCGTCACCGAGATTGCGTTTCAGTCCGGCTTCAATAACCTGACCAGCTTCACACGAAGCTTCAAGAACTACACCGGACTCACCCCTTCCCAGTATCGTCTCAATAAAGCCGTTGCCATCCCGAAGGCCACAGACGAAGATGATGAAAATGACGAAGAGGAAGCCGCTTCCGAAGAATAATCCGCATTTCATTAACAAACAGAAAAAGAGGCCGTCTCATTTCTGAGACGACCTCTTTGTTTTTGTTTTTTTAGCTCTTGAATGATCTTTCGATCAGATATCCGCCTCGGGGATCAACCCTTAACAGAACCAAGAGCGATACCGCTTACGATGTACTTGGACAGGAGCAGGTAGATGATGATCAACGGAAGTGCTGTAACAGTAAGTCCGAGGTATACGCAACCAAACTCTGTCTTGTAAATATCACCGTTCAACAGGGAAACCATGAGAGGCATGGTGTAGTTCTTCTGCTTGTTGAAAAGGATCAACGGGAGGAAGAAGCTGTTCCAGGAACCTACGAAAGAGAAGATAGCCTGGGTTGCCATAGCCGGTTTCATGATCGGCAGTACGATCGTATTAAATGTACGGAACTCGCTTGCGCCGTCGATACGAGCGGATTCAACGATCTCCATGGATAGTGCGCCTTCGAGGTATTGCTTCATGAAGAATACCGTCATTGGAGCCGCGATAGCCGGGAGAATAAGGATCAGCTTATTATCTGTCAGGTGCAGCTGGTAGCAGGTGCGGTAGAAACCGATCATGGTAACGGTACCAGGAAGCATCATGATACCCATGATCAATGCGAAGAACGCATTCTTCAGTTTCCAGTCATACGCGTAGATTGCATAAGCAGTTAAGCTCGAGAAATATACGGTAAGAACAGTAACACTTGCGGAAATGATGAAAGAGTTCTTAAGACCTGTCATAGCGTCGAAGGTCTTCAGATCCTTCAGGATGTTGATGTTCTTCATCAAGCTCTTACCAGGAATCAGAGAAACCGCGTTACTCATGATCTGGATGGATGATCTTGTGGAGTTGACCATCATACAGATGAAAGGCCACAAGCTCAAAACAGCAAGGATCGTACATACAACATAAATTACAGTTTTGAAAATGATGGAATCTCTTTTTCTGGAAGTTCCGATTTTCTCTGGTTTTTTAGAGAGCATAACTTCATCATTAGTTGCCATAATTTTTTACGCTCCCTTCTGTGCAAGTTTTGCACGCTTAATTTCTTGTTTCTTCAGTTTCTTCATCTTAGCAGCATCCTTATCTCTCATGAAGTAGAATAACAAGGAAGAACATGTAACGATGATAATAAACAGAAGAATACTTGCTGCAGCAGCTCTATTGTACTTATACGGTTTCTTCATAGCCGTATTGTAGATATAGATTGCAATTGTAGTAGATGCTCTATCCGGGCCGCCTGTTGCGAACAACTGCGGGATATCGAACATGGACAGACCACCGATCAAGCTTGTAACCAATGTGAACAACATGATCGGACGAACACTCGGGAGAGTAATACTCCAGAACTTTCTCCATCTTGTTGCACCGTCGATTTCAGCAGCCTCGAAGATCTCAGGATTGATACCGATAACGGCTGCGATCAAGGTGATCATTGTGGAACCATACCACTGCCAGCACTGAATAAACTCGATGATCGCTCTTGTCGCCGTCTTACTAAGTGCGAAGTTGTATGCTTTCTTAATAAGATGGAGGTTCTTGAGAAGGTCATTGATCGGGCCCTGCGGGTAACCGAACAACTGCTTAAACAAGATAGCGATTGTCGCTGCTGTAATGATATTCGGAAGATAGAATACAACCTTGAAGAATCCCTGTCCTCTTACCTTTACTCGGTTATCAGTAAACCATGCTGACAGCAAAAGAGCCAAGGTCAGCTGAGGAATAAAGTTGATAATCCAGATTCTTGCTGTAGTAATCAGTGACTCTAAGAAAAAGCTCATCGAACCGGAACTTCTCTTCTTGAAGAGGTACTTGAAGTTCTCAAGTGGATCCTTGAGGAACTTAAGCTTCGGCGGGATCGCGCCTTCTTGGTTTGTAAATCCGAGGATCAGCGTATAGCAGATCGGATAGAGTGTAAATACTAGGAAAGTAAGAATAAAAGGGATAGCAAACAGGTAACCGTATTTTGAATAATTAACGAGCTTTTTCTTGCCCAAAACAAACACCACCGTTCACTCATTTAGATAATAAGAAACGAGGCGGCGAAATTTCGTTTCGTCCGCCTCGAATCTTTTAGTTTCTAGGTATTAATCTAATGTGTATCAGATTACACTTCGATATCGATAGCCTCAGCAGCATCCTTAAACTTAGTCATGATATCGTCTTTCTCGATCTTACCATGAGCATACTGGTTAACGAGATCCTGCCATGTGCCGTTCAGGTCGGAGTCGTACAGGCACTTGCACTTGGAAGAAGCAAAGCTTGTAGCGTCAACGAAGATCTGGAACGGGTTCTGACCACCGAGGAATGCCATGGAACCATCAGATTCCTTCATTACCTTACCGGAGGAAACAGTATCCTTAGCAGCTGTCAAACCTTCGATTGTGTTGTTAGCCCAACCATACTGGAGGCCTTCCTTAGTTGTATCAAGTGTAACCCACTCGATGAACTTGGAAACGAATTCCTTCTTGTCAGCGTTCTCAACAGCCAGCTTGGAAGCGAGGAGCCAAGAACCACCCCACCAGAAACCTACCGGCGGAACACATACAGCATAGTCACCAACGTTGATGTTGTCAGACTGGCACTTGTCAGCGAGTACGTAGTTGATCAACCAAGCAGGTCCGAACCAACCGAATACCTTAGCAGAACCAGCGTCGATCATGTCAGAGTACCAAGCCTCAGACCAGGAAGAAGTATCGTTTGTATACTCGTTGTCGATGCACCTCTTAGCGATGTCGATGTACTCGGATCTAGCCGGGTCAATGTTCAGCTTGCCATCAACAACCCACGGTGTCTGGGAAGCCTTCTCAGATACTGTCCAGATGTCAGACAGACCGGAAACCATCTTGTAGCCCTTAGCCTTCAGAGCTTCGCAAGCCTCGAAGAACTTGTCCCACTTCTGTGTACCAGCGCCGATAGCATCTTCAACAGTCTTCTGATCGTCAGAACCGAATACGTCCTTAGCGATAGATCTTCTGTAGATGAAAGCACCACCTGTGCACTGATAGCAGAGAGCCTTCAGTTCGCCGTCCTTGGAACCAAGGTCAACTGTGTACTGAGCGATCTCAGCTGTCTTAACCTTGTTATCAACGTCATCGATGAAATCCTTGTAGGATGCAGCGTACTCAGCGAAATCACCCTGTGTGTAAGGGAGAATGTAGTCAGCCTCAGCAACGTAGATGTCCGGAGCTGTGCCTTCGCCAGCCTGGAGAGCAGCGTTCAGCTTTGTCTCATAACCCTGACCGTCGTTGTTGCAGTACATAGCATCGATCTTGTACTTAGCAGCCATGTCCGGGAACTGCTTCATGAAAGCACCGAGCATGTTCGGAACCTCAGCAGACATCGCGTAAACTTTGATCACGATGGAACCGGAACCGTACTCAACGTTAGCTGTCGTCTGTGTAGCAGCTGTTGTCTCGCCTTCCTCAGCGGTTGTGTCCTCAGCTGTTGTATCCTCAGCTGTGGTGTCCTCAGCTGTTGTGTCAGCAGCTGTTGTGTCAGCAGCTGTTGTGTCAGCAGCTGTTGTCGGAGCAGCTGTTGTTGCAGCCTTAGTTGTTTCATCCTTAGAATCACAACCAGCAACGCCAGCTACCATCGCAAAGCACAATACACTTGCAATAATTTTTTTCATATCGTCCTCCTGATATTTGTAGATTTTTGACGAAATCTTCGCCTGTTTTTTGTAACTACACGTACATGATAACCATTGCGTCTTGTTCTTTCTTTACAATTCTTGCGCTTTCTGAGCAATACTCAAAACACTTTTTGCTATTTTTGACACGAAACGTTTCGCTCTGTATTTTTATTCAGCCACTTGGTATAATCTTTCTCAGTGATCGGTCAAGGATCACTGAATTCGTTATTTTCTTCTTTGAGGTTTATATATGAATGAGGTTTTTAACTCCAATAATCCTGCTATGAGATTCCTCTCAAACATATTCAATATGTTCTGGGCAAATCTCTTATTCATTTTTACTTGTCTGCCGATCATTACCATCGGTCCGTCACTTTGTGGACTTTATAAAGTATGTCTGAAGATCTGCAGCGGCGAAGATCCGATCGTGCATCAGGAATATTTCCGCGAGTTTAAAAACAGTTTTAAGAAGGGCACGATACTCTGGGTCGGCGTGCTCCTGGCCACAGCCTTCTTCTCTATTGAGCTTTACGGCATTTACTTCCGTCCGGACCTTGTTCCTGCAAACCTGTCCTTCCTTCAGTACCCGGTATGGTTTATGCTTTTCCTTGTACTGGATGTTTTTCTTTATGGTTTTGCAATTATTGCTACATTTGAGACCACTCTGAAGAATGCGATCAAGAATTCGATCCTTCTTAGTATAAGAAATGTTCCGATCACACTGATCCTGATCGCCATCTGGCTTTTCGTTCCGGTAATGATCAATACTTTCCCGACATTCATGTATGGTTTCCTTGGCTTTGAAGTCTTCTTCAACCTGGCATTCCGTATCCTTTGTTGTTCACTCTTCTTACATAAGGCATTTGGTCTTAAGAAATTCAAGTACAACCGAAAGGGTGAAGCAACAGAAATCTCTTACGATGACATGATCATCTCCGATGAGGAAACAGAGAGTTCTTCTGAAGGATCTGCTTCGGAAAGCAAAGAAGAAAGCACGGATGAAGGATCTTCCGAAGAAACCAAGGAAGTTTCGGAAAGTTCCGAAGAAGAAAAAGAAAACGCCGGTGAAAATGCCGGCGAAGAGGAGTAAGGTTCTGTCCTTCTCTATTAATTCAATTACTGACCATCAAAGAAGAGAAATTCCAGAAGGCGTTTCTCTTCTTCTGTTTTATCGGAGTAGGCGGAAAGGAAAAGATAGTGTTTCTCGTCATTTCCGTTATATGCAGGTTCGAACCGTTCCATGCCGGTGATATTGATCGCGACCGGAACATGAGATTCGTTGGCAAAATCCAGATAAAAAATCACTTCCTGCTGTTCGAGTTTACTGATCTGATCGGCGGTGAGTACCGTTCTCAGGTCCCGAACTCCGTTCTCCCCATATTCTTTGATCGCTCTTGAATTGGTGATGACCACATCGACCACGCCACCCGTGATCATGGAGACCGTTTTCTGCATGCTGGCGATCATATCCTGGGAAAAATCGATGGAATCTTCATTGGTCGGCGCGTGATAGGTACTGTCTATAATGAGTTCTTTTCCCACGGCCTGTTCAAAATCGGCAAACACGATCTCGCTCGACTCATATCGGGCATTGACCAGGATAATGTTCAGATAGGCTTTACGGGAAGCTTTCAGATAAGAGCTTACCAGGGAGAAGATGATACCGATGACAAGGACAGGAATGATCACCCACCATTTATAGTAGGTCCAGAAATGGATCAGTACGCCCTTCACGCCGACATCCTTGACACTTACTTTTTTCTTTTCCAGACTCGGATCCGGCATGATTTCTTACTGCTCCTTTTCGGCTGAATTTGAAACTTTAGCGCTTCACTATGGGTATAATATCAGATACAACAAAATGTGCAAGTTCTGAAATAATTTGCTGAATACAACACTAAAGTATGAAGTGAAAGTTTTTCGAAACCGATTTCATAAGTTATATATAATGTAATAAATATATATATTATTATTCATATTACGGGTCTATCTGCCAGGTACACAAATGCTCAAAAGATAAAATAACTTTAGGCAACGCTAAAAAAATCCGCCGACTGTTTAAGTGGATTTTGAAACAGTCGGTGGATTTCATTGTTTTTCTTGTTCAGGTCCCCGGTTTTTTCTTACCAGACGACGTTGATTTCTTTTACTTCTTCGACCTGGTCTCTCTTCTTGATGAAGCCCGGAGCAACCTGCGGGAAGAGTGCGCAGGAAAGCACGTCTTCTTCGGACTTGGCAAACTCGGAAACGTCTGCACGGAGGGCCTCCATCTCGTTCGCGATCATGTCGGCCGGACGGCACTCGATCACGGCTTCGTCGCCGATCGCCATCTTTCTGACCTCTTCATTAACCTTGCCCGGCAGTCTTCCGTACTCACCGCGGAGAAGCATTTTGGACTCCTTCGGAAATGTCTTGTAGCGTCCCATCAGGACATTCATGACAGCCTGGGATCCTACGATCTGGGATGTAGGAGTAACGAGCGGCGGATAACCGAAGTCTTCACGCACACGCGGAACTTCCGCGAGCACTTCTTCGAAACGGTTCTCAGCACCGGCCTGCTTAAGCTGATTAAGAAGGTTGGAGAGCATACCACCCGGTACCTGATAGATCAAAGTGTTCGGATCGACACGCAATACCTTCGGATCGAGGATGCCCTGATCCTGGAGCTTCTGGGCCACACCCTTAAAGTGGGAAGCCGCTTTTGAAAGGGACGGAAGATCCAGTCCTGTATCTCTTGGTGTGCCCTTAAATGCGGCTACGAGAGATTCGGTCGCCGGCTGGGATGTACCTGTAGCCAGCGGGGACAGTGCCGTGTCGATGATGTCGATTCCGGCAAGTGCAGCTGCATAGTAAACCATCGCACCGGTACCGGTCGTATCGTGAGTATGCAGGTGCAGCGGCACATCCACTGCTTCACGGAGTTTACTTACAAGTGAGTAGGCCGTAGACGGCAGGAGCAGGTTCGCCATGTCCTTGATGCAGATCACATCTGCACCCATCTGGACCAGGATCTTCGCCTGCTCGACGAAGTAATCTTCGTTATGCACCGGGCTTGTCGTATAGCTCAGCGCGGCCTCGCATGTACCGCCGTACTTCTTGACGGCGCGCATCGGGCTTTCCATATTTCTTACGTCATTCAGCGCGTCGAAAACTCTGACGACGTTGATGCCGTTTTCGATCATTCTTCCGCAAAAGGACTCGACCACGTCATCTGCGTAGTGACGGTATCCGAGCAGGTTCTGCGCACGAAGGAGCATCTGAAGCGGTGTCTTCGGCATTGCTTTTTTCAAAGTGCGCAGTCTCTCCCACGGGTCTTCCCCGAGGAAGCGCATGCACGAATCGAAAGTCGCGCCGCCCCAGCACTCGAGCGACCAGTATCCCATGTTATCGAGGATCTCGCACGCAGGGAGCATATCCTCGATACGCATTCTCGTCGCCGCTTGGGACTGATGCGCATCACGAAGGATCGTATCGGTAATGTATAACTTTTTCTCCGGCATTTCCAGCATATTACTCTACCTCAAAAAGCACTTGTCCCGAGGCTACCGTGTCGCCTTTGTTGACGAAGAGGGCTTTAACTACGCCTGCTTTCGGGCTGCTGATATCGTTTTCCATCTTCATGGCTTCGAGAACGACAACGGCCTCACCTGCATTGACGGAATCGCCGACGTTCTTATTGACGCGAAGGATCGTGCCCGGCATCGGAGCGTTCACGCTTCCGGCACCACCGGAAACCGGAGCGGCAGGTGCTTTTGCAGCAGGAGCAGCTACAGGTGCAGCCTTTGCCACAGGAGCAGCGGGTGCTTTTGCAGCAGAAGCGGACTTCGCTTCACTCTCGCTCATTTCTTCGACTTCGATCTCATATGCTTTACCATTCAGTGTGATCTTGTAATTGCTCATACCAATTCATCCTCCAGTGAGTATTTCTTATAGCTGATATTCTTTTCGCGAATGTACTTCATCAGGCCCGATTCACCGAGCTCACGGAACTTCACGACGCGAAGGTTTCTGATGTCTTTACCTGTTTTCTCGGCGATTGCGGCAACAGCCATTGCAACGATTTCTTCCTGAGTTAATTCTTCCATGTGGTACCTCCATCAAAGCGGAATGTTGCCGTGCTTCTTGTACGGACGGGACTGCGACTTCGTCTCGAGGGAAGAAAGTGTGGAAACGATCTTTTCCTTTGTCTCTTCCGGCAGGATGACCTCGTCGACATAGCCGCGGCTTGCGGCTACATACGGGTTCATGAACTTATCGTTATACTCGGCAACGAGTTCTTCTTTCTTTGCTTCCTTATCCTCGGCAGCTTCGATTGCTTTTCGGCCGATGATGGCAACAGCACCGGAAGCACCCATGACCGCGATCTCCGCAATCGGCCATGCAAATACGACATCGGCGCCCAGGCCTTTGCTGTTCATGGCGATATATGCGCCGCCGTATGCTTTACGCATGATGACGGTGACCTTCGGTACAGTGGCCTCGGCAAAAGCATAGAGGAGCTTTGCGCCGTGGCGGATGATGCCGTTATGTTCCTGGTTGGAGCCCGGCATGAAGGCCGGAACGTCAACGAGTGTGACCAGCGGAATGTTGAAGCAGTCGCAGAAACGAATGAAGCGTGCGCCCTTGTCGGATGCATTGATCTCGAGAGAACCGGCGATGCAGTTGCTCTGGTTTGCTACGATACCGACGGTCTTGCCTTCGATCCTTGCGAATCCGACAACGATGTTCTTGGCAAAGTTTGCAGATACTTCCATGAAGCTGTTATTGTCGATAAAAGTTGCGATCACATCGCGGACATCGTAGGCAGCCTTCGGGTTGGAAGGCACGATCTCCGGGATCGATGCACATGTATCTACCGGTGTACCAGGGACCTCATCGGCATAGCCTTCGTTGTTATTCGGCAGATATCCGATCAGACGACGTACGCCGTTCAGGCACTCGAGGTCGTCCGGATATACGAAGTGTGCCACGCCGCTTGTCGAAGCGTGTACGCCTGCACCGCCGAGCTGGCCTGCCGTGATCTCTTCACCTGTGACCGACTTAACAACAGCTGGTCCGGTGATATACATCTGTGAAGTTTCTTCCGTCATGAAGATGTAGTCGCAGATCGCCGGCGAATAGCAAGCGCCACCTGCGCAAGGTCCCATGATGACGGAGATCTGCGGGATCACGCCGGAAGCCATGGTATTTCTGTAGAAGATCTCGGCATAGCCGTTCAGGCTGTCGATACCTTCTTCAATTCTTGCTCCGCCGCTGTCGTTCATGGAAACAAAAGGTGCGCCTGCTTCCATCGCTTTATCCATCGCCAGGCAGATCTTCTCTGCATGTGCTGCGCCGAGAGAACCGCCGCCGACCGTAAAGTCCTGAGAGGAGGCATACACGAGTCTTCCATGTACATATCCGTATCCGGTCACGACACCGTCGCCCGGTTTCTTCTTCTTATCCATTCCGAAGTCTGTCGCTCCGGATGTCATGAGGCTGTTGAGTTCTACAAAAGTATCGTCATCAAAAAGCGCCTGCATTCTTTCTCTTGCTGTGAGTTTTCCTCTGGAATGCTGCTTCTCGATACCGGCTTCTCCGCCGGCCAGTTCCGCCTCTTGTCTTCTTTTCTTCAGATCACTTATAGAATCGACCCATTTGCCGTCCATATAAAAGACCACCTTTCGTTAGTTCAGTTCTTTTTCGGGATGGTGATCATCCTTCGGTTTCTTCGCTTGCGCCGTCTTCTTTAGAAGGCAGGATCGCGAACTTGATGATGCAGTCGCAGGCTACTTCGTCGCCTACCGTTGCTACACCGTGGCCCATACCGACCGGTCCGCGGAGTGCGGTGATCTCGGTCTTCAGCGTCAGCACGTCACCCGGAACGACCGGACGCTTGAACTTGCATTTGTCGATACCGGCAAATACGGCGATGCGGCCCTTGAATTCTTCTTTGCAGAGGATCGCGACGGCACCTGTCTGTGCGAGTGCCTCGACCTGCAGTACACCCGGCATGATCGGCATCTCCGGGAAATGGCCCTGGAAATAAGGCTCATCGTAGGTGATGCATTTTCTGCCGATCGCATACACACCCTCTTCGTAATCCTCGATGGCGTCGACCAGGAGGAAAGGAGAACGGTGCGGAAGGATATCCATGATTTCTCTGGTTGTCAGTGCTTTTGCCATATGGTCACCTCATTAAGCTTCAAACTTCTTCATGATGATGGAGGCGTTGTGGCCGCCAAAACCGAGGGAGTTGCTCATTGCGTAGTTGACATCCTGCTCATAGGATGTGCCGAAGCAGTAGTTCAGATCCATCTCTTCTTCTGTCTCGGAAGAGCCCATGGTCTGGTGGATGAAGCCTTCTTCGATGGACTTCGCCATAACGATCGCCTCGATCGCGCCGGCTGCACCAAGGAGGTGTCCGGTCATGGACTTGGTCGAGTTGATCTTTACGTTATAGGCTGCGTCGCCCAGTGCTGTCTTGATCGCGCGGGTCTCGAAGAGGTCGTTGTGGTGTGTGGATGTGCCGTGAGCATTGATGTAGTCAAGCTGGGACGGCTCGATGCCTGCGTCCTTGATGGCAGCCATCATGGCGTGTGCCGCACCGATACCGGATTCTTCCGGAGAAGTGATGTGGTATGCATCGCAGGAAGCGCCGTAACCGACCATCTCTGCGTAGATCTTTGCGCCACGTGCCTTGGCATGCTCATACTCTTCGAGTACGAGGACACCGGCACCCTCACCGAGAACGAAACCGTCACGGTTCTTGTCGAACGGGATCGAAGCCTTCATCGGATCGGTGCTCGTGGAAAGTGCTTTGAGAGCACAGAAACCGGCTACGCCCATCGGGCAGATCGCGGCTTCCGTACCACCTGCGAGGATAACGTCTGCTTCGTCGTTCTGGATCGAGCGGTAAGCTTCGCCGATGGAGTTCGTGCCGGATGCGCATGCTGTTACGACATCGATGTTCTTGCCCTTAAAGCCGGTAACGATCGCGATGTTTCCTGCGGCCATGTTACCGATCATGAGCGGGATGTAGAGAGGTCCGATCTTGTTCGGGCCAAACTCGAGAAGACGGCTGTGCTCGCGCTCGGTCGCCTGCATGGAACCGACGCCGGAGCCAACGATGACACCGCAACGGTATGCATCTTCGTTCTCTACGTTGATGCCGGAATCTTTTACAGCCATCAGAGCTGCAGCCGCGGCATACTGGGAGAACGGTTCCATTCTCTTGGCCGTCTTAAAGTCCATATATTCGTCCGGCTTGAAGTCGCGTACTTCGCCGGCAACCTTTGCCTTATAGTCTGTCGTATCGAACTTGGTGATCTCGCTGATACCGACTTTTCCGGCGCGGATATTCTTCCAGAATTCCTCGACGTTGTTGCCCAGCGGTGTTACCGCGCCCATTCCTGTAATCACTACTCTTCTCATAATCGGTTACCTTCCTTTATTCTTTAGTCCGGCTGTTTTAGAAGCGCCGGATCGGTATTTCTTACATGCACATGCCGCCGTCGACAGTCAGCACCTGGCCGGTGATGTAGTCGGCTTTTTCGGAAGCCAGGAATCCGATCGCGTTTGCGATGTCCTCCGGCTTTGCTGTGCGCTTCAGCGGAATGTTGTTCATGAGTGCTTCCTTGACCTTGTCGCTCAGTACATCGGTCATGTCGGTCTCAACAAAGCCCGGTGCCACGGCATTCACAGTGATGCCACGGGAGCCGAGTTCTTTTGCCAGGGACTTGGTGAAACCGATGATACCGGCCTTGGATGCCGCATAGTTGGCCTGGCCGGCGTTACCGGAGATACCTACGACGGAAGCGATGTTGATGATTTTTCCGGCTCTCTGCTTCATCATGATCGAAGCACAGGCCTTGCTGAAGAGAAAGCACCCTTTGAGATTTGTATCGACAACCGTATCAAAATCCTCTTCACTCATACGAAGGAGCAGTCCGTCTTTTGTGACGCCGGCATTGTTGACGAGCACATCAACGGAACCGAATGTCTCCCTCACATTTTCGATTGCCACCTCTACTGCTGCGCGGTCTTTTACGTCGCACTGGATCGCGATGGCCTCCACACCGTTCTCCTTGCAGGCAGCAACCGTCTCTTCAGCTTTAGCCTGGTTTCCGTGGTACACAATGGCCACGTTCATCCCCATCTTACTTAATTCAATTGCGGTGGCGCGCCCGATGCCACGGGAACCACCTGTTACGATCGCTGTCTTTGTCATTTTTCTGCCTCCGCTAATTCTTTTACTCTGGCGGCAACAGTCTTGACGTCTTCGAGCGTTTCTACGTTAAGGATATTTACTCCCTCAAGTGTCTTCTTTACAAATCCGGAGATGGTCTTTCCGGGACCGATCTCGATGAAGGTATCTACGCCGGCCTTTGCCAGTGCTTCGATATCCTGCTGCATGCGTACGGAACCGCTTACCTGCTTCTCGAGAAGTTCCGGGATCTGGTTGGAATCGGTTACGAGAGAACCTGTAAGGTTTGCTGCGTACGGGATCTCCAGATCATCCAGCTCCAGCTCGTCGATGTACTTACGAAGCTTCTTTCCTGCATCTTCCATGATCGGAGAGTGGAAAGGACCGCTGCACTTGAGCGGGATGACGCGCTTGGCGCCCTTTTCTTTCAGGACTTCACCTGCTTTTTCAACCGCATCCTTATAGCCTGTGATAACGATCTGGCCCGGGCAGTTGAAGTTCGCAACATATGCGCCCTCGATGCCTTCCATGCCTTCGCGGAGGGATTCTTCATCCATACCGATGACTGCGCTCATGCCGCCGATGTCCGGTGCTGCTTCCTCCATGATTTGTCCGCGGATAGTTACGAGTTTAATTGCATCCTCGAAGCTCATCGCACCGGAAGCAACCAGTGCTGTATATTCACCCAGAGAAAGTCCGCAGGTCGCGTCCGGCTTTACGCCTTCTTCTTCGAGGACTTCTGTTGCTGCCATGCAGGCAGTCAGCAGGCACACCTGTGTGTACTTGGTCTGATTCAGTTCTTCTTTTTCGTTGAAGCAAAGATCGGCAATGTCATAGCCGCTGATCTTGCCGGCCGTTTCAAACATTTCCTCGGCCTTGTTACAGTTTTCATAGAAATCCTGCATCATTCCGTTTTTCTGGGAACCCTGTCCCGGGTATACAAATGCGATCTTCATACTCTTTTACCTCCAAGAAGTGTTTCTGCCTGTTCCATCATGGAAACGATCCTGTCTTTTACCGTGAGCTGTTCTTTGATCAGACCGGAGATCTGGCCGGCCATGAAACTGCCCATTTCCTTATCGCCGTCCAGTACGGCTTTTCTGAGAGAACCGAGGGAAAGCTGCTCGAGCTCATCGAGTGTCGCGCCTTCGGCTTCCATCTTCAGGTAGAGCTTGGTCAGCTGGTTTCTCAGTGTTCTTACCGGATGGCCCGTGCTTCTGCCCGTTACTTTTGTATCGATATCACCGGCCTTTACGACCAGGTCCTTATAGTTCTGATGAATGTTTGTCTCTTCGCAAGGAATGAAGCATGTACCGCACTGTACACCTTCCGCACCAAGCATGAATGCCGCCGCGATTCCACGTCCGTCTGCGATTCCGCCTGCTGCTACGACCGGGATCGACAGTGCGTCAACGACCTGTGGGACCAGTGTCATCGTTGTGAGTTCACCGATATGTCCGCCGGACTCCGTGCCCTCTGCAACGACTGCATCAACTCCCAGTTTTTCCATTCTCTTCGCCAGACCTACAGATGCGATAACAGGGATGATTTTGATGCCGGCTTCCTGCCATTTCTTCAGGTAGCGCTCCGGGGATCCTGCGCCGGTCGTGACCACAGCCACTTTTTCCTCGGCCAGAACATCAGCGATCTCCGGTGCATGTGGGTTCATGAGCATGACGTTTACGCCGAAAGGCTTGTCTGTCAGCTCGCGGCAGCACTTGACCTGGTTTCTGACCCAGTCGGCATCCGCTCCGCCGGAACCGATAATGCCCAGGCCGCCTGCGTTACTTACCGCTGCGGCAAGATGATAATCGGCTACCCAGGCCATACCGCCCTGCATGATCGGGTATTCAATGTTGAGTAATTCTGTAAGTCTTGTTTTCATGCTGTTCTCCTTATTCTTCCGTCCCGCCGGAGTTTTCGGCCGGGGCTTTTCGTATCAGATCTTTGTTTCAAAAGCACCCCACAGGAGTCCTGCGCCGAAGCTGGACATGATGACGTGCTTCTTGCCTTCGCCGATCCGTCCGTCTTTCTTCATTTCATCCAGAAGGATCGGGATGCTCGCCGAAGAGGTGTTGGCGGTCCTTTCGATATTCATCGGGAATTTCTCGATCGGCTGCTTGAGGCGCTTGGCGACCGACTCGATGATACGGCGGTTTGCCTGGTGCAGAATGAAATAGTCGATCTCGTCTGCGGAGGTGCCGGTCTTCTTCAGAAGATCCTCGATCACTCTCGGTACTTCTGTTACGGCGAACTTGAAGACGGTCTGTCCGTCCATGTTGATGTAGTTGGACTTCAGGAATTCTTCTGTCTTCTCTTTGCCCTTCTGCATATAGGATTCGCAGTGCATGCACTCGCCTCTTTTTCCGGCTGCGTGCATGATCACGTCATATTTCGTATCTTTCTCAGCCTTCAGGATCACGGCACCTGCGCCGTCACCAAAGAGGATGCAGGTTCCTCTGTCTTCGAAATTGACATAGTTGGTGAGATTTTCCGTTCCGATTACCAGTGCACAATCGACCGCGCCGGCCTTAATGTAATTCTGGGCCGTAACAAAAGCAGTCACAAAACCCGGGCAGGCTGCATTCATATCGAAGCACATCGCATTGTCTGCATCGATGGCTGCCTGAACACTTGCGCTCAATACCGGGAACAAAACGTTCGGGGTCGTGCTGGCTACAATAATGAGACCGATTTCCTTCGTGTCGATCCCGGAATCGGCAACGGCTTTCTTTGCCGCCTCGATTGCCATGCTTTCCGATGTATCCGTTTCCGGATCGGAGATATGTCTTTCCTTGATACCGGTACGCTCTGTGATCCACTCATCACTGGTTTCCACGATCTTTGCCATGTCATCGTTTGTGAGAATATCTTTCGGAAGATAGCTTCCGATTCCGATCACGCGTCCGTAAGAAGTGTTGTCGCCGTTCATAAAATACTTTGCCTTTCAAATTATTTAACAATCAAAATATATCCCTAATACATTTTATTGTCAATATGAGTTTCTTGACTTTTGGCGCTGAATGCCTGATTTTGGGGCAAATGCGGTTGAGTGGCAAATTGTTTTTTCGTGGAGACCGAGGTGGTTTCGGAAGTGCTTTTGCAGAAGAAGAAAAAAGGTGTTGACAGATGCCCCTCCCGCGCATATAATATCTCATGTTGACTTCAAACGCGGGATTAACTCAGTGGTAGAGTGTCACCTTGCCAAGGTGAAAGTCGCGAGTTCGAATCTCGTATCCCGCTCCACTGAAAAAGAGCACCTCAAGTGAGGTGCTTTTTATTTCCATTTTTCGCTTCAGGACTGAAGTTAGTCTTTTACGATTTCAAGGATCTTCTCGCAGGACAGCTTTCCGCCGAAGAGGTCCAGTGCCGAGCCGACCGTGATGTTCACGATGCCGCCCGAGACTTCTTTCAGTGCGCGGATGTCCTCGTAGGAGTGGATGCCGCCGGCATAGGTGACCGGCAGTCCTTCATATTCAGAGAAAATGGCAAAAAGCGCCTGGTCCGGGCCGGCTGCCTTGCCTTCTACATCGACGGCGTGTACCAGGTACTCGTCGCAGTACTTTTCCAGTTTTTTAAGAAGCGCCGCGGTCAGCTTCGTTCTGGTAAACTTCTGCCAGCGGTCGGTCACGATATAGTAGTCCTCGCCTTTCTTCCTGCAGCTCAGGTCGAGCACGATATGTTCTCTTCCCACGGCTGAAACAAGTTTGTCGAGGTTTTCGTAGTTGATCTTTCCTTCTGAAAAAACATAGGACGTAACGATGACGTGGCTGGCGCCGGCTTCGATAAAAGCACTTGCGTTGTCGGCGTTGATGCCGCCTCCGACCTGAAGTCCGCCGGGGTACGCCCGAAGCGCTTCCATGGCTGCGGCTTTACTTGCCTCGTATTCTTCTGTCCCGATCTTATTGAGCATGATGATGTGTCCGCCGGTGATCCCCAGGTCGCGGTAATACTCGGCAAAATAACCGGTGCCACGCTCGGACACGAAGTTTTCCTTCGCGCCACTGTCGTTCAGCGTGCCGCCTACGATCTGCTTGACCTTACCGTTATGGATATCGATACAAGGGCGAAACTCCATGGGGTGCTCCTTATTTCTTGTCCTTCGGGACTTTCTTCGTGAAGTCGTGGAACGGATCCTGAATGTCGTTGATCTCGCCGCCGAGACGACGGATCGCCGAGAGTGCTTCGTAGAAAGTCTCGCGGTCGATGGTATGTACGTTTCTGTCGAGGTAACCTTTCAGGAGTGCGATGGCTCTCGGGTCACCGTAGTCGCCCAGGCAGATCACGGCAATGACCTTCGCCTTCATGCGGCGGAAAGCAGCACGAAGTGCCTGGTAGATCTCATCGGATTTTTCCTTGATTCCCACATGGGTCAGAATGATCATCATGTCCTCGTAAGGTCCGGTGATTTCTTCATCGGAGCGGTTCAGAAGGAAGTCGACCAATGTCGGGACACCTTTCTGTCCAAGGCCGAGCATCATGACCTTCACGGAGTCGGCAATATATTCCTGAGTGCTGGAGAAACTGCAGAATCTTGTAAGTACAGGTTCCATCGCCGGCTCATATTCGGCCGCACCGAAGAAACGGATCGCAGCCACGCAAGGCTGGAAGCGTACGAAGAATTCGTTCTCGTCCTCGCCGTCCTCCGGTTCCCACGGTGTATCAAGCACCATCTTCAAAAGACGCTCGGAAGACTCCGGGCCAAGTGCTTTTAGAGAAGAAACAAGCGGATATGGGGTTGCCTCATCGTCAATGATCTTCGCGGATTCACAAAAAGCATCGAGTGCCTGCTCGAGATCAAGTCCGGCTATGAACTCTTCGCCGGTCTTTCCGTCGAGATAGTCTTTCTTCTCCTGCCAGAACGGCGCGGTCGTCTGTTCAATATATGAGCGGAAATTCTTGAAGTGCTCCGCCATCTCGCTTTCGGTCGGGCCTTCGCTGGAGGATACCTGATCGGCAAACTCCTCACAAACCTTCGAAAGTCTCTCGTTAAACTCGGTAAATAATCTCGTTGTGCAATCCATTTTGCACCTCCCATGCGGTGTTACCTAAGCATTATAACATCTTTCAGTGCTTTTCACGAAGGAAGGAAAGTTTTTTCCGAACTTTAAGGTTCATTTAAAGTTAGAGCAGGATAATGAACTCGTAAAGAGAACAGAATAACACCTCCTCTTACACACCTAAAACCCGTAACCCTCATGAGAGCTGCTTTCAAGACACGGAAAGCAGTTTTCTTTTTCCCGCGCGCAATGTGCTATAATGCAGATATGCGCGTGCCGGAAAGCAAGCCGGTGCGGATCACCGGCAATCAACAAGGAGGCACACTATGGTTAAGCACATGATCATCTGGACATTAAAAGACGAATATTCTGCCGAGGAAAAGGCGAAGATCAAGGCCGAGATCAAGGAAGGGCTCGAGGGCCTGAAGGGTCAGATCGAGGGTCTTGTTGAGATCAAGGTCGAGACAGAAGGTCTCGAATCTTCCAACTGCGACCTGATGCTGGATTCGCTCTTTGAAAACGAGGAAGCACTGAAGGGTTATGCGGTACACCCGGCTCACGTTGCAGTCGCAACAGGTAAGGTCCGTCCGCATGCGAAGATCCGCAGCTGCTTCGATTACGAGGTCTGAGTCTTCTTTTCTGCATACCCCCGGGGGGTATGCGGACGATTTTGAAGAAGTGAACTCATACTAAATTCCATTTTTATCGGAAAAAGTATGCATTTCTTTCCGCTCTGCTGTTAAATTGATGGCCTGAAGTAACAGATCCAAGTGCTTTTCGTACGGGATGAAAGCAGTATCGGTCTTTCCACTCTCTGATATGTGCCGATATGGGGGAGGGGGTATAGGAAAAATGCATACTTTTACACGTTTTTCTCTAAAAAAGTATGTAGTACTCCTGGTTCAACCTAACTGATCGTTATAATTCGGCAGTATGATTTTGAGACAGCAGCTTTTCTTCTTTGTTCTGAATTGTTTCAAAAGCACTTACTTCGCGTAGCTGAATTCCTGCTGCTGTCCGTAGAAGTCTTCGTAGACGATGCACTGACTCTCGCGATCCATGCCGACATAAAACCCGTCCCATACAGGTTTGAACTTGCTGTCGCCGGCGACAAGCTTGAATGCATCTCTTGCCTCGTCATCCGAAACACCTAATGAGAATGTACCTTTCATGAATCCGTCTCTTTCCATTCTGACATCATCGGTCATCATGAAGTAAGAAAGAGGAGGATTTTGATCTGAAACGCCCCAGGTCGGGTCTATGTGATAAGACTGTCCGTCGAGTGTCACGTATACCCACGAATGGCCTTCGATCTTGTCTTCCCAATCTTTCATGTCGCCGCCGATCTCGTCAGAATTTACACCGGCCTGCAAAAGCAGATAGTTGTAAAGTCCTGCGATCTCGCAGCAGATGCCGTGCTTTTCTTCCAGGCAGCGGAAGGCCGACAGCTCATCCTGCCGCTCAACCATGTGATCATACATATCGTAGTCGTATGTGTAGTTCAGAGTCATATACTCGTAAAGCGCAAGTGCTTTTTCAAGATCCGAATAATCATCGGCGAGGCAATCGTTCAGGATGCCTTCGATCGTCGCTTCGAACTCCTTTTCTTTCTTCAGGTACTCATCCTTCGGGAGTGTGTAGTAGATATATCCCGTGCCGTCCTTCCAGGAATAGGTACCCTTCTCCTGCGAATACATCGTGACATACTTCTCGGCAAACGGGAAGAAGAAAGCGCTTAAGCATCCGAAGCACCAGTAGTAGAAGTCTTCGTCCGGGCATTCAAAAGAATCCGCGCCTTCCCGGATCGCATCGCAGTATGCATAGAAGATCTCCTGCTTCGTCTCGTCAAACTCGGCAGCATACGCCGTGCTGAAAAGATGTGGCTGGAACGTATAGTGGCCTTCATCGTTATTGCTGATATTTTCGATCTTCACCGTCGGTGTGGGCGTATTCGTCGGAGTCGGCGTCTGCGTTGGCGTCGGTGTATTGGTTGGTGCCGCAGTCGTCTCCGTCGTTGTGGTTTCTTTTGTTTTTCCATCGCCCGGCTTATTCCCTGCCTGGCATCCGCCGAGCATCATGGATATAGTCAGAACTGTCGATAAAAGTCGTATCTTTCTCATATTTCGCCTCTTTCTAAAGTCAACAACCCCTTGTCGTCGCGAGTATTCTAGCACGATGCCAAACCATCCTAACTAACTATCCTGTCACTCACATCAAATAAAAAAGAACTGTCTCAGATCCTGAAACAGTTCTTCTTGATTTCTGGAGGCACCACCCGGATTTGAACCGGGGAT
>JAFZZM010000059.1 GCA_017615755.1 Clostridiales bacterium | reverse complement strand
GTCTTGTCGCTCTTCAGTACGCTCGTGTCTTGCGGCTCCAAGCTGTTCTTCTGACTCTGCCTTCATAATCTCATTCAGAATTCGTTCCAGAAGAAACTTCAATGCTTCATCCCGATCTCCTGTTAAAACCTGTAGAACTTCTTCGTGTGTTAGTGTAATATTGACCTGAGCCATATTTCATACCTCCTGTTGTTTATTTGTGTGGTAACAAACATTATACAGGATGAGATGTGGCTCATCTCTTTTTGGAATTTACACCATTATACGGACATAACTTCTTATCGGTCATCTTGCGACATCTTAGTCCCATAAAATCCATAAAAGCACAGAATTATCTGTCATCGATCGACATCTTAGTCCCATAAATCTACAATTACGGATTTCTTATCCGTCGATAATCAGTTTTCCCGTCCGATAAAATTTCCCATTTGGGGATTATATGGGATATATTGAATTATTCTCAACTTGAAAATCACTCCCAATCTAAAATCCAGGGAAGCTGCGTTCTTCCCGCCTTACTGTTCTCCGGTATAGTGATCACGGATATAGTTCGCCTGCTCTTCCAGAGCGGTCATTTCAGACTCATCCACCTGACCGGTGATCTTGATAGAATATGGCTTATAAATCTGCTCAGGAAATGACTCCATAAACATTCCGTTAAACTCTATCTGAAGGATCGTACCCGGCTGGAGTTTCTCCAGATCCTCCGGAGTAAACCACTGCTCGGCAAGAGTCAGACAACGCTGATAATTCGTTATACCGTCGCTTCGGACGGACGCATAGACGATCGTAACATAGTTAAAAAGCACGACCAAATCCTGTGTATAAGAAGCATAGAGGGCTTCGATCTTATTGGGATCATCCGGAGAATAATCGGCGACGAGAAACTTTTCCCCGCAGGACCACACGTCATTTCCGAATTCTCCGCCATCGATCGTCGGCGCACCCCAAGCACTCTTCAGCGACTTTCGATCAAAATCGTAATCCTTTATCGAGGCAGCCCGATCCGGATTCTCCAGACTTGCTTTCAGATACTCCTCTTTGGCGGGAACTTTCGTCTTTTTCCTGCACGCGGCAAAAGCACTCCCCACCGACGCGATCAGCATCACGGATAGTATGCGCACCCACAATTCTTTTCTGCTGTTCCTGC
Source organism: Clostridiales bacterium (assembly GCA_017615755.1). Classification (GTDB taxonomy): domain Bacteria; phylum Bacillota; class Clostridia; order Saccharofermentanales; family Saccharofermentanaceae; genus Scatonaster. Next base: position 3,103 of record JAFZZM010000059.1, on the reverse strand, counting down.
TTCTCATAAGGCTCTCCTCTCGTCATTCATATTAACAGATTTCAGGAGGAAATCTTGCACTCTGCCCGAGTTTCTTCCTTGTGGTTTGAATCTCGTGCATTTCCACTGCTTTCTTGTAGTATACTGTTAAATAGAGGATGCAGTTAAGGGGGAAAACTTTATGCTCTGGTTCTTGATCATGTTAGGTGTTGCACTAGTAATCAGCGCAATCGGATATTACAAATACGTCTATTTCATCTCACTGGGCTACGGCTTCTCTGTCGCTGCGATCGCCGTGACATCTCTGATCGCTTTCAGAGAAAATCTCTCCGCAGCAACGATCATTTTCTGTGTATTATTTGTCGTTTACGGCCTTAGGCTCTCGGGCTATCTTCTCATCCGCGAAATTGTCAGCAGTTCCTACAGAAACAAGATGAAGACCGAGATCAAAGACGGCAAGACCATGAAGTTCATCGCCAAGTTCTTCATCTGGATCACCTGCGCGCTTCTCTATGCCTGCCAGACCGCTCCGCTATACTTCCGCCTCTATAACGACGCAGAAACAAACGTGAGCCTTCATATCGGCATGAGCATCATGTTCATCGGCGTCGCAATCGAGTCCATCGCCGACATTCAGAAGAATGCCGCCAAGAAAAAAGCACCCAATCGTTTCGTTAGTTCCGGTCTGTACCGTCTTGTGCGTTGCCCGAATTATCTGGGTGAAATGTTGTTCTGGACAGGCGTCATCGTATCCGCGATCGGCGCGCTGACCAATGTCCTTTCCTGGATCATTGCCATCACAGGATATCTCGGCATCATCTACGTCATGTTCAGTGGCGCCAGACGCCTCGAGCTCCGTCAGAACAGGACCTACGGTCAGGATCCCGAGTATCAGGCATACGTGAAGAAAACTCCGATCATGGTGCCATTCATTCCGCTATACAGCGTTGCTTCGCAGAAATGGCTGATCGGCTGATCCGCCTTAGAACAGATCCAGCATACTGTCCAGGTAGATCTCTTCCCTGACCTTAAGCTGGTATTCCGGCTTAGTCATATAATACAGGAAAAACTCCAGGACGACCGCACTTCCGAGGCTGCGTCCTTCGATCTTGAAATGCTGAAAACCTTTCGGCAGATACACCTTCTGAATATCTTCGATACCGATGAATCCGGGATTCTTCATGGCATCCGAAAAGCGGTATCCTTTCTTCGCATCCGGCGATACGCAGACGTGATCTTCGCATTCCTCTCCAAGACTCTTTCTGCTGACATTCTCATAGCACTTTCTTCGGTCAAAGCACTCGAACCAGCAGCATTCGTTGCAGAGGAATTCCACCTTCTTTCTCAGCGTTTCCGGCAGCGTGTCCAGATGTGAAAGATCCTTATTCAATCTGAAATCCGGCACAACAAAGCGAAACTCCTCCCGTGCCAGTTCCGCCTCAAACTCAGAAAACTCCGTCAGCACTTTTGTCGTGGAAGAAACAAAATAGTACCCGGGATACTGCGTCCTGATGTGATCCATCAGAAGGTCCGAGCAAAGAATGATTCCGTTTTCGATCTCTCCTTTGCTTTCAAACATCGCGCAGAGAGCATTACATTTCTTATCCGAAAGGTGTTCTTCTTTAAGCAAAGAATTGCTGAAAGTCAGCCGCGCGGAAATCCCGTATTCCTTCAAAAGCGAAGCAACTTCCTCCGGATCCGCGTCTCCGAATCCGACACGCCCGCCACCCCACAGGCAATCCTGCGGTGCACCATAGATCGAACCGATCTCACACCAATCGTAAAAGTATTCCCGATGCTCACGGAACAAAGGCAGGAAGGCTTTGTACAGATCGTAGAACTCAAACAAACCCGGAAGATGGTAGTACGCTTTCCCGCTCATAGACCATTCTGCCTCTCTTGTGAATAGTACTTGTACGAAGCGCCCGAAGCCACGATTGCCACGACCGTAATAAACAGGATCGAATAGAGTTTTCTCATTTTGAATCACCTCGCAGATCTTGAAGCCAGAGTAGTGCTTCATCCAGAACGGAAGCATTCAGTTCATAGAAGATGTACTTGCCTTCCCTCTGGTCTCGTATTAAGTCCGCCTCTTTCAAAACATTCAGATGCTTCGAAACGGCAGGCAGACTCATGTTAAAATGTTCGGCTATCTCCCCCGCGGATAATCGATTCTTCTTCAAAAGGTTCAGGATGGTCCGGCGGGTGGGATCAGCTATCGCTTTCATTGTCGTTTGTATAGACATTTCTCTCCCGCCCTTCATTTAACCTTTTGGTTAATTGTATTGCGAAAAGAACTGCCCGTCAAGAGGGCAGTGTCTTGTTGAATATTCAGAAATACTTAGAAATGCTTGCCGTTATATGGAGATCCGCCGGAACCGGCTATCAGACCTTGCAGGATCGTATTCAAGATCATCTTTTTCTTCGCCGGAGAATTCTCTTTGCGAGAAGCCTTTTCTTTCTTGTTCTCATCAACGTTTTTGTTCATTTCTTTCTTAGACATACGTTCTTCCTCCTTACTCATCAGCTTCTCCTTCTTAGCTGCATTGTATAACAGAGAACTCTGCCTTGTAAATCATTCTTTCACCGAAATAAACATCAGATGCTCGGTATGCGTCAGATAGTCTTCTTTCTCGCAGAAACGGATCGCATAATCGTACCATGCTTCCCGGACTTTACGAGGGCTGGCCGCCAGGACATTCTTATACGGGGAAAGAATGCTCTCCTGTCCGAATACCGTCTCCGTGCGAAGACCCGGGATAGAGTTCATCAGTGCTCTGGCATCACGGATCGACGTCATGTAGGAGAAAGTAAATGCTTCGAAAGACGCACTCTCATCTCTTGCCGTGATATCGAACAGGATCTTAAGCTTTTCTCTGTCCTCAAGAATCGATTCCTGCAGATCGCGAAGTCCGTATACAACACCGCCGTACATGAGAATGAAACTGCTGAACAGAAATCCGCCGGGCTTCAGTACGCGCTTTGCTTCATTGATCGCCTTTTTCCGGTTCTTTTCTTCCATCAGGTGATAAAGCGGCCCCATCAGAAATACCACGTCAAAAGAGTTATCCGGGAAGCGGGAAAGGTCCATCGCATCCCCCTGCATCGCATCGATCTTAACGCC
>JAFZZM010000058.1 GCA_017615755.1 Clostridiales bacterium | reverse complement strand
TATCTGCTACTTGAAAAGAGAAAAGACAGATGGAAATGGAAGAGACGAGAAATTATCTGTCGAAATGGTATTGATGAGTCAGATAAAAACCGTGAACGAACGATAATATGGGTCGGTTGCATTGTGAGATGACGGATAGAAAAGACGAAAGCAACGATTTATCTGCTAGACGGAGAAACTGTTAGCAGATAAAAATGCCAGATTCGGAATTATCTCTGTCACGCGCGAAAAGAACCGGCGGATAGAAATGGCATGATTGAAGTATTATCTGTTGATAGAAAAAAAGAAGACAGATAGAAAAGGCTTTTTGCAAAAAAAGAGTTGTTTCGCGAGCAGCGCAGGGAGTACAATAAGGAAAAACTGACGTGCAGATATAAAGGGGCGGATTCATGGCCCGAAGAGCGCGTTGATGAAATGATATTTGGCGTAACTGTTTCCCGAAATGAAATGATATAAGCGTTTGACTGTGCGTCCGAGACAGGAGGCTTGTATGGAAATTCTTTTGGAGGATTTGAAGATGCGCTGTGAGGCGCTGAGAACGACGGTGGCGCGTGCGAAGGAAATGCTGGAAGGGGCGCCACAGGGGACTTTGCGAATCTCGCGTAGAGGGAGCAAAGTGCAGTATTACCATATTACGGATCCCCGGGATACTTGTGGAAAATATATTCGTAAAGAGAATGTGGACCTTGTGAAAAGGCTTGCAGTAAAAGCATATTCCCAAAAGTTGCTGCGTCGGGCGATGCGAGAACTTCAGGCGTTGGAACGATACCTGAAGGTGGTAGAAGAAGAGAATCCGGATGACGTATATGAAGAGATAGGTGAAATAAGGCAACAGATGGTGGAGCCGATTTTGCTTTCGGGAAAGAAAATGGCGGAGATTTGGAGTAAGCAGGCATATGACGAGAATCCGTATCATCCGAATGAAAAGATGTACGAAACAAGACGTGGTGAGAAAGTCCGCTCGAAATCAGAAGTGTTGTTTGCAAATAACTACGATGAGATGGACATCCCGTATCTTTATGAAAAACCTTTACAGCTAAAAGATGGCGGATGTTTCTATCCGGATTTTACTATCTTTGATATCCGACGAAAGAGATTGGTATTCCATGAGCATTTCGGAATGATGGATGACCCGGAATATCGGGCAAAATGTTTCCGGAAAATCGATCGGTACAGAAAGAACGGTATTTTTGTCGGAAAGAATCTTATTGTGACATTTGAAGGCGAAGGGACGATCTTGAATATGCGTGAGTATAGGGAAATGCTCAAGGAGCTATTCTAAATCGGGGTCACAACCAGGGGCGCAATCGGGGTCACAACCAAGTGGCAACGCGGATGATGATACCGATACCAAGCTGGGCAAGGGCATAGAACATCAAGTAGCTGATGGCCAGCATATTAAAAGCGGAGTTATCGGTGAGTGTCAGGTCCTGCTTGAGAGACACGAAGTGTGCGATACCCATGACGATCAAGGCCACGAAGATCAAGGTAAAAGAACCCTGTGTGCCAAGCAGTACGGAGAAGAAGATCAGCACGTCTGCAAAACACATATAGATCGAAGACATCGTGACGGTATCAAGTGCGCGCAGGAGAGACAGCTTGCGGTTTACGATACGCGATGTCAGCATGAAACAGCATGCCAGGAGCATGACGCTGAACCACAATATCGCGGAGATCGTGAAAAATGCCGTGATGGGATGTGCGCTGAAAAGGTCGGTCTTGCCGAACATCAGCGAGATAAGCATACCCACGAAAGGCGAATTGGTGCGGTTCGTGAAGAGCACCATCAAAGAGGTCAGCGTGGCGAAGAGAGTGTTGATGGCGACCATCTTTCCGATCGGAACGACCTGGGAACGGTTCTGGATCGTGGTCACAGGATGCCAGATATAGGACATGACAGGGCGCATGACTTTCGAGAACGAAGGAAAAAGCGCTCGCACGCGTGTTATGAATCCGGAAAACGTGGGACGGCCGCCCGTGCTCGCGCCCGAACCGGTGCCATACGGCGAGTCCGGTGTACTTGTGCCGGCCCGACCCCACACCTGCTTGTTTTTCTGCGCCTGCTTCTCGCGCTTCTTCTGTTCCCGCGCCGCGGCCTTTGCCGCCTTTGCGTCAGCCTTGGAAGCAGCGGCATCCTTCTTCTGTGAAGACGATGCACTCGAATCAGAAGAAGACGAAGAAGCGGAAGAATTAGAAGAATAGTTTTTCGCACTGGCACTGCCGTAGGCAGAATCTGCCGGCTTACCGGTAGTCGCACCATTGGTGTTGCTGGCGACACGAGAAGATGTGCCACGGCAACCACACCGCTCACCGGGAGCAAGTTCTTTTCCACAATAAAAGCAGGTCTTCGCCATGCAATAATCCTTCCCGTTCCGGCCGGATCCGCGTTGGTCCGAGGGCCGGCATTGATCGATCAAAAGTCAAAAAAGGTTTGCTATACGCAATACAACACTTTATGTATAATACGAGATATATATTATCATTTTATGTCAAACATGCGATATTTTTGGCAAAATTACGTCGCATTTTTCAAAGGAAGGCATAATGGGCGAGGGCAAAAAGAAATCTGTCGAGTATGGTTGCGTGCCGAGTACTTTCTGGTACAAGATCTTCGGATCGGGCATCGCGATCACGGTGTGCCGGTTCCTCTTTGGCATGAAGATCCGCGCGGATAAAAAGATCCGTGCCCTTCCCGGCCCGATCGTCATCGCAGGCAATCACCCGTCATATATCGACCCGATCATCATGGCCACCACGCTTTACGGCCGCCCGATCAATTTCGTCGCCGGCGAATTTCTCTTCCGCCGCCCCATTTTCGGACGGGTCATCACGCGCGGCGGCTGCATCCCGAAGGCCCAGTACAGAAACGATATCCGTACGGTAAAAGCCATGATGCGAGTGCTTTCGCGCGGCGGTGTGCTCGGCATCTTCCCGGAAGGCACGCGCCTGACTGACGGGCATTCCATTGATTTTGACAAAGGACTTTCCACGCTGGTGAAGAAGGCCGGTGCGTCACTTGTGATCTTCCGTTCCCATGGCGCCTACATGACATGGCCGCGCTGGAGCGAGAATTCCTGGCGAAAAGGCCGCATCACGGCTGAGTTTACGGATGTTCTGCCGAAGGAAAAAGTGGAGCAGATGAGTGTGGATGAGATCTACGATTACATGAAAAAAGCACTTGTCTATGATGAGTATGCGTATTTTGCGGATCATCCTACGGTGTTCCGTTCGAAGAATCTTGCCGCAGGCGTACAGAATATCGCGAATATCTGCCCGAAATGCGAGGGTATCAATGTGACGCGGGCCGGCAAAAACTCTCTTGTCTGCAGTGCCTGCGGGAACAAAGTGATCATGAACAAATACGGTTTCTTCGAGGCCGCGGGTCCCAAGGACAAGTGCTTTTCGAATCTGCATGAGTGGACCGAATGGGAACAGACGATCTATGAACGTGAGGCGGCAAAGCCGGACTATTGCCTGACGGAGAAAGTCGAGCTGCATGTGCTTTGCGGTGAGCGGGATTACGCGAAAGTGGGCGAGGGTGTGCTGACGATCCGGGATGGCGTCGTTAATTACGAAGGCACGGAGTGTGCGCCGGAAGAAGGGATCGTGTACAGAAAAGGCAAGCCGATCCGTGCGCACCATACACGTGATCTTTCCGCTGTGGCCAAGCCGGTGAAGAAGGAGTTTCCGATCAATTCCATGAAGGGCATCCTGATGGATTTCGGGATGTATATGGAGCTTTTCGAAGGAAACGGACGCGGGAACCGTTTTGTGCCCGAAAATCCGCAGCGACTCTTCGAGATCCAGAGTATCGTAAAAGCGATGAAGAAACAGTCCTGACTGCCGGCCTTACAAGATGTATTCTCTGTCCCGGATAGCTTCGATCAGGCATTCCACATTCTCGTCCGAATATTCGATCTCGGAAGAAAACATTCGCACGAGGTCGATCTGGTCTTCCAGTGTGAAATCACCGTTTTCCTTGTAGCGCCAGGCGCCGAGAGCGCCGATGATCTTGACGGCCAGTACAGCCCAGATCACTTGGGCGCGTATATCACCGTCGTCTTTTGCTTCCAGGAGATGTCTGTAAAGAAGGTACCACAGCAGGTTTTCGTATTCTGTCATGCGGCCGGCTTCACACATGAAAGCCTCAAACGCCTGAAGCACGGCCTCATCGAGAACCGTATCTTTAAGTCTTTCGATCTCGTCGTTCCAGGCCGGGTCCAGCCGCTCAAGTTCTGCCAGAGTCTCCGACCAGAAAGAAAGGTCGGGTAGAACTGCCTGCTCAGGCAATTCCACCAGATCACGGATCTCGTCAAATCTTGTGCGTAGATCTTTGGTCCGGTCTTGCAAGATCCGGAAGATCTTCTCGCGGATTGCCAGGATCTCCAGTTCGTCAAAGTCTGCTTCGGTGATTTCTTCCTCAGAGCTCATGGTACCGGTCTCGACCAGACGGATCGGCGTTTTCCACGTCAGCAGCATGCGGGCGGCTTCTTCACAGCAAAGACCGAAGCCCATCTCGGTCCGCGTGGTGAGAGTGTTATAGAAACGCGGATGCTCCGTACAGATGTCACAGATGGCATCCTCGCCGAGCGAAAGTATCAGCTCGCACAAGTTCTTTTCGTTAAGAAACGGGCAGCGCTCATCCTTGCTGAGGATAAAGTGCGCTACGGCCTCGGGGTCATTTCCGGTCTCGGGATCGTAGATGCAGCGGCGAAGCTTTTTGCCCAGACGACCGGGCACCTGGCGGTATCTTTCCAGCGACACGTCATCGATGTCGATTTCCCAGCCGATGCAGCAGCTGTGGCGGCAACGGTCGGCGATGCAGTGAAAATCCTGACTATAATCCGGTGCGAAGACCGATGTCTCGGAAGTGCCCATATTTCCCCCTTTGTTTCATCTCGTCGTTTCACCTAATGTAGCGCGTTGCGAAAACTTTTTCAAGTTTTGCAACACATCCGGTTTTTGCTTCGTCTAATAATACGAAGAGCGTTGGCTGGCTCTACAAAACGGAGAAAAACAGAGGAGAAATATAAACATGAAAAAGAGAATGATGGCAGTGATGATGGTACTTACGATGACGATGGCAATGTGCGGATGCAAGAAGACACAGCCGACAAGTAAGCGTGCCGAGGCTTCCCGGGAAGAGACACAGCAGGCGGCAGCAGAGCAGAACCGGAAGGCCCCTGATCTTTTCGGTAACCCGGACAAGACGAATGTCAGCGAAAGAGGTCTCATGACCTCCAAAGATGCGAAGAAGCCGATCCTTTCGGATGTAAGATCTGCCTATACCGTGATCAACTGGATGATGTATTACCAGCTCGTCAGCGGTTCGGAACTCACAGTAGAACCGATCATCCGCGAAGATCGCGATAATGATGCCCCGAATGAGATGATGCTCTATGTATTTGCCTATAACGAGGACTACGCATGGAATAAAGAGGACGCCTACGTCACGGTCACCGGCGCCAGCTGCCGTCCGATCGTCAATCAGAACTTTGACACGATCCACACATACTGGATGCAGGGCCAGCTCCCGGCGAACATGCCGGCCGGAAAATACACATTCGTATTCGTCACGACAGACGGTCAGGTCGATTCCATGATGGATGTCGATATCGTCAAGCCGGAAGACGCAGAAAAAGAACCCGTAGCAATCGACTAAGAACTTATATTTCTAATTGAAACACTCCATAATTCTTTGTATAATAGTATGGCTTGAACAACAAGTAATTTCTTTAAGGAGTGTGAACATTATGGCAATGGTTCAGAAGAAGAATGTCGAAGATTTAAACGTTTCCGGCAAGAAAGTAATCGTTCGTGTGGACTTTAACGTACCGCTCGACAAGAAAACCGGTGAAATCACCGATGATAAGAGAATCAAGGGAGCTCTCCCGACGATCAAATATCTCGTAGAAAATAACGCGAAGGTAATCCTGGTTTCTCACCTGGGTCGCCCGAAGAATGGACCGGAGCCGGCATTCTCCATGAAGCCTGCTGCAGATCGTCTTGCTGAGTTGATCGGTAAGCCTGTTACACTGGCTGCTGACGTTATCGGCGAAGATGCAAAGGCTAAGGCTGCTGCTCTCAAAGAGGGCGAGATCCTTATGCTCGAGAATGTTCGTTTCCACAAAGAAGAAACAAAGAATGATCCGAAGTTCGCTGCAGAGCTCGCTTCCATGGCTGACCTCTATGTAAACGACGCTTTCGGTACAGCTCACCGTGCTCACGCTTCTACAGCTGGTCTGGCTAACTTCCTGCCGTCCGCTTCCGGTTACCTCATCGAGAAGGAAATCAAGTTCATCGGTGGCGCTCTCGCAGATCCGGCTCGTCCGTTCGTTGCTATCCTTGGTGGTGCTAAGGTTTCCGATAAGATCGGCGTAATCACAAACCTGATGGATAAGGCTGATACGATCATCATCGGTGGTGGTATGGCTTACACATTTATCGCTGCTCAGGGCGGTAAGATCGGTAACTCCCTCTTCGAGGCTGATAAGGTTGACCTCGCTAAGGAGCTCCTGGCTAAGGCTGAGGAGAAGGGCGTTAAGCTCCTGCTCCCTGAGGATACGGTTGTTGCTGATAACTTCGCAGCAGACGCTAACAGCCAGATCGTTCCTACAATGGAGATCCCGGATGGTTGGGAAGGCCTCGACATCGGACCGAAGACGATCGAGAAGTTCGCTGCTGAGATCAAGGCTGCTAAGACAGTTATCTGGAATGGTCCTGCAGGCGTATTCGAGTTCGAAAAGTTCGCAGTTGGTACTAAGGCTCTTGCTCAGGCTATCGCTGAGTCCGAAGCAATCTCCATCATCGGTGGTGGTGACTCCGCTGCTGCTATCGAGAAGCTCGGCTTCGCTGATAAGGTAACACACATCTCCACAGGTGGTGGTGCTTCCCTCGAGTTCATCGAAGGTAAGGTCCTCCCGGGTATTGATTGCCTGAACGATAAGGAAATCGGCAGAACATTTGCTGCCGGTAACTGGAAGATGAACTGCGGTATCCCGGCTGATGCTGTTAAGCTCATCGAAGAGCTCAAGCCGCTCGTTAAGGACGCTACAGCTAAGATCGCTCTCGGCGTTCCGGCTACTGCTCTGGCTGCTGCTGTTGAAGCTACAGCTTACACAAACATCAAGATCGCTGCTCAGAACTGCCACTTCGAAGAGAAGGGTGCTTTCACAGGCGAGATCTCCCCGCTGTGGCTGGCTAAGATGGGCGTAACATACTGCATCATCGGTCACTCCGAGCGTCGTGAGTACAATGCTGAGACAGACGAGACAGTTAACAAGAAGGCTCTGGCTCTTCTGAAGTACGGCGTTAAGCCGATCATCTGCTGCGGTGAGTCCCTGGCTCAGCGTGAAGCAGGCGAGACATTTGACTGGATCAAGAGTCAGATCGTTGCTGCTTTCAAGGATATCCCGGCTGACAAGCTCTGCCAGATCACCATCGCTTACGAGCCGATCTGGGCTATCGGAACAGGTAAGACAGCTACAGATGAGCAGGCTGAAGAGGTTTGCAAGTTCATCCGTGGCATCATCGCTGAGCTCTACTGCGAGAAGTGCGCAGCTGCTATGACCATCCAGTATGGCGGATCCTGCAACGCAGGTAATGCAGCAGGTCTCTTCGCTCAGGCTGACATCAACGGCGGTCTCGTCGGCGGTGCTTCCCTGAAGGCTCAGGACTTCTCCGTAATCTGCAACGCTGCTAAGTAATCAGGTTTCAGTTCGGAAGAAGCAATAATTAAAGACTTGAGGACTGCCTCACCTTTTAGGTGGGGCAGTTTTTTATGCGCGGAGATCCATTTATCAAAAATACTTGAAGACTGTTCTTTCCCAGTGATAAAATACGACTAGGAAAAAACAGAAGGGGGTTTTGGAATGAAATGGTTTAAAGTATTGGCATGTACGCTGTGTGTCGCGTTGGTCATACCGACGGCGGGTCTTTTGCGAAACGGTTCGATCGTGTGGGCGGATCAAGATGCAGATGTACAGATAGATGAGGTGAAACTCGATCCGGAGGATCTGCATGTCGATTATGACATTGTAGATAATCAGCTCGAGGTGCATTACGACGTGATCACGCCTGATTTTGCAAACTTTGTTTGTCAGGTATGTCTCGACTATGCTTATGAGATCGATGTTGGCCTTCTCAATATTCCGTGGGAAAAACACGAGTTATTTGGTGAAGACCTTATGAGGGCCGCTCGTGATAACCCGATGATGTTTATCCTTCTGGGATTCTATTATGTGAGTGATAACCGCGGTATAGTTTCTAAAGTTTATCCTCAGTATATATATGATGAGGCAACCACGCGCAAATACGTTTCCGGTATCGAGCCTGTAGCCAAAGAAGCTATGGCGCAGATCCAGCCCGGGATGACCGACTATGAGAAAGTACTGGTTCTGCATGACTGGTTGGTAGATCGTGTCGAGT
>JAFZZM010000057.1 GCA_017615755.1 Clostridiales bacterium | reverse complement strand
TCTCCCATCAACTATGTATTGCATTTCCGTGCCAGAAAGGTGGCGGAATATCTTCGTTCGAGCAACCTGAACATGACTGAGATCGCGTCTCTTTGCGGCTTCTCGGGAACCAGTTATATGAGTGAGACTTTTAAGAAGTTTTTCGGAAGCTCTCCAAGAGATTACCGTAAGCAGTGGACCACGATGGTAGCAAACGATGCGAAGGTCCAGATGCAGAACAGCTACCTCTCCGAGGCATAAAAATGCCGGCCGCGGAGGGAACGGCCGGCAAAGCTAAAGTATGAGGGTAGTATTGGGAAAGTTTCGTATTAAACCATCGCCCAGATCATGCTGTATGCTGCCTGGCGGACGAATGTATCGCCGTAGTCTTCAAGATCGATACCATTCTGTGTGCTGTTGTGGAGGCGGGAGATGATGGATGTATTCTTGAGTGCGTCCGGAAGAGACTCGATGTAAGCGTTCAGGAAAATATGCGCGTAGATCTCCTTGGCCATATCCTTTTCGGACATACCCTCGATCATGTTGTTCTCGATGATGCTCTTTGCATATTCTTCGCAGGCTTCCTTATCCAGGCCGATCTCGTCGATGCCGATGTTCATTGTCTTGATTACGCCATGGGTAACAAAGTTTGCCATCTTCAGGTTTGTAACTCCGCTGAACTTAACTGCGATTGCTACCAGTGCTACGATGATGATGATCTTAAAAAGTGTTTTCATTTTTGTGTACCCCGTTTCGTTTGTTTCTTTATGATTCAATTCTAGAAAATCGGGGCACTCCGTCCCATCGAAGTGACTTACACTGAACTTACGCTTTTGTAAGATAGGCAACAAAGGCTGTAAGTTTGCCTCTCCTTCTTCTCTCGAAGCGCTTATTTTCGGGCTTTTTCGGTTTTTCTTTCTTATACTTGCGGGTTCTTTTTCTTTCGATTCGGCATGCTACAATATGTATATAAAGAAACAAAAATACCTGTTGACTCTTCCCCTGGGTCACCCTTTATAGTGGAAGATAGATATATATAAGGAGGTCCTTTCTATGGACAAGCATCAAGCACAGATTCCGGCTTTACCGGATTTCGATCACTGTCTGGTCAACCTGGCCAATTCGATCCTCATGCATTTTGGTGCGGAAACTTCCGCGCCGACTCTTGCGATGGCCGACCGCTATCTCGAACGGGATCCGCAAAACGTCGTGGTCCTTTTGCTTGATGCCATGGGCATCTCCATTCTGGAACGTCATCTTGCACCGGACGGATTCTTCCGTTCCCATCTGGCAGGAAACTACAGTTCGGTATTTCCGCCGACGACTGTTGCCGCGACCACTTCCATTGACAGTGGTCTGTTCCCGTGCGAACACGGATGGCTGGGCTGGGACTGCTACTACCCGAAGCTCGACAAAAACGTCACTGTATTTCTGAATCGTGAGTCTTTGGAAGAAGAAGATCTCCCGCCTGTTCCGTTCCCGGAAGAGGGCGTGCCGGATATGCCTCCTCTTAAAGAAGCGAAGCCGGCGGCGGAATTCCATGCTGCCGGAACTTTCTGCGGATATAAGAGTGTGGTAACCAAGATCAACGAAGCAGGCGGACATGCCTACTACTCCTCCCCGTTCATGGCACCGAATCCGCAGGATCTCACAGCGATCCTTCAGCGTATCACGGAGCTTTGCCAAACGCCGGAAAAGAAGTACATCTATGCCTACTGGAATGAGCCGGATTCCACCATGCATCTGCATGGCGTAACAGGTCCGGATGCACACAACATCGTCAATGCACTGGAGAAGCAGGTGCAGGAATTTGCCGAAGGTCTTCCTGAGAATACTCTTCTTTTTATCACAGCGGATCACGGCCATATCGATGGCAAAAACTTCTGTGTGAAAGATTATCCGGAGTTTGTGAAGTGCCTGAAACGTCTTCCCTCGATCGAACCACGCGCGCTGAATTTCTTCGTAAAAGACGAATATAAGGACCGGTTCCCGGAGATTTTCCGAGAAACTTTCGGTGAGAACTACTGGCTCCTTCCTAAGGAAGAAGTCATCGAGAGAAAAGTCTTCGGTCCGGGTCAGGAACACGCGGAATTCCGTGGCATGCTGGGCGATTACCTCGCGATCAGTACTGACGCCGATTCCATCTTCGCTACACATATCGAGGCTTTCAAGATGCTCGGTGGTCACGCAGGCATCACGAAGGAAGAATGGGAGATCCCGCTGATCGCTTTCGAAAAATGAGTTTTCCATACAAATGGCAGATTAAGATTTCTTAAATTGCAAAAAGCAAATCTTCCTGTGCAAGTGCTTTTGCCGTATAATGGTCACTCATAGGAGGAGTTGAAAATGGCTACTTTATGTAAAAACTGCGGTGCTCCGGTGATCTTTGACCCGAAGACACAGAAGGTCGTCTGCACAGTGTGCGGCGGCTCCTGGGAAGCAGAAGAAATCGAAGCAACCGATAAAGGCTTTGAGGAAAAGAACCGGGCCGTTTCCATGAATGATGTATATGGCAATACCGCGAAGGAATTCATGGATTGCTATATCTATACATGCGGTTCCTGCGGCGGCGAAATCGTGATCAACGGATCCGAAGTCTCTACCAAGTGCATTTACTGCGGCAGCACCAGCGTGGTGTTCAACCGTATTTCGAAGGAAAAAGCACCGGAGTTCATCCTGCCGTTTTCCATTTCCAAGGAGGAGGCGCTCGAGCAGATCAATAAGACGTTCAGCAAGCGTCTTTTCGTGCCGAAGGAAATCAAGAACCTGAATCCGACTGCGGTCCGTGGCATCTATGTTCCTTACTGGATCGTGAACGGTCTTCACTCCGAGGCGGATCTTATCTCCGGCAGACGTGGCAACGGCAAGAGCAGTCACAGCGTCTATTGCGGTCGTGCCGGCATGATGGGGATCACGAATCTCCCTGTAGATGCTTCGCTCATGCTGTCCGATGAGAGCTCCCAGAGACTCGAGCCTTATGACCTCAGCAAGCTGAAATATTTCGACGAGGATTATCTCCTGGGTTTCTATTCCAATGTGTCTGACGTGACGAACGCGGACCTCTATGAAGCCGTCAACAAGCGTGCTTCGGAGAGTTTCCAGAATAAAGCCATGGAGTCTTTCACCGGCGCAACCGGCAAGAAAGTTCATTTCAGCCGAACTGCAACGTTGATCAACAGGGATGTCTTCTATGCCATGCTTCCTGTCTGGTTTGTTACATTCGACTACCAGGGCAAGCATAACACGATCATGGTCAACGGCCAGACCGGTAAAGTGGTCGGAGGTGTACCGTGGAGTAAAAAGGTATACGGCATATACTTCGCGATCCTTGCGACACTGCTCTCGGTCCTGTTTTCCGCAGGTTTTTATGCAGCCACAGCGCATGCAGAAGTCAAGGAAGCGGGCAGTCTCCCTACCCTTCTCTTCGTAATCGCCATGTTTACGCTGGTGCCGGTCCTCATCGGCGCCGCAACGATGAAGAAGCTGAAAACACAGCTTGGTCGAAGCCAGTCGGAATCGATATTTAACTTCGCTAAGAAGAGACAGGAGTGATGAACATGGATATACCTGCATTGATCATTGCCATCATGGGCGGCTGCGCCTTTGGAACCGCAATCGCATTTCTGATCATGGCTCTCATTTTGAACCGTTCCAACAACCTCGGAGATACAAGGGCCAAGGACGACTCCATCTCCACAGGGATCAATTTCACTTCGCAGCAGACACTCAACGTTTTTGATGTTCTGAAAAATACATCCTATGCGGAGCAGAATCTGGCCGCTATCGTCCAGAGTGAAGATTACCAGAAATACAGAGCCGGTGCGCTCTCCACTGACAGAACGCCTGTGACTCGTATCACATCCACCTACCGGGAAAAATAAGTTTCCTCTGTTAACGCTAAGTCAAAAGGGGGTTGTCTCAAAACTACGAGATGGTCCCTTTTCTTGTGGGCAAAAACCGGGTGGTATGGGTTTGCCGGACAGATGATGGTGGTTCACTTTTTGATCGCGAGTTCTTTTCCTGTATGAATATCTGATCCGTTTTTCTGTATACCCCCGGGGGGTATACAGACGATTTTGAAGATGTGAACTCATACCAAATTCAGTTTTTTCGAAAAAAAGTATGTATTTTTCTCCGCTCTGCTGTTAAATTGATGGCCTGAAGTAACAGATCCAAGTGCTTTTCGTACGGGATGAAAGCAGTATCGGTCTTTCCACTCTCCGATATGTGCCGATATGGGGGAGGGGGTATAGGAAAAATGCATACTTTTACACGTTTTTTTCTAAAAAAGTATGTAGAACTCCCGATTCCACCTGACTGATCGTTATAATTCGGCAGATTGGTTTTGAGACAGCACCTTTTTCTTGTGGCAGAGTATGAAAAAAGGACTGTTCCCGAAGGAACAGTCCTCATAGTTGTTTCGATTGATCGAGACTCTCTATTAGCCGAGTTCAGCGAAGTACTTGATTGTACGAACCATCTGAGATGTGTAGGAGTTCTCGTTGTCATACCAGGAAACTACCTGAACGAGGTTGTCAGCGCCAACCATTGTCTGTGTAGCATCGAAGATAGAACCGAATGTAGAACCAACGATA
>JAFZZM010000056.1 GCA_017615755.1 Clostridiales bacterium | reverse complement strand
TCCACTGTGGTAACACACCTTCCTGCAAGATGTGCGCTGACCGTGCGATCAAGTATCAGCTCATCCAGCACAGACTCCTTGAGCCGGCTGGTTCTGATCCGGATTTCACACGTGGTACTCTCGAGGGTGACATCGCTGCATCCCCGATCACATTCTATCGTCTGCAGTGCAACAGCGACGGAGAACTCGTTTCTTACATCGCTGAAGGTGAGATCCTCCCGGTTAAGACACGTTCCTTCGGTGGTATCGCTATCTTCGCTATTCCGGAAATGGCAAGATTCTATCGTCACGTTCTCATCCAGGGCAGATTCCCGCACCACGGTGCAGTTGCATTCGGTCACTACGGCAAGCTGATGTTCGAGACATTCAAGCTCCTCGGCATCTGCTCCTGCAAGATCGGTTACAACAGACCTGCTGGCAATCTCTATCCGACAGAGAATCCGTTCAACTGATTTTCTTAAGATCAATTCGGACTATAACACTGCCTCTCATCCATTATGGGTGGGAGGCAGTGCTTTTATCTGGTATAATGACTTGTACGATAGTGAGGGGAGAATCTTTTCTTAAATGCTGAAAAGAGCACTGGACAGGTTTTTAAACAATCTGAGACTGCATAATAAATTCCTTATTATGTATATTTTCTGCGTAATCATTCCCTTGATCATTACGGATGCAATCGTCTTTTATTCCATTTACACACAGGAATATAACCGTCGGCGTTATGAGATGGAAAATATCGCACAGAGTTATCAGAACACGTTTACCAGTATTGTCAGTTACGACGCGAATATTGCAAGTGCGATCAGTGCCAATAACAGTCTGAAACGTTTCCTGGATACTGATTATGAAAGCCTGCATGAGTATTACAGCGAGTACTATGATTTCGTAAATGATTCGTTTTTTCAAACTCTTACAGGTATGAGAAGAGACAAGGTAACGGTATATTCGGATAACCCTACTATTTATAATGGTAAGTATTTTAAGAGGCTTTCTGCGGCAAGAGATCTGGAATGGTATGACCGGTTTATTAAGAGCGGTAAGAGCGAGAGCTTGATCGTCTACTATGATAATCAGGTCGATGCCAGATTGGAGTCCCGTAAGAAGATCATCTATGTCAAGCGTTTCAAGAACGTGTATGACAGTAAATACGATAAACTGGTTGCGGTTGAGATCAACAGTTCCGATGTTCAGGGATCGTTACTGGCCGTATCTGACGATTTTCCTATGTATGTCTGTTGCGGTAATTATGTTGCTATCGCAAAATATGGTGATACAACAACTTCAATAGAGGAAGTGGAGAGCCAGCCGCATCGTATTCCTTTCAGGCATTCGTTCAATATCTGTGGAACTCAGCTGGACATCTACATGTACTATGATGAATTGCTTTTGGCATCCGTTATATCCAATCATCTTTTCGTAGTTCTCATTCTTTTGATCATTACTCTGGCGTTGCCTGTTTTGATCATGAAATCGATCGAAGAAACCATCGATAAGCGTATCAATAAGCTTGGTGAGGCGTTCCGGGGCAGCAGTACCAATAAGTTCCTTCCTATCTCGGATATAGAGGGAAGCGATGAGATTTCTACGCTGATGGAAAGTTATAACAGGATCGTTACGATCAATAACGAGCTCATTAATTCGCTTTACAAAGATAAGTTGAAAGAACAGGAGAACGATCTTGCCAGAAAGAATGCAGAACTTCTTGCTCTGCAGAGCCAGATCAATCCGCATTTCCTGTTCAATGCTCTGGAAAGTATCCGTATGCACAGTATCCTCAGAGGTGAGGAGGAAACAGCGGAAATGGTTGAAAAACTTGCCGTTATGGAGCGTCAGAACGTCGAGTGGGGCAATGATCTGGTAACGATAAAGAAAGAGACAGAATCGATCGAGGCGTATCTCTATCTGCAGAGTTACCGTTTTGGTGATCGTTTATCTTTCGATATCGATATTGAAAAGGACTGTGAGAATCTCTATATTCCTAAGCTTACACTGGTTACTTTCGTAGAGAATGCCTGTGTACACGGCATTGAGTCGAAGTCTTCAGCCGGGTGGATCTTTGTACGCGTATATAAGAAAGATGAATACCTCTGTATGGAGGTAGAAGATACAGGTGGCGGAATGAGTGATTCCGAGATCTCGTCCCTGGTAAAGAGTATTCAGAACGTAAGCATTGAGCAGATAAAAGGTAAGAAACATGTCGGTATATTGAATGCCTGCCTTCGCCTTAAACTGCATTCGGAAAATAAAGCTGAGATCACGATCGACAGTGAGGTTGGTGTAGGAATGTGTGTGCTTATCCGCGTTCCTTTAGAAACTCTAATAGGTAATAAGGGGTGAATGATATGTTGAAAGTTATGATCATTGACGATGAGCCGTATATCCTTCAGGGACTCCAGGTACTTGTGGACTGGAACAAGGAAGGCTTTGAAATTGATGCTCTGATGACAAATGGTAAGGATGCATTGAAGTATCTGAAAGATAATAAAGTGGATCTTATTATTTCTGATATTCAGATGCCTGTAATGACCGGTCTGGAACTTCTTGAAGAGATCAACCGATTACATCTGTCTGAAGCCAAATTCGTCATTCTTACAGGATACGACAATTTTTCCTATGTACAGACTGCGATTCGTAACGGATGCTTCGACTATATCCTGAAGCCGGTCAGTAAAGAGGACCTTCTTACGGTTCTTCGTAAGGTTGCCAATCTGAATGAGGAAAAGACCATTGTTGAGGAAAAGCAGAAGAAACTGGAAGATGCATATCTGGCTTCGAATCTTATATCTATAATAAAAGGTAAATATGACGATACCAATGTGGAGTATGTCAATAATCATCTCCAGCTTACCGGCGGTATACGTTTTGTCGATATCGAGATCATGACGGAAGGTATCGTTGACGATGAAGATGACTATGATCTTCGCGTTCTTCAGAAGCAGCTGTTTACGTCTTTGAAGGAGATCCTGAAAGAGAACGTGAACCACTTTATTTTTGATGTTTCCTATGAAAAAGACAATTACGATGTCGGATTCATATACTGCGAGAACATGTCAACAAGACGCGATATGACGGAAGAGGAGTTTTTCGAGATGCTTCTTAAGAAACTGGAAGTTGTTTTTGCAAAGCCTGTCCGGATCATGTGCGGGAAAACCGTGCCGGATGTATCTTCTTTGTCCAAATCATACAGTTCCTGCGCCAGGATCGATAGTATCAAAGGATTCCACAACCAGAAAAACCTGTACTTTTATGAAAAAGATATCCAGGTCGGTCAAAATGGTATTGTTCTTTGTAAGTCCAGTCTTGATGAATGTATTGCGGCGATCCAGTCGAACGATCATGAAGCGATCAAGGCTGCCGTCAAACAACTCTATGAGGATATGAACAAGGCAGAAAGCACAAATAACGTAATTGACCTGAATATCAACTATCTGTTGTTCCAGTTGATCCATCTTGCATCCGAGCAGGATGATAACGTTAACCAGGAAGAAGTGATCCAGTATATTTCCGAGCAGTCTTTCGAAAAAAGCATCAACCGTGGTAGTGCCCAGCACTTTGAGCGTTTTGCCATCGAGTATGCGGATTACCTTATGGGACTGCGTAAAAATGTATCGCGCGGCATTCTTGCTGAAATCGAGACTGAGATCCGTGACCATTATGCAGAAAACATCAGTTTGAGAAATCTAGGGGAGAAGTTCTTCATTAACAGTTCCTACCTGGGCCAGATCTTCAGGAAAAAGTATAACCAGTCTTTCAAGGATTACCTGACAAACTATAGGATCAATGAAGCATCAAAACAGTTGATCGGCACGGATAAGAAGATCAACCGTATCGCTTTTGACGTAGGTTATAAGGATTGTGACTACTTTATCCGCAAATTCATTGAAACCAAGGGTTGTACGCCTTCTAAGTACAGAAAGATGCATAGAGAATCTTGATGCAAATCGCATAAACAAAACGTTTTTTGCCCATATTTTGTTGTACTTTTTTACCTAGACTTTTTCGGGTATGTAGTAAGAGTTTTTCGGGTTGTTGAAAAGTACATACAAAACTAAAATTAAAACATAAAAGTGTCGTGAAAAACGACAAAAACAAATTTGAGGAGGTTATGTAATGAAATCGAAGAAGATTTTCGCGCTTACAATGGCTTGCATGATGGGTCTTGGTGCATTTGCAGGTTGCGCAAAGAAAAAAGATGAGATCTTGAACTGGAACTTCTTCGCTGCTATGCATGGTAGTGAAATCAACGATGGTAACGAGATTCAAGAGCTGATCGCGAAAGACACGGGTATCCGTGTAAAGGAGACCTGGCTGGCTGGTCAGACTTCTGCAGAAGCTATCGGTTCTATCGTTGCTTCCGGTGAACTTCCGGAATTCATCGATGGTGGTGACGGATCTGAAGAACTCTACAAGGCTGGTTATCTCGTAGCTTGGGATGACTATCTTGCAAAGCCGGAGTTTGCAAATCTTAAAGAGATGTACTCTGACAAAGAGTGGGAAATGTTCAAGCATGAAGGTCATATCTACTGGGCGAACGTTTTCCAGAACAGCTACCAAGGAAAGCCGGTTTCTCACGGATTTAACGATGAGGCTTTCTGGATCCAGGTAAGAGTACTTGAGTGGGCTAACTATCCGACAATCGATACATTGGACGATTACTTCAAGCTTCTCGAGGATTATTACGCTGAGAACAAGACAAACGCTGACGGAACAAAGATCATTCCTTATACATGTCTCTGTGAAGACTGGAGATATTTCTGTATTGAGAATGCTCCTCAGTTCCTCGACGGTTATCCGAACGATGGTTCCGTTATCGTTAATCTCGATGACCCGAACAATCCGAAGATCGTTGACTACAACACGACTCCTACAGCTAAGAGATATTTCGCTAAGCTGAACGAAGTTTACAAGAAGGGCATGATGGATCCTGAGTTCGCTATCCAGACATACGACGAGTATATGGCTAAGCTGTCCACAGGTGCTGTTCTTGGTATGTGCGACCAGTGGTGGGATTTTGCTGGTACAGTAAACGATAACTTCAAGGCTAACAAGCTCGATGAGAAGGGTTACAACTATGTACCTCTCGGACCGACGATTGACAAGGGTATGACAAACCGTTGGTACATTGGTGCTACAGATACTCTGAACTCTGCTTCCGGTATCGCTGTAACAACAAGCTGCAAGGATCCGGATAAGGCTTTCAAGTTCTTGAACAGAATGCTTGATCAGGATATGCATAACCTCCGCTTCTGGGGTATCGAAGGTACTGACTATCTCGTAGACGAGAATGGTATTTTCTACAGAACACAGGAAATGCGTGATAAGTGGGCAGACTCCAACTACACGAAGTCTCACTGCTGCATGTATGCATACTTCCCGCAGTATGGTGGTATGTCCCGTGACGGTAAGAACACCATGCAGCCTGGCGATTCTACTTCCGAGTTCTTTGCCGGTATGGCTGATCCGCTCGTTAAGTGCTTCAAGGCTTATGGCTATGATTCCTACAACCAGTTCTTGCGTTCTACTGACGGTATCGTTGGTATCTGGTATCCTATGTATCAGTTCTCCAACAACCTGAAGACAGATACAGACGCTGGTGTTGCATGGACAAAGATGGGTGAGACCAAGCACACTTGGCTGCCTCAGATCGTTGTAGCTGATGACTTCGAGTCCGCTTGGAATGAGTACATGGCTGCTTATGCTGATTGTAAGCCGGAAGAGTTCCTCAAGTACATGCAGGATACTCTCGACAATCTTATTAAATCTTAAAAGATTATAGTCAATTAAGTGGTGGCAACCACAGTTTATAATGGACTGTGGTTGCCATTTCTAAACTTTAGGGGAGGCAATTATATGAGCCTTATGGGTACACGTTCGCCGGCTTTGAAAGAAAAAAACACAAAAGCCGAGTTGAAGAGACAGAGAGTCCTTCTTATCATTGCTGCATTGTTTGTAGTCTATGGTATTGTGTTCTACTATCTGCCATTGTTCGGCTGGATCATGGCATTCCAGAACTATAAGATTAAAGATGGTATCTTCGGTTCTGAGTTTGTAGGACTTAGATGGTTTAAATTTCTGTTCTCTGATCAGACATTTATTCGAGTAATTCGAAACACACTCTGCATGGGTGTTATTAATCTTGTTGCTACAACAATTACTGCGATTGGATTCGCTATTCTTTTGAATGAGGTAAGAAATACATTCGGTAAGAAACTGGTACAGACCATTTCCTACCTGCCTCACTTTTTGTCTTGGATCGTTGTAACAGGTATCGTTCATGACGCACTTTCTATTAACGGTGTTGTCAATGAGTTATTTGTTAATCTACATATATTTGATGAACCAGTCAGCTTCTTCTCGCATAAAGAATATTTCTGGCCTATCGTTGCTCTGAGTAACGTTTGGAAGGAAACAGGTTGGAATGCGATCATCTATCTTGCTACTATTACATCTATTGACCCGGCTCTTTATGAAGCTGCTGCAATGGACGGTGCCGGAAGATGGCAGAAGATCAAGCACATTACACTGCCTGGCCTGCGTTCAACAATCATTATCCTGCTTATCATGAATATCGGTAACGTAATCAACGCCGGATTCGAAGTTCAGTACTTGCTCACCAATGGTTTCATCAAGCCGGTATCTGAGACGATCGATATCTATGTATTGACATACGGTGTTGGTAAGATGAACTATTCTCTTGGTACCGCCGCAGGTATTTTTAAGACATTCGTATCTTTGGTCCTCATCGTGCTGTTTAACTTCATCGCGAAGAAGACCGGCGATGAACGGTTGTTCTAAGGGGGTGACATGCTATGAATTCTAAACAAAAAAGAAAAGTCCAAATGAGCAAATGGGACTGGGCATTTGTCATCTGCAATACAACGTTCATGGTTTTATTCTGTATCGTGACACTTTATCCGGTTCTCAACACATTGGCTCTGTCGTTTAACGATGGTCTCGATGCTGTTAAGGGTGGTATCCACCTTATTCCGAGAAAGTTCTCTGCTGATGCTTATAGAACAGTATTCAATATTCAGGGTATTAAGCAGGGTGCTATCGTTACAGTTGCACGTACGGTATTAGGTACACTTCTTGCTTTGGCTGCAAACGCTTTGCTTGCATTCGTAGTTTCCAGAAAGAAGTTCCTTTTCCGCTCCAGCTTGTCTTTGTTCTGGGTTATCACCATGTATGCAAACGGTGGTATGATTCCTGGATTGGTTCTCTTGAAGGCTCTCGGTCTTACAAACTCTTTCTGGGTTTACATCGTTCCTGGTCTTGTAGGTGCGTTTAACATCCTCGTTCTTCGTACTTACATGGAAGGACTTCCGGATTCTTATGAAGAGTCTGCTCAACTCGATGGTGCTGGATATATCACGATCTTTGTTAAGATCATTTCTCCTCTTTGTAAGCCGGTTTACGCAACGATTGCCTTGTTCATGGCCGTTGGTCACTGGAACTCCTGGTTTGATGCAATGCTCTATAACCGTACAAAGCCGGAGTACACCACACTCCAGTACGAGTTGCAGAAACTCCTTGCTAACGTAATGCAGCAGTCCGGTAATGCTTCGAGTTCCGGTAAGACAGCTTCGTCTTCCAAGGTTACTCCTGTTACGGTACGTTCCGCTGCTACAATCGCAACGATGCTGCCTATCATCTGCTTGTATCCTTTCTTGCAGAGATACTTTGTAACCGGTTTGACAATCGGTGGTGTAAAAGAGTAAAACTTGTTGCACTTTTTGCTACCTGCCCCTAATATATAGGGGCAGGTAGTATTTTTTTGTAATGGAAACCTGCATGGTTTTAAATTTCGATGATTGAAGGTAATTAGATGGATATATTTAAACATGATGGTCCGGTGATGGCATTTCTGAATACTGTAACGGATCTGATGATCCTTGACCTGCTTTGTCTAGTCTGCTGCATTCCAATCGTAACTATCGGTCCTGCATTATGTGCGAAGTATGCGGTTGCTATGAGAATCGTAAGAAGAGAAGAGCCTACGATCGTTAAGCCTTTCTTCAAAGCGTTTAAGGAGAATTTCAAGCAAGCTCTTATCGCGTGGCTGATCCTTATGGTTGTGATCCTGCTTGTCTGGATCGACTGGAGCTGGATGATCGATAAAGGTTTTGATAATGTTTCACCTGCATATTTTGGTGCAGCTATGTTTATATCCATCATCGTTTCTTTTATCGTGATGACGATTTTTCCGATCATATCCAGATTTGAATTAACGGTTAAAGAAGCATTCAAGACTGCGGCGCTTTTTTCGATGCTTTATTTCTTCGGTCTGTTGGCAATTGTGATCCTTATAGGATTTTCGATATTTGCCTGCATCAAGTATATGCAATGGCTGCCTTTGATCGTTGCACTCGGTCATATCAGCATCGTGTACTGTCTGTGCCTTATTTTTGTCCGTGGTTTCAAGAAACTTGAAGATAAGTTTGTTGATGTTGAAGACGGTGAAAATGGTGAAGATGAAGCAAAGGTGATGAATCTTGGCGAAGAGAAAACCGATATCAGTGAGAAAAGAGAAGAGTAAATGGGAGAAAAACTGCCTCTGAAAGAGAGGATCAAGAAGGAAAAAGAAAAGTTCATGAAGCTGGATAGTGCTGCCAAGAAGCGTTACTTCCGGGATTACTATCTTCTTCCTTGTGTTCTTATTCTTTTGGCGATCGTTGCAGTAGTATGGTTTGCCGCAGATGTATTTTCTTCTAAAAAGACCATATATTCCGGTGCAACAGTCGGATTCAACATTTCCGATGAAGGAAATGAGTATCTGACTTCAGGTTTTTTGGAGAGTATCGGAAAGAGTTCAAGAAAAAAGAAGGTTGAACTCTCAAGAGATGCGGTTTTGGAATCTGCTGATGGTTCCGCCGGTGATGCGATGAATATTGAAATGGCATTTGCTGCACAGATCACGACAGGAATGTTTCAGTATGTGATTTTTACCAAAGATGGCTTTGAGCATTATTCCATGTATGATTTCTATCTTTCTTTGGATGAATACAAGAATTCGGATAAGTATTCTTCTCTGGAATTTCTTGAAACATCAGATGGAAGTGTTTGCGGTATCCTTGTTCCGGATAACGTTAAAGCAAAAATCGGATACGAAGGAGCTTCTGATCTTGTTTTTACTTTAGTGTATTCTAATTCGAATAAGGATCTTAATCCGACATTTATAGATTATCTGTTTTTAGGAGGCGGACAATGAGACTTTCAAGTATTTACAGCAATGGTATGGTCCTGCAGAGAAACAAGGTAAACGTTATATCCGGCGTTTGTGATAATGAAGAAAAGATCACGGCGACGATAGATGATGTGCTTTTGAATGTGGATCAGAAAGAAGATGGATCATTTTCGGTTACGATCGATGAACAGGAAGCGGGTGGTCCGCATGTGCTTAAGATCGGTGACCTGACCATAAGCGATGTTCTTTTCGGCGATGTATATGTTCTTGGCGGCCAGTCCAATATGGAACTGCCGATCATCCTCACGACAGACGAGCATTTAGACGAGATCGAAAGCGCGGATTTTGACCAGATCCGTCAGTTTGAGGTCCCGAAGGTTCCGTTGTTTGGCAGAAAAGAGTCCTTTCTTTCAGGCGGACAATGGGTAAATGCTGATCAGAAGAGCATTTTCGGCTTCAGTGCGATCGGGTTCTATTTTGCTAAGGGCAAATATCTGAAGGATAAGGTTCCGGTAGGTCTTGTTCAGACGGCTGTTGGCGGAGCGCCTGTGGAAAGCCTGATGAGTGAAGAAGTTCTTGTCGATACTTTTGAAAAGATCTATCCCAAGTATGCCAATACCGGAAAGTGCAATAACAACAAGAGTAACTGCTGTCTGTGGTGTTATAAAGAAAAGCTGGCACAGAATCGCGATATGGACTATGTTGCTGAGACACAGAAGACCGATCTTGATCGTGAGATCAAGTGGCGAGAAGACCTCGCTGCTAAAGACCCAGGCACGAGTGGACATTGGGAGCAGCTCTGGGATGAATCGATCGGCGATACGGTCAATATGCCTGCTACATTCATGAATACGAAGTATGAGTACGTCCGATTCGGTTCTGTCTGGATGCAGAAGGTAGTCGAGTTACCGGAAGAGTTCTTGAATGGTCGTGTTCAGCTCCGTCTTGGTACATTGATCGATTCTGATGATACATATGTAAACGGTGTGAAGGTCGGCGGTATCGGTTTCAAATATCCTCCGCGTCGTTACTGGCTTTCTGAAGGTATCCTGAAGCCGGGAAAGAACGTCATCTCTGTCCGGCTTGTTATGACCAACGGAAACGTGGGTGGTGCTGTCATTGATACACCGTTCTGCCTGAAGAACGGAGAAAATGAGATTTCTCTTGAAGGTGAATGGAAGGTGAGAATGGGTGTTGAGGCAGACGAACCGCTTGTTCCGCAGACATTCTTCATCTGGGGACCGACAGCGCTTTATAACTCGATGCTTTATCCTATCCGTGATTATAACTGCAGTGCGATCCTGTTCTATCAGGGAGAATCAAACGGAGAGTATCCCCAGTACTATGGAGACCTTCTGGTCAAGATGGTAGAAGAATGGCGAGTGCTTTTCGGGCAGGATGTACCGTTCCTGATGGCGGAGATCACCATGTGGAAAGGCGAAGGGCCGGTCTACGAGAATGATGTTTTCACTGATATCCGTGAAGCACAGAGAGAAGTGGTCGGACGTATCCCGAATGCATACCTGATCAAGACCGAGGATCTGGGATGGTACAATGACCTGCATCCGCAGAACAAGAAAGATGTAGCTATCCGTTTCCTGGAAACTTATGAGAATGAGATAAAGAACTGATCAGGAGTCTTTTTTGAATCCGGCTAACGGGTTCTTGGAAACAGCTTCGTGCAGAGTGTCGTCATCAACATGGGTGTAGATCTGTGTGGTGGCGACACTTTGATGTCCGAGGATCGTCTGAAGGCTGCGGATATCAACTTCACCGTATTTGTACATTAAGGTCGCCGCTGTGTGACGAAGCTTATGAACGGAGTACATGGAAGAGTCGATGCCTGAAGCCGCCAGAAGGTTCTTGATGATGTTCTGGATCATCTGTGTGCTGATCCTTGTTCCACGCTTACTCAGGAAAAGCGCTTGTTCATCTTTTATCTTCATCTGTTCCCGGACAGGGTAGTAATCCCGAAGTGCGACAAGACATGCATTGTTAAGATAGATTGTGCGCTCTTTGTTGCCTTTTCCGATTACGCGAAGAGTATCGTCCCGAATATCGGAAAGGTTAATCATCTGAAGCTCGGAAAGACGCATTCCGCAATTTAAGAAAAGCGTCAGGATACAGAAATCCCGTTCTGAACTCGGTTTTTCAGAGTGTTCTGCGGTTTGCAGAAGATGCATGCTTTGCTCGAGGTTCAGGTATTTTGGAAGTCTTTTAGGGCGCTTGGGTGTTTCCAGCTCATAGGAAGGATCGTCTTTAATGATCCTCTTTTTCTGAAACAGATAGCGGAAGAATGACTTCAAAGTGGCTACCTTTCGGGCACGCGTTGCTGATGAGGCTTTTCTTTCACGGGAAAGATAGATCATGAATGCGAAAAGATCGTCCTGGGCGATCCTGTTCAGAAATTTCTCATCGATATCACTTATGTCGATATCATCAAACCTGGTTTTCTCATCGAGAATGACCTTTCCCCAGTCCATCTTAAGAAAACGGAAGAAGAGGATCAGATCGTATCTGTATTCCTTAACGGTAAGCGGAGACTTCTCCTGAACGGCCTGCATATAGCGAAGATACTGTTCAAGTATCGGAAAAGTCGCATTTTCTCCTGATGATTTTCCCTTAGGACGTCCCATTTTGCACTCCTTTTACCTTCTTAAACTAATAGTAGCACAATGATGTTGAAAAAATGTTGGAAATATCTTGTAATTCGATTTCTGTTGCGATATAATACACCCATCAAAGACAAATGTCCGTGGTACACGGACACATAGAGAGGAATCGTGATTGATATGGATAAGTTAAAAGTAGGCGTTATAGGCGCAACAGGATATGTAGGACAGCGTTTCATCTCGCTTCTGGACAACCACCCTTGGTTTGAATGTGTAACCGTTGTTGCTTCCCCGCGTTCTGCAGGTAAGAAATATAGTGAAGCTGTTGAAGGAAGATGGAAGATCGACTGCGATATGCCTGAATATGTTAAGGATATGATCGTAGAGAGCACTGAGAATATCGAGAAGGTCTGCCAGATGGTTGATTTCGTTTTCTGCGCAGTAGATATGAAGAAGGATGAGATCCGTGCTTTGGAAGAGAAGATCGCGAAGCTCGAGACTCCTGTAATCTCTAATAACTCTGCTCACAGATGGACACCGGATGTTCCGATGATGGTTCCGGAGATCAATTCCGATCACGCTGCGATCATCGAGAAGCAGAAGGAAAGACTTGGCACAAAGCGTGGCTTTATCGCTGTTAAGCCGAACTGCTCCATCCAGAGCTATGTTCCGGCACTTACACCTCTTCGTTCTTTCGGTATCAAGCAGATCTCTGTTTGCACATACCAGGCTATTTCCGGTGCAGGTAAGACATTTAAGGATTGGCCGGAGATGGTTGGCAACATGATCCCGTATATCGGTGGTGAGGAAGAGAAGAGTGAGCAGGAGCCGCTGAAGGTCTGGGGCCATATTGAGGGCAACGAGATCGTCAAGGCAGATGCTCCGGTCATTTCCGCTCAGTGCTACCGTGTAGCTGTTCAGGAAGGTCATACTGCTGCTGTATCGGTTTCCTTCGAGAAGAAGCCGACAAAGGAAGAGATGATCGAAGCCTGGAAGAATTTCAAGGGTGTTCCGCAGGAGTTGGATCTTCCGCACGCTCCGAAGCAGTTCCTGCAGTATCTTGAGGAAGATAACCGTCCGCAGCCGGCGCTGGATGCGAAGTTCGGTGACGGAATGGGCGTATCCATCGGTCGTCTGAGAGAGGATTCGATCTTCGATTACAAGTTTACCTGCCTTTCCCACAATACTCTTCGTGGTGCAGCAGGTGGTGCTATGCTGACAGCTGAACTTCTTTACAAGAAGGGCTATCTTGCACCTAGAGGCTAAGTTAAACGAATAACTACGGGAAGGACTTGTTTTTTGCAGGTCCTTCCTGTATTTTTTAACCTTATCGGAATCATTATACTGAGGATTTACAATCAATTTCGAAAAAGGTGTTGACGGACGGAAAGAATATCGCTATAATCTTTCTTGCGCTTTGAGAAATGGGTACAAACTCAAACAAGCGGGCCTTTAGCTCAGTTGGTTAGAGCAACCGGCTCATAACCGGTCGGTCTTGGGTTCGAGTCCCTGAAGGCCCACCACTTAGAAGCTAACGACAATCTGATATATGGGAGAATTCCCGAGCGGCCAAAGGGGGCAGACTGTAAATCTGTTGTCACCGACTTCGGTGGTTCGAATCCACCTTCTCCCACCAAGAGAGTTGATTTCTATCAGCTCTCTTTTTTGTTTGCTTGTTAATCTTTCCTGTTTGAATTAAAATCGTAGGTACATAACTACATCGGAGGTCACTTATGAATATTCTAGTTTCCGGCGGAACCGGCTTTATCGGATCCCATACCTGTGTTGAACTCCTTAATTCCGGATATGACGTCATTATCTTTGATAACCTTTCCAATTCTAAAGAAGAGGCTGTAGATAAGATCTTTACCATAACGGGTAAGCGCCCGAAATTCTATAAGGCGGATATGACCGTTCCTTCTGAACTCGAACCGATCTTTGAAGAGAATAAGATCGATGCAGTCATCCACTTTGCAGGTTTAAAGGCTGTAGGTGAGAGTGTGGCCAAGCCATTCGAATACTATAAGAACAATATCTGCGGTACGTTAAATCTCCTTGATGCAATGAGACGCCATGATGTCAAGAATATCGTCTTTTCTTCGTCCGCTACCGTTTACGGAACGCCTGAGTTTATTCCTATTACTGA
This sequence comes from Clostridiales bacterium, assembly GCA_017615755.1. Lineage (GTDB taxonomy): Bacteria > Bacillota > Clostridia > Saccharofermentanales > Saccharofermentanaceae > Scatonaster. The sequence goes on along the minus strand of JAFZZM010000056.1, from coordinate 92,391 downwards.
GGAATGTCCTCTTGGAACAACGACCAATCCGTATGGCGAAACCAAGAAGATGTTGGAACGCATCCTTACTGATTTCCAGAAAGCCAATCCGGACTGGCATGTTGTATTGCTTCGCTATTTCAACCCGATCGGTTGTCACGAGAGCGGCATTATCGGTGAAGAGCCGAATGGTATTCCAAACAACCTGATGCCGTATATCATGCAGGTTGCCGTTGGTAAACTTCCTTATCTGCGCATCTTCGGTAATGATTATGAGACCCATGACGGAACAGGTGTTCGTGATTATATCCATGTTGTTGATCTGGCACGCGGACATGTTGCGGTGCTGAAGAAGCTCTCCGATGAAGCCGGTGTATACATCTACAATCTCGGAACAGGTACCGGTTATAGTGTTTTCGACATTGTACATGCTTTTGAAAAAGTGAATAACATTAAGATCCCGTATCAGTTGGCCGAGCGTAGACCGGGTGATATAGCTGTATCTTATTCTGATCCGGGCAAGGCTGAAAGAGAGCTCGGATGGAAGGCTGAGTATGACATTGACCGTATGTGCCTGGATGCCTTCCGTTTCGCCAGAAACAGCCTGGCCTCTAATTGACAGGCAATTTCGAGTGTGCTAATATACTTTTCGTCGCAACGGGGTTGTGGCGGAATGGCAGACGCAGCAGACTCAAAATCTGCCGACCATAAATCGTATGGGTTCAAGTCCCATCAGCCCCACCATCTTAGAAATTTACCCCATGGTTTCCATTCGGATACCATGGGGTATTTATTTCTGTCAAAAAACCGATATATTTTCTTTTAATATTAGAGAAATGTCATTTGCAACTTGCAATAATATGGAATACTATATATTAGCTAATGATTTTATCCGGCGAAGGAGAAGAAAAAGAATGGAAAATCGCTCTGAAATCACAAATGTAGAATTGGAGAAATGTAAAGATATAATCTCCAAAATCACCACTTCGTATTATGAAAAAATGGTAGGACAGACGAGACTGGGCTGGTCATTGTTGATCGCCATCATCTCGAACGGACACATCTTGCTTGAGTCTGTACCGGGTCTTGCTAAAACTACCGCAGCTAAGACGTTGACGGATGCCGTAAATGGTAAGTTCTCACGTATCCAGTGTACACCGGACCTTTTGCCGAGTGACATCATTGGTACTCAGATCTTTAACTATACGACAAACACCTTCGAAACCAAGCTCGGTCCGGTTTATGCAAACTTTGTACTCCTCGACGAGATCAACCGTTCCAGTGCAAAGACGCAGAGTGCTATGCTCGAAGTCATGCAGGAGCATCAGACAACTATCGGTGGTCTGAACTATGCGATGCCGAAGATCTTTACGGTTATTGCAACACAGAACCCGATCGAACAGGAAGGTACATATCTGCTTTCCGAAGCACAGCTCGACCGTTTCCTTATTAAAGAGAAAATCGATTATCCGACTCAGGATGAGGAGTTTGAGATCCTTAACCGTATTGAGAGAGATGTTTTCTCAAAGACTGAATCCGTTGTTGAACTCGAGGACCTGTATTTCCTTCAGCAGATGGCGAAGAAGGTATATCTTGATGATGCGATCAAGAGATATATCATCAGCATCGTAAATGCTACACGTCATCCGGCTGCTGTGATCGGTAAGGATCTTGCTGAGTACATCACGCTTGGTTCCAGTACACGTGGTTGTATTGCTCTCATGGAAGTTTCCAAGGCCGTAGCACTGATCAATGGCAGAGGATATGTCACCCCGGACGATGTTAAGACGCTGATCCACAGCGTATTGCGTCATCGTGTATCGCTCAATTTCGCAGCGGTCGCTGACGGTGTTACAGAAGAACAGATCATTGATAAGATTGTAGGAGCTATTGCCACACCATGATTCTTGACTACGTTACAAGAATAAAAGCCAATATAGCGATCCATACCAATATCAAAGCAACCAGTATCCTGGACGGTTCATATAAATCCGTCTTTATGGGACGCAGTTTGAATTTTGAGGATCTGCGTGAGTATATTCCGGGAGACAGCATTCGCGACATCGACTGGAAGGCATCTTCGCGCAGCCGTTCCTTGCTGGTTAAGCGCTACGTGGCAGAAAAGAAACACAATATCCTGATCATTTTTGATTCCGGTGCTAAGATGAATGCACATACGGACAAGATGGAGAGTAAAAAGGATGTTGCTGTTTTTACTGCCGGAACGCTTTCTTATCTGACATATTCAAATGGAGACTTTGTCGGAGCTTTGTATAACATCGATGGTAAGATGCGCTATTATCCTTTGCGTACACGTCTATATGATATTGAGCATTTCCTGTCCTCGTATGATAAAGATGTGGAAAAATCGAAGAAATCAGATCTCAATAAGTCACTTGAGTATCTGTTGAAGAACTTCCGCCGTAAGATGGTCGTTTTTGTCATTACTGATATGGCAGGTATTCACTCTGTTTCGGATGTTATCCTGAAAAAGCTGATCTGCCAGCACGATATGCTTTTCATCAATATAAATGACGCGGACGTGACCGGTGGAAAGACTTTTAAAGTCGAAAAAGAACGCTATATTCCCGAATTCGTTACCGGTAGCAAGAAACTTGCCAAGCTGGAAAGAGAACTGAAGACCAAGATCTTGAATGAGAATGAGAAGAAACTGGTCCATCACGCGATCATCAGCACCGATATCGGAAGCAAAGAGGATATAACACTGAAAATTTCGGAATTGCTGGAGAGACACAGATATGCAAAATCCCACTGATACATCGCCTATAGAGGTTTCTGTCGATCTGCAGGATCCGTTTTCTTACATGATATTGCCGATCATCATTCTGGTGGTGGTAATTGTAGTTGCGATCATCGGTTTGCTTATCTTCGAGTATTTCAAGAGAAAGAAACTCGGTATCAAGACTGTGAAAGAGCCGAAGCCTGTAGTGTTTAAACCGAAAAACAAGGAGGAACTGCAGAAAGAGTACCTGGCGAAGATCGATAAAGTTCAGAATGCATACCAGTCCGGAAAGATGGACGTTCGTACGGCACATCAGGAGTTGTCTGCGATCGTACGTATGTTTGTCCATGAAATGACGGGAATCAATGCGCAGAACTTCTCCCTCCTCGAACTGAAGGCGCACGATATCTTCAAGGTCAGTGACCTGATCGAAGAATTCTATGCACCGGAGTTCGCACTTCGTACTGATAAAGATACGATGAATTCTATTCAAGATGCTAGGACGGTGATTCAAACATGGAATTAAAGAATCCGTATGTTCTATATATTGGTATTCCGGTCATTCTTGTGCTTGCACTGATTGGCTACGGAACATCGAAGAAGTTTGTTAAAGGCAAGAAAGTAGCGAACACTTCTTTTCTTGAAGAAACGGGCTTTTATAAGAGAAGATTGCTTGCTTTCCGTATCTATAAGGCAGTCATGATCATTTGTCTTGTTGTAGCACTCTGTGCAATGATGCTCCTTAATGCAAGACCTTCGAAATCGAGACAGGAAGTTACAGAGATCCATAACCGTGACATTTTCCTTTGCCTCGACACATCCGGATCCATGTATGAAGTCGACCTGGAAGTAGTTAAGAAGATGAAGGAATTTGTTGAAGGACTCCAGGGTGAGAGATTCGGTATTACGATCTTTAACTGCCAGACGGTTACTCTTGTTCCGCTTACCACGGATTACGAGTATGTTATGGATGTTCTTGATCAGCTTGAACAGGCGTGTAAGATCGCTATGGGTCAGGAGGACTTTGGTTTCTATTATGATACGGATGCGGTCGCGAAGTATATGTACATGATCGATGGTACGATTGCCAATGACCAGAACGGTTCTTCTTTGATCGGTGATGGTCTGGCGTCTACGATCTTCCAGTTCCCGGATATTGAAACGGATGATACAAGAACAAGAGTTATCGTATTCGCTACGGATAATCAGCTCTACGGAAATCCGTTTGTACAGCTTGATGAAGCAGCTGAACTCTGTAAGAAATACGATATTAAGGTATTCGGCGCAGCTCCGAGTATCGTAGAAGACTTTGACGAATTTGACAGATGCATGAAGTTGACCGGCGGCGATCTGTTTACACTCAGATCATCGACTATGACTAAGGATCTTATCCGCGCAGTGGAAAAGACGGAAACTTCAGTATTGTTGAAGAGCGAAGTGATCGTTACCGAATTCCCGGAAAAACTCGTGATAATCGGTACGATTGCACTATGCATATATTTTGTGGTCAGTAGAAGGATAAAAGCATGAAGATAAATCCGATAATGCCAATTTGGTTAATGAGCATCTTGTGTGTAGTGATGCTTTGTATGAAGAGAAAGGGAGCCTGGAACTATGTTCGTCAGATCCTGATCATCTTGCTGCTTTTTGCCTTGAATCTTCGTATCATGGTTCATACACACGATGTGGAAAAGCGTGAGCTTGATATTGACGTTCTCTTTGTTGTTGATGACTCTATGAGTATGTTGGCTGAAGACTTTGATGGAGAGGGAAGACGTATCGATGCTGTAAAGAGTGACTGTGAGTATATCATGGAGAAACTCAGCGGTGCGCGTTTCTCTGTTATTTCATTCGGTAATCTCGCATATCGTCTTACACCATATACAGATGATACAAATGCGGTTATGACAGCACTCAAATCTCTCGAAGGACAGACACAGTATTACGCGAAGGGTACTTCTTTGAACCTTCCGTTTGCTATTGTGAAAGAGGCACTGAGTGTGAATCGTGAGAGAAATCCGGAAAGAACACAGATCCTTTTCTACTTCAGTGATGGTGAGATCACGGCAAAGAATGAGAAACTGGGTTCATATGAGTCTGCAGCCGAATTCATTGATGGTGGTGCCGTGATCGGTTACGGTACGGAAGAAGGCGGCCGCATGAAGGTGCACAGTTATGAAGGTGATCATGGCGAGCCTTTCTATATGCAGACCCGTGATAATAACGGCAGACTGGTAGATGCCATTTCTCACCTGAACGAAGAAAATCTGAAATCAATCGCCGATGATATGCAGCTGGAATACTATCTGGCAACGGATGAAACTTCGATCCGTGAGGTCATTCTCGATATCACCGATTATCTTAATGAACTTGCTACTTCAGATATGAATGGAACAGAAGGCTATTCGGAAACCTATTTCTGGTTTGCGATCCCGCTCGTCGGACTGCTTATCTACGATCTGATTTACTATAAGAGGAGGTTGAAGGGATGAAAAAGAAGATCATTATCGCCGCTTTTACGGTTGTCGGACTTATACTTTTCAAATTCGCCTTCACATTTATCTATAATGAGTGGGTCATTTCCAAGTATGAGGAGAAGGACTATTCCGAGAACTTCAATCTTCTGGAGATGTTCAACTTCAGTGAGCCTTATGTAGTTTTTTACAACAATGGTAATGTTAAGTACCAGCTGAAGAGGTACGAAGAAGCCATCGAGTATTATGAAGAGGCTCTCGAGAAAGATCCGCCAGAAGGAAAAGAGTGTCCTGTTCGTATCAATCTTGCACTTGCCAAGCTTGCGCTTCTTGATAAGGACTGTTTCTCCAGAAACAAGATCGATGACACTATTGAAACTTTAGAGGAATGTCTCGACATTCTTTCTGAAGAAGGATGTGCTACAGAGGATGGCGACGGTCACGATAACCGTGCGCAGCGTCTTTATGATGAGATCAAGGAACTCCTCGAGCAGGCCCAGCAGGAGAAAGAACAGCAGGAGTCTGAATCTGAATCTGAGTCTTCCGAATCTTCTGAGTCTTCTGATGGTGGAGAATCCGGCGAGAGTTCCGAGTCCTCCGAGTCCGGTCAAAATGGTGACGGCGGACGTCAAAGTCAGCTCGAAAGTCAGCTTCAGAGTCAGATGGAGAGCGCCAATGCGCAGCGTCAGGAAGATAGACGCAGATCCGACAGTGATGGTCAGGATTGGAACTGGTATTACGATGAAGAACCTGTATGGTAATTTGTGGTTGCGTTTTACCTGATATTGGATTATTATCTTAACAGCGTATCCTTTAATCTGTTCCAGGAGAGAACAGAAAGGTCGTCTGATAAGAAAAATCTACCTCCGCATGGCGGAAGCATATTTTGATATATAAGACCGGCTTTTAGGGTACTTCACGTACATTAGGAGTCGGTTTTTTGTACTCCGTTTCAGGAAGGAGTGGTATTTTTGAAGGAATTTCATGAAAAGGCTCTGATCATGGATGAACAAGCCGTCCATCGTGCTCTTATCCGAATCGCTCATGAGATCATCGAGAAGAACAAAGGCCTGGAGAATGTTGTCCTTATCGGCATCCAGCGCAGAGGTGTTCCGATGGCGGAACGAATTGCCAAAGTTCTCGAAGAGGTCGAAGGAACCAAACCGGATGTAGGCATTCTGGACATTACGTTCTACAGGGATGATCTTTCTACCCTGGCTGCGCATCCTGTCGTTAACGGAACGGCAATTCACAGCAATATCAACGATAAGAAAATCGTCTTGATCGACGATGTCTTGTACACCGGAAGAACGGTGCGGGCTGCGATCGAGGCGATTTTTGATATGGGAAGACCGGCATGCATTCAGCTTGCTACTCTGGTTGACCGTGGACACCGACAGCTTCCGATCCGCTCGGATTATGTAGGTAAGAACGTGCCGACCTCAAATACGGAAATGATTTCCGTTCAGTTTACCGAGATCGACGGATGTGACAAGGTCGTTCTTTGTGAAGAGGTGAAATAATGGGATTACGAAGTAAGGATTTATTAGGTTTAAAACAGTTAACTGCTGAAGAGATCATGGAGATCCTCGACACAGCAAAAATGATGAAGATGGTACTGACTTCAGGAAACAAGAAGACATCGCATCTTCAGGGAAAATCGGTAGTAACGCTCTTTTATGAGAACAGTACAAGAACCAGACTTTCTTTCGAACTGGCTTCGAAGTACATGGGTTCAGCAAGCGCCAACATTACTACATCGGGAAGTTCGGTGAATAAAGGTGAATCGCTTCTGGATACAGCCAGAACCATCGATATGATGGCAACAGACATCATAATCATGCGCCACAGCCAGTCCGGTGCACCGCATTATCTGGCACCAAGAGTAAAGGCATCCATTGTAAATGCCGGCGACGGAATGAACGAACATCCGACTCAGGCGCTCCTGGATATGTTTACGCTTTATGAGAAGTACGGACATCTGGATGGATTGAAGGTTGCGATCTGTGGTGACTTGTACCACAGCCGTGTAGTAAGAAGTAATGTCATCGGACTTACGAAACTCGGTTCTACGGTATCGGTTGCCGGTCCTAGAACAATGGTACCGATCGGTCTGGACAAGATGGGCTGCACAGTTTGCCGCTCTGTATCCGAGGCGGTCAAGGATGCCGATGCAGTCATGGGTCTTCGCGTACAGCTTGAAAGACAGCAGAAATCCCTGTTCCCATCGGTAGCGGAATACGCCCGGTTCTACTCGATCTCGGAAGATGTGCTGAAACTTGCTAAGCCGGATGCATATCTGCTCCATCCGGGTCCTTGCAACCATGGTGTTGAGCTTCCGACCAGCGTATATGATTGTCCGCAATCTGTGATCAATGAACAGGTTACAAACGGTGTCGCCGTGCGTATGGCTGTACTGTACTTATTAATGGCAAGGAGAAATCAAGAATGAAGAGAATAGAGATTCAGAATGCGAAGCACTTCGAAACGAACGAGAAGGTAACGCTTTTTGTTGAGAATGGTGTTTTCGTAGATGCCCTTTCCGATAAAGCTGATGAAGTGATCGATGCTGAAGGATTAACAGTTATGCCGGGCCTTGTTGACATGCACTGTCATCTGCGCGAACCCGGATATGAATATAGAGAAGACATCAAGACCGGTACGATGAGTGCTGCAAAGGGTGGTTTTTCAAGCGTATGCTGTATGCCGAATACAAATCCGGTCTGTGACAATGCGGCTGTAGTCGAAGGCATCCTGAGAAAAGCCGAACTGGTGGGTTCTGCAAATGTATTTCCAATCGGAGCGGCAAGTAAAGGCCTTGCCGGTAAAGAGATTGCTGAGATGGGCCTCATGAAGGAAGCCGGTATCGTAGCGGTTTCCGATGACGGCAAGCCGATAGCGACAGCAAACCTTCTGAAAAAGGTCATGGAATATGCTTCTGACTTTGATATCCCGGTCTTGAACCACTGTGAAGATCTTTCTATCGCAGAAGGCGCGATGAATGACGGCGCGGTAGCCACTTCTCTGGGCCTTCGCGGAATTCCGGCGATCGCTGAAGAGATCATGATCTCAAGAGATATTCAGACAGCAGAATATCTGGATATGCCGATCCATATCTGCCATGTAAGTACTGCCCGAGGAATCGATATCATCCGTCAGGCCAAGAAACGTGGCGTGAAGGTTACGTGCGAAACATGCCCGCATTACTTCTCCCTGACAGAAGACAAGTGTGTGACTTATGACTCGAATTTCAAGATGAATCCGCCGCTTCGTACGGAGGCAGATCGTGTCGCAGTGATCGAAGGCTTGAAAGATGGTACGATCGACTGTATCGTTACCGATCACGCGCCGCATCACATCGATGAAAAAGATATCGAGTTCTCACTGGCCAATAACGGAATCATCGGATTTGAAACAGCCTTCGCAGTAGGCTATACATACCTTGTCAAACCGGGTCATCTCACTCTTCCTGAGATGGTTTCTAAAATGACAATTAATCCTTCGAAGATTTTGCGACTTGGTCGTGGTACACTGGATAAAGGCGTACCTGCAGATCTTACCCTGGTAGACCTTTCTGAGAAGTTTGTCTACAGTGAGGAAGAGATCTTGAGTAAATCCAAGAATTCCCCGTATATCGGAGAATCTCTTGAGGGCCGTGTAAAAGTTACGATTACGGGAGGAAAGATCACATATGATGAACTTCGCTGACAGGCTTTTAAAGAAGATCGATGAGTGCAACAATCCGACAGTAATGGGATTGGATCCGAAACTGGATTATCTTCCCAAGCCGATGCTTGATGAGTGGATCGGAGAAGCTGCCAAGCAGAAAGAAGAGACCGGCGAACCGGTCAACATGCAGATGACAACGGCGATGGCGCTTTTTGATTATAACCGTCTCCTGATCGATGCCGTATATGACATCATTCCTGCTATCAAACCACAGTTCGCTTACTATGAAATGTACGGTATCCATGGTATTGCAGCGCTTCGAAAGACTATCAAGTATGCTCAGGATAAGGGCATGATCGTCATTGCAGATGCGAAGAGAAATGATATCGGTACGACAGCAACAGCATATGCCAATGCCATCATCGGTGAAACAAAGATCATCGATGATTCAACGGCCTGCATGTTTGACTGCGACTGCATTACTGTTAACGGATACCTTGGTATCGATGGTATCAAGCCTTTTATGGATGTCGCCAAAGAAAAAGGAAAGGGATTGTATGTACTCGTTCGTACTTCCAATCCTTCTGCAGGCGATCTGCAGGATCTGAAGCTCGAAGATGGCCGTCTGGTTTTCGAAGCTATGGCTGAGAATGTTGAGAAATGGGGTCAGGAATTGATCGGTGAATCCGGATTCAGTTCCGTCGGTGCTGTCGTTGGCGCGACATGGCCGGAACAGGCTGTAAAAGCACGTCAGATCATGCCTCATGCTCTCATTCTGATCCCCGGTTACGGAGCACAGGGTGGTTCCGGAAAGGATGCGGTTGCTTCGTTTGTTAACGGTAAGGGCGGCATTGTAAATGCTTCCCGTTCGCTGATGTGTGCCTGGAAGAAGAGAGAAGATATCGACCCGATGGAAATGACTGACATGACAGGTCCTTCCGGTGCTCCGCTTCTCGGATTCCAGAAAGCGACAAGAGAAGAAGCGCTCCGTATGCGTGATGATCTGAACAATGCACTGAAAGAAACAGTTTAACAAGGAGACGATATGAAGTCGGAATATAAAGTTCAGCTTGTTGATAAAAGAGTTCTTGGCGAGACTTGTGCCGTATTGACCTTTTCTTGTCCGGAGATCTCAAAAGAAGCCAGACCGGGACAGTTTATCAATCTTTCCTGCTCCCGTTTTTTGAAGAGACCTTTCGGTGTCATGTGTACAGATGAAGAGAAAGGTACATTTTCCATCGGCGTAAGAAAAGTCGGAAAAGGTACGGAAGATATCCTTGCATCGGAAGTCGGTGAGGAGTTTACGGTCCTTGGACCTCTGGGTAACGGATTCTGCTTTGACGGAATCAAGAGATTGCTTCTGGTAGGTGGCGGTACCGGTATCTTTCCGATCTATTTTGCAGCATGCTATGCCGGTAAACTCGGCATCCCGGTTACTGTGGTAAATGGTTACAGAAGTAAATGTGATGCCTTCTTGTATGATGATTTTTCCAAAGTTACGAAGGATTTCTATGTCACAACAGACAGCGGTGATCTGGGCGTAAAAGGAACCGTCATGGCAAGTCTTGAAGAACTGGATGATTCGCTTCTTAATGATGCGACTTGTCTGGTCGTCGGCCCCGGCATCATGATGCAGAAGGTTTCGGAATGGGCAAAGCAGAAAGGAATTTCCTGCTATGTTTCGCTCGAACAGCGGATGGCTTGCGGAATCGGTGCATGTCTGGTTTGTGTCTGCAAGATCAAAGCCGAACAGGAAGGAAAAGAATTTGTTCATAAACGCTGTTGTAAAGATGGTCCGGTTTTCCGTGCCGAGGAGGTGATCTGGTGAGTATTTCAGTCAGAGTTGGCAAGGTCAAACTTAAAAACCCAATCATTCTTGCATCCGGTACATGTGGTTTCGGAAGAGAACTGGCCGAATACATGGATCTCAGCAAACTTGGTGCTCTTTCGTCAAAAGGACTGACGCTCCTTCCTCGTGATGGAAATAAGGGTGTGCGTGTTGCCGAGACACCTTCCGGAATGTTGAATTGTGTCGGACTTCAGAATCCCGGCGTAGATGCTTTTCTCGAAACAGAACTGGATTATATGGTCCAGACCGGAGCCGGTGTCGTTGTGAATGTTGCAGGACATTCCGATGAAGATTATCTGGCTATGGTGGAAAAACTTGATCCTTACAAAGATAAGATCGATGCGCTGGAATTGAATTTCTCCTGCCCGAATGTAAAAGAGGGCTGCATGGTCATCGGTTCTTCTCCGAAGGCGATCCAGTCCTTGGTTTCCCGTCTTAGAAAACTGACGGATCTGCCGATCTGGGTCAAGCTTACGCCGAATGTTACTTCTATCGCAGAAACGGCGAAGGGAGCCGAGGCAGGGGGTGCCGATGCTATCGTGGCCATCAACACCATGCTGGGTATGGCGATCGATATCAGAACAAGAAGACCGATCCTGCATAACAATACGGGTGGACTTTCCGGTCCGTGCGTAAAGCCGGTGGCGCTTCGCATGGTCCATGAGATCTATGATGCCGTCAATATTCCTGTAGTCGGATGCGGTGGTATCTCGACCTATGAAGATGTCCTGGAGTTTATGATCGCCGGTGCATCTGCGGTGGAACTGGGAACGATCTCGCTTGTACATCCGACCCGTCCGGTCGAGATCGTCGAAGATCTGGAAAAATATGTTGAACAGAATAAACTTGAAGGCTTGGCGTCCTTGACAGGAACGCTCGAAATGTGGAGGTAAAGACTATGCCGACAATTCATGATTATTTATTTGCTACTAACGCAGTTCGCGTAAGTGATCCGGAGAAGCCGTTCTGGTATGCTTCCGGCACACTTGGTCCATTTTATGTGAACACGCATTTTCTCATCGAGTCTGAGGATAAAGCCAATCAGCTCCTTGCTTTGATCGAAGGTGCGGCAGCCGGAGATCGTACGGATTTCCTGAATGCGATCTTCCCGTTCATCAAGAATCAGTACGAGACATCCGAGTCCTATAAGACCGTGATCGATCTGATCGTTTCCAAGGCAAAAGAACTCGACTTTGATTACATCTCCGGTGGTGAACGCCGTGACTTCTTCTTCAGCGTTATGCCGGCATATATCCTTGGAAAACCGCATGTGAGCATCTTTAAAGATGGCGAGACATACTACTCCGAAACAGTGGAATCGAAGGCTTCCAAAGTTGAAAAGGATGCGCTTTCCGGTAAAAAAGCACTTCACATCGCTGACCTGATCACTGAAGCTTCCAGTTATACGAAAGCCTGGATCCCATCCATCCGCAATCTCGGCTCGGAGATCACAGATACGATCGCTGTGATCAACCGTCTTCAGGGTGGAGAAGAGAACCTCAAGAAAGAGGGCGTAAGCATGTACACATTTGCTAACATCGAGTTGTCCCTCTTTGATGATGCGGTTGAAAAGGGTGTGCTCTCTGTCGCTCAGAGAGATATGGTCGCGCAGTTCATGAAAGATCCGATCGAGTACATGAAAGCTTTCCTTGTTGCACATCCTTCCTTTATCGATGACCAGATCGCACTGGGCGGTAAGCCGCAGCAGCGCGCCGAACTTGCGATCTCCCGCGGATATGTACCCGGAAGAACCGAAGTATGATCGAAAACATCAGAACAACCAGTCATCTCGGAATCCCGTACGTTCTGACATATGGGAAACGTAAACGACTCAAGATCACGCTCGACACAAACGGGCGTGTTCTTGCATTTGCGCCTTTTCGTCTGGCGATCAAGGAGATCGAAAGATTTATCGATGAACATGCGGACTGGATCGAGAAGAACAGGAAAAAGATCCTTTCCGAGATCCTTCTGACGCCTGCTTCCAGCGCGGACGAGAAGAAAAGAAAAGCAGAAGAACTGAAGAACTGGGCAAGTGCTTTTCTCGAAGGATATGACGGAAGAAAGCCCAACAGGATCACGATCCGCGAGATGAGCAGCCGCTGGGGATCCTGTTCCTCCTCCGGGAATATATCCCTGAATCTTATGCTTTGCGAGGTGAGTGAGCCTCTTCGTGAGTATGTGATGATCCACGAACTTGCGCATCTTTATCAGATGAACCATTCTCCGCTGTTCTGGAACAAAGTGGCCGAAAAGTGTCCGCAGTATAAGTCGTGTCGAAAAGAACTTCGGAAATACAGACTTCCGGGGAAGAATTAAAATCCTTCAAAATGTGTTGCAAATAGGGATTTTTGGTATACTAAGTATGGTGAATAAAGTAAATTGAGGGTACTGTTATGAAAAATATTCCGTTGTATGAAGTCCGTCATATTGAAGATTTGCGCGATATGCTCAAACAAAGCGTGGAACTGTATGGAGATCAGCCGCTTTTTTACTATAAGAAGGTGAAGGGCGGAGATTATGAGCATTATACCTTCAAGGAGTATAACCAATCCGTACAGGCGATGGGTACAGGTCTTTCCCATCTTTGCGGACTGGGATCCCGTATTGCGATCCTGGCAGAGACACGTTATGAGTGGTATGTAACTTATCTTGCAACGACAAACGGCACGGGAATCATCGTTCCTCTGGATAAGGAGCTTCCTTCGGAAGAGGTCGCCAGCTGTCTGAACCGAGCAGAAGTAAACTGTGTCGTATATTCTTCTTCCAAGCAGAAAGTAATCGATGAGATCAAGGATTCTATTCCGACTGTTAAGTATTTTATCTGCATGGATAAAACTGATCGTGAGAATACGCATTATTTCTATGATGTTCTCAATAACGGACAAAAACTTCTGGATTCCGGTGACAGATTATTCCTGGATGCGCCTCTCGACAGAGAAGCGATGACTGTGCTTCTTTTTACAAGTGGTACGACCGCACAGAGCAAGGCGGTAATGCTTTGCCAGAAGAATATCTGTAAAAACCTGGAAGGAATGTGTTCGATGTGTTATATCGATCAGAACGACATGTTCCTGTCCGTTCTGCCGCTTCATCACACATATGAGTGCACCTGCGGTTTTCTTTGTCAGGTGTACCGTGGTTCGCATATTGCAATCTGTGAAGGTCTCCGTTATATTGTTCCGAATATGCAGCAGTCTCACGTTACGATCATCCTGGTCGTTCCGCTTATGCTTGAAAAGTTCCATAAGAGCATCATGGCGAAGGCTAAGGCGACAAAGAAGATGGCGAGAAAGTTCGAGTTCGGTCGTAAGCTCTGCCGATTCCTTTTGTTCTTCGGTATCGATAAGCGCAAGAAGATCTTTAAACAGGTACATGAAACATTTGGTGGCAGTCTCCGTCTCATCATCAGCGGTGGTGCCGGGATCGATCCTCAGATCCTTCAGGATATGCAGGACATGGGATTCCCGTGTATCCAGGGTTATGGCCTTACCGAGTGTGCTCCGATCCTTGCCTTGAACCGTGACTGTGATTTTAATAACAGAGCTGCCGGACTTCCGCTTCCGGATGTAGATGTTAAGGTCATCGATCAAGATGAAAACGGCATTGGTGAGTTTATTGCCAAAGGTGATAACGTCATGCTGGGTTACTATAAGAACGAAGAAGCAACCAAGGAAGCGATCGATGAGAATGGTTATTATCATACCGGTGACCTTGGTTATATCGACAAAGACGGTTTCTGCATCATTACAGGAAGAAAGAAGAACGTCATTATTGCCAAGAACGGTAAGAACGTATTCCCGGAAGAAATCGAGACCATGCTTTCCATGTCGGATTATGTAGAAGAATGTCTGGTTTCCGGTGAAGAAGAAAATGACGATGTGATCATCACGGTTACGATCTTCCCGTGCATGGAAGAGGTGAAGAAGGTCCTTGGTGATAACCCGGATGATGATGCTGTTCAGAATCTGATGGAAGAAGAAGTTTCCAAGGTCAATAAGAACCTGGTCAATTATAAGCATATCAAGCGTGTCGTTCTGAGAGATACCGAGTTCGATAAGACGACAAGTAAGAAGATCAGAAGACAGTATAAGAAATAACAAGGAGGCAGTTGCATGTTATCCACCGCAAGTATGGAGCGAATCCTCGCCGCGGCGCTTTCGCACGGCGGAGATTTTTCCGAGATCTATATCGAGCGGACAAAACTATCGTCAGTATCACTTTTAAATGGTGTAGTTGAGAGTACCGGTTCAAGTATTGACTGCGGAATCGGTATTCGCATTTTGGAAGGCGATAAATGCGTCTATGTGTATTCCAACGATATCTATAACGAAGAAAAGCTTATCCGGATGGCGAAGAATGCGTCGGCATCTCTTAGCGAGGTACCGGGCGGACGTACCGTCTATTTGAAGCCTGTGATCGAGTATACCTCGCAACCGTGTCAGATTTCTCCGTCTACCGTTGCCAAGTCTGAAAAAGTCTTGAAGCTTCGTAAAGCAGGAGAGACTGCGAAGAATTATTCTTCTCTTATCACACAGACTTCAGCAGGTTGTTCGGATGCGGAAAAAGAAATCTGGATCGCCAATTCCGACGGACTTAATGTTTCCGATAAGCGTTGCCGCAGCCGACTGATCATTCAGGCAATTGCCAGTGACGGTAACGAGAAGCAGACCGGATATTTCGGCCCGGGTAGCGGAGAAGGCTATGAATTCGTTGAGCGCTATGATCTCGATGAGAAGGCAGTAGAGGCGGCAAGGATCGCGTCAACAATGATATCTGCTAAGCCTTGCCCGTCCGGTAAGATGCCTGTGGTCATCGGAAACGCATTCGGTGGCGTCATTTTCCACGAGGCTTGCGGTCATGCGCTTGAAGCTACGGCTGTCGGTATCCGTTCTTCCTATTTTACGGATAAACAAGGACTTGCCATCGCAAGTCCGATCGTTACCGCCTACGATGATGCGAAGATCAATAAGGAATGGGGCAGCTATGATGTCGATGATGAAGGAACTCCTTCTACAACAAATCTTCTTATCAAAGACGGCATCTTGAACAGTTATCTGGTCGATAAGATCGGCAGCCGTAGAATGGGTGTGCCTTCGACGGGATGCGCGAGACGTCAGAACTATTCCTATGCGCCGACATCACGTATGTCGAACACCTTTATTGCTCCAGGAAAGAGCACCAAGGAAGAGATCATTGCTGATACTGAATATGGCCTTTATGCTACAAATATGGGCGGCGGTTCTGTAGATACGACAACCGGCGAATTCAATTTTGCCGTTAATGAAGCATATATCATCCGTAACGGAAAGATCTGCGAACCGGTCAAGGGTGCCACGCTGATTGGAAAAGGTAATGAAGTGCTCATGAATATCGACCGTGTCGGTAATGACCTTTCTCTGGCACAAGGTGTTTGTGGATCTGCAAGCGGCAGTATTCCGGTAGATGTAGGTCAACCTACGATCCGTGTTTCTGAGATCACAGTTGGCGGACAAGCGTAAGAAGGGAACTATATGGAAACAAGAATTCGTACATTTATAGATCTGCTATTGAAAAAGGCAGAAGAGGAAGGATTTGTCGAAGCAGAAGTATACTTCGAATCCGACGCGTCAACATCGGTTCAGGCGCTGGAAGGAAAGATCATTCAGTTTGAAAGCTCGGACGCTTCCGGTTTATCCTTCAGAGGTCTTTTTGAAGGGCAGATGGGATATTCCTATACCGAGGATATTTCTGAGGAGATGATCCCGTTTTTGCTTTCTCAGGCGAAGGATAACTGCCGTGTGCTGGAAGTAAAAGAAAAAGTAACCGTTTATGAAGGCGATAAGGAATACCCCGAGTTTAACGGTTTTAACGAAGATCTTCTGAAGATCGGATATGATGAGATGGCGAAAACCGCCCTGGAACTCGAAAAGAAGACCCTTGCATATGATTCACGTATCGAATCTGTCGACGATTGCTATGTTGTATATTCAAGCGGCGAACTTCTGATCGTCAATTCCAAAGGGATGGTCTGCGAGAGCAAGGATAATGAGCTTGCTGTATATGTCGGCTGCCGTGCCAAGGATGGCGAAGATGTCCAGACGGCAGGCAAGAGCTGGTCATTTACTTCTTTTTCCGATCTGGATATCGATGATTGTGCAAAGACAGTAGGTAAGAAAGTAATCGATAAACTCGGCGCACATTCCGTGCCGTCTGTGAAATCACCGATCATTCTTGACAGATACGCAGCAAGAAGTCTGCTGGCCGCCTTTGCGGGTTCTTTTTCCGCAGATGCCATGCAAAAAGGACTTTCCCGTCTTGCCGGCCGGATCGGGGAGAAGATCGCCAATGAGAATATCACGTTGATCGATGAAGGTATGATCGGAAACAGCCCGCACTGCATTCCTTTTGACTCGGAAGGTGTTTCTGCCAAGCGTACCGTGCTGATCGATAAAGGTGTGTTTGTATCTGCATTGCATAACCGTAAAACCGCTCTGGTTGAAGGCATCAGCAGTACAGGAAACGGTTTCCGTGGTGGAGCAAAGGGTTCTTTAGGCATTTCTCCTACGAATTTCCACTTTGAAAAGGGACCTCTGACGCAGGATGAACTTCTCGCCAAGATGAAAGACGGATTTTATATCACGGCACTTCATGGCCTGCATGCAGGTGTGAATTCGATTTCCGGTGACTTCTCACTGATGACAGAAGGTTTCCTCGTCAAAGACGGAAAGATTACAGAACCGGTAAATCAGATCACGATTGCCGACAACTTTTTCGATGTTTTGCTTAAGGTCGAAGATCTTGCGGATGATGTTGATTATTTTGCCTTTGATTCCTCACACATTCAGTCGCCGAGCATCCTGATCCCGGATGTTTCCGTGGCTGGTGAGTAGCATCACAGAACAGTCGGATTCTTATTGTTTTCGCGGAGTTTTCTTTTCCTGGTAAGTTTCAGGAAAAGACCGATGGCAAATATCGTAGCGGCAAGAAGTACCAGGCTTACGAAAATGATAATGATGAGATTCAGGATACCGAGAGAAGACTCTTCTTTCGGTTCCTTTTTTTCTTCCTTGACTACATTACTGTTTATGATCTCGACGGAAAAGCACCCGATCCGGTAGGATGTTCCGTCACTGAATACACGGTTGATGGGAACAAGAACGACCTGCTCGCTTAGATCAGGGGAGATCACGACAGAAGTGAGCTCCACAATGTTACTGTATCCACTGTCTGCGAGCGCCAAAGGTACGGAATAGTATTCCAGATGCTCGAGTTTTGTGGAAGAGATGGAGAGCCCGGACCCCTCAAGTGCGGCTTCTATCTGCGTAACGGTTGTTTTTTCTGTCTCCAGAAACTCGGAATCTTCGATCTTGGTCGTAGTATATTTGCTGAAGCAGAATTCAAGAAGTTCCGTTAATTCACTGTATCGCTTCTCGGCATCGGATGTACGGAGCATTACGCCGACAAGTCGTTTGCCTTCTTTTTCCGCACCTGCAATGATGGTATAACCGAAACCATCGGCAAATCCGGTCTTTCCGCCGATATAGTACTCGTATGCGATCTGCGGGGAAGAGATATATCTGTTTCCGTTGTTCATGATACGCTTGTCGTTGTACTTATTTGTCGGTTCCATAGTGTAGGAAAGACTTGTGGCAATCGCTGTATACTGCGGATGCTTCAGAGCGGCCTGCAGGATCAATGCCAGATCGTGACATGTGGAGTAGTGCTCGTAATCGTATTTCCCGTAAGGATTGGTGAAATGTGTGTTGGTGCAGCCCAGTTCCGCTGCTCTCTGATTCATCATCTCGACAAATCCGGCTTCTGTGCCGCCCATCTGGATGGCCAGCGCCATACAGGCGTCATTTGCGGACTTCAGTATACATGAGTAGAGACACTCTTCGACGGTGACTTCTTCACCTTCAACAAAACCGATACGAACGAATTCATCCGGTATCGTGTCATACATGGAAGGCTTTATCGTGATCTTGTCCGAGCTCTGAAGGTTTTCAAGAGCGAGGAGTACCGTCATGATCTGTGTGATACTGGCCGGTTCCATAGGTGTATCGTAGTCTTTTCCGACAAGCATCGTATCAGAGAGCGCATCGTAGACGAGATAGGAATCGGAATGTGGCTCGGGAATGCCGGCCGGAGATGCGTCGAGAAGTCCTTTTACAGGGTTTTCCAGGTCTTCGGTAACACCATGGATCTCTTGAACCGGTGCGGTCGTTTCGTCAGCGATTATGGTTCGGGTAAACGGGGAACAGAAAATAAGGACAGCCATGATCCATGCTGCCGCCGAAACTGCATATGAAAACCGTATCTTCTTATACTCCATGCCCCACCCAATTGCAAAGTTTTACACGTTATTTCATTCACAAAACCCGATTCTTCATGTATCATTAAAGAGTCAAAAAATACGAAAATAAATCGAAGTAGAAATCGAGGTAATTTACGTGTCAACTGTTATTGTATCGCAAGATGAGATATTGCGCTATAACTCTATTCTTGCGTATCTGAAAAATGAGATCTCCGCCCGCGCAGAAGAGAAGGGCAGAACTCTGACTTACTTTATCCGCACCTATGGTTGCCAGTTAAATGAAGCAGATAGCGAGAAACTTGCCGGCGTGTTCCAGGACATCGGTCTTATTGAGGCCGAAGAAAACGAAGCACCGGATTTTCTCCTTTTGAACACCTGCACGATCCGAGAAAATGCCGATGTCCGTCTTTTCGGAAATCTCGGTATGTACAAGACCTGGAAGATCCAGAATCCCGATATGTTCATTGCCGTTTGCGGTTGCATGATGAAACAGCAGGAGAACGTCGACAAGATCAAGAAGAGTTTCCCGTTCGTCGATGCTTGTTTCGGACCGGCAGATATCCATCTTTTCCCATCTATTCTGGAAAAGAAACTGAATCAGAGAAAACGTGTATTCTCAATTTCGGAAGAAGATTATCTTGTGGAAGATAACTGCATTCCGGTAAAGAGAAAGAGAAAGTTCCGCGCACTGGTTCCAATCATGTACGGATGCAATAACTTTTGCACATACTGCGTTGTTCCATACACTCGAGGCCGTGAACGTTCCCGTGAGTCCGGCATGATCCTGAAACAGCTTGAAGAATTGGCTTCCCAGGGGTATCAGGAGGTCATGCTTCTCGGACAGAACGTCAATTCCTATGGAAAAGACAGAGAAGAAGAGATTTCTTTTGCCGAGCTTCTGGAAAAAGCAGCCCGGATCAAGGGCTTTTCACGCATCCGTTTTATGACTTCCCATCCGAAGGATATTTCGGACGAGGTCATCTACACGATGCAGAAGTATCCGAATATCGAGCGTCATCTGCATCTTCCTATGCAGTCCGGAAGTGACCGGATCTTAAAGAACATGAACCGTCATTATGATCAGGCCCAGTTCCTAAAAACGGCATTGAAGTTCCGAGAATGCCTGCCGGATGCAACATTGACGACCGATATCATCGTCGGTTTCCCGGGCGAGACGGAAGAAGATTTCCAGCAGACACTGGAAGTCATAAAGAAGTGTAAGTTCGACAGTGCTTTTACATTCCAGTACTCCAAGAGGCCCGGTACGAAGGCGGCTTCTATGCCGGATCAGATACCGCAGGATATAGTGACAGAGCGTTTCGGAAGACTTCTTGAATTACAGAATGAACTGACATTTGAATCAAACCGTTCCGTAATCGGCACGACTGAAGAGATCCTCATCGAGGGAAGAAGTGCTACTGCGTACAATATCCTGACCGGTCGTACAAGATCGAACCGGCTTGTTAACTTTTCCATTCCTGAAGGGATAAAATATCAGGGAAAAGTCATCGATACATCCGATCCGTCTTTTGACGCCAATCAGTTTGAGGGAGTCTTGGCCATGGTCAAACTTACCGGTGCAAGACCATTTTCGGTAGAAGGAGAACTGGAGAGTTTTATAGATGGATAACGATGAGCTTTTAACATATAGCAGCGTAAATGCTTCGGATCTTTCTCCGATGATGCGTCAGTATTTCGAGATGAAGCATCTGGCAAAAGATGCCATCCTGATGTTCCGTCTTGGTGACTTTTACGAGATGTTTTTTGACGATGCCATCATGGTGTCGCGCCTTCTTGAGTTGACGCTGACATCTCGTGACTGCGGCCTGGAGAAGCGTGCACCTATGTGCGGTGTTCCGCATCACTCGGCTTCGTCCTACATGCAGCGCCTTGTCACACAGGGATATAAAGTGGCGATCTGTGAGCAGATGGAAGATCCTGCCTTGGCAAAAGGACTCGTCAAGCGTTCCATCACTCGTGTTCTGACTCCGGGTACCGTGACCGATACCAGCGGTCTGGACGATAAGAAGAATAACTATCTTGTGGGCATCTATAAGGTAGGTATGCAATATGGTGTTGCCTCTGCGGATATTACTACAGGTGTCATCGAGGCAACACAATTGATCAGCGGAAACACGGCTTCCCATCTGGTAAATCTCTTATCCAAATACCGTGCCTCTGAGTTGATCTATAACGAGGATTTCGTAAAAGATCCTCTGTTTTCCTATATTTCCGATAATCTCGTTTCATCCGTGACACTTCGTCCAAACGAGGATTTCCGAAGCGGTCTGTCCGAACGTGTTCTGCCGGAAGCATACAAAAAAGCACCTCAGACGAAATCGAAGAAGAGCAAGAGTTCTTTTGCCGACGAAGCGAAGAACATGCTTCTGATTTCGGCGATCGATGCTGTGCTGGCTTATCTTGATGAGACACAACAATCCTGTGTTACGCATTTTTCGGAAGCCAGGATCTTCGAGATCTCAGATACGATGGAACTTGATGTATCGACAAGAACGAATCTTGAGATCACGTCTACGATCCGTTCGAAGTCCAAGAAGGGAAGCCTTCTCTGGGCGATCGATCTGACAGAAACGTCCATGGGTGGTCGTATGCTCCGTCAGTTTATTGAGGAGCCGTTGATCGATATCACAAGGATCCAGGAACGACTCGATGCCGTAGAGCAGGCGAAAGAAAACTTCATGGCCAGACAGGAACTCCGCGAGGCGCTGCAAGGCGTCTACGACATTGAAAGACTGGCCAGCCGTATCTCGTTGTCTTCCGTAAATGCGAGAGATCTTCTTTGCCTGAGAAATACGTTGGCAAAGCTTCCGTACCTGCGTCAGTGTGCGGCAGGATTCACGAAGGGCATTCTCGGAAAAGCCTACGAAGATCTTGAAGATCTTTCTGATATCTACGATCTTCTTGACCGTTCGCTGGCCGAAGATCCGCCGATCTCCATTAAAGAAGGCGGCATCATCAAAGAAGGATATCACGAAGAGGCAGATACGCTTCGTCATGCTTCCAAAGACGGTAAGTCCATCATTCTGGAAATGGAAGCAAAGGAACGCGAAGCGACAGGTATCAAGAACCTCAAGATCAGTTATAACAAGGTATTCGGTTACTATATCGAAGTTTCCAAAGGGAACGTACATCTGGTACCGGAGCATTATATCCGTAAGCAGACGCTGACGACCGGTGAACGCTATATCACGGAAGAGATGAAAAAGGTGGAGGAATCCATAGTCGGCGCAACCGCCAAGCTCATCAATCTCGAATATGAGTTGTTCTGCGAGATTCGTGAAAAGATCGCTTCCGAAGTTCATCGTCTCTTTAAAGTCGCTTCTGCATTATCCTTGCTGGACGTCATCATGTCCCTGGGTGAACTTGCTGAAAGAAATAACTACTGCCGTCCGGTCATTGACGATTCTTCTGTTCTTGAGATCGAAGAAGGTCGTCATCCGGTCGTTGAAAAGATGTTGAAAGAGGGAGAATTCGTACCGAACGGAATCCACATGAATCAGGATTCGAAGAGGATCATGATCCTGACAGGCCCGAACATGGCCGGTAAATCGACCTATATGCGTCAGACCGCGCTGATCGTTCTTATGGCCCAGATCGGAAGTTTTGTTCCGGCGACCTCTGCGCATATCGGTATCGTTGACCGTATCTTCACCAGAATCGGCGCTTCGGACGATATCTCTCTCGGACAATCCACGTTCATGGTTGAAATGAACGAAGTATCCACTATCCTCAGGAACGGCACATATAGAAGCCTGCTGTTACTTGATGAAGTCGGCCGCGGTACCAGTACCTATGACGGTCTGGCCATTGCCTGGGCGATCATCGAGTTTATTGCAAACCGCTCCATTATGTTTGCCAGAACCATATTTGCTACGCATTATCACGAGTTGAACCAGCTCGAAAAGACGATCGAAGGTGTTTACAATTCGCACGTTGAAGTCGAGGAGAAGGACAAAGAGGTCCATTTTCTCCATAAGATCTCAGACGGCGGAACCTCCGACAGTTACGGTATTGAAGTAGCACGCCTGGCCGGTGTTCCGATCGATGTCGTAGACCGCGCCAATATCATTCTTTCTGAACTGGAGAATATGAAGAAGATGTCGATCACATATGCATCTGATTCCTCTGATTCGGGAAGCTTCGAAGCGCCTCTTTCCGGGCAGCTTCCGATCTTTGCACCAAAAGGTTCTTCGTCCTCCGGAAGTGAAACTCTACGGAATGAACTGATCAATCTGGATATCTCAACAATCACACCATTGGAGGCGATGAACATACTTTATTCTCTCATCGAAAAAGCGAAAGGAGATACGTAATGTCCAGAATCCATGTACTTGACGCCGCTACTGCCAACGCCATTGCTGCAGGTGAAGTCATCGAGCGTCCTATGTCTATAGTAAAAGAACTGATGGAGAACTCCATCGATGCCGGTGCCACGCAGATCACGGTAGAAATCAAAGATGGTGGCATCACTTTCATCCGCGTCCGTGATAATGGCTGCGGCATGGATGAAGAAGATGCGAAAAATGCATTTACCTGTCACGCAACAAGTAAGATCACCTCACTTGATGAACTGTTTTCACTTCACTCCATGGGCTTCCGCGGAGAGGCTCTGGCCAGTATTTCCGCTGCCGCTAAGGTCACGCTTACCACAAAAGAACCCTTAGCGGATAAGGGTACCTGTGTCAAATACGAAGGTGGTCAGTTTATCTCCTGTACTCCGGTTGGTGTTCCATCCGGAACTACAGTAGAAGTCAGTGATCTGTTCTATAATCTCCCGGCTCGTTTCAAATTCCTGAAAAAGGACCAGACCGAAGCGAACTATATTCAGGTCCTGGTAGAGCGCTTCATTCTTTGCCACACCGACATTTCGTTCAAGTTTATCAAGAACGGAAAGACGATCCTGAACAGCCCCGGAAACTGTGATCCTGCATCCGCGCTTTATTCCGTATATGGAAAAGAAATCGTCAATAATTGCCGTCCTATCGATTGCACGATCGATGGTATTACAGTAAAAGGCTTTGCCGGTCTTCCGCATATTTCCAGAGCATCCCGCTCAGAGCAGATCATATTCGTGAACCAGCGCTTGATCCGTTCCAAGACGATTACTGCTGCTATTGATGCGGCCTACACAAATATGCTCATGAAGGGCAAATATGCCTTTGTGATCCTGGACATCCTGATGCCGTCCGGCGAACTGGATGTCAATGTACACCCGCAAAAAGCAGAGGTGCGCTTTTCGAACGAATCCGTGATCTATCGGGCAGTTTACCATGCCATTGTAAATACACTGGCACAGGAATCCATGAGTGTGGACTACTCCTTCTCTAAGAACGAAATAGAAGAGAAGACGCCGGAACCGAAAAGAGAAGAGGTTTCTTCTGTCCAAGCGCCTGTTTCCGAATCTTCATCTGTTTCCAAGCCTGTGACGCCGATTTCACGCCCTGTTGCACCAATCGTTGCGCCGAAGGATTATACATCTTCTATTGGCTACCAGAATGCTTACTATGCGGATAAGTCTATGCATGAGACAAGCCCCGCATATTCCGTAACGAAGCCTCAGGAGGAAAAAACGATACAAGAGCAGCAGGAAACGCCTTTCCCGGAACAGGATATTACTGTTGCCCCGCTTCCTGAAGAAACTCCGAAAGAAGAGTTCACTCAGCCTGAACTTCCCGTAACTGCAGTTTCTCCGAAAGAGGAGAGTATTTCCGAACTACTTTCATCACGTGTGATTGGCACGCTCTTTGATACATATATCTTGATGGAGTCACCGGACAAGAATCTTCTCATGATCGACCAGCACGCGGCACACGAGAAGATCCTCTATGAGAAACTGGTAGATAGGGAACAAAAGAAAGAAATCGTATCCCAGCCGCTTTTGAGCCCGGTCATCATTTCCATGTCCCGTTCGGATATTTCTTTCATTGAAGAGAATATGACTCAACTGACAGATCTTGGTTTTGAGATCACGTCCATGGGCGATAACGATCTTGCAATTCGTGCTATCCCGGCACAGATAGAGCCGGATTCTGTACGTGAATCTTTCATTGACATGGTAGATGAATGGATGCACGCCAGCAAGACTCAGAAAGATGCATTGATCTTGTCTTTGGCCACCAGTGCCTGTAAGGCGGCAGTAAAAGGCCATGACAAACTCCACGATATCGAGATCCAGGGCTTGATCGAGCAGCTTTCCAAGCTTCGCGATCCGTATCATTGCCCGCATGGTCGACCGATATTGATAAGGCTTTCCCAGACGGAGATCGAGAAAGAGTTTAAGCGAATCGTGTAAGGTGATTTATGGATAACGCACAGAGACTGTTTGAATCAACAGGATACAAAAGCATACCCGTTATCTGCGGCCCTACGGCCAGTGGAAAGACAGCGCTCTCTATCCGTGTTGCTCAAGAGCTTTCCGGACAGATCTGTTGCTGTGATTCCATGCAGATCTATAAGCATCTTTCCATCGGGACGGCGAAACCTACTGAAGAAGAACAGGCTATGGTTCCACATCATCTGATCGATCTTGTGGAGCCGGATACGCCATTTCATGTTTCATCTTATCTGGATGTTGCCTACGCAAAAGTCGAAGAACTTCTCTCGTCTCATATCCTTCCCGTGTTCTGTGGCGGTACGGGACAATACGTAACAGCACTGCAGAAAGGTATCTCTTTTGAAGAGGCTCCGGTCGATCACGAACTGGAAGAGATGTACTGGGAAGAGTATAGAAAGAATGGAATAGAAGTGCTTTTTGAGAAGCTTTCTAAACTCGATCCTATCGCAGCTACCAAGATCCATCCGAACAACACCAAGCGCGTCATCCATACGCTGGCGCTATGCGAATCTTTGGGAAAAACAACAGAGGAGATCCACGAATCTTCGCTGAAGGATGGACCTCGTTATCCGTTTACGCTGTTTTGTATTGATTGGCCACGAGATGTCCTCTACGAGCGTGCCAATCTTCGTGTTGATCATATGATGGAAGAAGGCCTTCTTGAAGAAGCCAAGTGGCTTTACGATCAGAAATACACAAATGCCACCGCTCTTCAGGCAATCGGATACAAGGAATTCTTCCCGTATTTTGAGGATAGGTGTGAACTTAACGATTGTATCGAACTATTGAAGCAGCATACCCGAAATTATGCAAAACGTCAGCTGACCTGGTTTCGTCATATGGAGGGGATCAACTGGATCCCGTTTGATCAAATCAAAGATTATAACGTAAAATCATACTTATAAGGCCGAAATATACTTTTGAAGTATAAAACTGTGCTTATAGTGTCAAGACTATTGGTCCCATCCGTGATACTATTTTTTCACAAGAAAAATATAGGAGGGATCCAAATGATGAAAACAATCGTAAAGAACACGACAACCATGAACCGTAATGTGGTACGCAAACCGCGTCCGAGTCCCGGGAAAAACACGATCAAAGTGCGAAATCAGCCTTCTCCACGCACGCCTATCCATGCACATGAAATCTTCCTTAATGTGTGCAGGAAAGAGTACACCAGTGTAGAAGTTGTAACGCAGTCAGGGGAGATCATCGATGGAGTAATCGATTGCTACGATAAAGATACGATCGTCCTTCATAATGAGATGACGCAGCTGCTTATCTATAAACACTCGATCAACTATATTTCCCCCAGAAATGGAAAAAGACTCGTGATCCCGGAAGGGGAGATGAGTCAGATTCCAGATGAAGAGTCGTTATTGATTGAAGAGTAAGGTTAGTTTACCTTGGTACGGAACACGCCGTCGACAACACCCAGGATACGGCAGTCGTCGTCCTCGAACGGTATCGGGGAATAGGCGGGGTTTTCCGGAAGAAGAAGAGCATGACCGCCCTTATAGGCTAATCTCTTAACGGTAGCTTCGTTACCGATAAGCGCAACGATGATCTGATTCATATTGGCCATGTTATCACGACGGACAATGACATAGTCTCCATCCATGATGTGAGCATTGATCATACTGTCGCCTCTGACCTTAAGCATGAAGTAATCAGAAGTACTGAAATACTCGGCAGGGAAGGACATATAACTGTCAATATTCTCCTCGGCAAGAATCGGAACACCGGCTGTGACTGTACCGACAAGAGGAATCTTGGTGGTAGTCATGGCAAGAGAAGTCTTCTTAGGGCTTTCCTTGATCTGGATCGCACGACGTTTGCCGGGAGTATATTCGATCTTATCCATCTCCACTAGTCTATGAAGATGGGCATGGACAGTGGAGGTGGACTTGATTCCTACTCCTTGGCATATCTCACGGACAGAAGGCGGATAACCCTCCTTCTTGACGTAGGACACGATAAAGGAATAGATGATTTCTAAAGTTTCATTCAGATTGCTCTTCGTAAACCTGTAAACGCTCATAAATCAACCTCCGCACGCTTTTTTTCTATCTTAACATTAGAACGAACGGTTGTCAAACGATTGTTCGCATTTTGAAGAACAGGAGATTTTTATGAAAAGAAACGAGCTTGACCGGATCATCCTGCGCATCATCATAACTAGTCTTTGTGGGATGCTCATGTTAACCATTCTAAGTATGTTTGAATACGCAAGGATACTACGCATTTGATGCACGAAAAAACTTGTTGTGCTATAATTCTCTTTGAATATAAAGGAAAAAGAGAATGAACGACGAGAATAATAACATCGAAATAGAAGAGACCGAAGAAGAACTCGAGCTTGATCAGATTCCGGCAGAAGAACGGGCGAAGACAGATTCCTGGTGGGAGAAGGCTCTGTTTGCTTTCCTCGGTTTTTTCGCGTTTCTGGGAAGAACGACATTGAACTTTTTCAAGTCTTTGCCAAACAAGATCTCATCTAAGATAAAGGAAAAGATTGCGCAGAAAAAGCGTATGCCCAAGCGTAAATCCATACATAAGGTATATGTACTTGTCGGATATACGACCAAGGAGTATGTAAACAGAAAATACAGAAAAGAAAGAATTCTTTTGATCATCCGCAGGATCCTGGTTGCCTGTATCATAGTGATCATACTGATCATGGCATATCGTTGGATCATGCCGCAACTTGATACCGAAGAATACAAACAGATGGTCGGCATAGATGATATTGAGGATCTGACAAGAAATGATCCGTTCGCTAGTGAATCTACAACCGCAGCTGTTCAGTTGGAATCGGAAGCAGTAACGCCAATTCCATCAGATACAGCACTGACATCCGCATCATCCAATACCAATTCTTGAATATAAACAGAAGGGGCCTCAGAAAAAAGAGGCCCCGCTTTTTAAATAGACACAATTAAACAAAATCACAGTTTTGTTTAATTGAGAAGACCTAAAAACGAAAAACACGAGAGATTAATCCAAAACTGCCAGATCATAATCTGAAGTCGCGATTACGCAGGACAACGTCCGAGTACCAGCGACGAAGATTCATGTCTGGCAGTTTGATTAATTGATGACCGCTCAGGAGCGTTTTATTTTCTTTTCAACGATACTTTGTACTCAGCGGATCATTCTATTTAATGCGCATACAACTGCTCTCAGTGATGATTTGGTTACGGAACTCGAAATTCCTGCTCCGAGATGTAAATGTCCATCCTTATCAGCAATCTGTACATATGTTATAGCTGCCGAGTCAGATCCACTTTGTATAGCGTGCTCATTATACATTCTGATAGAGATCTTCATGTCGAGTGTTTTTTCTATACCATTACAGAACGCATCCAATAAACCGATACCATCACCATTGATCTCAATGATCTCGTCACCATGTTTCAGATTCACAATTACATGAGCTTTTTTATCTCCAAGCGAATCTTCACGATAACCGATCATGTGATACGGTGTCATAACATTTACATAGACCTCGTCAAACAACTCGAAAAGCTCTTGTGGTAACAATTCGCTGTGACGATTCTCAGATTCGGCTGTAACGATCTGCATGAAGTCTTTCTGGAATGCTTTTGGCAGATGCAAACCATAATTGCGTTCCATAATGTATGCCAGGCCGTTTTTGCCGGACTGACTGTTGATTCTGATGATCGGATCGTAATTTCGGCCTACATCCTTCGGATCGATCGGCAGATATGGCACATACCAACTATTTATTTTTTTGACATTTTCCATACCCTTCTGGATCGCATTCTGGTGTGTGCCCGAAAATGCCGTAAATACAAGCCTTCCGGCCCATGGCTGACGGTCTCCGATACGCATTCCGGTACATCCTTCATACATATCAATGACATCATCGATGTTTGAAAAATCAAGTTTCGGATCTACGCCCTGCATGAACATATTCATCGCAAGCGTTACAATATCAGCGTTTCCGGTTCTTTCACCATTTCCGAAAAGCGTACCTTCCACACGTTCTGCACCGGCTAACAAAGCCATTTCCGACGATGCAACACCTGTGCCACGGTCATTATGTGTGTGTACGGAAATAATGATCGAATCTCTGTACTTGGTATGTGTGGCAAAGTACTCCACCTGATCGGCAAAGATGTTCGGATACGTCATTTCCACGGTTTCCGGAAGATTAATGATCACCTTATTATCCGGTGTCGGTTTCCAGACATCCAGAACGGCATCAATGATCTCAACGGCGAAATCCGGCTCGGTTTCCGAGAAATTCTCCGGTGAATATTCCAGATGCCACTCTGTATTGCTTTCATCAGCATCGATCTCCGCCTGGATCATCTTAGCACCGTTGATGGCAAGTTCTTTGCACTTAGCTTGATCAAATCCAAAGACAACTTCGCGCTGCAATCTGGATGTGGAATTATAAAGATGAACGATGGCGGATCTGGCGCCCTTGGCAGCGTCAAAAGTCTTACGGATAACGTCTTCACGGGCCATGGTCAGCACCTGGACCGTTACATCATGAGGAATCAGATCATTATCGATCAGATAACGGGTAAACTCGTATTCTGTATCGGATGCGGCAGGATAACCGATCTCGATTTCTTTGAAACCGAGCTTAACAAGATACTCGAAAAACTGGACCTTCTGATTTAGATCCATCGGCACCTCGAGTGCCTGATTTCCATCGCGAAGATCTACACTGCACCAGATCGGCGCATGATCGATCTTCTTGTTAGGCCATGTACGTGCCGGAAAATCAATCATATACGGCATCTTGTATTTTCCTACATTCATCGTCTTCCCTCCTCTTCACTACTTCTTCTCAAAAAGACAAACAAAAAAGCTTCCGTCTCGAATAAGAGACGAAAGCCATAACTTCCGCGGTACCACTCTTGTTCATCCCTTCTTTAGGATGCACTCTGCGGATACAGGATTGATCCGATATCTTGCTCTCTGATAACGGTGAGCCTCCGACTTCCTCTACTCTCGTTCAAGGAAGCGCACTCCAGGGTGAGTTCAAAACCTCTCTTCTGTCCATTTCCACCATCCATGGACTCTCTGTAAGAAGGAAAAGATCTCTACTGGTCCCCTTCAACGTGTTGTTCTTAACTAACTTAACATAAAAAAATCCCGTTGACAAGTCTCCTTATCAACGGGATCAAGTAACCCGATGAAAACCCGAAATGGGTTGAAATCAAAATTGTGCGGTCTTCGGATAAGAACGCTTCACGATTGCAGCCATGTCCTTGACACGTTCAGCAAGCTCACGGTAAGCATCCGGAGTCAGCTGCTGAGCTGCGTCAGAACGCGCATGCTTCGGATCAGGGTGTACCTCGATGATCAAGCCGTCTGCACCAGCTGCGATTGCGGCCAGAGCGAGAGGTTCAACATACTGAGCTTTACCTGCGGCATGGCTCGGATCGACAATGATCGGCAGATGAGTCTTACCTTTCAGTACCGGAACCGCACTGATATCCAGTGTGCTTCTGGTTGCTGTTTCGAATGTGCGGATACCGCGCTCGCACATCATGATGTGGTAATTGCCCTCGCTCATGATGTATTCTGCGCTGCCGAGCCACTCATCGATGGTTTCGGCAATACCACGCTTCAACATACACGGAATGCCGGACTTACCTACAGCGGACAAAAGACGGAAGTTCTGCGCATTTCTAGCACCGATCTGGATGATGTCGAGATAGTTCGAAGCATACTCGATATCGTTCTCGGATGTGATCTCACTTATAACCAACAGGCCATAGCGGTCAGCCACACGACGCAGGATCTTCAGACCTTCTTTTTCAAGGCCCTGGAATGCATACGGAGACGTTCTCGGCTTATAAGCACCACCACGGAGAACTTTGACACCGCAGGCAACCATCTTGGAAGCAACGGCTTCAACCTGTTCTTCGCTCTCAACCGCACACGGACCGGCCATCATAACCAGTTCATTACCACCGATGGTGACATCTTTAACATTAAAAGATGTGCCTTCCGGACGGAATTGACGGCTGGCGAGCTTATAGGACTCCATGATCGGGACGATCTTTTCAACGCCCGCAAGAACTTCCAGAGAACCCGGTGTCAGACGGGATTTGTCACCGATAACACCGATGATCTTACGCTCTGCACCGTCGGAAACGTGTGCCTGCAGTTCGTTTTTTTCCAATACATCAATGATCTCATTAACCTGAGCTTCATTGGCGCCTGGTTTTACTACAATAATCATAATTAACCTTCTTTCTAGGTACCAGCGTACCACCTACCATACTACGAATCAGCATTATATCTCATTTTATGTTTTCAATAAAGCACTTATAGGCAAGATACGTGAAATAAAGATCAATTTTACTGATAACTTCATATGGAGCATGCATGGAAAGAACCGGAACACCGCAGTCAATGACTTCCATTCCGAGTTTTGCAAGGTAAGCAGAAATCGTTCCGCCGCCACCTGCATCGACCTTTCCAAGTTCACCGGTCTGCCACGGAATATCGTTTTCTGCAAAGATACGAAGGATCGATGCGAAGAACTCACTGTTGGCATCACTTGCACCGGACTTGCCTCTGGCACCGGTATACTTTTCCATCTTTACGCCCTTGGAAAGATAAGCTGTGTTTCTCTTATCGGAAACATTTGCATATTTCGGATCAAAAGCATTCGAAACGTCTGTAGAAAGCATCTTGGTATTGGCGATGCACTTTCTGTAACCGAGCTCATCGTAACCACCGTTGATCTTGGCAAAAAGCTCTACCAGGAAATTCTCGTAGAGACGGGACTGAGCACCGGAGTTACCGTAAGACCCGATTTCTTCTTTATCGGAGAGCATGCACACGCATGTTCTTGCCGGAGCTTCCTGAGCCATAACTGCCATCAGAGCCGGATAAGCGCAAACCTTATCGTCATGACCATAAGCTGCGATAAGTGCACGGTCGAAACCAACATCACGGGCCTTCATAGCCGGAACGATCTCAATCTCGGCAGAAACGAAATCTTTCTCGTCGATACCATATTCGGTATTCAAAAGCTTCAGGATCGCGTACTTGCAGGCATTGGAAGAATCATCTCCGGGAAGCTTGCTGCCGCCGATCAGGACATTCAGGTCCTCACCCTTGATAAACTCGTTTGCCTTCTGGCTCATCTGCTCGCCGCCAAGGTGCGGGAGAAGATCTGTAATATAGAAGATTGGATCCTCATCCTTTTCACCGATGCAAAGCGTCAGCTTCTCACCGTTTTTCAGCATGATCACGCCATGGATTGCCAGCGGGATCGTCGTCCACTGATACTTCTTGATACCACCATAGTAATGAGTCTTAAAGAAGCAAAGCTCATCTTCTTCGTAAAGCGGGTTCGGCTTTAAGTCCAGACGAGGTGAATCAATGTGGGCACCAAGGATATTGAAACCCTTCTCTGCAGCATCTTTACCGACTACAGCGAACATCAGTCCTTTTCCTTTAATGGAAGAATAGACTTTGTCGCCGACCTTGAGGGATTTCTTGGATTCGATATCAACATAGCCTGCATCTGTCAGTGCGGCTACGGCGTTGTTCACGAACTCACGCTCTGTCTTGGAAATGTCGAGGAAAGCCATATATTCTTCGGCAAAAGCCATGGTATGGTCAATATCGTCCTGGGATCTTGATTCCCAAAGATTCGGATACTCCGCAAAAAGCTCTTTTTTCTCTTTCTTAGAAACCTTCGGCTTCTTCTCTTTCAGTTCTTTTGCTGCTTTTTTCTCTTTAGCCATATATATTCACTCCTTTACAAAAAAGAACATAAACAAAAACCTTCCCACATATGATACCATAATATGGAATTAAAGATGGCTGACCCAAAGGAATTTTGAGTATTTATGTATACAGATAATCACAACCACACGAAACATTTCAGTTCCGATGCGAAGATGTCTGCGCATGAGCTGATCGATACATGCCGTGCTTTGAATATGCGCGGTGTTGCCGTTACCGAGCATTATGAAGGAGACTATCCGCATGATATCGGTGTATCCCAGATATTCGACATTTCCGAGTTCTTCGATACAACGAAAGAATGGCTGGAGTATGCAGGTGATTTCCATTTGTATCGAGGCATCGAGCTGGGATACCAGAAACACCTGTGTGCTTTTTACGATGAACTAATGGCTAAGTATCCTTTTGATTCCGTGATCATGTCTAACCATCTCTATAACGGAAAAGATCCGTATTTCTTCCGCGACTGTTACGAAGAAGATATGCTCACCGTCTATACCCGTTATATCGAGGAAATGGCGGATCTGGTCGAGGGGTGCGATAACTTCGATATCGTGGGTCATTACGACTACATCAACCGCTATGCGCCTTATGAGAAGCCACAGATCAAATACGAGCAGTGTCCGCAGAGTTTCGACCGCTTCCTTTCTGCAATCGTGGCAAAAGGAAAAACCCTGGAGATAAATACGCGTTCGGTCGATAAGATGCGACGCAAAGGCTTTTCGGATGTTATGCCGGATCCGGCGATCCTTAGAAGATATTACGAACTGGGCGGAAGAAACATTTCTCTTGGTTCTGATTCACACACCAAAGACACACTCTGCATTCACTTCAAAGAAGTCGCAGAATATCTGAGTTCTTTCGGATTTACGGAAAACTCCTACTATGTAAAGCGCCAGCGCCATGGAGAGCCGTTAGTATAAGTACGAGGAAACCGGTATAAAACCATTTGATAGAAGCTTCTCGCAGACGCAACCATCTGTGAGGAGCGTTTCTTTATTCCTCGCGCCAACAAATGCATGATGAAGACGATACCCCTTCTCTGTCTTCCGAAGAGTGAGTTCCCTCGGAAAACTCTGGATACCGCGAAATCCCTCATTCTCTGTCGGGATCTTCATGGATGCCGGCGAATTGCTCATCCAGGCCATTAAGATAGTCTTGTCGACATTGGAAAAGATCGTGCCCGCATAAAAGTCCGGACCATAATCCATAAGAAGGACCTCATTCTGCTCTTCGTCGGCGTGAAAAGCACTGCCGTCGAATGTGCCGACGAAATACTGCATGAGTCGGGAGTGCGGGTTGCCTTCTTGCGGATATTTCGAAAACTCTGTCTCCGGTACATCCATACTCATCATAAGAACGTACTTCTCCCCTTCTTCTGTCGGGGCCGCAAACATACAGGGACACTCGATCATACCATGAAGTGCGTATTCCGGAAGCGAGAACTCACCCGTCTTTTTCCAAGAAAGAAGATCTTCGGAATGATAGAACTCGATCGCTTTTTCCGTAGTAAGGCTCAGCGTATATCCGCCAATCACTTTGTTTCTGATCACATGCGGATCTCTGGCCGGTGTATGAGGCATCCCAGGTATGATCGGATTACCGCTAAACTTCTGAAAATGAAAGCCGTCCGTACTCCATGCCATGCACTGCATTTCCCTGGCATCGTCCATCCTGTGAGAGGTATAAAACGCAAGAAGCGCAGGTACTTTCCTGCTGCCTAAGCCGGAAACGTTATCGTGGTCTACGACACAACTTCCCGAGAAGATATCACCCATCTCATCCGGATAAAGAGCAATCTCCTGCTCCTTCCAGGTCATCATATCTATAGACGTTGCATGTCCCCAGTGCATGGAATCCCAGGTCAGGCCATGCGGGTTATACTGAAAGAAAAGATGGTACTTACCCTGGTAGTAGACAAGACCATTAGGATCGTTCATCCAGCCGTACTTCGGCGTGAAATGATATTTGGGACGTAATATTCTTTCTTCCATAGTTTCAGCCTCTTCTCAACTTAGTAAGGAGTTTCTCAAGTGCGGAAACAAAGCGGTAGATCTCTTCTTCTGAATTAAAAGCACCGATACTTACACGCAGTGAACTCTTCGCTTCTTCTTTAGAAAGACCGATTGACGTAAGCACATGAGAAACCTCCGCATTGCGCGAAGAACAAGCGGCGCCGCCGGAGCAGGCAAAACCTTCGTAGTTCAGCATTAGAAGAAGTCGTTCACCATCCTCACCCGGGAAAGTGAAGTTTGCGATACCGGGAAGGCATTGTGTCCGGTGTCCGTTAAAACGGGCTTGGGGTGTTAAATCAAGCACTTCGCGGATCAGGATCTCACGAAGAGTACGGATCGAAGCATCTGTTTCAGAAAGACCTGATACGGCAAGCTCCAGAGCTCGTGCCATACCAACAATGCCTGGAAGATTTTCGGTACCAGCACGATGATTTGATTCCTGTGCACCTCCATCGATAAATGACGGAAGTAGGGTTCCTTTTCGGACATAAAGACCGCCAACGCCCTTAGGTCCATAGAACTTATGTGCCGAGAAAGACAGCAGATCCACTCCGAGAGCCGTAATATCTACAGGGATCGTGCCAACAGCCTGGACCGCGTCGGTATGAAACAATGCACCTTGACTATGTACGAGTTTACAAAGCTCGGCAATCGGTTCGATCGTGCCGATCTCGTTGTTTCCAAGCATAACAGAAACAAGAGCAGTATCAGGAGTAAGTGCTTTTGCCAAAGAATCAGGAGAAACCAGACCTTCTTTATCGACCGGAAGAACTGTCACCTTATACCCTTCTCTTTCCAGAGCAAGGCAAGGCTTTAAAACTGCAGGGTGTTCTATGGCGGAGGTAATGATATGGCGTTTATTTGCGTCAGAAACGGTCGCTGCGCACTTGATGGCCCAGTTATCGGATTCGGTACCACCGGAGGTGAAGAACACTTCTTCGGGCGTACAAGCGAGATTCTGAGCTATGCTTTCTCTCGCTTCTTCCAAAAGCTTTCTGGCACACTGGCCTTCACGATGGATGGAAGACGGGTTTCCGTATTCTTCGCATAAAACAAGACGCATGGTATCGAACACTTCCGGGCGGACTTTTGTCGTCGCCGCATTGTCCAGATACACACGCGTCTCGTTAATCATCTTGTTACCTCCAAGTATCGGTCATAAGACCATATACTTAGATGTTACCATTACTCGGTACGAAGTGCCACAACCGGATCCTTCTTGGCTGCAGAACGGGAAGGAATGATACCGGCGATCAAGGTAAGCAGGATACTGATCAGGATCAATATGATTGCCGTGATGATCGGCAGGACCGCAGTCAGGTTGTTGATTCCCGTCAAAGTATGCACGATATAGTTGATCGGGATCAAGAGGATGTAAGTAATCAGTACGCCAAGCAGACCTGACGTAAATCCTATTATTACAGTCTCCGCATTAAACATACTGGATACATTCTTCTTGGAAGCACCGAGCGAACGCAGGATACCGATCTCTTTCGTTCTTTCCTGTACGGAGATCAATGTGATAACACCGATCATGATGGAAGATACGACCAAGGATACAGCTACGAATGCGATAAGTACATAGGTGATCGCGTTGATGATCGTGGTTACGGAAGACATCAGGATACCGACATAATCCGTGTACTTCAGCTTCTGCAGTTCCGGTACGGAGTTATTGTATTCTTCGATGCAGTCCACGATCGTATCTTTGTTCTCAAAAGTTGAAGCATACAGGCTGATTGCGGAAGGCTGATCAAGATTGAGACTTCCCAGACGGATCAGATTGTACTCGTATGTAAACGGAGAGAATTCGATAACGGTGTCATAGAAACCGGCACAGTATTCATCATCAAAAGATTCCAGTGCTTTTTCCAAAGAAGCCGAAAGCTCCTGAGGTGTCTTCGTGCTGAGTTCTTTTTCCATGTTGGCACTATATTCTGCCAGGTACTGTTCGCGGATGCCGGAAGCAAAGGTTTCCTTCATGTCAGCATCTGTCATCTGTCCGATGTATCCCTGAATAGTCTGCTCATCCATGCCCATTTCTTTCATCTTTTCCATCATCATGGCTTCCATGGTCGGACGGTCAAGCTGACTCAATGTGCCTTGTACATACTGATTGATCATGTCTTCGGTCGGGATGCTCATTACTTTAACATAGACATCTGCCTTGCCATTGTCATCGAGATCTTTGACATAGTTGCGGAAGTAAGCAGCCTTATCTTCTACTGTTACAGCCGCGGTTTCGTCTTTGAAACGAAGTCCGGAGGTAACATCAAACTTAGGGCTTGCGAGTTGTGCCTTAATTGCATCAGCGCCTTCACAAGCATTAATGATGTATTCAGTCAGCATGTGTGTATATCCGATCGTGCCGTGATGGCTTGTAGAAACCGCATCTTCGTTCGGACGAACGATACCGACTACTTTCAACTTCAGCGCATTGTCATAAAGGTAGGTCAGACCCTGCTCAGTGGTACGAAGATCAGTGTAAAGTCCGGTAGCAGAGTCATAACTCCAGCAGTCAGACGGGAGAACAGAACGGAATTCCAGATTGCAGATCTCTTCATAAGACCAGTGCTGATCGGTGTACTTCATCTCCTGCTTGTTCAAAGCAGCATTCATCATGTCCTTGATCTCCTGCTCGGTCTTCAAACCTAAAGCATAGAGTGTATAGTCATCAAGTTCATTGTTCTCATCAAGGAAAAGAACTATCTCGTCGTAAGATTCCGGCCAACGTCCGTAAACAACATCATACTGCTTATGTGTTACCTGGTTTGTGGATGCCCCGTCTGAACCCGGAAGCAGCTCGCTCCAAAGAGACATCTGGGAACTCATGATTGATGCAGTCTGGCTGTTCTGCGTATTATTGCCCATATCGAAATTGAATACTGTGCTTGAGAACTGGGAGAACAGAGCACTCATCAGTTCTGTTGTATCAGAGTGAATGATCTTGCCTTCCACATTCTTTGTGTAGATCTGCAGATTCAGGTTATAAGCATACTGTACACCGGAAAGTGCCTGTCCCATCTTGCTATCCGGATTAGCCTTTTCTGTTTCGATATACTTCTTGAAGGAAGAAAGGTCGTTTTCCTGCGTTTCTACGGCGATCAAGGAGTTCATCATGTCATAGAGCTTTAATCTCTGGTATACCGCATCTTTCTCGTGATTCAGCTCACCGGTATCATTACCGACAAACGAATTCAGAAGTGTACTCAGATCAACGGTCTGTGCCTGGATCTGAAGCGGGTAAGCAGAAATCGTATCTTCCTGTACTTCATTAATGAAGTTGTGTGTACCCTGGGATACGGAATAGATCAAAGCGATACCGATAATACCAATGGAACCTGCAAAAGATGTCAGGATCGTTCTTCCCTTCTTGGTAAACAGGTTTTTCAATGAAAGACCGAAAGAGGTCGCAAACGACATGGAAGGCTTCTTCTGTGTTTTTGCAGCTTCCTTTTTGGCTTTCTTATCCATCTTAGCCATATCTTCAGCGATCTTATCTGCCTTCTTCTGCTCTTCTTCAGTGAAAGGAGCCGAGTCACCGGTGATCTTACCATCGAGCATACGAACGATACGAGTGGAGTACTTTTCAGCCAGTTCCGGGTTATGCGTAACCATGATGACCAGCTTGTCTTTGGATAGTTCCTTGAGAATATCCATGACCTGTACACTTGTCTCTGTATCCAGTGCACCGGTAGGTTCGTCTGCAAGGATGATATCCGGATCATTTACGATAGCGCGTGCAATCGCCACACGCTGCATCTGACCACCACTCATCTGTGCCGGCTTCTTCTTAAGCTGATCTCCGAGACCAACCTTTTTCAGCGCCTCTGTTGCTCTTTGACGGCGTTCCTTCTTGCTGACACCAGACAGCGAAAGAGCCAGTTCAACGTTGGAAAGAACATTCTGATGCGGGATCAGGTTATAGGTCTGGAACACAAATCCGATCGAGTGGTTACGATAAGTATCCCAGTCACGGTCTTTATACTGTTTCGTTGATTTTCCGTTAATGATCAGATCTCCTGAAGTATACTGGTCCAGACCGCCGATAATGTTCAGCATGGTTGTCTTACCACATCCGGACTGACCGAGGATCGAAACAAATTCATTGTCACGGAATCCGAGATTGATTCCTTTCAAAGCCTCAACCGGATTGCCACCGGCCGGATAAATCTTTACGATGTCTTTTAATTCAAGCATAATGTGTCTCCTGTCCTTCTTCTATTTCAATACCTAAGATGTCTTAGTCTGTCGTTATCCCTTGTTGTATCTTTACTTCTTCGACTACATCGCGAATCTCTCTGCAGGCCTGGATAAAATCCCGTACCCGTTCAACGCCGAAATGTTCTACTACAGCGCTGCCGTAAAGAATGATTTCGTTCTGTTTCTCCGCCAAAAGCTCTTGTCCAAGATCTGTGATGGAAACCATTACGCGACGACCGTCATTGGGATCGTTCTTCTTTACGATCAATCCCTTATCGCTCATCTTCTTAAGAAGCACTGCGACACGTGCCGTACTGACATTCATGTACTCACTGATCTCACCTGCGGAAACCTCGCGTCCGGAACACGCAAGAAAGCCCAGCACATTGCCGATACCCATAGACTGAATATCCATCTGCTGGACAAAAGCGAGTGGTTTTATACTGTTAAAATCCTGAAGCAATTCAAGAACAACTTGATCAGAAACCATATCTCCTCCTAGATTGCTAACTGGGTTAGATTATATGATTCCATTATAGAGGGTGTCAATTGTCAAAAACACAAAAAACTGAATACGATTCGTGAAATATTTGTTACTTCTCGTCAACAGATTTTTCTAAGAAATCCGTTAACCATTGGAATTACTGGATTCGTCGGAGTTTGGCTTATCACCGGAACGATTTTTAAGATGGTCCATCCAGTTTCTTACCTGCTTCTCATAGCCGAGATTGCCGGGTTCATAGT
Source organism: Clostridiales bacterium (assembly GCA_017615755.1). Classification (GTDB taxonomy): domain Bacteria; phylum Bacillota; class Clostridia; order Saccharofermentanales; family Saccharofermentanaceae; genus Scatonaster. The sequence continues at coordinate 52,315 of JAFZZM010000056.1, read as the reverse complement.
ACTTCGTACCGACCATCTCGTCAGGCAGGAACTGCATATCGACATAATGTTCCGGGAAATCGTGCGCATATTTGTAACCGACAGAGTATCCCATATCAATCATACCCTTGGCAGGCGCATTGCGAAGGTGCATCGGCACCTCCCCTGTTCTCTTATTTGCTACATCGGCGAGTGCTTTATCTATAGCCAGATAGGCACTGTTAGACTTAGGACTTGTCGCTACAGTCACAGCTGCTTCAGCAAGAAGGATCCGGGCCTCAGGCATACCGACAGCCATCACTCCCTGATATGCCGCCATGGCAACCAGGATCGCGTTCGGATTCGCCATACCGACGTCTTCTGATGAACATATGAGAATTCGTCTGGCAAGGAACTCGATATCCTCACCGGAATGCAAAGCACGTGCCAGATAGAAGATCGCCGCATCCGGGTCACTGCCGCGCATGGACTTGATCATGGCGCTTATATTGTCATAGTGGCTCTCCCCGTCTGTATCAAAAGCCAGAGACCTCTTCTGCATGCAATCCTGCATGATCTCTTCATCAATGGTGATGGTCCCCTTCTCATCCGGAGGAGTCGTTATATATGCCAATTCAAGAGAACGAAGTGCTATACGGGCATCACCGTTACAAAGGTCGGCAATATATGCCAGAGTTCTGTCGGAAATATCGATCGGTTCGTTACCCAGTCCCCGCTCTTTATCGTTAAGCGCTTGTTTCAAAATGGCGATGATATTTTCATCGGTCAAAGGTTTCAGGGAAAGGACCGTTGATCTCGAGATCAAGGCCTTGTTCACTTCGAAGAACGGATTCTCCGTCGTCGCTCCAATCAGAATGACCGTTCCGTCTTCTACATGAGGAAGCAAAGCATCCTGCTGCATCTTGTTAAACCGATGGATCTCATCCACGAAAAGCACTACTCTTCCATTCGGCGTAAAGATGGGATTCTTCGCATCTTCTACTATACGCTTGATGTCGGATACACCCGCCGTAACGGCATTGATCCTTTCAAACTTAGCCGAAGTAGTGTGTGCGATCAGCCTTGCCAACGCAGTCTTTCCGGTCCCCGGAGGGCCAAAAAGGATGATCGAAGACAGTCTGTCTGCCTCGATCATCCTTCTTAACATCTTGCCCTCGCCCAGGATATGCTCCTGACCGATATATTCAGATAATGAACGCGGCGCCATGCGAAAAGCTAAAGGTTCTCTCTTCTTATACTCTTCGCTCACGCTCATGTCCTATCTCCTGTCCGAATAACGGATCAATACTTCATATCCGGATAAAGCGGATACTTCGCTGTCAACTGAGCAACAGCAGCCTTGATCTCTTCCTTGGACTCCTCAAAGGAGAAGATTGCTTTTGCGATGCAATCTGCGATTACATCCATATCCTCTTCCTTCATACCGCGAGCAGATGCTGCAGCAGTACCAACACGAACACCGCTTGTAACGAACGGCTTCTCAGGATCGAACGGGATCGTATTCTTGTTTGCTGTGATGTTTACATCATCCAAACGGAGCTGCAGTTCCTTACCTGTAACGCCTGTACCACGAAGGTCGATGAGCATCAGGTGATTCTCTGTACCGCCGGAAACGAGATTTACGTTTCTCTTCATAAGACCATCAGCCAGAGCAGCAGCATTCTTAACGATTTGTCCCTGATATGCGCGGAACTCATCACTCAGTGCTTCCTTAAAAGCAACGGCTTTAGCTGCGATGATGTGCATCAGAGGACCACCCTGCTGACCCGGGAATACAGCGGAATCAATCTTCTTGGCAAACTCTTCTTTGCACATGATGATACCGCCACGAGGACCGCGGAGGGTCTTATGTGTTGTTGTTGTAACGAAATCAGCATACGGAACCGGATTCGGGTGAAGTCCTGCAGCAACGAGACCTGCAATATGAGCCATATCTACGAAGAGATAAGCGCCAACTGCATCAGCAATCTCACGGAACTTCTTGAAATCGATAATTCTCGGATAAGCGGAAGCACCGGCAACGATAACCTTCGGCTTAACTTCCTTAGCGATCTCGAGGATCTTGTCGTAGTTGAGAGTCTGTGTCTCAGGATCTACCTGATAGAACTCAGACTGATATGTACGGCCGGAAACATTCAGTTTCATACCGTGTGTGAGGTGTCCACCATGAGAAAGATCCATACCCAGGATCTTATCGCCCGGCTCAAGAATAGCAAAGTAAACTGCTGTATTAGCCTGAGCACCGGAGTGCGGCTGAACATTAACATGTTCTGCACCGAAAAGTTTCTTCGCTCTGTCAATAGCAAGAGACTCTACGATATCCACATATTCGCATCCGCCGTAATATCTCTTTCCCGGATAACCCTCTGCGTACTTGTTTGTCAACGGAGAACCGGCTGCTTCAAGAACGGCCTCAGTTACAAAGTTCTCAGAAGCGATCAACTCGATCTTATTGCGCTGACGCTCCACTTCCTGTGTTATCGCCTGAAAAACCTCAGGATCTTCTGCCTTGATATGCTCAAACATGGGATACCTCCATATGTATACAAATTACTATAACATGATAATCAAAATATCGTTTTCAGTAAAGCCATTTACAAGGAGAAAGTACACAAATTAATCTAACAAAAACTAAAAAAATCCGCCTACTTGCAATTAATGCAAGCAGGCGGACCTTAATTCATGTCAGATATTCCGATGATCAGATATCACCGCGATCAATACCATACGACTTACAGATGTTAGCAAACTCTGGTGTCGAAGCAAATTTAGCGAGGATATAGTCTCTGTCAGCACCCTTATTAAGTTCGCCGACCCAGTACTTGAATCCGTCAGCTTCAGGCTCACGACCCATGAATGTTGTATAGAGTCTTGTTACATATTCTTCATTCGTAGTATTGAAGTTTCTGAACTCCTTGGATGTGAAGAACTGCTTAGCAGCAGAGTAACCTGTCTGCTCGAGGTTCGTCAAAGCGAGAGACCAGTAGTTAAGACCAGCCGTCTCAGGATCACGTCCGAGGCACTCTGTGTACAATCTTGTAGCAAACTTGATAGCGTTCTTGGATGCCTTTTCAGCCTTAGCAGTCGGAGCACCGGACTTAACGCCATAGTCAGCACAGATGTTGCACCATTCCTTAGAATCGATGAAGTTCAGGATAACATCCAGACGTGTTGCAGATTTATCTTTAAGTCTGCCCATCCAGTAAGCCTTACCGCTTGCTTCAGAAGCACGACCGAAGAATGTCTGATACAGTGTCTCGACGAACTTATCGTCGTTCAGACCACGGTTCTGGAACTCAGGAGTATCAACGAGGAATCCTCTTGCGCAATCAGCACCTGTCTTGTTACCGTTTGTGATCTCACGTACCCAGTAAGCCTTACCGGAAGCATCAGATGGACGGTCCAGAGCTACTGTATAGAGACGCTCGATAAAGTCTGCGATAGACGGTTCACCCGGAACCGGAGTCGGGTCCTTACCCGGGATCGGTGTAGGAGTGATCGTCGGCTTTTGTGTGATCGTCGGAGCATCGCCATAAGACTCAGATCCCTTACAACCCTTGAATGCATCCTTACCAACAGATGCAGCAGCCGGATACAGAACGTATGCATTACTGCAGTTCATGAAGGCCTCAGCACCGATAGAAGTTACGGACTTCGGTACTGTTACATCCTGGATGTAGATGTTGCCCTTGAAAGCGCCATCGCCGATAGCAACGACCTTCTTGCTCTCAAGAGTATTCGGAATGTTAACTGTCTTGCTTTCGCCATAGAACTTCTTGATGATTACGGATGTATCGTCAAGGTCTTCAATACGATAAACTGTCTGACAACCGCTGAAGCAATCGTCTGTAAGTCTGATCGTGTTAGGAATTCTTACTGTAAGGAGGTTCTTGCAGTCTTCGAAAGCACTGTCACCGATCTTCTTTACAGAGGACGGTACATGAACCCACTTAACGTTTGTTCCGCGATAAGCTTCTGCAGAGATCTCAACAACAGGCATGCCGTAGATCTTCTCAGGTACTTCAACATTTGCGTTACTACCAAGGTATTCGTTGATAACTACCTTGTTGTTGCTTACTGTTACACGGTTCAGGTCTCTGTTACCGTCAAAAGCGACAGAGCTGACAGCCAGAAGGCTATCCGGCAACTCAACTGCCAACAGGTTACAAGCAGAGAAGCAACCTCTACCAAGAGCAGTTACGGAATCCGGAATCTTTACATATTCCAAAGAAGTACAACCATTGAAGCAGTTGTCAGGGATCTGGTTAACAGAATCCGGAATTACAACAACTTCCAAAGATGTGCACTGACGGAAAGAGCTTCTGCCGAAAACTTCAAATCCAGCCGGGAAATTGAGAGTTGCAAGGCTTGAGCACTTCTCGAATGCAGACTGTCCAACCTCAGTTACATTGTTAAGGTTGAGATTCTTAAGCAAAGAACACTCAGCAAAGCACTTAGCCGGGATCACAGAAACACCGGAAGGAATGCTGACAGACTTGATTTCGGAGCAACCGAAGAATGCACTTTCATCAAGCAGTGTCAAACCGCTGCTGAGAGAAAGGACGCCGGTACCATGGCAGAGAGATGTACATCCGGAGAAAGCCTCCTTCTGGATCTGAACAACCTGGTTACCCATCTTAACGGATTCAAGAGATACACACTTTGTGAAGCAGGACTCAGGAATGATAGTTACTTCGTCCGGGATTGCGATAGACTTAAGAGATGCACATGCATAGAAGGTTTCCTTACGGATCTCATCGATGTTCGAAGGAATTGTGAAGGACTTCAGAGCAGTACAGTTCTTGAAAGCGCCCTCATCGATCTTCTCGAGATTAGAAGGAACGCCAATGGATGTAGCAGATGTACAACCGGAGAATGCATACTTACCGATTACTGTTACGGTATCCGGAATCTTACCACCGCTGATGATCATCTTTGCACACTGTGCGAAAGCATAGTCACCGACCTTATCCAGGTCATTCTCATTTGTGGAAGAGAAATACAGATTTACGATGTTCTTACAACCGTAGAATGTGTACTCACCGATTGTTGTGATATCCGGAACATAGAACTCTGTAAAAGCTTCACAACCATAGAAAGCAGAAGGTCCGATGTTAACAACGTTCTTGATGATGTTATTGCTCTTAGAAGCAATATCCTTGAGGATAGTACAGCCCTTGAAGCAAGCCTCACCGATACCGGTAAGAGAACCGGCAGGAATATTGATCGTCTTCAAAATGCTGCAGTTAGAAAAACATTCTTTATCAAATGTATGGATAGAAGAGGTTTTTACAGTAAATGTCGCAAGTTCAGTACAATCCATGAATGCTTCTTCTTCAAGGATGAAGAGCTTGTCACAAGAAGCAGGAATGGTGAAGTTCTGGAGCTTAGTACGCTTAAAAGCTCTCTTACTGATCTTTTCAAGCTGAATTCCATCAGCCAGAGTAGCAGAAGAAAGTGTAGTACACTCGTAGAAACATTCCTGACCGAGGAACTCAACAGAACTCGGAATCTTTACGGAAGTAAGAGCGGAACAGCTCTTGAAAGCGCCGGCATCAATTCCTACCAGATTCGAAGAGAATCTTACACTCTCAAGCAGAACGTTGTCCTGGAAAGCATACTGATCTACTTCATGAACGCTGTCCGGAATGGATACGGAAGTCAATCTTCTACAGCCCTTGCAGAAACCTTCAGGAACAACCATGAAATCATCGTTGTTCTTCGGGAACTTGATGTCCTGAAGTGCAATACATTCTTCAAAAGCATACTTACCTTCAGTCGGTTCACTACCATTGATATGGTGGATATAACCGCCGTTCGGATCTTCAGTCAGCTTGAACTCAAGGCTGGTCTGGCTAAGATCTACAACTTTGAGAAGTTCACACTGCTTAAAGCATGCACGACCCATTGTCTTCAATGTTGAAGGGAAAGAAACCTCAACGAGACCTTTACACTCCTGGAAAGCCTGCTTACCGATAGATTCAACGCCATAAGGAATAGCGAGCTTGTTGATCGGATATGTCTTACAAGCTTCATCGGCGATACCGATAACGGAAACAACAGCTCCGACATTCTCATCATCATACGGAACAGCCGAAGAGCCTGCACCTGAAATAATGGTGAATTCTTCCGGAATACCTAATGCCGAAGAACTAACACGATTGCCGTAGTAACCGCAGAAATAGAAACCGCCGTTACTTGCAACAAGTTTAAAGTCTTCCACATCACCGGTCAAAGTGTTAACGCCTGTAGCATAGTAATACTTGTCACCTGCTGCAGATAACTTCTTTGACGAAGTGAAAATGGAAAAACCGACAGCACCGACAAGTACTGCCGACAAAACTAAGGTTGAAACCCTTAGCAGTTTTTTTGCGAACATAATGATTTAACCTCCTTCACATGCCAATAATATCGCAACCTATAAAAATTTGTTAATATTGTAGCACTTATATATACGGGACGTCAAACAGTTTATTCGCACGAAATGCCCTTATTTTCGGAATTTGAGTATTCTCAAATTGCTGTTTTCCGTGACATGGAGAGCAAATGATTCAAGGTCTTCTCACAAGTAGACAGAATCAGACTTTTGAAACACGCTCGATCTTGTATGTCTCGATGCCTTCCACGCCTTTTTGAACCAGAGCCGGAATGTCCAGTTTCTCTTCCGCTTCAATGATGTGTTTTTTCTGCGGATGCGTCTTCGGATGCTTCGCAACAAAGACAGTGCAGCAATCCTCATATGGCAGGATCGATGTTTCAAAAGCACCGATGCGGCGGGAAATATTGCATGTTTCTTCCTTGTCCAGTCCGATCAACGGACGGAACACCGGCATCGTCTTCACCACTTCATTTGTGATCTGGATCGCTTCGATCGTCTGGCTGGCTACCTGTCCGAGCGACTCGCCGGTGATCAGGCACTTGCAGCCTTGCTTATTGGCCAGTTCCTCAGCAATTTCAAACATGATACGACGCATCGTGATGGTCAGCATGTCCTGAGGGCTGTTCTTATAAAGGTCAAGCTGGATATCCGTGAAATTACAAACATGAAGCAGGATCGTACCGGAATACTGGGATACGATACGTGCCAGATCTTTAACCTTCTCGAGCGCACGTTCGCTGGTATAAGGATACGAATGGAAATAGATCGCTTCCAGCTGCATACCACGTGACGCCATCATGTAACCGGCTACAGGACTGTCGATACCACCCGAGAGAAGCAACATGCCCTTCCCTGCCGTTCCGACAGGCAGACCACGGTGTCCTTCAAGTTTCTCGCTGTAAACGAAACGGTTCTCTCGGACCTCAACATAGATAGTAAAATCAGGCTCATGAACATCTACAGTCAGCTCCGGATGCGCGATAAGGATCGCTTCGCCGACATCACAGCAGATCTCAGGAGAAGCCAGAGGGAAACGCTTATCACCACGCTTGGACTCAACTTTGAACGTCTTATAGTCATGCTCGGAAAGGATCTCATCGGTCAGTTTCAAGGCGTGTTCCTTGATCGACTCCATATCCCCGTCGAATTTCCATACAAGGCTTGCGGAAACAAGACCAAAAACTTGTGTAACGGCGCGAAGAACGTCGTTTGCTGTTTCTTTATCTTCAAGAAGATCAATGTTGCTTTCCTTCGGCTCGATCCATATACGGGACTGACTCTGCACGATGGAAAAAGCGCCATACTCTTTTAATCTCCATCTCAGATTATCGATCAGCTGTCTTTCAAACTTACCGCGGTTTAAACCTTTAAGCGCAATCTCCCCCATTCTTGCCAGTATGATCGTGCGATATGTATTGCTCATTCTCTTCTCTCCTTGATCTCTTTCTTACGTCCGAGGTTGTCAAAACGGACGATTCTTATACTTTGTATCTTTCGTAGATCTGCTTGACTGCATCGATCGTTGCATCCAGTTCTTCTTTTGTAGTAAATCTCGAAAAACTGAAACGCACCGCATTGGCAGCGATCTCACGACGTATTCCCATTTCCGTCAGAACATAACTGACTTTTTTTGTTTTTGAGGAACATGCGGAAACCGTCGAAACAAAGATATCCTTTTCTTCCAGACAGTGCAACATGGTTTCTGACTGAAACGAAGGAAAAGACACATTTAGCACATAAGGAAGTGCATCTTTCGGTGAAAGCACCTGTGTTCCGACTTCTTCGAGCTTTCCTGCGAACTCGTCACGAAGCGCCTGCATCTTCACAAGGTTCTCCTCGATGGTCTCCGTTGCTTTTTCCAAAGCCAGGGAAAAAGCACTTGCCAGATATGGACTCTGGGTTCCGGAGCGCATTCCACGCTGCTGTCCACCGCCCAGGATCAGAGGTGCGACTCTTACACCGGTTTTGATATAAAGAAGTCCGAAGCCTTTCAGCGCATGGATCTTGTGACCGGAGAAAGAGGCCATATCGATGCCCATTCGCGAAAGTGCGATCGGCAGTTTTCCCAGAGACTGCACGCAGTCCAGATGGATCTTCGTATTGCGGTTCTTCTTGTTACGGATCTCTATGATTTTCTCGAGCGGCAGGATCGCACCGGTCTCATTATTCACATGCGTAAATGTCAGAAGCGCAGTATTTTCATCGATCGCGTCATAAAGTGCCTCCATATCGGGCTTTCCGGTCGCATCAACCGGAATATAACAGATCTCATATCCCTCTTTTGCGAGCTTATCCAAGGACTCAAGCGAAGCCTTATGCTCTGTTTTTGTCGAGATGATCTTCTTGCCGGCTCTCGGATTCTGGTGCACATAGCCTATGATCGACGTATTTACCGACTCGGAACCGCAGGACGTGAAATACAGCTCGTCTTTCTTACAGGAAAGAAGCTTCGCGATCTTCTCGGAAGACTCATTCAAGTTCTTTTCGGCCAGAACACCAAGACGATGAAGGGATCCGGGATTACCGTAGGACTCCTCCCCGCTCAATGTTTCATAAACCAAACGAGCCACTTCAGGAAGTGGCTTCGTGGTTGCACTATTGTCTAAATAAATGCTCATATTCTCATTCCGTTTCAAAAGCACTTCATTGTACGTCTTTGCTTCGTAAGAAACTTACACATTCAATTCCGGCTCTTCAATATCGAGCTCGTCAGCGTAGAACTTAAGAACAGGTTCAACATCGTTCTTCAGGAAAGACGTTACCTGTTCAGGGCAACGGCCGATGTAAAGCTTCGGATCAAGAAGTGTATCAAGTGAATCCTTATCCAGACCGAAAGCCGGGTCATCAGCGATACGGCTGAGAAGATCATTCGGAAGACCTTCTTCCTTGACTACTTTACCAGCCGCCATGGAGTGAACACGGATCTTCTCATGAAGTTCCTGACGGTCACCGCCGCGCTTTACTGCTTCCATCATGATGTTCTCTGTCGCCATGAACGGGAGTTCGTTCATGATGTGGTTATGGATCATTTTCGGATAAACGACCAGACCGGATGCAACATTGAGATAGATGCTCAGGATCGCATCAACAGCCAGGAAAGCTTCCGGAACGGAGATACGCTTATTCGCAGAGTCATCCAGAGTTCTCTCGAACCACTGCTCGGAAGCTGTCATAGCCGGGTTCAACGCATTCGCGATCACATAACGGGACAAGGAGCAGATACGCTCACTACGCATCGGGTTACGCTTATATGCCATAGCGGAAGAACCGATCTGAGTCTTCTCGAAAGGCTCCTCGATTTCCTTGAGATGCTGAAGCAGACGGATGTCGTTGCTGAACTTATGAGCAGAAGTTGCAATACCGGAAAGAGTATTCAGTACTTTTGCATCGAGCTTTCTTGTGTATGTCTGACCACTTACGGAGATGGAAGATTCAAAGCCCATCTTCTCTGCAATCATCTTATCGAGTTTCTCGACCTTATCGTGGTCGCCCTGGAAAAGATCCAGGAAGCTGGCCTGTGTACCCGTTGTACCCTTGCAGCCAAGCGGCTTCAAGCAAGACAGTGTGTAATCCAGTTCATCGAGGTCGATCAGGAGATCCTGGAGCCAAAGTGTGGCACGCTTACCAACCGTTACAAGCTGAGCAGGCTGGAAATGCGTAAAGCCGAGTGTCGGCATTGCCTTATATTCATCTGCAAACTTAGCAAGCTTCTCAATAACGGCAAGAAGTCTCTTACGAGTAAGGATCAAAGCTTCTCTCATAAGAAGGATATCTGTGTTATCGCCTACGTAGCAGGATGTTGCACCGAGGTGAATGATTCCCTTCGCCTTCGGGCACTGCTCACCATAAGCATGTACATGAGCCATAACGTCATGACGTACAAGCTTCTCTTCTCTTGCAGCTACATCATAGTTGATATCGTCCTTGCTTGCCTCAAGCTCAGCGATCTGTTCATCAGTGATGTTCAGGCCAAGTTCTTTTTCACAGGAAGCAAGATAGATCCAGAGCTGTCTCCAAGTCTTAAACTTATGATCAGGCGAAAAAACGGCCTTCATTTCCTTGCTGGAATAACGGGAATTCAGCGGACTCTCGTAGATATCTTTCATGACATTACTCCTCCAAAAGTTTTCTTACAGCTGATAGTTTAGCACAAACTCCGAGAACTGTAACGGCAAGTTCGATATCTTCTATCTTCGGGAAGCTCGGGGCGATACGGATATTGCTGTCAGACGGATCTTTTCCGTAAGGATAGGTCGCACCGGCAGGTGTCAGCGCCACACCGCACTCCTTGGCAAGTCTTACAGTTTCTTTTGCAGTACCGTCAAGTACATACAGGGAAACAAAATAACCACCCAAAGGAGAATTCCAGCGAGCGATACCGGAACCTTCGAACTCATCCTTAAGAATGCTCAGGACCTTCTCAAACTTCGGGCGCAAAAGATCTGCCTGCTTGGACATGACCTTCTTGACTGCGTCAAGGTTCGGAACATACTTAGCATGCATCAACTGAATGATCTTGTTCGGACCGATAGACTGAACGCCCAGATACTTTCTGGCACGTGTTGTATTTTCTTCGTTTGCAGCCATGCAGGCAATACCGGCACCGGCAAATGTGATCTTACTTGTGGATGCGAACTCGTATACGCGGTTCGGATTACCGGCTTCTCTTGCAAGGCCGAGGATCTCCGGAAGAGTTCCCTGCTTGGAAACATCATCGTAAAGATGGTGAACCACATAAGCATTATCCCAGAAGATACGGAAATCAGGAGCGGCGGTCTTCATGGAAACCAGACGCTTGCATACTTCTTCCGAATAGATATATCCGTCCGGATTGCTGTAAAGCGGCATTGCCCACATACCGAGGATCGACGGATCTTCAGCAACCAGCTTCTCAACCATGTCCATATCCGGGCCATCTTCGTTCAGCGGAACAGCGATGAGCTCGAAGCCAAGTGTTTCCGTAACGAGGAAGTGTCTGTCATAACCCGGCACCGGGCAGATCCATTTGCGGTTCGGAATCTGTCCCCACGGCTTCTCGGACTCGATCTCACCAAAGATCAAAGAACGGGAAAGTGTGTCATACATCAGCTGAAGGCTGGAGTTATTACCAACAGTAACCAGTACAGGATCGATTCCCAGGATCTCACCAAAGAGGTTTCTGGATTCCTTCAGGCCGAAGGGTACACCGTAGTTACGGCAGTCAGAACCGTCTTCTGCCTTCAGATTATCTGCATCAAGAAGACCCGGCATGCCATTTGCAATGCTCAACTGATCCGGGCTCGGCTTACCGCGCGTCATGTCTAAAGCCAGATTACGGGATTTCAGATCATTGTACCGGATCTCCAAAATCTTGAGTGTGTCCTGTAGTTCCGCCTTGCTCAGTTCAAGATATGTCTTCATTGACATCGTCCTCCTGTTGTTTTGCTATTTTCCGCGCCAAAAGCACTCAAAAAGCAATTTTGTTTGTGTTCTCTTGCATATTCTATTTGGATATTGGATTTTAAACCTTCACCATTATGTTATAAATGAAGGATTTTGACAAGCAACTTGCAGAACTTTTATAGGAATTCGATAAAATGTCCAAAAGAAGCGGATTTCCCTGCCTCTTCGAGGGCAAATTGGCAATACATATGGAGGAAAAGGCAATCAGAAATGCAAAAGAGCACTAAGGATTACAAATCTTACAAGGTACATAACCATCATCGATAAGTTCCTGACGATCTCCCTTAAAGTATAGTTTGTTTGCTTCCTTCATTTTTCGAACTGCTTCACAATTCGGATAATGGAACTTATGCGAGTTCTTATTACATATATAGTCACAATCCACTTCACTTCCCGGATCCGGGCTTTCAATGACCGGGGCCAGGAACACATCACCGTCAGGTTCTTTTTCCATGGAAACAGTAATCTTCTCACCATTGGAATACACCAAAATATCGCCATGCATGTCTGTGCGGTACAAATCTACGTTGCGCTCCTTCAGAAGATCCAGAACAGTTTGCTTCGGGAAACCGTAAGTATTATCTTTCCCGCATGAAATGATAGCGATCGAAGGAGAAATCGCATCCAGGAAATCCTTTGATGTTGAATACTCGCTTCCGTGATGGCCGACTTTCAGGACAGTGCTCTCAACTATCCGGTCAGAAAAGAGAATCGTATCTTCCTCGTCAAATTCAGCATCGCCGGTAAACAGAAACGATGTCTTTCCATATTCCAGACGGATCACGATGGAATTATTGTTTGTGGATTCCAATTCTTTTATTGGCGCAAGCACGGTCAGTTTGGCGCAGCCAAGAGCAAGTTCTGTCCCCGCTTCCGGAATCTCGAGTTCTACTTTTTGCTTATTGAGGTATTTCTGAAAACTTGAAAACGGCTTACTGTCATATTCGTCCACTGAGCAAAAAGCACGTTCCACCGTTGCAAAAATGAGTGCCGCGGAAAGACCTCCGATGTAATCATCGTCCGGATGTGTAGCGACGATATACTTCAGATGTGTGATCTCATATTTTTTCAGATACGCATAGATCAATTCGGATTTATCCGAAGAACCGCCATCAATTAACATAGCCTCGCCATCGCATATAATCAAGGAAGAGTCTCCCTGATCCACATCGATAAAATGCACGACCAGTCCTTTTTTCTCAGGATCAGACGGATCGGATGGCGAAGAGGGCTCCGATGTTTCAGATGAGGTTTGTGTTTCCTCTTTGGATGAAGATCCTTCAGTCGTCTCGGATGTCGTCGTTTCTTCAGTAGTTGTTTCCTCAGTAGTGGTAGTTTCCTCTGAAGATTCCGTTGTTGTTTCTTCCGTAGTGGATTCAGTTTTAGATTCAGAAGTTGATTCGGTTGTGCTCTCTGTGGTTGTCGTCTCTTCTTGTGTTGTTGTCTCTTCTGAAGATGATTCTTTTTGTTTTGTCGTTTCAGAAGAACTTTCCGATTCAGTTGTAGTTACTGAAGTAGTCGGTGCAACCGTGGTTGCATCGGCTCCACTTGATTCAGAATTCGCGCATCCAAAAGCAAGTCCTATGGATAAAGCAACCAGGACAGATAGAATCGTTTTCGATTTTTGAATCCATTTCATCATAAACTTCAATTCATCTCAAAAGAATGGCGTAAACTGCACATCCAAAATATTCCCCTGAGCATCGTGGATCACTCCGGCCACAAAGAAGGAAACCGTATCAAAAGAAATATGATTCTCTTTACAATAGTATACAGCAGTTTTCATGACCTTATTTTGTTTAGAAGCTGTCACCGCTTCTTCCGGAGTTCCGTAACGCATTTCCTTATATCTGGATTTGACTTCGATAACCAGGATCTTTCCCTTATACTCGCAAATGATATCTATTTCACCGACTCGAGGCACAGAATAATTCCGCGCAAGGATGCGGGCACCACGACGCTCAAGGAATGATGCTACAAAATCCTCCGATCCCTTCCCGATATTCTGATTTCTGGTCACACTTCCTCCTGAAAACAAATATCAGAATTAATGCATCTTTTTCAAAAAAGACATCCTGTGTATCGGAGAAATGCCAAGTTCATGGATCGCCGCGTAATGCGCTGCCGTTCCGTATCCTTTATGCTGGGCAAATCCATAACCCGGGTACTCTTTATCGTACTCTTCCATGATACGGTCACGCGTAACTTTGGCCAGGATCGATGCCGCAGCAATGGAATTAGATTTAGCGTCACCTTTAATTATGGGCTTTACAGGAATCCCCGTACCTGTCAGGTTTACCGCATCGATCAGAAGCACATCCGGTTTTACGGATAGTCCCGCTACGCATGCGCGCATGGCTTTCTTGGTTGCTTCAAGAATATTGATCTCATCGATCTCCTTCGGCTCCACACGGATCACGCAGAAACACTTTGCTTTTTCACGGATCTCATCAAAAAGCAGATCCCTTTTCTTAGGAGAAAGCTTTTTTGAATCGTCCAGTCCGTAAATGGGAGTATCCGGATCCAGAATGCAGGCGGCTGCAACAACAGGTCCGGCCAGAGGGCCTCTTCCCGCTTCATCGATACCGCAGCACACAGGCATGCCATCTGCCGCAGATTCTTTTTCATAAGCGGACATTTCTTCAAACTTCAATATGAGCTTTTCTTCTCTAGTCATGCATTACTCCTTATCAGGCTGATTCGGGGTCTCAAGTGTGATCCTTGCAATTCTCGTATTACGAAGATCATCAAGGAACAGTTTTGCAAATCGTTCATCATTGATGCGGCCACCGGAAAGAATACATCCCATTTTCCTTGCGGCTTCTTCAAATCTCTCATAATCGTCTTCGATATACTCGTCCGAACCTGCCGGCGCAAGTTTATATCTGGTATATAATTCCTGCGGATAGAGCTTCTCAATAAGTTTCATACCGGAGAAAGCAACATCCACCACATCAACCACTTCTGTCTTAACTGCACCGGTCAGTGTCAGCACAAGCTGATTTCTCGGCGTTCCCAATCGCGGCCAAAGCACTCCCGGCATATCCATGAGTTCGAGTTGTCCGTCTGATCTTGCCCACTTAAAGTCACGCGTCACACCTGGCATATCGCCGGTTACGGCAATCTTTCGATTACAAAGACCGTTGATCAGCGTGGATTTGCCGGAGTTCGGAACACCAACGACCATAGCACGGACAGGACGTCCTATACGGCCTTTAGCTTCCGCTTTAGACAGCACGTCCTTGCAGGCATCGACTGCCATACTTCTCAGTTTATCCAGACCCTTCTTATGAGAAGCGTCGATTGCTATAGCGGAAATACCGGAAGCTTTATAATATGCAAGCCACTCATCGGTAACTCTTTCATCCGCAAGATCCGCCTTGTTCAAAACTACGATCCTTGGTTTTTTCGCAACCAGAGAATCCAGTTCCGGATTTCGGCTGGAGATCGGAATTCTGGCGTCCACAGTCTCAAATACAATATCCACGAACTTCAGTTTGTCTGAAACCTCGTTCAGTGCCTTTCGCATATGACCAGGAAACCAGTTGATATTGCCCTTTGATTCGTTCATAAAACCTTCCTTTTAAGAGAACCGATCAGATCGCGCCTCTTTCGATACCATACTGTTTGCAGATCTTCGTGAATTCCTCACTTTGACCGAAGAAAGCCATGATGCTCGCTCTGGTCTGTGTTTCCTTCGTGATTTCTCCTGTCCAGAAAGCAATTTCACTTGCTTCCGGGTCTCTGCCCATGAATGTCGTGTACAGTCTTCTGACATACTCGTCATCCGGAAGACCAAAGTTTACGAATTCATCACTCGTAAAGAACAGTTTTGCCGCCGAGCATCCGGTCTGTTCCAGATTCGTCAGAGCCAAGCTCCAGTATTTCAGGCCTGCCTCTTCAGGATCTCTTCCCAGGCAGCATGTGTAGAGTCTTGTAGCAAACTTAATAGCATTCTTCGAAGCAAACTCTGCCTTATGGTAGATTGCACCGGAACGAACGCCGTATGTCGCGCAAACATTGCACCACTCGGTGGATTCGATGAAATCGTTCACAACATCACGTCGGCTCGTGCCATTTGCAAGTCTTCCCATCCAGTAAACTTTACCGGCTTCGTCGGATTCACGGTCATAGAAAGTGTGATACAGGATCTCCAGGAAATCACTGTCATTGAGCTGTCTGTTCATGAACTCAGGTGCTTCGAGCAGGAAGAACCGGGCACAGTCCGCACCATTATATTCGCCATTCTCTACCTTCTCGACCCAGAAAGCCTTTCCTTCAGGCTCAGAAGCACGATTCAGCGCAACAACATACAATCGCTCGACAAAATCTTTGAAAGTCGGATCCGGAGTCTCTGTCGGAGTTGGCTGGCCGGGACCGGTCGTTGGCGTAGGATCACCAGGAGCTGTAGTCGGTGTAGGTTGACCAGGAGCGGTCGTCGGCTGTCCCGGCGCAGTTGTCGGGGTCGGATCACCCGGCTTTGTCGTCGGTGTCGGCTGATCAGTTACCGGCGTAGGAGTGACTTTCTTTGTCGGTTTTGGTGTCGCCTTTTTTGTCGGTGTAGGTGTATTCGTCGGTGTCGGCGTATTGGTCGGCGTAGGTGTATTCTTTGGAGTAGGTGTATTCGTTGGAGTTGGCGTCGCCTTCTTTGTCGGCGTAGGTGTGTTCGTCGGTGTCGGCGTATTGGTCGGAGTAGGTGTGTTTGTCGGACCACCGACACGAGGTACAACTTTCACAGTACCGCTATAATCACCATAATAATCAACGCCGCTGTCCGTAGCATGAGCGCGTACCTTAAACTTGTATGGTGTACCGGCAACGAGACCCTTTGCCTCATAGGCTCTTTCTGTTGAAGTACCTGCCTTTACCCACTCGGAATATGTGATTGAACCATCCGAGTTAGTCGTTCCGGTTTGATACCAGATCTCATAATCCTCAGCAAAGAATCCGCCGCCGTCCCATTCCAGTTTGACACCGTCACCGGCAACATTCGGTTCGCCTTTCAGTGTCGAACACTTGCCCACAGAAGGAACATATTCCAGAACATCACTGTATGGACCGAATCCATCACCGGAACTGGTCGATTTATGTGCTCGAACGGCAAACATATACTTCTGTCCGAATTCTACAGGAATGTAGCATTCAGTATCAGTTGTGTTTTTTACCAAAGTCCATTCACCATATGCACCGGTCTTCAGAGGGGCGAGACACTGTCTCACCTCATAGTAATCTGCATTATCCACAGAAGACCACGTCAGTTTAAATCCGTCAGTCTTGGATACAAGATAACTATACTTGAGATAAACCTTACCCATCTGCGGTATATGTTTCAAAAGTTCACTATAATCACCATAGATCTTTACCGTTTTCTCTCCGGAGATCTTTCGACATGCACGAATCTTGAAATAGAATGTGCTTCCAAAAGGAAGCCCGCTTAGATTCAGGCTGGTCTCAGCTGTTTCCGCTATACAAGTGAAAGAGCCGTCATCTTTCTTCCAGAACACCTCATATGTTGTGGCGCCGGCAACACTTTCCCATTTCAGTTCTACAGACTGACCATCATTGGTAGACTTGATACTGAAATTCTTTACGGCCGGCAAAACCAGTTTCGGCAACTGATACGGAACACAGGCATAATCCGTTTCATCAAGTGCATTAACCTGTTCCGCAAGAAGATATACGCGGAAATTGGTTCCCCAATCACCCTGCAGATCAGAAGGAATTTCAAATGTTGCCTTTCCTGCGTCTACGATGTTTCCCGAATAAGAAGCCTTGCCGTAATGCAGAAGTTTAATACTGGAACTATCAAGCGGCTGATTATTTGTAATCAAGACAGAAAGCTGATTGCAGTTTTCGGCGTGAGCGCCGTCCAGCGTATAAGGAACAGTTACCTTGTTCCCGGAAAACTGAATGTCAATATCAGATGGTACAGAAAGCTCGATATCCTGATCATACAGAGTCAGCTTATATGTGGATGATTTCACAAGCGAGGAAAAAAGCACATTCGAAGTATTAATATTCATAGCCGGTGAAAAACCAAATTTCGCCGTTACTAAACCGTGACCGGGAATGCCTTGAGGAGAATTATTTATAAATCCTGCGCGGTCATCATATATGGCGGAGGAACTGCGAAGCCACCAGGTATGTAAAGAGTTTCCGCCAAAGAGTCTCTTTCCTCTGCTTGCGACTATAGACGAATATCCTTCCGGATTCATTACACTGTAGTATCCGTATTTTGAATTCAGAATATCTTCAGCATCGAGAAGGAAGACATAATCTCCGGAAAGCCCTACATAGTCTTTATAAGCAGTGATCGCATCCGCATCTACACCGCTTAAAGAATGGGAAGCAATGGAACTCTTCCTGATTGATGCGCGCTCAACCGAGGAAAAGTAACTGCTGTTATTGAAAAAATAGTTACTGTTCATCCATTTGCGGATAGCACTGTCATTCCATGCATTTGAAGTTGTATCAATAGCAAATACACGATCTTCCAGGACCGTATCACAATCCAGGAACATCGTTGTACCGCCAAACTTTGTCTCTTTATTATTCAGCACACGATAGGTCACGCCCTTATCATTGTACTTACCGAAATATACATAGCTTCCTTTCCAGGCATCACTTTTCGATGATGGTGCAGTAGGATTACTGATTGCCGAAACACCAATCGTCGTATTCTCTTTGGTCTTGGTAAAAGCACTTGGTGCCGCATACACCTTTTCCGAAAAGTCCTCTTTCCATGCCAACAAAGGCGTACAAAGTGATGCAGCAAGCACAATACTTGCAATCTTTCTCTTTGCGTTCTTGATTCTACAATGCATACAAACCTCCACGTCATTCCCGAAGGAAATCCTCTCAAACACATCACGACTATTATACCACTACATGCTTTTGCACAAATTCCTCTAAAAAAGCGAAATAACGACAAAAGTTACTGATTCGTCACGTGACAGAATAGAAATCAATTATATTTCACAAGTGGGTTATGATGAAATCATCAAATCAGAGGAGCGACATTATGAAGAAAAAGATCCTTTCAATATTATTGGCAACAGCTATTCTTTCTGCTACAGCATGTCAGAGCAAACAATCAACCGGAAAATCAGAAATCACCCGAATCACCACACAGCCGGCAACAACAGCATCTACACAAATGACATCGGAAATAGCGGATACAAAAGTATCAGATACGACACCAACAGAAACACAAATTGTACAACAGAGTCCTTCTCTCACGGTTCAAAAGCTTACTAATTCGACACAACGCGAAAAGAACCAGTACGACATGAACGTTAAGCTTGATACAGAAAAGCATCAGCTTAACATCACACAGAAACTGAAGTATATCAACAGTACCGATTCGGATCTGAAGGACATCTACTTTAACTGTATCCCGGCAGCTTACAAAGAAAAAGGTGGCGGTGTCAATTTCGAATCGATCAAAGCTAACGGTCAGGAACTCCATATGGAGAATGTAAAAGAGACAGTCTATAAGCTTCCTTTGGGAAAAGAACTGAAGAAGGGCGAGTCCATCGACCTTGAAATGGAATACACCGTTTCCATCCCGGATATTCCTAACCGTTTCGGACATGTTGGACATGCATATAACCTCGGAAACTTTATAGCCACTCCTGCTCTTCACGAGAATGGCGAATGGCTGGTTCAGCCTTACGTTGAGATCGGAGATGCTTTTTATACAGAGGTTGCCGATTATCATGTGAAACTGGAAGTTCCGGACGGATACAAGGTCTGTGCCAGCGGTACGCTGAAAGATGGTATCTATGAAGCAAATGACATGCGCGACTTTGCCTTCAGTACTGCTGAAGATCTTCTCGAACTGACAGAAAAGGTCGATGATTGCGATATTCATGTTTTCTATAAGGAAACTTGCAAGTATCAAGCAGAAACCGTCATGCGTGCAGCTAAAGATTCACTTGCTCTTTTCAATAAGACTTGTGGTGGATATCCATATGAAACATTGAATCTGATGCTTTGCAGTGTTGCAGATGATATTGGTGGTATGGAGTATCCGGGCATGATCTTATTGCAGGCTCACGAGAATCAAGATAAAAAATATGAGTACGCCAACGGACATATCTCATATGAAGAATACAAAAACTATGTAAATGAACTTTTGAAGAGTGGCGCTGATACATGTCTTTCCCTTGCACAAGATGAGGCGGGGAACCTGGCTCCGGAAGACGAACAGAGAAAATTCATTATCGGTGAAACAAATGCGCTTGCTATATGTACCGCACACGAAATTGCACACCAGTGGTTTTATGGAATCGTCGGCAACGATGAGATCCGGCACGCCTGGATCGATGAAGGTATGGCGCGTTTTCTAGAGAATTTCTATTTCGACAAGTGTATTCACGACGAACCCCTCGGAGGTCAAGGCCTCGAATCTCTTAAAATGTCCAATGAGTACTTTCATAAAAAATACAACGGAACCTCAGACGGCGATATGAATCCGGATCTTAACAGCTCGATCTATGATTTCAAATCTCAGCCAATGGATTACTGGGATATTTACGATAAAGGCGCTGCTTTGATGTACGGCCTCTACTCCAAGCTCGGCGAAGAGAAATTCATCAGTGCACTTCAAGAATACGTCGCAACTTTCGCATTCTCCGAAGTAGACCCGCAGGAATTCCAGGATTTCTGGAACAAGCAAGGTGATTTCAGTGAACTGTTTAAAGTCTACCTTTCCACTCCTGTAAAATAATCTTCTCTTCTCCTCACTTATTTTGCGTCGTCAGGATTGGCGATCCCTGTCATACTATATGGAAAAGCACTTGGCAAATCTCTTCGTCGAGTGCTT
This sequence comes from Clostridiales bacterium, assembly GCA_017615755.1. Lineage (GTDB taxonomy): Bacteria > Bacillota > Clostridia > Saccharofermentanales > Saccharofermentanaceae > Scatonaster. The sequence continues at coordinate 31,688 of JAFZZM010000056.1, read as the reverse complement.
TTTCATTATTCTTTGGAGCAAGAAAAAAGTCTCTTTGCAAAAACAAAGAGACTTTTCTACATTAACTAAGTTCAAGAAAGAATCACTTCTTAGAAGAAAGCTTCTCTGTGATTCTAGCTGCCTTACCAACGCGTCCACGCAGATAATAAAGCTTAGCTCTTCTTACACGGCCCTTACGGACGATCTCAATCTTATCAATGTTAGGAGAATGAACGGGTAAAACACGCTCAACACCAACTCCATAGGAGAGACGGCGAATTGTCATGGTCTCGGAAAGACCGCCGCCCTTACGTGCAATCACATAGCCTTCAAATACCTGGATACGTTCTCTGGAACCTTCCTTGATCTTCAGGTGAGCCTTAACCAGATCACCAACTTCGACCTCGGAATAGCTATTACGCAGGTTATCCTGCTCGACTGCTTTAACTAAATCCATCTTTGTTTCCTCCTCTTCCGATAGATGTTCATGCCGGATCTTGCAGCGGACCATCCCTTTTAGCCGTTAAATGATAACATAACGATTTTTCATATGCAAGTGTTTTCTATATTTTCTTTACAAAATACGCATATCCGACCTCATAAGGGTGGTCGAACAGCGAACAGTTGCGATGTTTTCTCAGTGTGACGATGACCATCATGTCACCGATTCCACCTACAACACCGATCACACCGATGGTGATCAGGAAAAGGATCTTGAAGACAAGTCCCAGTATGATCGGAAGAACACCAAGGATCAATGTCGGAGCGATACATCCCCGGAAATATCGTGAAACTGCTAGTGCTTCGCGACAATGACAGTATGGCGTGACGTTTTTCGGATTAAATCCGAAATCGATACTCGCCCACTTCTTCTCACACGAAAAGTGCCAGAAGAAACCGTGGATAAACTCATGTACAAATATCGTTACCGCGTATACTGCAAAGAAAAACAATAGCCCCTTATAACCCTCGAAGAAGAATACTTTTCCGACATCGAAGGAATCCTTGCCATAAATAAGATAGTAAGCTCCGAATGACGCAAAAGCCAGAATGAAAAACAGGACAAGACCATATACGTTAGCCTTAAGAACACTGATCTTCTCAAGTTTGGCTTCAAAGCCTTTCTTGTCCATTTCTTCGACCAGTTCCGCGTACTCCTGTTTCTTGCGTTCGCGGATCTTCTGGTTCTCCACTTCGATTCGCATGCGATGTTACTCCTTAGAAAGCTCTTGCATGTCTTTATCGATATCCAGAAGTTTTTTCCAGTCTTCCGGAGAGATGTCCAGCTTCTCAAGCATATCCGGGCGACGTTTCCAGGTATCGTACAGGCCGTGGATCCTTTTCCATTCCTTGATCTTGGCATGGTTGCCGGAAAGCATCACATCCGGCACTTTTTTATCATGCCACACATTCGGTTTCGTATACTGTGGTGCTTCCAGATATCCCTGCATATGGGATTCTTCTTCATACGCTTCTGAATTTGGGAGCACACCGTCGATCATACGCGAGACACAATCGATAACGACACATGCCGCCACCTCTCCGCCTGTAAGCACATAGTCACCAATAGAAAGATCTTCATCAACGATTTCATCAAGAACACGCTGGTCGATACCTTCGTAGTGACCACAAAGGATCACAAGATGATCGTACGAAGCAAGTTCTTTTGCCTTGGACTGGGTAAGGACATGACCCTTCGGACTCATGAAAACGCAGTGCGGCTTCGCTTCCTTGGACGCATCGTACAAAGAAGAAAAAGCCTGATATACAGGTTCGCACTGCATGAGCATTCCCGTTCCGCCGCCGAAAAGAGTATCATCTACCTTTCCGTACCGGTTACCGGAAAAATCGCGTATATCAATACAGTCGATCGATAAGATGTCCTTTTCGACCGCTCTTCCGATAATACTTGTGGTAAGGAAATCCCTTACCTGATCCGGGAATAATGTTAAAACCGAAAACTTCATGAGGTTTTCCTCACTCGTAGATCTCATAGAGTCCGTCAGGCAAAGTGACCTGCATCTTTCCGCCTTCGAGATCCACCTCCGTTACGATGGAGTTCAGATACGGGATAAGAAGATCATTTTTGCCTTTACGTTCACAGAGAATAATGTCACTGGCTCCGGAATTGATCACATCTTTGATTTTACCGAGGTCGCCACGAACACTATCGACAACCGTAAGACCGATCAGATCCGCGATGAAATATCTTCCTTTCGGAAGTTTTACGGCATCTTCGCGCTTTACGGCGATAAAGAGTCCGGAAAGCTTGGCAGCTTCATCACGATCGTCGAGCCCTGCGAACTTAAGAAGAGTTCTGGACGGGTCGATCCTTGCACCGGCCACTTTCCTGGTCTCTTTCAGATTCTCCTTAGCATCAAGGAGCATACATTCTTTTAACGAATGAAAACGACGCACATTGTCCGTGAGAGGTGCGATCTTCACCTCTCCCCGAACACCATGTACGCCGGTTATCTTACCTATGATCAGATAGTCTTTCATCCGATGATATCAACGATTACGCGCTTGCCCTCACGAAGGTACTTAGCCTTCATGATGGAACGGATAGCCTGTGCGCGACGTCCGCCCTTACCGATTACCTTACCCATATCTTCAGGGTTAACAGTAAGTTCGAGAACAACAGAGTTTCCTCTTTCAGACTTCTTTACGACAACATCCTCAGGATGGTTGACCAAAGACTTGGCCATTGTAGTTAATAATTCCATATTCTACAAATGCAGCATGTAGATAGAAGTAGGTGTGCTGCTTGCCTCCTTGTTATATTGGAAGTAATGGGATTACTTCTCGATAGCACCAGACTTCTTCAGAAGAGCACGAACTGTATCTGTCGGCTGTGCGCCGTTAGCGATCCACTTCTTAGCTGCTTCGTTGTCGATATTGATCTCAGCCGGATCAACGAGCGGGTTATATGTACCGATCTCCTCGATGAAACGACCATCACGCGGATAACGACCGTCTGCAACAACTACACGATAGAAAGGAGCCTTCTTTGCACCCATTCTTCTCAAACGAATTTTTACTGCCATTTTCAATTCCTCCTAGCAATATTTCTTATGTTTTTTCTATATATTCTCGCGTCTTAAATCCTGTCGAAAAGCACTTTCTTGGGAAGTGCCGCGTGAACATCTTATTTAAACGGGAAGTTCTTCCCTCCGAATCCGCCAAGTCCGCCAAGGCCACCCATCTTACCCATGCCCGGGAATTTGCCGAAGCCTTTCTTGCCGCCCTTGGTGAGCTTACTGAACTTCTTCATCATCTCAGCCGTCTGCTCATACTGCTGAACGAGCTTATTGACCTGCTGTACCGTCGTACCGGAACCTGCCGCAATTCTCTTTCTTCTGCTTGCATTCAGAATATTCGGTACACGTCTTTCCTTCTTAGTCATCGAACGGATGATCGCCATGTTGGTGTCGATCACTTTATCATCGATATCCTCTTCCTTGATCTTTCCGGCCGCACCCGGGATCATACCGAGCACATCCTTCATGGAACCCATCTTCTTCAACTGCTCAAACTGAGCCAGAAGATCGTCCATATTAAATGTACTGCTGAGCATACGCTCAACGGACTTGGCTGCTTCTTCCTCATCAATGGTCTGCTGTGCTTTCTCGATCAAAGAAAGTACGTCGCCCATGCCGAGGATACGGTCCGCCATACGGTTCGGATAGAATTCTTCGATATTGTCGATCTTTTCACCTACGCAGATGTACTTGATCGGCTTACCTGTCATCTTACGGATCGAGAGCGCCGCACCACCTCTGGCGTCACCATCGAGCTTTGTCATGATGAATCCGTCAAGACCGATACGATCTTCGAAGCTCTGTGCTACAGCAACGGCTTCCTGACCGATCATGGCATCGACAACAAGCAGTTTTTCATGAGGCTTAACAAAATCACCGATCTTGATGAGCTCATCCATCATCTCATCATCAACGGTCATACGACCTGCGGTATCGACGAGAAGCGTATCACAAAGCAGATACTTAGCTCTTTCCATACCGGCCTTCGCGATCACGATAGGATCTTTCTCTTCCGGCATGATAAAAGACGGAACTTCAACCTTCTGTGCAAGAACTTCCAACTGCTTTGCCGCTGCAGGACGATGAACGTCAAGAGACAGGAGCAAAGGACGCTTGCCGCCCTTCTTCAGGATATTCGCGAGTTTCGCAGCTGTGGTCGTTTTACCTGCACCCTGAAGACCATAGAGCATGATCACCGTAAAGCCGGATGGGGAAACGGCCAGCTTGCTCGAAGTTTCACCGAGAAGTTCAACCAGAGACTCGTGTACGATCTTAACGATCTGCTGACCCGGTGTAAGGCTCTTCATAACATCCGCGCCCTTACACTTCTCACTCATATCCGCGACAAATTCCTTAACAACGGAATAATTCACATCCGCTTCGAGGAGCGCCATACGGATCTCCTTCATCATAGCCTTGATGTCGGCATCCGTAACACGCGCACTACCACGCATCTTCGCGGTGATATTCTGCAGTTTTTGCGACAAACTTTCAAACATTTACTTATAATTCCTCAACTAATGTGGAGAGCAGAGCTTTCGCCTTCTCCTCGTTATGTTCCTCCAACGCTTCAAAAGCACTGGCAATGGTCTTTTTCTGTGTGGTGAATCTCTCAACGAGCTTCAACTTCTCTTCATATTCCGAAAGCGATGACACACCACGATGAATGGCATCGTGCGCCGCCTGACGGGAAATCCCGCAATCTTCAGCAATCTCCGCCAAAGACATATCCTCCTGGAAACGAAGTTCAAGGATCTCTCTGGTACGCTCGGTCAGCAACTGCCCATAAAAATCAAGCAATAAGCACACTTGAACGCTGTCCATAGAAGCATCCTCCTTCACACGCTAAGGTAGAATAACAAACGCAAAAGGATCTGTCAAGTACTTTTCCTTGTCAGCTATTTGGAAGAAGCGAGTCAACGAAAATCTGTGGATCGAAGTCTACGAGGTCTTCTGCACTCTCACCCAGTCCTGCCAGGAAGATCGGTGCTTTTGTAGAATGTGCTACTGCAATGGCCACACCGCCCTTGGCACTTCCGTCCAGTTTTGTAATGCCGATACCTGAAAGTTTTACTGCTTTACTGAATACTTCGGCCTGAATAACGGCATTCTGACCTGTAGTCGCATCAATGATCAGCAGGGCCTGAGTATTGGCAGACGGAGCTTCACGATCGATAACACGGCAGATCTTACTGAGCTCATCCATAAGATTCTGCTTGTTATGCAATCTTCCTGCCGTATCAATGATCAGCACATCTGCGCGCTTGGCAATGGCTGAATGAACAGCATCGTAGCACACTGCTGCCGGATCTGATCCTTCTTCGTGTGAGATAACATGCGTATCCGTCATCTCACCCCAAGCCGCAAGCTGTTCGATGGCTGCAGCACGGAAAGTATCTGCCGCTGCCAGCATGACTTTCTTACCCATGTTCTTATAACGCAGGCAGAGCTTCCCCGCCGTTGTAGTTTTACCGGTTCCGTTTACACCGACCATGAGAATGATATTCAGGTTATTCTCCTCGATCTGCAGCGTCTTCTTCTCGCCAAGGATCTCGAGCATCTTATCAGACACCACTTTCATGACAGCACCCTTACTGTCATCGCCGGTCCTCTTGATGGAATCACGGACCTCGTCCATGATCGCAAGACTGGCGCCAACACCGCAATCTGCCTGAACAAGCAACGCTTCCAGGTCATCGAGCATATCTTCATCGAAACGGCCCATCGAAGCGGAGATCTTCGTGATTCCTTCTGCAACGAAATTTCTGGTCTTCGTCAAGCCCTTTTTGAAAATATCGAAAATACCCATTTTTCTCTCCTTTTACTCCTTAGGTTTCGCTCAAACGCATGGACAGGATCTTCGAGATACCTCTCTCCTGCATGGTTACACCATACATTCTGTCGCAAGCTTCCATCGTTCCTTTTCTGTGGGTCACCAGGATAAACTGGGACTTCACACAATATCTTCTTACAAAATCCGTAAAACGGTTAACGTTTGCATCATCGAGTGCTGCCTCGACCTCATCGAGCACGCAGAACGGCGATGGGCGCAACTGCAGGATCGCAAACAAAAGCGCAATAGCCGTGAGGCACCGCTCACCACCGGAAAGCAGGGACAAACTCTGCAGTTTTTTTCCCGGAGGTTGTGCTTTGATATCGATACCACAGTTAAGCACATCTTCCTGATTCTCCAGAAGGATCTCAGCCGTACCGCCATTAAAGAGATCGGCAAATACTGTCTTGAAGTTCTCATTGATCTGCTCAAAATGCGTCATGAACTGCTGCTTCATCTCATTGATCAGATCCTCGATGACCTTATTGAGATCTGCCTTCGCTTTTTCGATATCATCACGCTGAGCGCACATGAACTCATAACGCTCACCGACTTTCTGGTATTCTTCGATCGCCTCGATATTGACCGGTCCGATCGCCTTGATCTGTCCTTTCAGATCATTACACTTCTTCTGTAACGCCGTCAGACTCTCGATCTCGACACGGAACTCCGAAGCATTATCGTACGTCAGTTCGTGATTCTCCCACAGACGGTTCTTACACTCATCGACCTCGATCTCGTAACGCTCAAGTTTACTATCAAGTTTCGCCTGATCTGTCTGAAGCTGTGACAGTTTCGAAGTAGCTTCGGTCACATTCTCGATAAATCCTGCGAGTTTTCCATCGAGTTCGGTCTTCTCCTGCACGATCTTCTGGATCGCCTGATCGAATTTCTCTTCTTCTTCCTTCAGGCCTTCCTTAAAGCTTACCTGCTCCTCGAACTGCTTCTTGATATCGGCCGCATCTTTTTTCGCCTGCTTTGCTTCCTGCTTCGCACGCTCCATATCATCCTTATTCTTCTGCTTCTCGTTCTCAAACATACGAAGCATCTCAGAAAGCGCATTCACGGAGCCGTTTACGGTCTCAATACGAACACGAAGGTCACTGATCGATGCGCGCATCTTCTCAAGCTCCTGCTGTTCACTCTCAAACTTTTCTGCCGAAGAACTGACTTTTTCCTTCAATTCGGCGATCTCTTCTTCTCTTTCCGTAATAACCTGTTTGGCTTCTTCCAGATCAGAGGAAGAAGAAAGCTTGGATGCGGAGATTGTTTCGAGTTCTTTTTCCACAGAAGTGATACGCTCGACAGTTTTCTTATAGTCTTCTTCTGCCGCCTCAAAAGCACTTTCCACGCGGATGCGGTTATGTGTCGAGCTTTGCAGCTTCTCCTCAAGGTGCATCTGTTCACGCGCAAGTTCCTTGATCTGCAGATCGAAATCCTGTTTCTGGGCTTCCATCTTGGCTATCTCACGCTCTAAAGCCGAATAGCTCTTACGGAACTCATCCAGTTCACGTGCACGGCTCAGGAGATTCGCACCCTTTTTATTGATGCTACCACCGGTCAGAGAACCACCCGGGTTGACCACGTCTCCTGCCAGGGAAACGACACGGTACGCATACTTGGCACGCTTAGCCATGGCAATACCATTATCGAGGGTATCGACAATAACGATACGACCGAGAAGATTCTCGATAATATCACGAAGTTCCGGACGTGTCTCAACCAGATCGGAAGCAAGACCGATATATCCATAGGAATTTCTTGCCTCGCGCAGATAGTTATCTTCAAGATTTCGAGGACGAATGGAATCGATCGGCAGGAAAGTAACTCGTCCGAGCTTCTTTTCTTTCAAATGATCGATAAGCAAGGAAGCATCCCTGTCATTCTGAGTAACAACATTATGTACGGACTGACCCAGAGCAATCTCAATGGACGTCTCATATTCTTTTTCAACCTTGATCAGCTCACCAAGCACACCAATGACCAGCTTTGAAAGGCTCGGTATCTGGTCTGTGCTCGACAGCAGACGGCGTACCGACTCCTGATACCCTTCACGGCTCTTTTCCAGGTTTTCCATAGTCTTTATGCTGAAAGCACAGTTTGCAAGCAGTCTCTGCTTGGCATCCAGGTCAGACGAAAACTTATCTGATTCCTTTCGCTTCTCAGCCACCTCGATCTGCTTCTCAGACAACGAAGAGGCAAGTTCTGCCGCATCTGTCAGTGCTTTTTTCAGTTCTTCATCCGCTTCATTACGCTTCTTTAAGGCAAGGTCTCTTTCCGAGATCATGAGCATACGGTCTTCAGACAAAGACTTGATACGCGCTTCTTTGACCATCATGTCACCGGAAAGACTGGAAACCGTTTCCTGTGCCTCAAAAAGTTCTTCCGTCAGTGTATCGATCTTCTTTCTTAACTCAGACTGCTTGGCCTGGTTTCCGGACATCTGATCCAGCAACGCCTTATGCGAAGTTTCCACTGCAGACAGCTCATTCGCAAGATTTGTCTTCTCCTGCTCCATGTGCGCCATCTTACTTTTGTTCTCACTGATCTCCTTATCGAGACGCTCGATCTCTCCGTTATGCTCCTCATCTGAGCCTTCTACCGCCTTGATGCGTGCCTGAAGGTGTTCATAACGCTCCTTAAAGATCACCATCTGGTTATTGATCTCATGGATCTTCTCGGTAAGATCCGATCTTTCCTGTCTCTTATTCTCGAGTTCTTCCTCAAGGAAAGCAGAACGCTCGGTCAAAGCGCGGTTTTCCGAACGGATCTTCATTACAAGGTCCTGCTGCTCTTCAACAGCTTTTTTCAAATTCTCACGCTCATCGCTGCTGGCATCGAGAAACACCTTGTTTCGATCGATAAGATGCAAAAGCACTGCAATATCGTCTTTTTTCCATTCTTCATAGAGCTGGTGGTATTTCTTTGCTTTTTCCGCCTGTTCAGCCAAAGGCCCTATCTGATTAGACAATTCCTCAAGGATATCGTTTATACGAACGAGATTCTGTTCGGCAGAATTCAGTTTTCTCTCCGCTTCGTCTTTCCTCGTCTTAAACTTCACGATACCGGAAGCCTCTTCGAGGACCTTACGTCTGTCCTCGGATTTCGTAGAAAGGATATCGTCCACTCGGCCCTGACCGATGATCGAATAACCATCCTTACCGAGACCGGTATCCATGAACAGCTGCTGGATATCCTTCATGCGGCAGTTCACGTGGTTGATCTGATATTCACTTTCACCTGAACGATACAATCTTCTGGTGACCTGAACTTCATAATACTCAACAGGCAGGAGACCATCGGAATTATCCAGAGTCATGGAAACCTCAGCGAAATTCATGGCACGACGGGACTGGGTACCATTGAAGATAACATCCTCCATCTTGGCACCACGCAAGGTCTTCACGCTTTGCTCACCAAGAACCCAGCGGATCGCGTCGGTAACATTACTCTTACCGCTTCCGTTAGGTCCAACGATAGCCGTCATTCCCTTGTCAAACTCGATCAGAGTCGCTTCCGGGAAGGACTTAAAGCCTTGAATTTCCAGTTTCTTAAGATGCATTCATGCTCCTGCGTAATTTCATTAGGTATAAATTATATCATAAGAGAGCAAGACAAGTACTACCTGCTTTACGGCTTCCAGATCTCGAGCGCCTGCTTGGAAGCATCCTGCTCGGCCTGTTTCTTGCTTCTGCCTTTAGCTCTTACGATTTCCTGGCCATCGATCAGGACCGCCACTTCGAAGATATGGTCATGAACCGGTCCTTCTTCATTGACCACCTCGAAAAGCACTTGATGACTGGCATGCTTGGTCTGTGCTTTTTCCAGAAGCCGGCTCTTGTAGTCAAATACAAGCTCGCCTTTGACGGCCAGATCAACATAACTGTTTAAGAGGAGAAGTATCACGCGCTTCGCATTCTCAAAACCGCCATCAAGATAGATCGCGGCAAACATAGACTCCATTGTATCGGCCAGAGTCGATGGCTTTTCACGTCCGCCGGTACTCTCCTCACCTTTTCCAAGGAGCAGGAGCTGTCCGACTTGTAACTGATTTGCCACTTCTGCCAGTGTTTTCTCACATACAACAAGAGCGCGTGTTTTTGAAAGCTTTCCTTCATCCCACTGAGGTTTTCTGTTATAGATCTCCTCTCCGATAATGAAATCAAGGATGGCATCCCCTAAAAACTCCAATCTTTGATTGGAAACGATCCCCATTTTCCGATGCTCATACGAATATGTCGAATGCGTAAAAGCAAGTAACAGATACTGTTTGTTGGAAAATGAGTACTGAAGTTTCTCTTCTAAAACCGCATGTTGCGGCAAATACTCCCGTTCCATACTCCCTCCTTGTACGGTCATTTGCTCTTAGTATACAGACAAAAAAGAAATGCTTCAAATGATTTCTCATTTGAAGCATCCCAGCACGCTTAGTTATCTAATGATTACATCTTGCCCTTGATGAACTCAACAGCGTCACCAACAGTCTTGATACGCTCTGCTTCCTCATCAGGAATGGAAATGTTGAACTCCTGCTCCATAGCCATTACCAGCTCAACCATATCGAGAGAATCTGCATTCAGATCATCTACGAACAAAGAATCCATTTGAACACTATCTTCAGAAACATTCAATTGATCAACAAGAATAGATTTTACACTTTCAAAAATCGAATCAGATGACATATTTATACCTCCTGTATGAATTGCTCTCTAGCAATCTCATATATGTTTTTAATTGAAGATGGAGAAAATGTCAATACACATAATCAAATATTTCGAGAAAATATTTTGAAAATCAAACAAATTGTAAAAGAATCAGTCGTTTTCTTTGAAATACTTGAGGTTCTTTAACAAATAGTCCATTCCGGAAATGACAGTCATGACGATGCAGGCGAAGAAAAATACGTTGCCGACAAGCTGCACTCCGTCCACGATTCCTGAATAAGACCAATCCGAAAACATAGCATGCAGGATCTTGATCAGTAATGGCTCAAACATAATATATGTGATGGCGATCATCTGTGTGACAGTCTTGATCTTTCCGATCATCTTCGCTGCCATTACGACACCCTTCGCACTGGCCAGCATACGAATGCCGGTTACGGCGAATTCTCTTAATACAACGATACATACAAATACAGAGGAAATACGACCGATATCAACCAGGGCAATCAGGATGGAAATGACAAGCATCTTATCCGCCAACGAATCCAGGAACTTACCAAGGTTGGTGATCAGATTATATTTTCTGGCGATCTTTCCGTCTGCCAGATCCGTAAGAGAGGCGACAACAAAGAGACAAGCTGCTACTATCATGCCATATTCAACGATAAACTCATTCCATGCAGCAGGCTGAAAAGATCCGATATGGATCGGGAGCATAAACAGCAGAATCAGCGGAACTAAAAGTATCCGTGTAAGAGATAGTTTATTCGGCAAATTCATCTTCTGTTACTCCTGTCAGTTCATAAGGCGTACACTCCACGATCTTGACCGTTACCACTTCACCGATCTGAAGCGGACGGTTCGTAGATACGACATAGATGACCGGATCGATTTCCGGCGCTTCCATATAACTACGCCCCATGTAGAATATACCATCATCAGAGATAGAATCAATAGTGACTTTATAGATTTTACCAATTCGCTGCTCGTTATAGCGTAAAGAAATCTCCTGCTGAAGCTCCATAACTTGTGCGTAACGGCGCTCGGAAACATCCTTTCGTACTCTCGGATGCATGTTATAACCAAGAGTATTTTCTTCCGGCGAATATATGAAACAACCCAGACACTGGAACTTCCATACCTGAAGGTTCTTCAGGAGATTGTCGAACTGTGCCTTCTTCTCACCCGGAAAACCTACCATCACAGTTGAACGGATAACAATATCCGGGATTTCTTTTCTCAGTTTATCCAGAGTCTTGGTAATAGAAGAAACGGTATCTCTTCTTCTCATCTTCTTCAGGATCTCGTCATCGCCATGCTGAACAGGAATATCCAGATAGTGCAATACCTTCGGATTAGTAGCGATCTCACGGACCAATTCATCCGTAATACCATTAATATATGCATACATGATGCGTATCGACTCGATTCCATCGATCTTTCCAAGTTTTGAAAGAAGTTCTGCCAGACACTTCTTCTTATAAAGATCTATACCATAATTCGTCGTATCCTGTGCAGCCAGGATGATCTCCTTATAACCCATGGAAGCAATATATTCAGCTTCTTCAAGAATATCTTCCATAGGACGGGATATATATTTTCCTCGAATGCCAGGAATCGCACAGAAAGCGCAGCCGTTGGAGCAACCTTCCGCAATCTTCAGCCAGGCATAGGACTTCGTCGTAATAACTCTCTCCGTCCGCATGTGCTCAAGACTTCCCGGTTTTCCCATATAGGACATCCAGTCAGACTTATCTTTATCAAACAGAGAACCTACAACTTTACTGATATCCTGATAATGCGCAGTACCGATAACAGCATCCACTTCCGGAAGGCTCTTCTTGATCTCCTCAGGATAACGCTGGGAAAGACATCCCGCAGCAACAATATATGAAAGCTTTCCATGTGGTTTCTTATATGAAGCAACTTCCAAGATCGTATCGATCGCTTCTTTCTTGGCACTCTCGATAAACCCACAGGTATTGACGATGACACAATCCGCTTTTGTTATGTCATCCGTCATCTTATAACCATCCTTCATCAGGATCGTTGTCATGCACTCGGTATCGACAAGATTCTTCGAACAGCCTAAAGATATCATCGAAATGTAGCGATCTTTACTCATATACTCACCAATTCATAAAATATTAAATGTTATTCTACATCATGAATGAGTTTTCTGAAAGATGCAAGCGCTAAGGACGTGGAATAACCACGACTCTCGAGGTATCGAACGGCTTTCGCCAATTCTTTCTGCGTATCAGGACGATTTTCAGAAAAGGAATCGACAGGGAAACGATCGCGGATCACCTCCATGATCGTTTCCTCATCATTTACGTCTTCCTCATCAAGAACCTGTTGGATAATACTGCCGGAAACACCTGCATCTTCCATTCGTGCAGAAAGCTTTAGCCGGCCTTCCGATTTAGGACCGGTCCGCTGTCTTATGATTTTCCTGGCAACTCTTCTATCATCCACATATCCGTCTTCCTTAAGCTGCTCAACAACATCATCCACTACATCCCGATCATAACCGAGCGCAGAAAGATAATCTCTTGCTTTGCCTGAAGAAGAAACAGATATTCCTATATGAGCGATAGCCTTATTTCTGGCTTCACTATATGTCAATGCATCGCTCATGATCAGATATCGATTCCGAGAACATCATCATCAATATCGGAAGCATCTTCTACTTCAGCCGGCGCTTCTTCAGCTGCAGCACCACCGAGAGAAGCACGGAGTTTAGCCTCGATCTCATCTCTTATTTCCGGATGCTCCTTAAGGTAAGTCTTTGCATTATCCTTACCCTGTCCGATCTTCTGTCCCTGATAAGCAAACCAGGAACCGCTCTTCTCGATAATATCCTTATCAACGGCAAGATCGATGATGCAACCTTCCTTGGAGATACCTTCACCGTACATAATATCGAATTCTGCTTCGCGGAACGGCGGGGCAACCTTATTCTTAACAACCTTAACACGCGTATGGTTACCGATCACTTCACCGCCATTACGCAGTGACTCGACTCGACGCACATCCAGTCTGACAGAGGAATAGAACTTCAAAGCACGTCCACCAGGAGTTGTCTCCGGATTACCGAACATGATACCAACCTTCTCACGGAGCTGGTTAATGAAGATGCAAACTGTGCTTGACTTACTGATGATACCTGCAAGCTTACGGAGCGCCTGAGACATCAGACGAGCCTGAAGACCAACATGGGAATCACCCATCTCACCGTCAATTTCCGCCTTCGGAACCAAAGCCGCAACGGAGTCGATAACGATTACATCAACAGCACCACTGCGGACAAGAGCCTCTGTGATTTCCAGAGCCTGTTCACCGGTATCCGGCTGGGATACGATCAACTCATCAATGTTAACACCGATCTTTCCGGCATATACAGGATCAAGAGCATGCTCGGCATCAATAAATGCAGCCGTACCGCCCTGCTTCTGGGATTCTGCTACAACATGAAGCGCAACAGTTGTCTTACCGGAAGATTCAGGTCCATAGATCTCAATAATTCTTCCCTTCGGGAGTCCGCCTACACCAAGCGCAAGATCAAGAGTCAAAGCACCTGTAGGAACAGCATCAACAACCATGCTGGCCTGTTCACCGAGACGCATGACCGCGCCCTTACCGAACTGTTTTTCTATCTGCATCAGAGCCGCATCCAAAGCCTTGGTACGCTCGCTGTCTGTCTTCTTCGATACATCCTGGATAGATTTGTTTGAATCTTTCTTAGCCATATGCTTCCTCCCTTTACGAACATTCGTTCTACACTAATAATCTTAACAATACATTACCACATCGTCAAGGGATTTTTCCTGCTTTTTTATCGACAAATTTCGACAATCATCAATATATTGTCGGACAATCGTTCTGTAAGGCGGAAATCCGGTAAATAAGCCTGACCGATTGCTTACGCACTCTTCTTTTTTCTGAAGAAACGGGCAACGTATCTCTGGTATGCGATCTTCAATTCGTCCATTTTAAGAAGGAATGCAACGATAAAGTAGATCGCGAATCCGAGAACACAGCGTGCGCCCAGCCAGATAAGCTGTACGATCTTTCTGGAAGGAGCCCATGGAACAAGGACAGTAAGCAGATACATGACACCTGCCATAGCAATTAAACAGATCACCGATTTGACGATAAATACACGCATCTTTCTCGGTGCCAGTGCTCTGTTCTTACAATAAACAACTGCAAGGAGTATCAGACGTACCACGCAGGAAGCCGAGTATGCGATCGTCAGAGATATAGGTCCGAACTTGAATACATCGACAAACAAAACACAAAGACCAATATTGGTAAGCATGGTCACAATACCGGCAAACAACGGGAATCGTGTCTTTCCGATCGAATAAAAAGCCTGATTAAGGATAAAGATGACAGATTGGGTAACGATAGAAAGGCAGAAGCCGGTAAGGAAAAGCGCGGCAAGCTTTACGTTACTCTCTGTATATCCTTCACTCCATTTAAAAGCGGCTCGGACGATATCTTCACGAAGTACCAGGAAAAGTCCGGCACATGGGATCGTAAGGAAAAGCGCATTCTTGATACTTCTGGAAAGAAGCTCACTAGCCTTTTTGAATTCTTTGGCAGCATAATGGGAAGCCAAGGAAGGAAGCATAACGTTTCCGATACCTACGGCAAAAATACCATAAGGAAGCTGCCATAATGTTTCGGCATTTCGAAGAGCAAAAAGCGGACCGTCGTCAAATCTTGTTGAAAAGGACTTGATCAGTAACATATTGAGCTGGACGACCGACGCGGAAATCAGGATCGGAACGGCAAGTTTGAAAAGAGATCGGAACTCGGGATCATGAATGTCCAGACATGGACGGAAACGTCTGATCTCTCTTTTTCCCATGTACAGTTGGAAAAGAAAGTAGATCAGAGCCGAAGCCATGATACCGAGACCGGTAAGAATAAGTGCTTTTTCATTCGAAGCGCCTAAAAGGCCGATGGAAAGCAATACACAGACATTGTATATCGTCGGTCCGAAAGCCGTGGATCCGAATTTCTTATACGCGTTCAGGATACCGATGCAAAGAGCCGCCAGCATCATAAAGAAGATCTGCGGATAAAGCGTTCTCGCCATGTTTCCGGCGAGCTGGACCACTTCCTGTGAATCGGTCTGGTAGAAAAAACGGTATAGTATATTGGATAGAAGCTCTCCGACCACAACTGCGCCGAAAACAAAGAGTGTCATCCAGGAAATAAAAATGCTCACGCCTCTCCAGGCTTTTTTCTCCTGTTTGTTCTCGATCGCCCGAGAAAGCGTCGGAGTAATGGCAGACTGGATCGCACCGCCGACAAGAAGAGCAAAGATAAAATCCGGGATCAGAAAAGCACCGGTAAATGCTTCTCGATACGTCTCATCAAAAGTTCTCGAAACGAAGATATCACGCAAGAAACCTGATCCTTTAGAAAGGAACAGGCCGATGATCATGATAATGGTCGAAAATGTGATGCTCTTCGCTTTTTTCGAAGAAGAACCCTGATTCTTCAGTTGTCTTGACGGCGGATTACTCATGAAAGTCTCATTCTGATCAGGTTAAATGCATGCAGCACCGCCTTACGACGTACGCGCATACGATTACCACTCAGGTGTACCTCCTTGACGTCCGTTCCATTTTCATCGGAAATAGCCAGATACACAAGACCGACAGGCTTGGTCGCGCTTTCTCCCGTAGGACCGGCAATACCGGTAATAGAAACTGCGATATCCGTGCCAAGCAGTTTTCTGGCACCTTCTGCCATCTCCTGCGCACACTCGCGGCTTACAGCACCGAGATTATCAAGTACATCATTCGAAACGCCCAGGAGATTCGACTTCACTTTGTTTCCGTAAGAAACAACAGAGCCCATGAACACATTCGAAGCACCCGGAATATCAACAAACTCGGAAGAAACCATGCCTGCTGTACAGCTCTCAGCAAAGCAGACGGTCTTGCCCTGTTCAAGAAGCATATCAAAAGCAACCTGCTTGAGTGGACGTGTTCCGATCTCATAGATGCACTGGCCGAAGCGCTCTTTCATAACATCAATGATCGGAGTGATGAGGTCTTTCTCCTCTTCACCTTCCTCGATACGCTGTGTAATACGGAAAAAGCACTCGCCCTCGGCTGCATATGGTGCAATCGTCGGATTCGTCTGCTTATCGATCAGATCGCCGATACGCTCTGCGGCCTCAGATTCACCAATACCGAAAAGATGAACAAACTGCGTGATGAACTTGGTATCACTCATTTTTTCAAGAACAGGACGAACCTCTTCGTTGAACATCATTGTCATTTCAGACGGCGGACCGGGAAGCAGAACAAAGTGAACGACACGGTCAGGATCATTCTCCAGCGGACATGCATAATCAAACATAGCGCCCGGAGCTGTTCCGTTATGGTTTGCCAGGATCGTGCATCCTTCAGGAAGCATGGCCTGTTTTCTGTTGTTTTTAGGCATATTTCTGCACATCTTGCGGAAATACTCGGTAATGCTATGGAAGCTCTCTTCATCGAAAACAAGTTCACGTCCGGCAACCTTTGCCGCAACGCCCATAGTAATATCGTCAGTCGTCGGACCAAGACCACCGGTCATAATGACCAGATCTGCACGTTTGGCACTCTCTACGATCTGCTCTGCAAGTCTCTCTTCATTATCTCCTACCACGATCTGACGATAGGAAGAAATACCAAGAGAAACCATCTCCCGTGCCAGGAAATGCGAATTCGTATTCAAGGTATTACCCATCAAAAGTTCAGTACCGACGCAAATGATCTCCGCAGAATGAATGCTCATATTATGCACGTCCTTTCTCGATTCTTTCAAAGGCCTCCAGCGTATTCTGAAGGAGCATGGTGATCGTCATCGGGCCAACACCACCTGGTACAGGTGTAATTGCAGAAGCAATATCAACTACATCGTCAAAATCGACGTCGCCTCTTACCTTGCCGTCTTCGCAGCGGTTGATACCGACATCGATGATCACGGCACCTTCCTTGACGTAATCTTTGGTAACAAAGCCCTGCTTACCGATCGCAACGATAAGGATATCGGCCTGTTTGCAGATCTCCTTAATGTTCTTCGTCTTGGAATGTACAACGGTAACAGTAGCATTCTCATGGAGCATCAAGGAAGCAACCGGCTTACCGACAATATTACTTCTGCCGATAACGACACAGTTCTTACCTGTCATATCTACATTCGCGTACTTAAGAAGTTCAACACAGCCCTTCGGTGTGCAGGATACGAGACAGTCCTTACCGATGGAAAGCAGTCCCTTATTGACCGGATGGAAACCATCTACATCCTTTTCCGGAGCAATCTTGCAGATAACGGAAAACTCATCCATATGCTTCGGAAGCGGGAGCTGGCAAAGAATACCATGTACATTCGGATCCTTATTCAAAGTATCGATCAATTCAAGAAGTTCTGCCTCGGAAGCCGATTCCGGAAGAGCATATCCGAAAGACTTGAATCCTACCTGTTCGCAGGCCTTCTTCTTGTTATTTACATAAATCGTGGAAGCCGGGTTCTCACCTACCTGAATCACAGCCAGACCAGGCTGTTTGCCGTATTTAGCAGCAAGTTCTGCTGCCTCCTTGGTGATTCTTTCACGGATGATGGAGGAAAGTTCTTTTCCCGAAATAAGTGTAGCGCTCATGTTTTACCCCTTCTTTGCTTTTATTTCCAGCCATTGCGTCTGATCGATCAGGATCTTACGCGGCTTACTTCCTTCAAATGGACCGATATAGCCTTTGTCAGCCATACGGTCGATGAGTCTGGATGCTCGTGGATAACCGAGATTCAGACGACGTTGCAGGATCGAAACGG
The DNA here is from genome assembly GCA_017615755.1 of Clostridiales bacterium. Lineage (GTDB taxonomy): Bacteria > Bacillota > Clostridia > Saccharofermentanales > Saccharofermentanaceae > Scatonaster. Next base: position 13,329 of record JAFZZM010000056.1, on the reverse strand, counting down.
AAGCATATCCGGCCTGAAGAACTACTTCTACTGCATCGTAGAAGAGGTCATCTTCCCCGTCTCCGTCAGCAGCTGCACCGGAAGTGGTACTGCCGGACTTTGACGCATTTACGATCGCCTCCGCCATCTCCTCATCATATTGTACAACATTATTCTGTTTTATATAACTTATTACTTCTTCTACTTCTTTGTCCGATACAAAAGCACCCTGGCCACGTACCGGTTTTGCGGCGCTCTGCGGGTAATAAAGCATATCGCCCTTACCGAGAAGTTTTTCCGCACCGACCATATCGAGGATCGTTCGGCTGTCGACCTGGCTGGATACGGCAAATGCGATTCTCGACGGAATATTGGCCTTGATGACACCGGTAATAACGTCAACGGACGGACGCTGCGTCGCAATAAGAAGATGAATACCTGCCGCACGGGCCATAGCTGTCAGACGTGAAATCGATTCTTCCACCTCTTTTGAAGCAACCTGCATAAGGTCAGCCAGCTCGTCGATAACGACCAGGATCAAAGGCAGTTCCTCATCCCCGTTACATCTCTGATACTCATTATATCCACGGAAATCACGGACACTGGCTTCTGCGAACTTCGCATAACGTGCCGTCATCTCATTTACAGCCCAGTTCAAAGCATTGGCCGCTTTCTTGGCATCGGTTACGACCGGACACAGCAGATGCGGGATACCCTTATAAACTGCTAATTCAACGACCTTCGGGTCCACCATGATCATTCGTACCTGTTGCGGAGTCGCATGGCAGAGGATACTGATCAGGATCGAGTTGATACATACGGATTTACCGGAACCGGTAGAACCCGCAATAAGCAAGTGAGGCATTTTTGCCAGATCGCAAAGGATCGGATTGCCCGGAATATCTTTACCAAGAGCAACCGTCAACGGCGATTCGGCTTTCTTAAACGCCGGGGATTCCAGAAGATTACCAAGATGCACGGCTTCGATCTGTTTATTCGGAACCTCGATACCAACTGCGGATTTACCCGGGATCGGTGCCTCGATACGAACACTCTGAGCCGCAAGGGCCAGCGCGATATCGTCAGAAAGATTCGTAATTCGGCTTACCTTGATACCCGGAGCAGGAACAACTTCAAATCGAGTGATCGAAGGCCCACGAGTCACATCACCGAGTTTTGTTTCGATACCGAAACTACGCAAAGCGGCAACAAGTTTCATACCCTCTTCATCCTGGCCATTCACGGAACGGCGCGGTGCAGCAGGTGTATCATGTGCAAGAATATTTGTCGGTGCCTTACTGTACTTGGTATTGCCCTTGGAAGTACGAACGGGTGCTTTTGCCACGGCAGGAATATCCGGGGCGCTCTGTGCAGCCTCGTTCTCTGCGCCAACGATCGTCCTGTTCTCTTCAACCTGGGAAGGAGCGGCGATCGGCGGAACAACAGGTTGTCTTTCCATCGGCTGTGGAGCAAATTCCACCTTAGGAACAGAAGGAGTTTTCACTCGATCCATCTCATGGAGATCCGGAACACGGATCTGAGTGCCGCCTTGTTCATGGATCTTTCCGTCATCATAGATCTCATCAGTCGCAACCGGAGATGCCAGGATAGTACCGGGCTTCGGCTCGCTCGGATCCGGCAATAATACATCGAGGAACTGAGGCTCCTCTTCTTGCGGCTGTTCTTTCACGGCAGCCGTCTGCGGATTGCTGAAACTGATATCTACACGAGGTTCTCTCGGAACATCGACTTTTCTCGCTTCCGGAGCTGTATCCACATCATTGATCAGATCGAAATCAAAGACCTTCGCACGTTCCGGCCAGGTTTCCTGATTCATCTTGACCGTTGTTCCTTCAAGATCGATAAAGCCCTGAGGACCATCGACCTCTTCAAAAGGAGATTGCGGCGGAGCAACAACAAATCCGCCAGACTTCTGCGGACGCCTTGCACTCTGGCGCATGGCCATCTCGCGCTGATAAGCCTGTTCGCGCATAAGACGTTCTTTTTCTCTGTACTCTCTGTCATGACGGATCACCTCGGAAGCACGCTGTCCGGTCGTACGGATAACGTGTGCAGTCTTGGTTGCCGTCGCCTTGATACTGATGTTAAAGATCAGCACGATCTGGGAAATAGTAAATGCAATAAGGATCAGAAGCGCTCCGATTTTTGCAGCTAAAGCCCGAAGAGCCAGAGCGATCGAACCGCCGAGAACACCACCGGACAAAACAATATCGCCTTCCGGTGCACCGAGTCTCTCAGGCTCCATACCCATTTTCCAAAGAAGAACGATCGCCTTGCTAGCCTTAGCATCACCGTCCGGCATAGTGGAGCTTGCCGCTTTGACATATGTAGGGCTGACCGTACAAACAGCAAGTATCGCAGCGATGCTGACAAGAAGCATCAGGACAGAGCGAACTCGTAGCGGTGCTACACCGGGACGTTTTTCAATAAAGTAATCAATCGCAGCATAGATCAGGATCAACGGAATAGCATATGCAGCTACACCGATCAGGCCGGTTCCGATTCCGCGCAAAAAGCGCCCCAGCGCTCCTGTCAGGGACAGTGGGAGATAGTAGGACAGGCCAAGAAGTACTGCTACAGCAAACAGCAATACACCGGTGACTTCATGTTTTTGTTCGAATTTCTCGTCCATTACACTCCAACCATTCTAGCTGTTTTCATGAGAGCCGCGATCGTCTTTGCATCGCTTATCTCGCCCTGCATGATCTTATCTATTGCTTCTTTAAGCGGGAGTCGGATCACCTGAAGGAACTCTCCATCGTCAGGATTTCCTTCGCCATTACTCAGTCCGGTTGCCAGATACATATAGATCTTCTCCGAACAATAACCGGGAGTAGCATACATGAAACCAAGGTCAGTGACCTTTTCGGCAGTCATACCTGTTTCTTCTTTCAGTTCACGTATCGCACAGTCTTTCGGATCTTCACCCTTTTCCAGTTTACCGGCGGGAAGTTCCAGCAATATCTTTTCAAACGGAGAGCGGAACTGTCTTACCATATAAATACAGTTCTCATTATCAAGCGCACAGATCGTCGCACCACCATTATGGCGCACGATCTCACGGCGACCTGTCATGCCGCCATAAAGCTCTACTTTTTTTACTTCGACATCGAACACTTTTCCCGAAAATACCGTCTCGCTTTCAAGCGTTTTCTCGGTCAGCTGTTCTTCTGCCGCCGCAATATTCCCCCTGCTTGCAGTCATACCTTCATTCTCCCGCCTTTTTAGTAGCAGCAACGGCCAGCGCATCACAACGATTGTTATAAGCGTTGTCTGCATGACCCTTTACTTTCACCCATGTAATGCGGTGAATCTGAGTCAGAGCGTCCAGTTCCTGCCATAAGTCTATATTACTAACAGTTTGTTTCGAACTGTTTTTCCATCCGTTACGTTTCCAAGACACGATCCAGCCCGCATTAAAGCCGTTTACGAGATACGCACTGTCACTGTACAAAGTTACATCACAGGGTTTCTTTAAACACTTTAGAGCACAGATCGCCGCAGAAAGCTCCATACGATTATTCGTAGTCAGTTTTTCTCCGCCGGAAATCTCTTTCTCTACACCACGGCAGATCAGGATCGCTCCCCAGCCTCCCGGACCGGGATTACCTGAACAGGCACCGTCAGTATAGATATCAACATGGATCAGATCAGCCACGTATTACTTTCCTCCAGAAAGAGCCTTGGTCTTCAGATCAGCTGCAATAACGGCATCTTCAACGGCAGCACGCAGACCGCCCTTCTCCAAAGCCAGTACACCTTCGATCGTTGTTCCACCAGGAGAACAAACCTGATCCTTAAGGATCGCAGGATGTGTACCGGTCTCTACCATAAGCTTACCGGAACCATAAACCGTCATTGCGGCAATGTCCATCGCGGTTTTACGCGGAATGCCGAGCTTAACTGCCGCATCCGCCATCGCTTCTATAAACAGCATGACATAGGCAGGACCTGTACCGGAAACACAGCCGATTGCATCAAGAGTCTTCTCGTCACAAGGAACTACGATACCACATGTACCAAGAAGCTGCTCAACAAACGCTTTCTTCGAATCTTCTACATTCTTGGCGCATACGGCGCAAACACTTGCTCCAACCAGAGCCGGAGTATTCGGCATAACACGGACTATAGAAGCGTCATCGCCGAGGATACCGGATATACGTGCCAAAGTAACACCTGCGGCGATCGAAACGACAACCACATCAGACTTAAGGGAGCTCTTCAAATTGCTGACCGATGCATCAAACACCTGAGGTTTTACGGCAAGAAGAACATAATCCGCTCCTTCTACTGTCTTCGACGGATCCGTAAAAGCCTGACATCCGGTCTCTGAAGCCAGTTGCTCGACCTTTTCCTTATCTATATCGCAAAGACGCACATCACCAGGAGCAAGGATCCCGCTTTTAATAAATCCGCCCACAAGCGCGCGGCCCATATTTCCTGTTCCGATCACTGAAAAAATCATGAAAATACACCTCTTATATAATTCGATTTATTACAGATAAAATCATAACATTCTACTTGACATCATGCAAACACTTGAGTAATATATTGCTTGTTGTTTAGTCATTTCAGACTATTCATAGGGGAGTGGCTCAATGGTAGAGCAGCGGTCTCCAAAACCGCTGGTTGCATGTTCGAATCGTGTCTCCCCTGCCAAAAGACCGTCAGTGAATTGCTGACGGTCTTTTTTTGCGTTTTTCTCCCCTTTTTTCTTCAAAAAAACTTGCATTTCCTCTTCTTTTCCTATAGGCTTCTTGTTGGTGACGTATTAATGGAGGTATAAGCATGGATATTATATGTCTCGATATGGAAGGCGTTCTTGTTCCGGAGATCTGGATCGCTTTCGCCAAAGAATCCGGTATTCCCGAGTTAAAGAGAACTACCAGAGACGAACCTGATTATGACAAGCTGATGAAATGGAGACTCGGCATTCTGAAAGAGCATGGCCTCGGTCTCAAAGAGATCCAGGATGTTATTTCCCGCATCGATCCATTACCGGGAGCTAGAGAGTTTCTCGATACATTGAGAAAGCATGCCCAGGTGATCATCATCAGTGACACGTTCACCCAGTTCGGTATGCCGCTTATGGAAAAGCTCGGCTATCCGACTCTCTTCTGTAACACACTCGAAGTTGCCGACAACGGCGAGATCACAGGTTTCACCATGCGTTGCAAGGAATCCAAGCTGACTACTGTCCGCTCTCTTCAGGCTATGGGATTTGATACCATCGCAGCCGGCGACAGCTATAATGACCTGGCTATGATCAAGGCCAGCCGTAAGGGTTTCCTCTTCAGAAGTACCGAACAGATCATGAAAGACAACCCGGACATCCCGGCATTTGAAGAATTCGACGATTTCCTGAATGCCATTTTGAACGAATTATCCTGAAAAAGTTCAGACAAAACAGAAAGAAGCTTCTGCTGATGCAGAAGCTTCTTTTTTTCCTATTAAATTGTGCTGTTAGATTACATCCTGGAAAACATAGGTATCTGCCTCAGAAAGAGGAATGATATCCAGAACGACCATATCATAACCATTGATCGTATTCAGCGAAACAGAAAAGGCGTAATTATCCTCTTTTACGATCACGGCACGTTCTGTCGAAGAAAGTGACATCAAATACGCATTACCGATCTTTTCAAAGGCTTTACTGCTCTCCAGCTTACTATCCAGCGGCATCAAGTAGCTTCCCAGGATCTGCAGCATACCGTTGACCTGTGCCTCTGAATCTACAATTGCATAGAAACGAAGCATCTTTAAGAGTTTACCGCCCTTAACTTCAATACCGGTAACATACAGGTTTTCAAACAGCTTGTTCTCGATCTTGGCATCATAATACTGACCCTCAGAGACGTTTGTTGAAGCCGAATCACGATATGTCGGCGAATTCAAAGCAAAGCCATAACTTGCTAACGAAGCTGTATAATATGGAGACTTCATGTATTTCTCACGATAGTCTTTCTCCGTAATACCAAGCGACGAACCCTTGTCCTGCAGGGAATTGACAATATAGAAAATGCCGGCGCCAAGTGCCAGGATCGCAAACAGGATACCGGCCAGTGTTACCGCATCAAACTTTGCCTTCTTCTTCTCGCCGGACTCGGTCTTCTCTGCTTTCTGCTTAGCAGGCTTCTGCGCCTTCGTCTTCTCCGGAGAATCCATCTCATTGGCAAGCTTTTCAACATTCTCCAAAGTAAGATTCCGCTCAGCCGCACGCTTTTCAAAGAAAGTCTCTACTTCCTCAGACTGCGTCTCATCGAATTCTTCATCAGAATCGCTTTCCTCTTCGATCAGATCATCGGAAGACTCCTCAATCTCGTCATCGGACTCGTTTTCGTCCGCTTCATCGTCTTCATTGACCTCATAGTTCTTGCTTTTCTTACCTGGAATGACATCCTCGATCTCCTTATCCATTCCCATACCGGAAAGACGGACAGTCAGATTCTTCAGATCGACCTCAGGAGATTCATTTTCATTCTTTACAAACTTAGCCATATTCGACGTCCTTTCAAAAGCACTACGATGATAATAATCATATTTGCGTCATTTCGCAACACTTTCGGGGAAAAACACGCTTGTCATAAAGGGAAATGTCCGTTAGCATTAAACTAGAACACTAAGGAGGGACAGGTTATGGACAATCAGAAACATTGCCTGATTACGGGCGGTTCCAGAGGCATAGGTGCCGCTACGGCTTACCGTTTCGCTAAAGAAGGATACCGTATCACCTTCTTTTACAGAAGAGATGATGAATCAGCCCAGTACACACTGGAAAGGATACGTCGCATCTCTGCTTACTGCCAGGCCATGAAGGTCGACATCCGTGACTTTGCTTCCGTTCGTCAGGCTGTACACAAGGCCGAAGAAGAATTCGGTCCCATAGATGTACTTGTCAACAACGCCGGGATCTCACGAATCGCTCTGTTTACCGAGACTTCGGAAGACCAGTGGAACGACATGTTAAGTACAAACATCGGCGGTCTTTACAATCTGACACAGTCCGTTCTCCCCTCCATGCTTCATCGGCACGAAGGATCTATCATTAACATATCCTCCATGTGGGGCGTCGTCGGCGCCTCCTGTGAAGTCGCCTACTCCACTTCCAAGGCCGCCATTATCGGTTTTACAAAAGCACTTGCCCAGGAAGTCGGTCCTTCTCATATACGTGTCAACTGTGTAGCTCCCGGTGTGATCGACACCGAAATGAACGCGGAACTCGATGATGAGACACGCGATACACTAAGCGATAATACACCACTCTGCCGTATCGGATCTCCGGAGGAAGTTGCTGATGCAGTTTATTTTCTCGCTTCAGAAAATGCATCTTTTATCACCGGTCAGATACTCGGTGTGAACGGCGGATACATTACCTGAAGTTCTTTTCCAATATTCATATAAGACAAAAAAAGAGGATGTCTTGCGACATCCTCTCTGTTTTGTTGATTTGTTTTCGCTATCAGAGGAAAAGCTTGTAGAACATCCAGGAAGCGAAAGAATCTGCAAAGTAGAAAGCAGCCATGGAAGCGAGTGTGAACCACAGGCATGTAACCTTGGACTTATTCTCTTTGTTGTTCAATGCATATTCATAGATGCAGAGGATCATGAAGATCGTAGCGATCTGAGTAAAGATCGAAGAAATGGAGAAGAAATTGATATCCATTGCAATATAGATCTTCGTGTTGATGAAAGCAAGCAAACGCATAGCAATCATAGGCATACGAGCCAGACCAACCAGAGCTATCGATGAAAGGAAACTAAGCGGCTTGAGACCAAACAGTCTTGTAAAGAGTGTAAGGATACCCATAAGAGCTGCAAGATAAGCGATTACTACGAAGAACTCGCAGAAAGCATGCTGAGCAACCTTTGTCTTATAGTTGATGATCGTCAGGATGAACTCAAGGAGTGCAAAACAGCCTGCACAGATCAAACCAAGGAGCCAGCCGGACGGCTTAGCACGACTGAGAACTGCATCGATCGGATTAGCAAAGAAATCCTTGAAAAAACCACCAACATCGAGATCGATATTGGACGGAGCCTTCGGAGCTGCAGCAACTGGAGCTACTGCAACCGGTGCAACTGCAACAGGAGCTGCAGGTGCCTGCTGAACAGGCTGAACAGGAGCCGGAGCCGGTGCAACCGGAGCCGGTGCCGGAGCTACCGGTGCCGCTGCCGGAGCAGCATTAGGAGCAGAAAGCGGAGCGCCACAATTAGAGCAGCTTACACTTCCGTCCGGAACTTGAGTACCACATTTTGAACAAAACATAACATCCTCCTTCGCCGCTAATTGATAGCAACTAAAAAATGAAGTGGTCGGAGTGACCTGACTTGAACAGGCGACCTCTTGCACCCCAAGCAAGCACTCTAGCCAGCTGAGCTACACCCCGACGCCAATTTAATTCTAACATAACCATGATATGTGTCAACCGAATTTAACCGCAAAAACAACGGAAAAAGCCCACGTTTTCTAAGAAACGCGGGCTTTTAAATCATAAGTTATTTTGCCAATCAAAACTCTCTGGAACGAGCACCCGGATGCGGTGGTTCAACGTTGTTATTGTCATCAGAAGATTCTCTTCTCTGACGCTTTTCGAAACGGTCACCATGTCCGCCGCCTCTTCTTTCGCGACCCGGACGATCATTTCTTCTCGGAGCTGCTTCTTCCTCAACATAACCTTCCGGCTTCTCGATGCAATCACGCATGGAGAGGTTGTATCTGCCCTGGCTGTCTACTTCAAGGAGCTTAACCTTAACGACATCGCCTTCCTTAACTGCATCTTCCACATTCTCAACACGGCTCCAAGCCATTTTGGAAATATGTACGAGACCTTCCTTACCCGGCAGGAACTCTACGAATGCGCCGAACTGCATCAGTCTGGTTACAACACCTTCATACTCAACGCCGACTTCCGGATCTGCAACGATACCCTTGATGATACCCATTGCCTTTGCAGCAGCTTCCTGATCCGGTGTAGCGATATGGAGGATACCGTCATCGTTAATGTCGATCTGAGCGCCTGTGTCAGCGATGATCTTGTTGATGACCTTTCCGCCAGTACCGATGACCTCACGGATCTTGTCAACCGGGATCTGCATTGTGATGATTCTCGGAGCATACTTGGAAAGCTCAGCACGCGGAGCAGAGATTCTCGGAAGCAGTACTTCGTTGATGATCTGCTTTCTACCCTTCTGAGTAAGCTCGAAAGCCTTACGGATGATATCGAGGGACAGACCGTCAACCTTGATATCTACCTGGATAGATGTAATACCGTCTTCAGTACCGGCAACCTTAAAGTCCATATCACCGAAGAAGTCCTCGATGCCCTGGATATCCATAAATACCAAGAAATCGTTCTCATCTTCTTCATTCACGATCAAACCAGTGGAGATACCAGCAACCGGCTTCTTGATCGGAACACCTGCATCCATAAGAGCCAGTGTGCTTGCGCATACAGAACCCTGGGATGTAGAACCATTGGACATCAGGATCTCGGAAACCGTACGGATAGCATACGGGAATTCTTCTTCAGAAGGAAGTACCGGTACAAGGGATCTCTCAGCAAGAGCACCGTGACCGATCTCACGACGTCCAGGAGAACGGGAAGCCTTTGCCTCGCCTACGGAGTAACCCGGCATGTTGTAATAGTGCATGTAGCGCTTGGATTCTTCATTATCCAGACCATCGATCGTCTGAGAGTAAGACAACGGAGCCAGTGTACATGTTGTCATGACCTGAGTCTGACCACGCTGGAACAATCCGGAACCATGAACACGCGGGAGAAGTCCGACATCACAGGACAGCGGACGGATCTCATCAAGACGACGGCCGTCAACACGAACGTGCTCTTTAAACAGATAGTTACGGACAACCTTCTTCTCAAGTTTGTAAACAGCATCTGCCAGATACGGGAGATACTCTTCGTTCTGCTCAGTGAGATACTCTTCGATCTCCTTTGTAAGAGCTTCGATGTTTGCATCACGAACGGACTTATCAACAGCGAGAACAGCTTGACGCATCTTCTCCCATGCAAAGTCCTTAACCAGTGTGAATACTTCTTCCGGAACATCTGCGGACTCGTATGTGAACTTCTCTTTACCGATCTCGGCAACGATACCGTTGATGAATGTTACGATCTCCTTGATGGTCTCGTGACCGATAGCGATCGCCTCGAGCATTGTCTCATCCGGAACCTCATTTGCACCGGCCTCAACCATGCAGATCTTCTTTGCAGTACCGGCAAGAGTAACATACATACGGCTCTCTTTTCTCTGCTCCTCAGTCGGGTTGATGATAACATCATCACCGATAAGGCCGAGAACAACACCACCAACCGGGCCATTCCAAGGAATATCGGAAATAGCGATGGCGATAGATGTACCGATCATGGCAGCGATCTCAGGAGAACAATCCTGATCAACAGACATAACCAGATTGGAAACAACAACATCGTTTCTCAGATCCTTCGGGAACAAAGGACGGATCGGACGGTCGATAACACGGGATGTAAGGATAGCCTTCTCGGAAGGACGTCCCTCTCTCTTGATATAACCACCCGGGATCTTACCAACCGCATACATCTTCTCTTCGTAGTCTACAGACAACGGGAAGAAATCAACACCCTCACGCGGTGTCTTCGAAGCGGTTACTGTGGAAAGGATAGCGGTCTCACCATAACGGATAAGACATGCACCATTTGTAAACTGAGCAAGCTTGCCTGTTTCCACAACAAGCGGACGGCCTGCCAGTTCCGTCTTGAAAATACGTTCCATATTTACCTCCAAATTTGTTTTCCAGGAGGTAGCTTGTAGATTCATACTCCGTACGAGACGGGATATCAATCTACCCACTACACTCCCATAAATAAATGAATTAGTTGCATATAACGCAACAAATCTATATTAAATATATAAGGTTGAAAAATCAAGTTCTTTTCGCAAATGTCAAACAATTTCACGCACAGTTCAGCATATACGGATAAAAAACTGCCCTTGGCTTGTCGCCAAGGGCAGTAAGTTCTCTCGTAAAACCAATCACTTTCTGATGTTCAGACGGGAAATGATTGAACGATAACGCTCGATGTCGATACGAGCAAGGTAATCAAGAAGACCTCTTCTCTGACCTACCAGCATCAGCAGTCCACGACGGCTGTGGTGGTCATTCTTGTGAACCTTCAGATGCTCTGTGAGGTGGTTGATTCTTGCAGAAAGAATCGCGATCTGTACCTCAGGAGAACCTGTGTCACCCTCTTTAAGAGCGTACTCTTTGATGATCTCAGCTTTGTTGATCTGTCCCATGTTGTTATACCTCCATAATCCTGTAGCAAAGTAAATGGTCGGAACCTTCCATAAACTGTGACTACGGCAAAAATACTTGGGTATATTAACACAAAGACCGGGTCTTGTAAATACTTACGGCATATTTATCTTGATATATCTCATTTTCGAGCCGTAATCGATCGACTGGACGAGTTTTGCCATCTCTTCTTCGTTGTACGGAGAGTGTACGACTTCAAGTCCACGCCAGGTGTTTCTTCCGGAAGTTTTAGACAGATACATCGCCTGGTCAGCCAGATTCACGTGATCTTCAACCGAGATTGCTGTCGGCTTTTCGTCAAACAGCGGGAACGGCGTATATCCTACACTGCAGGTCACCGATCTATTCTTGTCGCCGTGGCCCGTAATGCGCACGTTCTTGGCAAATACATTGCGGATGTTCTCCGCATAGGATTCGAAGCTTTCCGGATACTCCATGCAGACGATCAACAAAAATTCCTCACCACCGTTACGGATCACCACGCCCTTGTTTCCGACGATCTTTTTAAGCGTCTTTCCTACAAGTGCCAGGATCACGTCACCGTACTGATGGCCGAATTCGTCATTGATATACTTGAAGTGGTCGATATCGATCATGAAGATCGCAAACATGGAGCTTCCGTAGCTTCTTATCGTCCCCTGACTCTTAATATCACAAAGCATTTCCGTCTTTAACATCTTCGAAAGCACTTGCGCGAAATACTTTCTGTTAAAGCATCCGGTCAACTCATCGTAATACTTCTCGTTACTGGCAACGGTAATATACTTATCGATCGAGTCGACCCACGTACCTGTCGATGACACTTTGATAAACGGGTTATCTTCAACCAGCTGGCGCATCTCTATCGGGAAAGCAGACGCAGCATCTTCAGTCTTCTTCTGGATCTGTCCGATAATGTTCTCTGTCGGCGAGAAGATCAGCTTATCATAAAGCAGAACAAAGAATGTTCCCATCAGGAAATCAATGAATATCATGCCCAGGATGATAGTTAGAAGGATCATGCCCTGTGTCCTTCCCATCGTTCCAAACGCCGGGAAAACCGTATAATCCAAAATGTAGGAAAGAAAGGCGTAGAGGAATAACCCTACGATTGAAGAAAACAGCGTAGTGGTCATATAGATAAAGGTAGCTGCTTCGGACAATCTTTTCCATTTGCCGATCGCAAAGACACCTTCAAAGAACTTTCTGATTTTACGAATCTCGTAAAAGAAAGCCATGTCTCATCCCCCAGGTTATCGCATCTTACAGAAATTATAACATTTGACAAACATGGCAAATGAGAATTATCTGTAAACAAAATCAAACAAACTGTTCATAATGCCAATTTGATACGTGTTTCCTCTTTACTTTCTTTATGTTATGATTTAGCATTGTGTAGGTAATTATTTACCAGTATTCATTATATAAAGGAGTGCTTATTATGAATCTTTCACCACTTCAGAAAGCAAGATATGAGTATCAGCCGAAGCTTCCGGGCATGCTCAGAAACGGTATCGCAGACATCTGCGTTAAGGAAGGCGCTGCAACCCAGAGCGTAGCAGACCAGGACAAGATCCAGGCTCTCTTCCCGAACACATACGGTAAGCCGGAGATTACATTTGAAAAGGGCGCAAACACCTCTGCTTCCAAGAAGCAGGTCGTTGGTGTTATCCTTTCCGGCGGACAGGCTCCGGGCGGACACAATGTTATTTCCGGTCTTTATGACGCTTTGAAGGCAACCAACAGTGAGAATGTTCTCCTTGGTTTCAAGGGTGGTCCGGACGGACTTCTCAAGAACGACTATGTTGAGTTCGATGACAAGTTCATTGATGCATACAGAAACACAGGCGGATTCGATATCATCGGTTCCGGCAGAACAAAGCTCGAGACTGTTGAGCAGTTCCAGACAGTTGCAGAGAATGCTAAGGAGAACGGCCTTACTGCTATCGTAATCATCGGTGGTGATGACTCCAACACAAACGCAGCTGTTCTGGCTGAGTACATGGCTGCAAACAATACCGGCGTTCAGGTCATCG